>WVWN01000078.1:0-9194 GCA_011773985.1 Candidatus Zixiibacteriota bacterium | reverse complement strand
GCGTCGGCGACGATGTTTACGATGGCTGAGCCGTATTTAAAATGGCCGCGTTTATCGAGCGTCAGGAAGGACGTACCGGCGTACGCGGCCTCTTGTCCCAGGACGCGGTCGAGCTCGATGGGGTGGCCGCACGACTCGTGAACTTGCAGCGCGAGCTGGGCGCTGCCGATGATGAGGGTCGTCTCCGCGGTGGGGCAAACCTGCGCCGTCAAAAGTTGCGCCGCCTCGTCGGCGACCCGGGGAGCGTGGCCGAGCAGGTCCAGGCCACGGATGTACTCGTAGCCCGCGGTCGCGAAGTTCCCCCGGAAAGAATTGGGATAGGAACGGGTCTGGATGTCCTCCTCGGAGACGGCGGTGGCGACGATGCCGCCCCCCGACTCGACTATCCGTTGGTCGACGTAAGACCCCTCCGTCGACGCGAACGTTTTTTCCGTCCGCCAAAATTGGAGGAACCCCTCGGCGACTTTTATCCGGTCGCCGCGGCCCATCTCCTCCGTCGCGCGGATCAAGAGGTCCATCCGTTCCTCGAGGGGGACGGCGAACGGTTCCTCGACGACGCCGGTAGCCCAAGAGTCCGCTACCGGCTCCTGGGGCGCCAGAGTTACGTCGTGGGCCTTGAAGCGCGCGCTCGCGCGGGCGATGGCCACCGCTTGTGAACCCACCCGCCGCATCTCCCCTTTATCGAGCCGAGACGACGCGGCGAAACCCCACGAGCCGTCCACGATGACGCGGACCCCGAAGCCCTCGGTCTCGGTAACCGTGACGTTCTCGGGCTTGCCGTTCTTCGCCTCCAGATTTTCGCTCCGGCGGCGCAGGACGCGGACGTCCCCGTAAACAGCCCCTTCCGCCTTGACCAGGTCCAACACGTCGCCGATTAAGTCTTTCATAGCACACCTTTCCCTCGGCCGCTCGCGCGGCCTTACGTACGTTTCACCCGTTGGAAACCGGAACAGGCGATTACCTCTAACTCCTCGTCCGCCATAACGCCGTCGAGGAGGAGGTTCAGCCCCAACGAATCGGAGGGGGCGTGACCCGCGATTACGACGTTAATGTGATTGTTTTTCGCGATTTCGAGGTTCTCTTCCGTGATGTGCATCCCTACGAAAGTGCCGACCTTGGTGTTGGTGGCCAACTTCTCGAACATCCACTTGGAGCCGCCGGTGCCACCCGTCATATCGACGAAGACCTCGCCCGCCCGGATGCGCGCCACGTTGTGTTCGGACTCAATCGAACGCGCGAGGACTTGGAGGCCGCTATCGTGGAGCTTGGCCTCGACGTACTCCGGCTGCGCCTTAAGTAAGGCCGTTACGTCCGCCACCGTCTCGGGCCTCTCGGCGTCGAAGAGGTCCTGCAAGTATTTGGTAACGCAATTATCCGCGACGGTGTGCAAACAGACGAAGGGAAAACCCAAAAGTCTGGCCGCGTCCACCGCGCGCGTATGGTTCTGAACCAACACGCGCCTCTTGACTTCGTGGAGGCGGGGGTCGAGAATGCCCTCGGCGACGTTGATGGGGACCCCCCACTTCGCCAGGATGTCGGGTTGCATCTCCATAACGCGGTAGAGGTTGGCCAAAGCGTAACCCTCGGGGTGATGGCCTATACATAAGTCGACGCGCGCGCCACGTTCGCGAAGGCGGTCGGCCAAGACCAACTCGCCCACCTCGAAATCTATGCCTACCATAACCGCCTTTATCTCGGCGTCGTCCGGCCCGTTGAGCACGCGGGTGTCGTGATAGGGATTGGTCAACCGTTCGACGTCGAAGTCGTCCTTCGCGTCCTCGGCCAACGCCTCGTAGGTGCGCCGCTCTTTCGCAAGGTAGGCCAAGAGGCCGTCTTCGCCTCGCGGGTCGTTGGCCCGACCTATAGCAACCGCGCGGTCGAAAAACTCACGCAATTTCAACGAACTTTCTCCTTACGCTTATCCTCAGACGACCGCAAACGAAAACCGCGCGTCAAGATCTCCTTTGCCCAGGCAGGCCGACGCAAGCCCCCGCCGAAAGCCGCCGCGGGATTGTCCAACGATAGTGCGTAAACCGCGGCCGCGCGCGCGCCGCGCCCGGGGTCCGTGCCGGAGAGGCCGGGCCCAGCCAACGTCTTCAATATATTAAAACTACCCGCACCCGACATACCGCCGAAAAAAGACCGCGCTACGGCGAGCACGAACCGCGTCGCCCGCGCCGCCCCCCACCGCCGCGCCAAAGGCCAATAGCGTCGCCACGAGACGCGACGCGCTAGAAGCAATGCTTCGTAATAATCGAGCAGGGTCAGCGAGAAGAAATGATTTTGTTGGTGGCACACCGATACGAGTAAACGGAATTCATCCCCTACCGTTTTCTCGTCACCGGCGAAGTACCACGAAGCTACCGCCCGCCGCGCCGGGACCCCCGCGGCCGGGCTCCAATGCAAGTCCACCGTCGCGCCCTTGCGCGTAAAATCTCTTCCTGGCCACCAACGCGCCACTCGGGATAACGGGACGAACCCCTCTCGCTCGAGGACTTCCTCGGCGCCCCGGTAATCCTCGGGCGAAACGAGTATATCTATGTCGGCCATAGGCCGGCAGGCGGGACTCGGATAGACGGTAAATGCTACATCCACACCTTTGATTGGAAGTGCACGGATGCCCGCGGCCCCCAATATATCCCCCAGTTCCTCGTACACCTTCCGCCATACCAAGTTCGCCGCGAGGACTTCTCGCGCCCCCGACCTCAGCGCTTCTTTAAAATTCCCGTCGGCCGGGAAATCGCGCTCGCCGAGGCGGTAAGCTAAAAGCGGCGCGAGTCGTTCAGCCCTCAAGAGCCGGCCGAGCACGTCCCACGAGCCGCACGCTTGCCGGGCCGCAACCAGCGCGCTTACGTCGACCACGTCTCCCCGCAAAGCGCGCGCGACGAGAAGACGCGCCGAAAAGCCCGTCACGATTCACCTTCCCCGTCCGTATAACTCTTATAGTACTGACTATAATATTTATAACCGTACGTGCCGAAAACGCGTGACATCTCCACCTGGTTGAAGACCACCCCCAATATTCTACACCCCGAGCGCTTCAACAATTCCAAAGCGCGGCGAGCGGCGTTCCGGTCCGTACGGCCGGCGCACACGACGAAACACACGCCGTCCGCCAAGCTCCCCAGGACGAGCGCGTCCGTCACCGCCAGCACCGGCGGCGCATCCATAACGACGCGGCCGAACCTGTTACCCAGTTCATCCAACACCGCTTCGAACTTTTTAGAACCTAAAAGTTCCGACGGATTCGGGGGAACGACGCCGCTCGGCAAAACCGCCAAGTTCTCCACGGCGGTAGGCCGCAGCGCCTCGCCGAGGTCGGCCCGGTCCATGATGACCTCCGCCAACCCTGGCACCCTTTCCAGACCGAAAGCGTCGTGGACCGTCGCGCGGCGGAGGTCACAGTCCACCAGTACGACGGCGTCCCCCGCCTGGGCGAATATTATAGCCAAATTAACCGACGTTATCGTCTTCCCGTCGCCCAAGCCGGTACCGGTCGTCAAAATCTTTTTGACGTCGACGTCCACGCCCGAAGCGCGGATGGCGGTCCTGAGCGTACGGAAAGCCTCGGCCATGGGCGACTTGGGGTGGGTGTGGGTTATAAAATACGTATCGAATTTATCCGGCCGCCGTACCAGCCGGCCCGCGCCGCCCGCGCCCAACCGCGGAATTATCCCTATCACCGGGCTCCCCAATCGCCGCTCTACCTCTTCCACGGTATTGAGCGAGGTGTCGGCGAACTCGAGGACGTACGCCACCCCCACCCCCAAAAAAATCCCCAACAATATTCCCACCAAAATATTCTTTCCGTAATTCGGGCTGACGGGAACCTTGGGTACCAACGCGTAGTCGACCACCCTGATATCGGCCGTCCGCATCGCCTCGTTTATTTTGGCCTCCTGGAGTTTCTCCAGCAACATCGTATATACTTGCTCGTTGACCTGGTACGCGCGGACGAGGCGGTTGAGCACCATTTCCTTTTCCGGCAGCGAAGCCGTACGTTCCCGGTAGTCCCCCAAGGCCTCGTGCAGCATCGCCATCTTCTCGTCCGCCAATCCTACGCCCGTCGCCGTTTCGCCGTAATCGAGCGCGTTGGAGAGCGCGAGCTGAAGTTCATCCCCGGCCGCGGCGATCTCTTCGTCTATCGCTTTAACAGCGGGGTGTTCCGGCGTCATCGTTCGAGCGAGTTCGCCACGGCGGCGGCGCAGTTCGATAAGGCGGCTCTCGAGCTGTTGAAGCTTGCTGCCGGCCGCGAAACCCGATACGAGAACCTCTTCCGCCGGGAAAGTCTCCTCCTCGCCCGAGAGTTTTTGCCCCCTTCCCTTAAGCACGTCCAATTCCACCGCCGAGATTTGCCGGTCCAGGCTCTCCTCCAGAAGTTTCGACTCGAGATTGCCGAGCAACGCAACGTATTGCTTGGTCTCGGCGCTCATATCCAAAATGCCCGTTTCGCGCTTGAAGGTCTCGAGTTCCTTCTCGGCCTTTCGGAGGTTGTTCGCCGTTCTTTCGATCTGTTCCTCAATAAACATCCGGGTGGTAGTCGCTTGGAGCCTCTTCTCCCCCAAGCTCGTCTCGACGTAAACGTCGGCCACGGTGTTGGCGAGGTCGGCAACCCCTTGAGGGTCGCGCCCCCTCACGACGACGCGCAACATGTTCACGTTCTCAACCGGCCTCACCTGTATCGAACCCATTAGGCGGCCGACGACGGCGTCGACTTTTTGCACTTTGAGCACTATCTTATCGCCGGGCCGCGCGCGTTCCGCGTTTACGAGCAGGGCCCCGAAATTGGCTCGAAAGACCTCCCCCACCCGGCCCGAGCCCGCACGTTTTCCCTCGAAAACGACGTTAAAGGAGGAGGGGTCGACGAACGTAACAACGAGCTCGCCCACTGGCGTACCCTCCGACAAGTCGACCTCGGCCAGAGCGTCGCGAAGCCGGGGGGGCGAAGCCGCGACCTTATAAGTCATCCCGCGGCGGTTAGCCACCGTGGTCAAAAGGGCCCGGCTACGAATCATTTCGATCTCGGTTTCCAAAAAGAAGGGGTCGTAATAAAAAGTCGGCAGGAGGGTTTGGCCCGTAAACCGTTGGCTCACTTTCACCGTAACCGCCGTTCGGTAAACTTTGGGCATGCGGAGGCTAACGAGTGTCGCCAGGACCACGGTCGTCAAAAATATAATTACGACGGCCCACTTGCGGCGCGTTACGACGCGGAGGTAATCGCCTAGCGCGACCCCCGTATCGAACGCTCGCAGCTCGCTATCCGCCCTTTTCGCCTCGTCCATAAAAGCCAAATGCTAAGGGTTGTGGCCTTCCCGGATACCCGCCGGATTGATGCAACGGATCCTAACCTCGCCCTGGGGCGTTATATCCACGGCGTAATCGACGTTACCTGGGTCGTCGTCGGCCGGGCATTCGAGAACGGTCGCGTCCGTCGTGTACGCGGTCCCGTCTTCCGGCTCGATCAAATCTCCCCGCGGCGACAAATCTAATTCTTTCAAATCTTCGGGCGTGGCCTCCGGATGGTCGAAGAGCCACATATCCGGCCCCAACATAATCGCAATCTCTTCCTGGTTTTGACGACACTTCTCGACGCGTTGCTCGAGCGTCAGCTTACCGCGCCCCCGCGTGCCGAACATTGCGCCGAAACCGAAGAGTATTCCTATAAATACGAAGACGGATACGATAGTTAAACCGCTGACCGAGGCCATGATGACGCCGGCGAGCGCCCGGCCGCGTGCGGCAACGCGGCGAACGAAACTCCTTATCCCGAAAATGACCGCGCCGATATCCAAAAGCAAGGTCGCGGTTATTCCCACCGCCAGCAAAACGCGGTTCCTAGTCACGTCGCGCGGCGCGAGCGAAAACTCGCCCTCGGACCAGCCCCAGTTTATAAGCACTAAAATTATCGAGATAAATAGAATAGGCCACAAACCGACCAGCCCCGCGACCAAAACCGCGGTGGCACTCCTCTTAGAAACACCGCCACTTTCGGACATCTTATCCTCCGCTTAGCCAATGTCTTATCTTAAACTTAATGCTAACACAACGATACGCCGGTGTCAAAACCAAAAACCTCTCGACTTTTGGCCTTCGCGCCCGAACGCCGGCCTTCGCCCGAGCAAAAGCCCCCGCACGTACACGTTAACATGGCCCGCGCGTTGAATAGTACAACTCGCGCCCTAATTCTAAAAAAAGGGCGGGCGTAGGCCCGCCCTGACGCCGCGTATCGACGCCTCAGTGCACCACCGCGACGCGTTTCGCCACGACCCGGTCGCCGGCCTCGAGGCGGAGGATGTATACCCCCGCCGCCGTGCCGCTCACGTCCAGCAGGCACGTGTTCTCGCCCGCCTTCAGCAAGCGGTCCACCACCGTCGCCACCTTGCGCCCCGCCAGGTCGTACAGGCTCACCTTCACCCCGGCCGCCGCGGGAAGGCTGATGCTGAGCCTCGCGGTCCTCCTCGCCGGGTTCGGCGCTACCTCGAACCCAAACGCCACCGGCACGCTGCCCCCCACCCTCGTCGTGCCCAGCTCCGCCGGGCCCTTCCTAAGCACCGCCTCCAACTTGTACTCGTAGACGCCCGCCGGCACCCCCGCATCAAGGTACCGGTACGGCGAACGACCCACGATCGGCTCCGTGTTCACCTTCAACCAGCCGTCGCCGCCCCCGTAGGCCGCGGCAACGTTGCCTTCAGCCGACGCCGCCGGCAATAAGCCCACGCCGGCTCCACCCCCTACCGCAGCCACCGCCGCCGCCGCGCGACGATAGAGGTTGAAGTAAGCCAGGTCCTTCGCCCCGCTCACCTTCCAGCTCAACGTTATCCCCGCCTCCGCCCGCCGGCCCGTGAACGACCTCAACGCGATGCCGGTATAAACCACCGTCACGTCCGCCTCGAACGTCTTGTAGTTGTGCGCCGACACCGTCAGGTACATCGTACCCGTCGTCGTCGGCTCGATGTCGAAGGATACGTCGCCGTTCGCGTCCGTCGTCCCGGACGCATATACCTCGTCGTTCTTCCAAACGCACACCAGCGCGCCCTCCAAGTCGCCCTCGGGCGCGTCGCCCACGTGGACCTCGTACGTTTGCGACCCGGTCTGTATCTCCTCCTCGTAGACGACGTTCAGCGTACCTATATCGTCGTTCGGTATCGAGACGTCCGGGTCGCCGTGATGAAGGAGCTCGAAGTATATGTAACGATATATCGCCTGGCTGTTGTAACTTTGCAGGGGGTGTTTGTGGTAGGCCATGAGTTTACCGGCGACGTAGACGTCGTTCGCGGCGAACTGGTTGAAATATTCCTTGATGAATTCCTGGGAATAATGATTCAAGGGGTCGCCGCGCGAATACCAGCCGAAGCGCGTGTTGCCGGCGAAGCCCACGCCGCCGCCCTCGGGCGATGCGACGAAATAGGCCGCGCAATTATCGTCGTAGTCGGTGTTCGCGGGGTAACAACCGACGGTGTAGAGGAAAGCCGAGAACTTGGGGTGGTTAGTCAAGGCGTAAAGGTCGCTGTTGGTTACGCCGCCCGAATTCGTACCCAACACCTTCGTATTGCAGTGCGCCATATGGGCGATGAAGCCGTGGCCGCTGTTCATCGCGGAAATAAAGTTGGACGAGTTGAAGCCGGTTCCACCCGGGTAGGTCTCGTCCCAAAGCTCGGTAAAGGTCCAGTGGGTAGAGGTCAGATAGGTATCGCGGAGATACTCCATCATAAATTTCAGGTTGGTTTGATCATCGGCCCAAGCGCCTGCCAAGATGCAAAGGTTCTGGTAGTCATAGGGGTTGGCCTCGGACGACGCGCTCGCGCCCTCGTAGCACAGGGTCTTATCGATTACCTCTTGAAGCGCCTCTACGCTGGCCACGTGGATCCGGCCTACGTAGACGTCGTATACCCAGTCTACGTTGTCGTCGAGGTACTCGCCCCAGTAATTGTCGCCGTCCGCGTTGAAGTCGCCATCCAGGCAGCCGTAGTAGTTGTCCGTCGGGACGAGGTGGTCGCCTTCCAGCGTGCTGTATTGCGGGTCGTAGACTTTGCGTACCGGGATGACGGCGTGCGTGCCGACGAGGCAAACGTATTGGGTACCTTTGTTCTCGTAGTAGTCTTTGATGCAGGTCCTCACTTTCTCTTCGAAATCGCGGCCCGTATAACCGGTCTCGATGTCGGCCGTGGTTACGACCGCGGCCTTAAGGCCCTTCTTGGTCTTCCACTCGGCCAAGCTCCCAGCCTTCTCGGCCATCGTCGTGTCGGCTATTATCAGGTAGGGAAATACGTCCTCCCACCGGCCGTCGGTTCCACCCAAGAGCTTAACGCCGCTCGGAGGCACTATCTCCCACGGGTTGATAACCGACGCCGCCAGATTTCGGCGAATGTCGCGGTCGACCCACTCGAGGCGGACCTTCGGATAGGCGACGTCGCCGTCCGACCGCTTAAGCCTCAGGTCGAAATCGATGACGTCGTACACCATCAACTTCCCCGTCGCGGGAACGTACTGCACCGGCGCCAGGACGACGCTCCCCACGCCGTATCCGCCCATGTTCCCGCTCTCGAAAGCGTAAACCAACTTCCCGGGGAAGGGTTCCGAAGATGAGTAGACCTTCGCGTCGGGAGGAGTTACGCGCGCCCTTTCGGAACTATACGGCGTCGGCTCCTGCATCGGCATCACGCGGTAAGTTCCCGGCAAGACGACGGGGTCGGCGTACGAGACGTCCACCGACGCGATCTCCGTTCCCTTGGGCAAAGATACCGTCGCCACGACCGCGGGCAGCGCCGGTTGCCCCGGCGCGACCGGTAGACCCCGCCCACCTTCCAAAACTACCGCGTCGTAACCCAAAAACGCCGCGTCTTCGACCGCCCTCACCTGCACGTCGGCGGCATTTACTTGTATCGTGTAAGCGTACGCGGACGCGGCCAAGACCATAAATGACCATAGCGCCTTTTTCATGTAAATGGCCTCCTAAATCTCGATCTCCGGAGAAACCGTCTAAATTTCTCGTGGGGCGTGTCTCCTATTATACAATAAAATTATAATACAAGTCGCGGGCCCTTTCCACATTTTTTTCGGGGCGAGCCGCAACCCGAGGGCCAATAGTCAGCCCGAAAGGGCCTACGTGCCGCCCGCCGAAAATTAAAAAGAGCGGGCGTACGCCCGCCCCTCACGTTCGCCGTGACTGACTAGTGTACCACCGCGACGCGCTT
>WVWN01000082.1 GCA_011773985.1 Candidatus Zixiibacteriota bacterium | reverse complement strand
GAAGGAGCTGCGGTTCGCCATCCGCGAGGGCGGGCGCACCGTCGGCGCGGGCGTCGTCGCCGCCATCGAAGAGTAGCGCCGTACTGGGCCGCTAAGAGGCGATGCCGAAGAAGAGAATAAAGATACGCCTCAGGGCTTTTGACCACCGGTTGCTCGACCGCTCGGTGGAGGAGATATGCGCGACGATACGGCGGACCGGCGCGCACGTGTGCGGCCCCATTCCGCTGCCCACGGAGATAAACCGCTTCACCGTACTCCGTTCGCCGCACGCGGACAAGAAGTCGCGCGAACAGTTCGAGATGCGCACGCACAACCGCCTTATCGAGATCGAGGAACACAGCGGCGACACCATAGACGCGTTGACGCGGCTGCAATTGCCCGCGGGCGTAGAGGTCGAGATAAAGCTGTAGGCGGAACAAGGTTAGATATGCCGCTCGGAATGTTGGGAAAGAAATTGGGTATGACGACGGCCTTCGACGACGAGGGCCGCGCGGTCGCGGTCACGGTCCTCGAGCTGCCGCCCAACCGCCTTACCCAGGTCAAGTCGCCCGAAAAAGACGGCTACGCCGCGGTCCAGCTCGGCCTCGGCGAGAAAAGGCGGCCTAATAAACCGGAGGCCGGCCACGCGGCCGGGGCCGGTGTCGCCGCGCCGGAGGCGCTCCGCGAATTCCGGACCGCCGATGCGGCGTCCTTCAAACCGGGCGACGTCGTCGACGTATCGATCTTCGAGGGAGTGCGGGCGGTGGACGTACGCGCGCTGTCGAAAGGGCGCGGCTTCGCGGGCGTCGTCAAAAGGCACGGCTTCCGGCGGGGGCCCAAGAGCCACGGGTCCAAGGCCTACCGGCGCCCCAAGTCCATAGGCGCGTCGGCCACGCCGTCGGAAGTTTACAAGGGCAAGAGGATGCCGGGCCATATGGGCCACCGGTGGCTGACGTGCGCTAACCTTAAGGTGTTCCGGCTCGACGCCGAAAAGTCGCTTTTGGTCGTGAGGGGCTCGACGCCCGGGCCCAACGGCGGCCTCGTCGTCGTCTCGCCGGCGCGGAAAGCCCTCCGCGCCGGGGCGAAGTCTTAAACCGTGAAGGCGAAATTATTAGATCAAGTGGGGCGTGAGACCGGCGAAGTCGAGCTCGCGGACGACGTCTTCGGCGTCCGGCCCCGCTCGGACCTCGTTCACGCGTGCGTCGTCTCGCAACTCGCCGCGAGGCGCGCCGGCAGCGCCAAGACCAAGACGCGGGCCGAAGCGCGCGGCGGAGGCCGCAAGCCTTACCGCCAGAAGGGTACCGGCCACTCCCGCCAGGGCTCGATCCGGTCGCCGCAGTGGCGGGGCGGCGGCGTCGCCTTCGGCCCGGCGCCCCGTAAATTCGGGAAGAATATTCCGCGCAAGGTCCGCCGCGCCGCGTTCAAAAGCGCACTCTCCGATAAGGTCCGCGACGGCAGGTTGCGGATTATCGACCGGCTGCAGTTCGACGAGTACCGGACCAAGGGCGTCGTCGAAATCCTGGCGGACATGGAACTGCTGGACGCCAAGGTGCTCTTCGTTATGGACGAGAAGAACGAGAAGTTCGTTCGTTCCGCGGCCAACGTCCCCACGGTCACCGTGCGCCACGCGGGCAACGTCAGCATCTACGAGGTCGTTGACGCCGACGAGCTCGTGTTAACCGAGGCCGCGGCCAAGGCGCTCGAGCGGAAGTTAGTGGAATGAAAGCGCCCCAGAACATTATAGTTCAGCCGATGATAACCGAGAAGATGGAGTACCTGCAAGAGGCGCAGCGCAAGTACGCCTTCAAGGTTCACCCGGCCGCCAATAAGATCGAAATAAGACAGGCGGTCGAGGCTATCTACAACGTTACGGTTACCGACGTCAACGTCATGAACAGAAAGGGCAAGAAGCGGCGCGTCCGTTATACCGAGGGCCGCCGTTCCAATTGGAAGAAGGCCGTGGTTACCCTTAAGGAAGGGGACTCTATCGAGTACTTCGAATAAAGCGGGCCTTTTATGGCGATAAAAAAATATAAACCGACTTCCCCGGGCCGACGCTTTATGAGCGTGCGCCCCTTCGACGGCCTTGGCGAAAAAAAGCCGGAGAAAAGGCTTTTAAAGGCCAAGAAGCAACGTGCCGGCCGGGACGGCAGGGGGCGCATTTCCGTGCGCCATCGGGGCGGCGGCAGCCGGCGCAAGGTCCGCGTCGTCGACGTTAAGCGGGCCAAGGACGGCGTCCCCGGCCGCGTCGCGTCGTTGGAGTACGACCCGAATCGCTCCGCGGACGTCGCGCTCGTGGTCTACGCCGACGGCGACAAGCGCTACGTCGTCGCCAACGACGGGATGAAGGTGGGCGACGTCGTGAACTCGGGCGCGGAGGCCGAGGCGAAGGTCGGGAATGCGATGCCGCTCCGCAACATCCCCGCGGGGACCGTCATCTCGTGTCTGGAGATAAAGGCGGGCAAGGGGGCCCAGATCGCGCGCGCCGCGGGGACCTACTGCACGCTGTTGGCGAAAGAGGGTGGCGTCGGCCACGTCAGGCTGCCCTCGGGCGAGGTCCGCCTCTTTCCGCTCGAGTGTCGGGCCACGGTGGGCGAGATCGGCAACGCGGACCAGGCCAACGTCAAGATCGGCAAGGCGGGCCGGAAGCGTCACATGGGCATCAGGCCCACGGTGCGCGGCGTGGCGATGAACCCCAACGACCATCCCCACGGCGGCGGCGAGGGCAAATCCAAAGGGGGCAACCACCCGCAATCGCCTTGGGGGTGGTTTACGAAAGGCGCCAGGACACGGAAGAAAAAACAATCCGACAAGTACATAGTGAGCCGGCGGAAAAAGTAGCCGCGTCGGCTTAAGCGACCGGGGAAGAGGTTTGGCGCGCTCGACTAAGAAGGGACCGTACGTAGACCGGAAGTTGATGGCGAAGGTCAAAAGCGTCGAGGCCTCGGGCGAGAAGGTTGTCATAAAGACCTGGGCCCGCCGAAGCACGATACCGCCCGAGTTCGTGGGCCACACCATCGCGGTACACAACGGCCGGAAATTTATACCCGTCTATATTACCGAAGACATGGTGGGCCACAAGCTCGGCGAGTTCGCGCCCACGCGGATATTCCGTTCGCACGGCGGCCCCACCGCGCGGGCCACTCGCCTCAAGTAAAGATGGAATTTCGGGCCCGGCAGAAATGGATTAAACTATCGCCGCAAAAGGCGCGGTTGGTGGCGAACGCGGTCCGGGGTTTAGACGTCCAGGACGCGGTCGACGTCTTAAAGTTTATGCCCCAAAAGGCGGCGCTCCATATAGGTAAGGCCGTCCGGTCGGCGCTTGCCAACGCCCGCGAGTATAGGGGCGACGAAAAACCGGACGTCGATAAGCTCTTTTTGAAGTCGGTCGTCGTGGACGGCGGGCCGACCCTCAAACGCGTCAAGCCGCGCGCCTACGGACGGGCCCATCGGATACGTCGGCGCACGAGCCACGTCGTCGTCGTTTTGGCCGAGAGGTCGGACGAGGAGTTGGCGCGGGCGCGGGCGCGGGGCGAGGGACGCCGGAAGGTCGCGCCCTCTAAGGCCGAGGACGCCGGCCCGGAAGGGCCGGCGGAAGCCGGCGCGGAGGAGCCGAGGGCGAGGCCGGCGAAACCCAAGAGGCCGCGCTTCCTCGGGTTTAAGAAGAAAGAGGACAGGTACGGCGCCAAGGTTAAGGGCGCGGGCGAAGGCAAGGAGAAGGCGCCCGCCGAGCACCGGAAGACGGAACGCGGGACCAAAGGCGGCCGCAAAAAGAGGTAGGGCCGCGGGAATTCACCATGGGACAGAAAACGCACCCGGTTGGCTTTCGGTTGGGTTACATAAAGACCTGGGACTCGCGATGGTTCGCGAAGCGGGATTACGCCGCAAAGCTCCACCAGGACCTGGCGATTCGGAACTATATTAAAAAGAACTTCGCGAACGCCGCGATATCGCGCGTCCACATCGAACGGACCACGGACCGTATAGTCGTTCACATTTGGACCGCGCGGCCCGGGATGATAATAGGCACCAAGGGCGCAAGGATCTCCCAACTGCGGGAGGAGCTCAAGGAGCTCGTGGCGGGCGAGCTCGACGTCGAAATACGTGAGATCGAGAACGCCGAGCTCGACGCCCAGTTGGTGGCGGAGAACATCGCGGCCCAGCTCGAGCGGCGCATGGGTTTCAGGCGCGTGATGAAAAAAACGTTGGCCACCGTCATGAAACTCGGCGTCAAGGGGTGCAAGATCCAGGTGAAGGGGCGCATCGGCGGCGCCGAGATGGCTCGCCTCGAGAGGTACGCCGACGGCCGCGTCCCCCTCCAGACGTTGCGCGCCGACATCGATTACGGCCAGGCCGAGGGCAAGACCGTTTACGGCCTCGTGGGCGTAAAGGTTTGGATATTCCGAGACGAAGTGCTGCCTTCCGAGGTCGCGGAACGGGAGGCCTCGGTTGAACGAGCGCGTCGTCCCGCGAAGAAAAAACGGCGCCGGCCCAAGAGAAGCGGCTCGCGCTAGCGGCGGCGACGCGGTCGCGGCGAGTGAATAGATATGTTAATGCCGAAACGTACCAAGTGGCGCAAGCAGCAACGGGGCCGCCGGCGGGGGAAGGCTACGCGCGGCAATAAGTTGCAGTTCGGCTCTTACGGCCTGCAAGCGCGCGAGACGTGTTGGCTCAGCGCGGCCCAGATAGAGTCGGCGCGCGTCGCTATTACCCGTCACGTTAAGCGCCAGGGGAAGCTGTGGATACGCGTTTTCCCGGACAAGCCGACGACGAAAAAGCCTCTCGAAACCCGCATGGGCAAAGGAAAGGGCGCGCCCGAGTTCTGGGTGGCGGTCGTGCGTCCCGGCCTCGTGTTGTTCGAGCTCGAGGGCGTGCCGCGCGCGACGGCGCGAGAAGCGATGCGGCTGGCCGGCTATAAGTTGCCCATAAAGACGAAGTACCTGGAGCTCGAGGAATAGCCGTGACCCTTAAGAAGGAAAGAGAAGAGTTACGTCAAAAGACGCTCGAGGAGCTTCAGATCTCGCTCCGGGAAGCCAAGAAGGAGATGTTGGGGATAAGGACCAACATCGCCACGCGTAAGGAAGAGGACAACAACCGGAGCAAGATGCTCAAGCGCCGCATCGCCCGTATCCTTACCGTGATCGGGGAGAAACAGGTTGAGGCCGCGGCCGGCACCGTGGCCGCGGGAGACGCGCGGTGAGCGCCGCGGAACTGAGAGTGGCGGAACGGGGCCGGCGCAAGCAGATGCAGGGCCGCGTGGTGAGCGACGCGGGCGACAAGACCATCGTCGTCGAGGTCGAGACGCGGAAGCAGCACCCTTTCTTTAAGAAGATGGTTAAGAGGTCGAAGCGCTTCGCGGCGCACGACGAAAATAACGAGTGCCACGTGGGCGATACCGTGCGCATAATGGAGACGAGGCCGTTGTCCAAACGTAAGCGTTGGCGCTTGCTCGAGATCGTCGAGCGCGCCAAGTAAACGCCTCTTGTGAGTCGTCGTGATAATACCGTATTCGAGATTGACCGTGGCGGACAACTCCGGCGCCAAACAGGCGTCCTGCATTCGCGTCGTGGCCGGCTCCGGCGCTAAGCGCTTCGCGGAGGTGGGCGATACCATCGTCGCCACCGTCAAGGATGCCGCGCCGCGCGGCACGGTCAAAAAAGGCCAGGTCGTCCGGGCCGTGATCGTCCGCACGCGCAAACAGACGCGGCGGCCCGACGGCTCCTACATAAAGTTCGACGACAACGCGTGCGTAGTCATCAACGAGGGGGGCGAGCCCGCGGGCACGCGGATTTTCGGCCCCGTGGCCCGCGAGCTGCGTGAGAAGCGCTTTATGAAAATAATCTCGCTCGCTCCCGAGGTTTTGTGAGAATATGCCCGGCGGCAAAAAGGAAGCCCCCGAGGCCACGCGCATCCGCCTGAAAAAGGGCGATACGGTCAAGGTAATCGCCGGCAAGGACCTGGGCAAGACGGGGAAGGTCCTGCGGGTGATACCCGCGAGGGGCCGGCTCATCGTCGAGGGCGTCAATTTCGTCAAGAGACACGCACGGCGCACGCGCGAGGACAGGGCGGGCGGCATTCACGAGGTCGAGGCTTCGGTCCACGTATCGAACGTAATATTAATATGCCCCAAATGCCACCTGCCGACGCGTATAGGAAACACGGCGTTGGCCGATGGCACGAAGGTGCGCGTATGCCGGAAATGTGGCGAGGTTATCGAGCGCTAAGTCGAATTCCATAAGCCGTGATAAAACCGCGTTTGAAGAGGATGTACGAGGAAGAGGTGGTGCCGGCGCTGATGGCCGAACTCGGCTACCGGAACCGGTACCAGGTGCCGCACCTCGTTAAGATCTCGATAAATTCGGGCCTGGGCCGCTACCACGACGACATAAAGGTC
This sequence comes from Candidatus Zixiibacteriota bacterium, assembly GCA_011773985.1. Lineage (GTDB taxonomy): Bacteria > RBG-13-66-14 > B26-G2 > WVWN01 > WVWN01 > WVWN01. Next base: position 46,352 of record WVWN01000082.1, on the reverse strand, counting down.
TTCGACGCCGGCGTAGAAGAACTCGCGGCGATAACCGGCCAAAGGCCGGTCGTTAGCCGCGCCAAGCGGTCCGTCGCGAGCTTCAAGGTCCGGACGGGAATGCCCTCCAGCGTGCGCGTTACCTTGCGCCGCGAACGGATGTACGAGTTCCTCGACCGCCTCGTCAGCTTCGCGCTTCCCCGCGTCCGCGACTTCCGGGGGCTCGACCCCGAGAGCTTCGACGGCCACGGCAACTATACGTTGGGCATAACGGAACAAATTATATTCCCGGAGATAGATTACGATAAGGTCGTCAAGATCACCGGCATGAACGTGACGGTCGAGACCTCCGCCCGAAGCGACGAGGAGGCGCGAAAGTTACTCGCGGCCTTGGGAATGCCCTTTGGCCGGCCGCGCGCGCGGCACTAAAGAGCGCCATTTATGGCAAAGAAGGCTTTAACCGTAAAGGCGAAAAGGGAAGCCAAGTTCAAGGCCCGGAAGTACAATCGCTGCCCTTTATGCGGGCGCGCCCGGGCCTACATGAGAAAATTCGACATGTGCCGGATCTGCTTCCGGGCGCTCGCGCTCAGGGGGGAGGTCCCGGGCGTGATTAAAGCGAGTTGGTAGCGCCGGCCGAGGTGGCATATCGGCTCAGGGGCGTTTGCCCGTCGAGCTGAGAGGTTCTGGAAAATATGGTAATGACCGATCCCGTGGCGGACCTGTTGACGCGGATAAGAAACGCGGCCCGCGCCGGCCACGAGAAGGCCGACGCCCCTCACGCCAAGATTAAGGAGGAAATAGCGAGAATCCTCAAGGACGAGGGGTTCATCGCAAATTACCGCGTAATCGACGAAAAGCCGCGGCCGATACTCCGCGTTTATATGAGGTACGGACCCGACAAGTCGAGCGTTCTGCGGCGCATTGAGCGGGTATCCCGCCCCGGGCGCCGCGTTTACGCCGCCAAGGATAATCTCCCCCGCGTCGTCGGCGGGTTGGGTGTCGCCGTGCTCTCCACGTCGCAGGGCATTTTGACCGACCGCGAGTGTAAGAAGCGGGGCATCGGCGGCGAGGTCCTCCTGAGGGCGTGGTAAGCGAAGCCGGATAGTATGTCGCGCGTTGGAAAAAAACCCGTACCGTTGCCGGACAAGGTCGACGTACGCGTCGACGGCGCCACCGTCAGCGTCAAGGGCCCGAACGGCGAACTCGAGCGCACGCTTCACCCGGCCATGAACGTCGTCGTGGCCGACGGCCAGGTTTCGATAACGCCCGCGGACGAGAGCCGCGAGAACCGGGCGCTGTGGGGGCTTTCGCGCACCCTGGTGGCCAATATGGTCGAGGGCGTATCCCGCGGCTTCGCGAAAGAGCTCGAAATAGTCGGGGTGGGATACAAGGCCGAACTTACGGGCAAAGGGGTGAGGCTTTCGCTCGGCTTCTCCCGACCCTTAAGTTACCAACCGCCGGAGGGGATTACCTTGGAGGTCCCTTCGCCCCAGGCGGTGGTGGTTCGGGGAATAGACAAGGAGCTCGTGGGCCAGTGTGCCGCGGAGATAAGGTCGCTAAGGCCGCCCGAGCCGTACAAGGGTAAAGGTATAAGGTATAAAGACGAAAGGGTTCGCCGGAAGGTACGCAAGGGCGCCTTGGGTGCCGTCGGCACCGGCGGCTAAGATTTCGATTTATGGTCCACCCCGGTAAAAAGATACCCGGTCGCGTGCGCCGGCACCGGCGCGTGCGGCGCAAGGTGAAAGGTACGGCGGAAAGGCCGCGGGTTTGCGTCTTCCGCAGCCTCCGGCACATTTACGCCCAGCTCATCGACGATGCCGCGGGTCGGACGCTGGTCGCGGCCTCGAGCCTCGACGGCGAATTGCGCGAAAAAATAAAGGGCGGAAACGTCGAAGGCGCAACCGCGGTCGGGGAAGCGTTGGCGGCGAAAGCCGTCGCGCGCGGTATCGGCGAAGTGGTTTTCGACCGCGGCGGTTATAAATATCACGGCCGGGTGAAGGCGTTCGCCGAGGGCGCGCGTGAGGGCGGCCTGCGGTTCTGAGGCCGACGCGCGGGGACGATATGAACAGAAGACGAAACGCCGATGAAGAACAACTGTTCCAAGACCGCGTCGTAACCATAAACCGCGTGGCCAAGGTGGTCAAGGGCGGCCGGCGGTTCGGCTTCAACGCGTTGGTGGTGGTCGGCGACGGCGCGGGTCGTGTGGGCGTCGCGCTGGGTAAGGCCAACGAGGTCGCGGAGGCGGTGCGAAAGGGCGTCGAGCTGGCGAAGAAGAATCTCTTCTCGTTCCCGATCGTGGAGGGCACGTTGCCGCACGAGGTTTTGGTGAAGAAGGGCGCGGCCAAGGTTTTGCTCAAGCCCGCGGGCCCGGGGACGGGCGTGATCGCGGGCGGCCCCATCCGTGCCGTCTTGGAACTCGCCGGCGTACAAAACGTACTGACGAAGTCGTTGGGGTCGAACAACCCCCATAACGTGCTCGGCGCCACGGTGGAGGGGTTGAAGTTGCTTATCTCGCCGGACGAAGCCGGGGCCCGGCGGAGCGGCCCTTTGGCGGCCGGGGCCAAGGAGGGGGTCAAGGCGGCCGCGGAGGCAACCCCGCCGGCTGAGGAAAAACCGAAGAGGCCTCGCATCGCGCGTCGCCTCCGCGCCGAGAAGGCGCGCGAAGAGAAGGAGGGGGCGGCAGAGGAGGCCGCCGCCGAATCCGGGGCCGGAGGCGAGGCCGCGGAGACGGAGGCGCCGGGCCCCGCCGCGGCTGACGAAAGCGGCGAGGGGGCCGCGGAAGAAGCCGAAGGGGCGGCCGAGGAGAAATGAAGTTAGGGGAATTGAAACCGTCGCCCGGCGCTCGGAAGGCCCGGAAACGCGTGGGGCGCGGGCCCGGTTCGGACCGCGGGAAGACGTGCGGCCGGGGCCACAAAGGGCAGAAGTCCCGCGCGGGCGCGAAGGTAAATCCCGACTTCGAGGGCGGCCAGATGCCGCTACAGCGCCGCCTGCCCAAGAGGGGTTTTACCAACGTTTATAATAAGAAGAAAGCGGTCACGGCGGCCGTCAACGTCGGCGACCTCGCCCGCTTCGGCGAGGGCGCTACCATAGATCTGGATTTTTTGAAGGAGCGTAAAGCTATCAAAACGAAGGGCATCCGCTTTCTGAGGGTCATCGGCGGCGGCGAATTGAACGCGGCTCTAACGGTCCGGGCCCATTATTTCTCGCCCCAGGCGCGGGCTAAGATCGAGGCCGCGGGCGGCAAGGCCGAGGCGGTATAAATTGTTCGACGTAATTAAAAGGTTCTTTGCCAACTTAAGAAATATTTTCAAGATCCCGGAGTTGCGCCGGAAGGTCCTGGTTACGTTGGCCCTTATCCTGGTGTACCGGATCGGCCGTCACATTCCCGTTCCGGGCGTAAACGCCGACGCGCTGACCTCTTTTTTCCAGGCGCAGAAGGGAACCCTTTTCGGCCTCTTCGACCTCTTCTCCGGCGGCAACCTGACGCGCGCGACGATCTTCGCGCTCGGGATCATGCCGTACATCTCGAGCTCGATTATCTTCCAGCTCTTGGTAACGGTCATACCCTACCTCGAGAAACTATCCAAGGAGGGGGAGGCGGGGCGCAAGAAGATTACGCAGTACACTCGCTACGGGACGGTGGTGCTTTCGATTTTCCAGGGCTCGGCCATAAGCCTTTGGCTCGAGGGTCTAAACTGGCAGGGTATCGCGGTCGTGACGTCGCCCGGTTGGGGTTTCCGGTTGATGACGATATTGACCCTGACCGCGGGCACGGCCTTCATTATGTGGCTCGGCGAGAAGATAACCGAGTTCGGCGTGGGCAACGGCATTTCGCTCATAATCTTCGCGGGGATCGTCGCCGCGCTGCCGGGGGGAATTTTGCGAACGGTTAACAACCTGATCTACGGCGAGATGGACATCGTAACGCTCATCGTGGTGCTCGCCATCATAGTCGCGGTGGTAATGGCCGTCGTTTACATGCAGCAGGCTCAGCGGCGCATTCGCGTCCAGTATGCGAAGCGGATCGTGGGGCGAAAGGTTTACGGCGGCCAGTCCACGCACATACCGCTCCGCGTCAATACCGCGGGCGTTATCCCGGTTATCTTCGCGAGCTCGATAATCATGTTCCCCCAGACGATTTTGACTTTTGTCGGGGGCCGGGGTGGGATCGTCGAGCAGGTCGCGCAGATGCTCATACCCGGCCAGCCGCTGTACGTCATATTGGACGTCGTTTTGATCGTTTTCTTTGCTTATTTCTATACCGCCGTCGTCCTGAATCCCCAGGATATGGCGGAGAATATGAAAAAATACGGCGGCTTCATCCCCGGGATCCGACCCGGCAGGAACACCGCCCAGTACATAGACCGTATCCTGACGCGGATTACGCTCGCGGGGGGGCTCTTCCTGGCGGCGATCGACGTTCTGCCGACCGTACTGATAACCTTTATGAAGGTGCCCTTCTATTTCGGCGGTACGGGCCTTTTGATCGTGGTGGGCGTGGCGCTCGATACCATGCGCCAGGTCGAGTCGCATTTGCTCATGCGCCACTACGACGGCTTCGTCAAGAAGGGCCGTTTGCGCGGGAGGGTTTGAGGTTTCGATGCAGCTCGTCTTGATCGGGCCGCCGGGGGCGGGTAAGGGGACGATAGCGGAAAAGGTCGCGGCCAAGTATAAGCTCGCGCACCTCTCGACGGGGGATATATTGCGCGAGGCGATCGCCCGGGGAACGGCGCTCGGGGTCCGGGCGAACGAATACGTCGAGACGGGCCGGCTCGTTCCGCAAGAAGTTCTGGGCGCCGTGGTGGCCGAAGGGTTGCGCGACGCGAAGGATTTCGTTCTCGACGGTTACCCGAGGACGCTGGAGCAGGCCGAGTTTTTATCCGGTTTGCCCCACGTCGAACTCGACGCCGTTGTTTACGTCGCCGTGCCCGAGGAAGTGGCGGTATCGAGGTTGGCCGGTCGGCTGGTATGTACGGCGTGCGGCGGCGTTACGAACGCCGACGACGGCGCCGCCGAAAGTTGCGCGTTTTGCGGTTCCGGCCGGCTCGAGGCGCGGGCCGACGACCGACTGGACACCGTAAAGAGGCGGTACGAAGTCTACGTGGCCGAGACCGAGCCGGTCGTCGAGTACTATCGCGCCGCGGGTATACTCCGTGAGATTGACGGAACCGGAAGTCGGAAAGCGGTGTTCGCGCGGGTGGAGGCGGCGATCGGGCCCCTCGTGGCCTGTGGCGATGATAACCGTTAAGTCCGCGGCCGAGGTAGCTCTGATGGCGCGGGCCGCGGCGATCGTCGTCGAGGCGCTCCGGGAAGCGCGGCGCCTTATCTTACCGGGTAATAATACCGCGGCGGTAGACCGCGCGATTAAAAAAACGATAGAGGATGCGGGCGGAAGGCCAGCCTTTTTGGGTTACATGGGGTTCCCGGCCTCCTCGTGTATATCGTTGAACGCCGAAGTCGTCCACGGCATACCCTCGCCGGAGCGGGTAATAAAGGAAGGCGACCTCGTGTCGATGGACGTGGGCGTGGAGTTGGAGGGTTATTATGGGGACGCGGCGTTTACGGTGGCCGTGGGTGACGACGCACCCGCGCTATTGGCTTGCGGCCGGCGTTGCCTGAGCGAGGCCATCGCGCGATGCCGGGCGGGCAACCGCCTCGGCGACGTTTCCAACGCCATCGAGAAAACGGCGCGCGACGCCGGGTTCGACGTCATCCGGGAATACGTGGGCCACGGCATCGGCACCAAGATGCACGAAGAACCGCAGGTGCCCAATTTCGGCCCGCCCGGGCGGGGCCCCAGATTGGTCCCCGGAATCGCGTTGGCCCTCGAGCCCATGGTCGTAAACGGCGATTGGCGGACGACGGTGAGCGGCGACAAGTGGACGGTGGTTACGCGCGACGGCGGCCCCTCGGCGCACTTCGAGCATACGGTGATAATAACCGACGACGAACCGAGGGTCCTGACGCGAGGTTGGGAAGAGTTCGCCTGACGCGGTGAGCGGGATACTTTGGCGAAAGAACGAACCATACAGGTAGAAGGAACGGTCGTGGAACCGCTTCCGAACGCTATGTTCCGCGTGAAGTTGGATAACGGCCACGTCATACTTGCCCACGTATGCGGCCGTATGCGTATGCATTTCGTTCGCATCCTTCCCGGCGACCGCGTCAAGGTCGAACTTACGCCCTACGACCCCAACCGCGGCCGCATCACCTGGCGTTACAAATGACGCCCCGCTTCGGGGTCGGCGAAGATGAAAGTACGTTCCTCGGTGAAAAAGATCTGCAAGAAGTGCAAGATAATAAAGAGGCGCGGCGTCGTTCGCGTGATTTGCGAAAACCCGCGGCATAAACAGCGCCAGGGATAAGCGTCGCCTTACCGGGAGAAGTATATCTATGGCACGCATAGCCGGAGTAGACTTAAACCGCTCGAAACGTATCGAGGCCGCGCTGCCGTATATCTACGGTATCGGGCCGACGGGGGCGCGCGCGATCTTGGCCACGGCCAACGTCGACCCGGATACGAGGGTTAAGGATTTGACGGATGCCGAGGTGGCCCGCTTGCGCCAGGTTATAGAAGAGGGGTACAAAGTCGAGGGGGCGCTCCGCGCGGAGGTGGCGGCCAACGTCAAAAGGCTCATCGCGATCAACAGCTACCGCGGCATGCGTCACAAAAAAGGCATGCCGTGCCACGGCCAGCGCACCAAGACCAACGCCCGGACGCGGAAGGGGCCCCGCAAGACGGTGGGACGAAAACGCAAGAAGAAGTAGCCGTGCGGCGGCGTTATTCGAGGTGAGTGTTTTTGGCCAAAGTTAAGAAGAAGGCGAAGAGGAAAGTTAAGCGGACCGTCTCCGAGGGTATCGTTTACATTAAGTCCTCTTTCAACAATACCCTCGTGACCATCGCCGACAGAGAGGGGAACGTCGTCGCCTGGGCTTCGGGCGGCCTTATGGGATTCAAAGGTTCGCGTAAATCCACCCCCTTCGCGGCCCAGCGCTCCGCGGACCAGGCGGCGAAGCGCGCCGTGGCCGCCGGGATGATGCAAGTAGAAATCCAAGTCGTAGGCCCCGGTTCGGGGCGCGAATCGGCGGTGCGAGCCATCCAGGCTTCCGGCTTGAGGGTTACGGGCATCAAGGACCGGACGAAAATGCCCCATGACGGCTGCCGGGCGAGGAAGCGGCGCCGGGTATGAGGCCGACGCGCGAGGTTACGTGAATTATGGCTAAGTATCGCGGCCCCAGCTGCCGAATATGCCGCCGCGAAGGGACCAAGCTTTTCCTGAAGGGTGAACGGTGCCACCTCCGCGGGAAATGCCCGGTTGATAAGCCGGTCAACCCGCGTAATTATCCGCCCGGGCAACACGGCTTGCGCCGCCGTTTCCGCGTATCCGACTACGGCGTGCGGCTCCGCGAGAAGCAGAAGTTGCGCAAGACTTACGGCATCCTGGAGAATCAGTTCCGAAAGTACTTCCGCTTGGCGATGCGCCAAAAGGGTGTCACGGGAGAAAACCTCTTGCGCCTGCTCGAGACGCGCCTCGACAACGTCCTCTACCGCCTCGGTTTCGTTACCGCCCGGGGGACGGCGCGGCAGCTGGTCCGCCACGGCCTTTTCACCGTTAACGGCCGGCGGGTGAACATCCCCTCTTACCAGGTTAAAGCCGGCGACGTAATCAGCCCCGCGGGCAAAGCCTTGCAAATCGACCCCGTGAAATACGGCTTGGAATACAACAGCGGGAAACTCCTTCCGGAGTGGCTGGAGTTCGACCCGAAACGAGTTGAAGGGCGGGTCGTCTCACTCCCGACGCGCGACCAGATACCGGTACCGGTTGACGAACACTTAGTGGTCGAGTTTTACTCCCGCGTTTAGGGCAGCTTTTAATGGCGAAGTGACGAGCAAAGGAGTGGGGTTGGCGCATGAAGGCTGACGCTTTCAAAATGCCGCGAGGGGTCAAATTCGAGTCCCAGGGAGCGAAGGGGGCCCGGGGCAAGTACGTTATCGAACCCTTCGAGCAGGGCTTCGGTCTTACCTTGGGGAATGCCCTCAGGCGCGTTCTCCTCTCTGCGATTGAGGGGACCGCTATTACGGCCGTCAAGATCGACGGCGTGCTCCACGAGTATTCGACGATTCCGAACGTATACGAGGATACTAGCGATATCATTATGAACCTTCGGTCCCTCGTCCTGCGCCTCGAGGCCGACCGACCTAAAACCATTTACCTCGACGTCGAGGGCGAGGGCGAAGTTTCGGGCCACGACATCATCGCCGACCCGGACGTGAAGATAATTAACCCCGGGCAAAAAATCGCGACGCTGGCCGAGGGGGGGCGGCTCAAAATGGAGATGGAGGTGAACCGCGGCCGCGGTTACGCCCCCGTGGAGCGCCTGCGCGAGGAGGGCCGCCCGATAGGGGTCATACCGGTGGACGCGGTCTTCACGCCCGTACGCAAGGTCAAGTATGCCGTCGAGGAGACGCGCGTTGGCCAGCGGACCGATTACGATCGGCTAATCGTCGAAGTTTGGACCGACGGGAGCATAAGCGCGAACCAGGCCCTCGACGCCGCGGCCCGCGTGTTGCGCTCCCACGTGGACATATTCGTCGACTTCGAGGCGAAGCGCCCCCCCGAGAAAGAGCGCGAGGACGAGGAGCGCGCCCGCCTGAAAGAACTCCTGACGCGCAACGTGAACGAGCTCGAGCTTTCCGTCCGCGCCGTAAATTGCCTTGAGATGGGCGACATAAAGACCATTCGCGACCTCGTCGGTAAAACCGACGCCGAGATGCTCAAATACCGCAACTTCGGCCGTAAGTCGTTGAACGAGATTAAGGAAGTTTTGACCGGCATGGGCCTTTCCTTGGGTATGGATATTTCCGACGTCGAGGAAGACTGATCGTGCGGCACCGTAAGTATAAAAGGAAGTTCTCGCGTACGCCCGCGCACCGGCGAGCGATGTTGTCGAATCTCGTTCGCGCCCTGTTCCATTACGAACAGATTAGTACGACCGCGGCGAAGGCGAAAGCCGTCAAGGCCCTGGCCGACCGGCTCATCGCGCGCGCGCGCGAAGATACCGTGCACGCCCGGCGCCTCGTCGCGCCCGTCGTCAAAGACCGCAACCTGATTTGGAAGCTGTTCCACGAGATCGCGCCCATCGCCAAGGGCGCCGGCGGCGGCTTCGTCCGCATCTTTAAGACCGATACCCGCCACGGCGACGGCGCCCCCACGGCCCTCGTCGAATTGGTCGACAAGACTCCCCTCTTTTACGAGCGGCGTAAAGCCGAGGAAGAGGCGCGGAAAGCCAAGAAGGAGGAGGCTCGCAAGGCCGCGGAAAAGGCGCGTGAGGCGGCCGAGGCCGCGGGGGGCGCGCCGCCCGTTTCGGAGTAGCGCCCCGAACGCCATATGGAGCCGGCTGGCCAGGCCGGTTTTTTTGCGTAAAATTATAAGGACCCGCCCGGGCGAGCTTATCCGGACGTCGCGCCCGTGGCAAACGCGGACGCCTGCCGCCCGGGCCGAGCCGTAAAAAGGTCCCTTTACGGCCGAAAGGCTTCTATCGGAAATAAGACTTGACGTAATCGATCAGATATATTATTAGCTAATATTAGTTTTTATTTACGTACGGGGCCGACGGCCGGCCGTAGACGCGGCCGCGGGAAGCTGCGTCGTAGAAGAAGGGGATTGACCCTCGTGACCGGCGGGGGAGTTTGGTGAGGAGGACGGACGTGACGAGTCTACGGGGTACGCGGACCGAGAAAAATTCGCTGACGGCGTTCGCGGGCGAGTCGCAGGCGCGGAATCGTTATACTTATTTCGCGAGCCAAGCGCGGAAGGACGGCTTCGAGCAGATCGCCGCGGCCTTCGAGGAGACCGCCAACCAGGAAAAGGAACACGCCAAGAGGTTGTTCAAGTTACTCGAGGGCGGCTCGGTTGAAGTGGGCGCGGCGTTTCCGGCGGGGGTAATCGGCACGACGGCTGAGAATTTGGAGGCCGCGGCCGCGGGCGAGAACTACGAGTGGACCGACATGTACCCCTCCTTCGCGAAGGTGGCGCGCGAGGAGGGGTTCGGCGATATCGCGGATATTTTCGAGGCTATCGCCGTCGCCGAGAAGCAACACGAAAGGCGGTACCTGGCCTTCCTCGCCAACGTCAAAGCGGGTACCGTTTTCGGAAAAGACAAACCGGTCGTTTGGCGCTGTCGCAACTGCGGCTACCTCTACGAGGGCGACGAGGCGCCCGACCCCTGCCCGGCCTGCGACCACCCCCGGGTTTATTACGAGCTGTTATGTGAAAATTGGTAGTTGGCGCGGGGGTCGCTTGGTTTGAAGGGGGAAAATAAAAAACCAGGTCGCCGCGGCCCCTTTCGCGAGTAGCGCGTTTGGTGAGGCCGCGGCGTTTATTTCGGCGGAGTAAGGCCGTAAGTTCCTCCGATTTATAAAACCGTCGGCTTGGAGGGTCGTCATGGACATTAAAGAAGCTATCGCGCGAAGGCGCGCGTACCGCTCGTTGGCGCCGGTCGAAATTACCGAAGAACTCGTTCGGGATTTGGCGGAGTGCGCCTCCCTTTCGGCCTCGTGCTTCAATAATCAACCGTGGCGCTTCGTCTTCGTCTACGACCGCCAGGTCCTCGAGCGGATGCGGGCCGTCATGTCCAAAGGCAACGAGTGGACGTTCGACGCGTCGATGATAATAGTTGTCCTGAGCAAAAAAGAGTACGATTGCGTGATACGGGACCGCGCGTACTATCTCTTCGACGTCGGCATGGCGACGGCCTTTATGATATTGCGCGCCACCGAGCTGGGCCTCGTCGCACACCCCATCGCCGGCTACAGCCCGAAGAAGACGCGGGAGGTCCTGGGCATACCGGAGGATACGGACGTCGTTACGCTGGTGAACGTCGGCCGGCACGCCGATACCATAAGTTCGGTTCTCTCGGAGACGCAGGTGGAGGCGGAGGCTCGGCGGCCCGAGCGTTTGCCCTTGGAGGAGATCGCGTTTTTAAACCGTTATCCCGCTGACGAGCGGTAACGCCGTACGCGCCCGGGCCGACGACGTAGAGGAAATTATTGCATCGCCGCCGAAGGCGAATCGGAGGCTGGGAGCGCCGGCGCGTCCCTTGTTACGGGAGTACCTAATTAATTTAATTATAAAGAACTCGAAAGGAGAACGCTATGGCCGAGAGGACCGGGCTCGTGACTATGGGCGGCGACGCGGTGACGCTGGTCGGCGACGAGGTCGAAGTGGGCGACGTAGCCCCCGACTTCGTCGTCGTCGACAACGACCTGAAGCCGGTCAACTTTTCGTCCTATCGCGGGAAAGTGGCCGTTATCGCCGCCGTACCGTCATTGGATACGGAGGTGTGTTCGACGGAGACGCGTCGTTTTAACAGCGAAGCCGCGGCGCTCGGGGCGGACGTCGTCATCCTCACCGTAAGTATGGACCTTCCCTTCGCGCAGAAGCGTTGGTGCGGCGCGGCGGGCGTCGACCGCGTCGTAACGCTTTCGGACCACCGCGACGCGTCCTTCGGCCTCGCTTACGGCGTCCTCATCAAGGAGGTGCGCCTGCTGGCCCGCGCCGTCTTCGTCGTAGGCCGCGACGGCGTCGTGCGTTACGTCGAGCTCGTGCCCGAGCTGGGTCGGGAGCCGAATTACGAAGCGGCGTTGGCCGCGGTCCGCGAGCTGACGTAAAGGCGCCCGGGGATAGTCGGTATGGCCGAGAAAAAATTGAACGTACTCGTCGGCGGCGAGGCCGGGCAGGGCCTGGCGACGCTCGGGCCGATTTTGGTTAAAAGCCTCGTGCGCGCCGGCTACCACGTCGTCGTAACGCAGAGCTACCAGTCGCGCATACGCGGCGGCCACAATACCTTCGCCATCCGGGTGAGCGTCGACAAAATCGCCGCACCGCGCGAGGCGGTAGATATATTGGTGGCGCTGAACGCGGAGACGGTGGCGCTGCACCGCGGCGAGTTGGCTTCGCGGGGCGTCGTCGTCGTCGACGAAACGTTCGCGATATCCGGCGACGGCGTTCTGGTTGTCCCCTATAAAGAACTCGCGGCAGGCCGGTACCGCAACGTCGCGTCGCTTGGCATCGTCTCCTACCTCGTCGGCCTAGACGAGCGCGTCGTGGCGGACGTCGTCGCGGGTTATTTTGGGAAAAAGAAAAAAGAGCTGGAAGAGAACCGGCGTGCGTTGGAAAGAGCGTTCGCGTGGGCCGCCGGCGTCGACACGTCGTATCAGAGGTCCCTTGTCGCGGTCGACGAACCGCCGAAGCGCCTTACGGTGAACGGGAACGAGGCCGTCGCGCTGGGGGCCATGTCGGCGGGAGCGAAATTCTGCCCCTTTTATCCCATGACGCCGTCGACGTCAATACCGCTGACGCTTATCGCACACGCCGAAGACATGGGCCTGGTGGTGGAGCAGGCCGAGGACGAGATCGCGGCGATAAACATGGCGCTGGGCGCCTCGTACGCCGGCGCGCCCGCCGTGGTTGCGACCTCCGGCGGCGGCTTCGCGCTGATGGTGGAGGGTGTCAGCCTGGCGGCGATGACCGAGACGCCGGTCGTCGTCGTCGTGGCGCAGCGGCCCGGGCCCGCCACCGGCCTGCCTACCCGTACCGAGCAAGCGGACCTCGAGTTTGTCCTGTGCGCGGGCCACGGCGAATTCCCGCGGGCCGTCTTCGCGCCGGGCGACGTGGCGGAGTGCTTCTACCTTACGCGGAAGGCGTTCGAGCTCGCGCAGAATTTCCAGGGGCCGACGTTCGTACTGACGGACCAGTTCCTCGCCGACTCGTACCGCGCGGTCGAGCCTTTCGACGTGGGCGGCTTGCCGCCGGTAGGCGCGTATGCGGCGCCACTCGAGTTCGCCGAACCGTACGCGCGCTACGCCGTGACCGAGAGCGGCGTCTCGCCGCGGTTACTGCCCGGTGCGAGCCGCCACCTCGTCGTCGTCGATAGCGACGAACATACCGAGGACGGCCACCTTACGGAAGACCTCGACGCGCGCCGGCGGCTCGCGGACAAGCGGCTGCGGAAAGCGGCCGGCCTTCGCGCGGAGGTTATCCCGCCGCGGTACGAGGGCAACGAGCGGCCGGAGCTGTTGTTGGTATCTTGGGGCTCGAGCGCGGGCGCCGTCGCGGAGGCCGCGGCCGCGCTGGCGGCCGACGGCGTGCGAGCGGCGACGTTGCATTTCTCCCAGGTATGGCCTTTAGTCCCCTCGCAATTCGTCAACCGTTTACGGGGGGCGAAGAGAAGCGTCTGCGTCGAGGGCAACGCGACGGGCCAGCTCGCGCGGCTCATAAGGGCCGAGACGGGTTTAGACGTCGGCGAGCGCGTGAGCCGATACGACGGCCTGCCGCTCACCCCCGAATATATTTTGCGCGAACTTAAAAAGTGATGTGGAGCGGGGCAGATCGGGTTATGGTTAAAATAAAGGATTACGGAACGTACGAGACGGCGTGGTGCCCGGGTTGCGGCAACTTCGCCATCCTCGAGGCGGTGAAAAAGGCACTGGTAAGCGCGGACCTCGAGCCCCACCAGGTTTTATTCGTCTCGGGTATAGGCCAGGCGGCGAAGGCGCCGCATTATTTAAACGCCAACGTCTTCAACGGCCTGCACGGCCGGTCGCTGCCCGTTGCTACGGGGGCCAAGCTCGCCAACCCGGAATTGAAAGTAATAGTCCAAAGCGGCGACGGCTGCACCTACGGCGAGGGCGGCAACCACTTATTGGCGGCGATAAGGCGCAACGTGGACCTGACGATGCTCGTCCACGACAACCTCGTCTACGGCTTGACGAAGGGCCAGGCCAGCCCGACTTCCGAGGACGGCTTCGTGACCAAGGCTCAACCCCACGGCCCGACCGCGGAGCCTTTCAACCCGCTAGCCGTCGCGGTCGCTATGCGCGCCTCGTTCGTCGCGCGCGGTTTCTCGGGCGAGGTGGACCACCTGGCCGAGTTGATTGAACAGGCCCTGGCCTGGCGCGGCTTCTCGCTGGTCGACATATTGCAGCCGTGTGTCTCGTTCAACAAAGTAAACACCTTCGCCTGGTTCAAACAGCGGTGTTATATTCTACCCGCCGACCACGACGCGGGCGACTTCGACGCGGCGATGAAGAAAGCGTACGAGTGGGGCGCCCGGATTCCGCTCGGCGTAATCTATCGGCGCGAAAGCGATTCCTTCGAGGCGCAGTTCCCGGCGGTCGCGGCGGGCCCGCTTGCCGGCCAGGAAGTGGACCGCGCGGCCCTGGCGACAGTTTTTAATAAATATGCTTGACTCCCGCGATTGAAACCGGCTTTTTGACTAAGAGCTAATATTAAATAATTTAAAACCGCGCGCCTGCGGGTTTCGGTCGCGAAAGGGCGTGGTGAGATGGCGGAGTTGGATCTTAAGGAATACGACATGGAGGACCTACTCCTCACGGCGATGAAGGCGGAGGTGGACGCCCGAGGGGTCTACCGCACGTTGGCGGGCCGGGTGCATAACGCCATGCTCAAGGACCGCCTCGAGTTCCTCGCCGGCGAGGAAGAGAAGCACCGCGTTTACTTCGAGGCGCAATTCCAAAAAGATTTCCCCGCTAAGAAAATCTGCCTGCCCGCGAAAGGCGTCGTCCCGCTCCCGGAGGTCAAAGTCGAGAGCGAGGATACGCCGTTGAGCAAGGTGCTCGAGCAAGCGATGGAAGCCGAGCTCGCGGCATACGACTTCTACCGCGGCATCGCCGGCCTTTATGCCGACGAGGCGACGCGAAATATGATATTCTACGTAGCCTCGATGGAGATGGGCCACTACCGGCTGCTGGCGATAGAGCGCGAGAACGCGGAGCGGTTCGAGGTCTTCGAGGTCTCGTGGCCCGACGTACACGTTGGGCCGTAGTGTTTGATTTAAGTCAAAGCGCGGTAGCGAACGGCGTGATATGGTTCGGGCGTAGTAGAACGGCGCGGGGTATCCCGTGAGGAAATGAACCGGAATCGGTAACAGCGCAGAAAGGAAGGGGTATCGAAATGGCGGAGAGATTGCAGATCTACAAGTGCGGGGTGTGCGGAAACATCGTCGAGGTCGTGCACGGCGGCGCGGGCGAGCTAGTATGCTGCGGCGAGCCTATGAAGCTATACGAGGAGAACACGACGGACGCAGCGGTCGAAAAGCACGTGCCGGTGAGCGAGCCGGCCGAGCACGGCATAAAAGTAATGGTCGGCAGCGTGGCGCACCCGATGGAGGAGGCGCACTACATCGAGTGGATCGAGGTCGTCGCGGACGGCAAGGCGTACCGCGAGTTCCTGAAGCCGGGGGACCCGCCGGAGGCGACGTTCTGCGTCGACGCCGAGGACGTCGTCTTGCGGGAATATTGTAACCTTCACGGCCTATGGAAGGGGTAACGCCGCCGGCGTTACCTCGAGCCGCTAAAGCGAGGTGTCCGGATTGGTCGACGCGAAGGATAGTCTGGTGTTGGATACGGGGACGCTCACCGCGGAACAGGTTAACCTCGTAATGAAGCATCTTCCGGTGGACCTGACCTTCGTGGACGAGGCGGACGAGGTGCGTTACTACTCCGCGACGAAGGACCGGATATTCGCGCGGGCGCCCGGCGTCGTCGGGAAGCGCGTGCAGAATTGTCACCCGTCCCAGAGCCTGCACGTCGTCAACAAGATCCTCGACGAGTTCAAGGCGGGCAGCAAGGACGTTGCCGAATTTTGGATAAAGCTCGGGGCGCAGTTCGTTTATATCCGATATTTCGCCGTACGCGACGGCGAAGGCAAATACCGGGGGACGTTGGAGGTGAGTCAGGAAGTTTCCGGCATTCGCGCGCTCGAGGGGGAACGCCGGCTCCTCGATTGGTGAACGTCTCGCCTCCGGGCAAGGGCGAAATTCACGTAGAGGGGTTGATATCTATGCTGAGCGAAAATATGCAAAAAGCGCTCAACGGTCAGCTCGTGGCCGAGCTCTACTCGGCGTACCTGTACCTGGCGATGGCGGCGTACTTCGACGCCGCCGGCCTACCAGGCTTCGCCAACTGGATGCGGGTCCAGGCGCAGGAGGAGCTTACGCACGGGATGAGGTTTTATAATTTCGTCAACGAGCGGGACGGCCGCGTCGTCCTCGGCCCCATAGAGGGGCCTCCCACCGGGTGGGACTCGCCGGCCGCGGCCTTCGAGCACGTCTTGGCGCACGAGCGGAAGGTGACCGGATTGATACAAGAACTGGTAAAACTCGCCGCGGAGGAGATGGACCGGGCCACGAGCGACTTTCTGCAGTGGTTCGTGAAGGAGCAAGTCGAAGAGGAAGAGTCCGCGGAGGGCGTCTTGCGGAAGGTAAAGGGCGCGGGCGCTGAGCTAGCGGCGCTGGAGGGCGAGCTGGCGGCCCGGGTCTTCAAACCGCCGGCGGCCCCGTCTTAAGGGCCCAACCTTATTCGCGGGCGGAGGTGACCGATGAACGTCGAGGAAGCGCTCAAGACGGCGCTGGAGTTCGAGAATGAGGTCCGCGACGCCTACCGCGAGATGGCCCGGGCGGCGGGGAGCGACGTAGGCCGGAGGGTCTTCGGCGTCCTCGCGGCCGAAGAGCAGCATCACGTGGAATACTTGGAGGGCCGCCTGAGCGAGTGGCGGCGGACCGGCACGGTAACGGCCGAGGGCCTAAAGACGGCGATCCCGCGGCGCGCGGCGATCGAGGAGGGCGTAAAGAAGCTTGCGAAGGAAGCTTCCGGCGAAATCCGCGGCGGCGAGGTCGAGATGCTGCGGCGGGCGCTGCATATGGAAAACGAAGCCGGCGATTTTTACAAAAGGATGGTCGCCGAGCTACCCGCCGAGGCCCGGCCGCTATTCGCGCGCTTCGTCGAGATCGAGGACGGCCACAACGCGATCGTCCAGGCCGAGCTCGACTACGCGAGCGGCTCGGGCTATATGTTCGATTTCCGCGATTTCGAAACGGTTTGATAATCGGATGAATTCCCGCTGCGAGGAGTTGACCGAGTATGGCCACGACCGAGGAAAACCTCAACGAGGCGTTCGCCGGCGAGAGCCGGGCCAACCGCAAGTACCTGGCCTTCGCGAAGAAAGCGGACGACGACGGCTTCCCGGAGGTCGCCCGCCTTTTCCGCGCGGCGGCCGAAGCCGAAACGGTACACGCTATGGCGCACCTCCGCCAATTGAAAGCTGTGAAATCCACCGCCGAGAACCTGGAGGCGGCCCGGGCCGGCGAGACGTACGAGTACGCCGAGATGTACCCGCCGATGGTCGAAGTCGCCGAGGCGGAGAACAGCCCGGCGGCGCTGACGTTCCGGTACGCGCTCGCCGCGGAGGAGCGCCACGCTAGCTTATATGCCAAAGCGCTCGAGGCCGTGAAGGCGGGGAGGGATGTCGAGACGGGAGGCGTGTACGTCTGCCCGGTATGCGGCAACGTCGTCTTCGGCAAGCCGACGGCGCCGTGCGAGATTTGCAGCACGGCCGCGGATAAGTTCGTCGAAATCCAGTAACCGCGCGTAGCGCGGCCCGCGGGACGGCCTCGGCCTTCGCGCTGGGGTAATTATGAATAAAGAAAGCTCGCCGAATGACGAGGACGTGGTATCATGGCTTGGATTAAGGTAATCGACGAGGCCGAGGCGGCCGAGAAGCTGAGAGAAGTGTACGACGACGTAATCCGCGAGCGCGGCAAGCTCTCCAACATAATGAGGGCTCAAAGCTTGAACGCGGAGGCGATGGCGCGCCACCTCGGGTTGTACGCGACGTTGATGTTCGGGGAGTCGGCCTTGACCCGGGCCGAGCGCGAATTTATCGCGGTCGTGGTCTCTTCCGCAAACCGTTGCGAATATTGCGTTAACCACCACGCCCACCCGCTAAGGTTATATTGGAAGGACGACGAACGCGTGGACGCGGCGATAGGGGATTGGCGGGAAGGGCCGTTTTCGCCGCGCGAGCGAGCGTTGGCCGCGTACGCCGAAAAGTTGACGCGGGCCCCCGCCCACGTCGCCGCAGAGGACGTCGCTGCGCTACGCGCGCGGGGCCTTTCCGACCGTGATATACTGGACGTTAATATGATTACCGCCTACTTTAATTTCGTAAACCGCGTCGCCGCGGGCCTCGGCGTAGAGTACACGCCGGAAGAGGTCCGCGGCTACAAGACCTAAGTGGGAGCGTGCGGCGTGGCTGGAAGCGAGATGGAGAAATTCAAAGCTGAGCGCGAGGAGCTGAACCGCCTTGTGATGAGATATGCCGGCAGGGAGGTCAAACGTTTCTTCAACGTCGACGCCGACGTTTACCGCGACGGCGCGCTGCCGGCCAAGGTGAAGGAACTGCTGGGTTTGGTCTCGTCGCTGGTTTTACGCTGCGACGATTGCGTTACGTATCACCTGACGCGTTGCCGGGAGGAGGGCGTGACCGACCCCGAGCTCGAGGAGGCGCTAGCGGTGGGCCTCGTCGTAGGCGGCTCGGTTACGATGCCGCACTTCAGGCGCGCGTTCCGCGCGTGGGAAGAGCTGAAAAGCGACGATGGAACCTAAGAGAGGATGGAGCCCAGATGGTAGATAAGGTAAAAATTTTCGCGAAGCTTCTGCCGCGGCTCGAGCAGGTTCTCAAGGGCCGCGCGGCGAGGGAGGAGAAACTGCAGCGCGTTTGCGACCTACTCAAGGCCGAAGTGCCCTATTTCGACTGGGTAGGTTTCTATATCACCGACCCCGAGAAGCCGGACGACCTCGTCCTCGGGCCGTACAACGGCGCGCCCACCGAACACGTGCGCATCTCCGTCGGGACCGGCATTTGCGGCCGCGCCGCGCAGACCCGCCGCATGTTCGTCGTGCAAGACGTTTCCAAAGAGGCTAACTACCTGGCGTGCAGCCCGGACGTCCAGGCCGAGATCGTCTTGCCCATCCTCGTGGGCGGCGGCGTGTGGGGCGAGCTCGACATAGATTCCCATACCCTCGCGCCCTTCTCGAGCGACGACGGCGAGTTCCTCGGGAAAGTGTGCGCGCTCGTCGCGGAAATGGTGCGAGGCCAAAGTTAACGTAACCCAGGATTCGTTATTGACGGGGGTATCGTAATGGTTACGGAAATCGTTGAAGGTGTCTACTGGGTCGGCGTCGTGGATTGGGCCTTGCGCCACTTCCACGGCTACGAGCTGCATACCCCGCGCGGCTCGACTTACAACTCGTACCTCATAAAAGACGAGAAGACGGTGGTGGTCGATACGGTGTGGGGGCCCTTCGCCGACGACTTCATCGCCAACGTCCGCGATGTCGTCGACCCGGCGACGATAGATATCGTCGTGGCGAACCACGCCGAGGCGGACCACTCCGGCGGCCTGCCGGCCATAATGCGCCGCTGCCCCGAGGCGACGGTCGTCGTCTCCAAACGCGGCGCCGAGAGCGTCCCGGGGCATTACCACCGGGAATGGAATTTCAAGGCCGTCGGGACGGGCGACAAAATTGATATCGGCAAGCACGAGCTGGTGTTCGTCGAGGCGCCCATGCTCCACTGGCCCGACAGCATGTTTACGTATCTTACCGGGAAGAACCTGTTGATGCCCAACGACGCCTTCGGCCAGCACTACGCGACGGACCGGCGCTTCAACGACGAGGTCGACCAGCTCGAGCTTTACGAGGAGGCGTTGCGGTACTACGCCAACATCCTCACGCCGTTCAGCGATTTAGTAATTAAAAAGATCGACGAGGTTTTGTCTTTGAACCTGGCGGTGGACGTGATTGCGCCGAGCCACGGCGTCATCTGGCGCGACGACCCTCTCCAGATCGTCGGGAAGTATAAGGAGTGGGCGTCCCAGGTCCCGGAGCAGCGGGCCGTCATTCTGTACGACACGATGTGGCACGGTACGCGCCATATGGCGGAGGCCGTCGGCGCGGGCCTGGCCGCGGAGGGCGTCCCCTATAAAATCTTCTACGCCCCCGTCGCGGAGCGCAACCAGGTGCTGACGGAGATATTCCGCGCCAGGGCCGTGGTCGTCGGCTCGCCGACCGTCAACCGCGGCTATATCTCGACGCTGGGCACGTATATGGAGGACTTGCGCGGCCTCGGCTTTAAAAATAAGGTAGGCGCCGCGTTCGGCTCGTACGGCTGGAGCGGCGAGGCGGTCGAGATGATCGAAGGTCATTTGAAACGGTGCGGGATCGAGGTGGCGGCGCCCGGCGTCCGCGCGAAGTGGCAGCCCGCCGCCGACGACCTGGCGGCATCCACGGACCTGGGCCGGGCCGTCGCCCGGGCCGTAAAAGGGGCTTAGCGTGTCGGCAGAATATAATCCCCAATGCCTTTTCAATCTGACGTACGGCATATACGTCGTGACGTCGTGCGCGGGCGGCAAGGCCAACGGCCAGATCGCCAATACCGTCGTCCAGGTGACGGCGGAACCGGCGCGCATAGCGGTCGCGCTCAACAAGGAAAACCTAACGCACGAGTATGTCTCCCGGAGCGGCGTCTTCGGCGTTTCCGTATTGGCTAAGGAGACGCCGATGACGTTCATAGGCCTCTTCGGCTTCAAGTCGGGCCGCGACGTCGACAAGCTCGCTCAGGTGGAGTACAAGGAGGGCTCGAGCGGATGCCCCGTCGTCACGGAGAACGCCCTCGCCGTAATCGAAGCCAAGGTCGTCAGCACGCTCGACTTGGGGACCCATACTATCTTCGTGGGGGAAGTCGTCGCGGGCGAAGTCCTGCGCGAGGGCGAGCCCCTCACGTATGTCTCCTACCGCGATATTAAAAAGGGCAAGGCGCCCAAGACGGCGCCCACGTACCACGGCCCGCCGCCGGCGGGGGCAAAGGAAAGGAGCGGCGTTAAGTTGGAAAGGTACGTATGCCAAGTTTGCGGATACGTTTACGACCCGGCCGCGGGCGACCCGGATAATGGAATAAACCCCGGTACGCCGTTCGAGGATCTCCCCGACGACTGGGTCTGCCCGGTGTGCGGCGCGGCCAAGGACCAGTTCGAACCCGAGGAATAAGCCAAAGCGAGGGCGATCTATGCAAAGGTACAAATGCCTCGCCTGCGAGTACGTCTACGACCCGGCGGAGGGCGACCCGGATAACGGCATAGAGCCGGGAACGCCGTGGGAGGAAGTCCCGGACGACTGGGTGTGCCCGCTGTGCGGCGTCGGCAAGGACCTGTTCGAGCCGGAGGAATAGCGGCGGACGGGTTCTCGCGTCGTTTTTCTTTGACATTAAAACGTTTTTTTCATAATATGGCGCGATGGACATAGGCCTCTTAGGCCTGCCGAACGTCGGCAAGTCCACGCTCTTTAACGTATTGACCGGTTGCGGCGCGGCGGTAGGTCCCTACCCATTTACCACCGTCGAGCCCAATAAGGCCGTGCTGCCGGTCCCCGATCCCCGGCTCGAGGAGTTGGCCGCGCTCGTGGGCGCCGAGGAAGCTCGGCCCGCCCGCTTGCGCGTCGTCGATATCGCGGGCCTGGTCGAGGGCGCGCACGAAGGCCTCGGCCTGGGCAACCGCTTCCTGGCGCACGTCCGCGACGGGCCGCAAGGAGGCGCCGGCCGGCCTCGACGCCGTGGGCGAGGTCGAGACGTTGACGGCTGAGCTCGCGCTCGCGGACCTGGCAACGCTCGAGCGCCGCCTCGAGAAGACGAGGCGGACCGCTAAGGGTAAGAGGGAGGAGCCGGCCGAGCTCGCCGCGCTCGAGAAGTTCCGCACGGCACTTGACGAGGGGACGCCGGTGCGGGCGCTTGAGCTGACGGACGACGAGTGGCGTTTGGCGCACGAGCTATTTTTACTTACGGCCAAAGCCGCGATTTACGTCGGCAACCTGGGCCAACCCGGCCGCGCCGAGGAAGAGGAGGCGTTCGCGGCCCTCGGGCGACGCGGCGACGCGGATGGCACGCGCGTCGTGGCGGTTTACGGCAAGTTGGAGGAAGAGTTCTCCCAGCTAGAGGGCGACGACGAGGCGTCCATGCGGGCCGAGTACGGCCTGACGTGCCGCGGGCGCGACGAGCTGCTTGCCGCTGGCGCCGGGCTCCTGGACCTGATTACTTTTTACACCGTCGAGGGGACTATAACGAGCGCGTGGCAAGTCCCGGCCGGTANNGTAGTGAGCGCCTCCGATTTGCTCGAGGCGGGCTCGCTCAAGGAAGCGAGGTCCGCGGGCGTCGTGCGGGCCGAAGGGCCGGCGTACGCGATCGCCGCGGGCGACGTAATCACCATAAAGCATGGCGCGAAATGAAGAATTTACCTAGGAGGAGATTAATTGAAACCTTTCGAGATGTTAGTTATGATCAAGCCGGCTATCGGCGACGAGGATTTGACGGCCTGCCGGGGACGCCTCGAGGGTTGGCTCGGCGAATACGGCGCCAGCGTAGAAGAGGTTGTCGACCTGGGCGAGTTACCGCTTGCCTATCCGGTGAAGAAGAATAGCCGGGGCCATTTCCTGTTGTTCTGGTTCGAAGGTCCGGGCGAGCTGCCCCAGGCTATGGCCCAGCGGATCCGCGTCGACGAGGAGATATTGCGCTATTTGCTCGTGCAGCGGCATTCGGCCGCGATCAAAACGATAAGGCGCTCGAGCGAGGAGAGGGAAGATGGTAAGAGGGGTTAACAGGATCGTACTGATGGGCAACCTCACCGCGGACCCGGAGTTGCGCTACACGCCTCAGGGTACGGCGACGGCGAATTTTCGGCTCGCCGTGAACCGCGCGTACCGGGACGCGGGAGGCGAGCTCAAAGAGGATACGCAGTTTTTCAACGTCGTCTCGTGGGGCAAGACCGCGGAGCTTTGTACCCAATACTTAAACAAGGGTCGCGGCGTGCTGTTGGAGGGACGGCTCAACATCCGCGACTACGAAAGGGAAGGCGAGCGTCGTTGGGTGACGGAGATAGTGGCCAACCGCGTCGTGTTCCTCGGCGGCCCGGGGGACGCAGAAAGCCCCGCGGCCGCCCCGGAAGGGACCGCCGACGACGTGCCCTTCTACTAGCCCTCGAGCGAACGTTCGCCGTAACGAAGTGAGGATAGCTTGTGGCGAAGTTGAAAGTACGCCGGGCGTTCAAGAGAAGGCATTGCCGATTTTGCGCCGATAAAGTCGACTACATCGATTTCAAAGACATCCTGCTGATTCGCCGCTTCACGAGCGACAAGGCGAAGATAAAGGCGCGGCGTGCCACGGGCAACTGCTCGCAACACCAAAGGCAACTGAGCCGGGCGATAAAGCGCGCGCGTTATATGGCCTTGCTGCCCTACGTGCGCGAGCTGTATCGCTAGGACTTGTGGCGCCGTAGGGGACGTTGTGGAACTCATCCTGTTAAAAGACGTCGACAAGCTGGGCCGGAGGGGTGCGGTAGTTAAGGTCGCGCGGGGGTACGCGCGCAACTACCTCATTCCGCGCGGCCTGGCGGTCCCGGCGACGAACAAGAACCGCGCGGCTTTGGCGGCCGAGCTCGCGCGCGGCGAGGGCCGCAAAGAGCGCGTGCGCGAAGGCGCGGAAGAGGCGGCGGCCCGATTCGCCGAGGTGGCGCTGAAGTTCCAGAAGTTGTGCCGGGAGAGCGGCGAACTTTACGGGAGCGTTACCGCCGCGGAGGTCGCCACGGCCCTCGCGGCGTACGGCTTCGACGTCGACAAGAAACAAGTGTCCTTCGACGAGCCGATATCCCATATCGGCATGTTCGCGGCGCGCGTGAAGCTCGCCGAGGGCGTCGAGGTAACCGTACCCGTAACGGTAGTGCGTCCTGAGGAGTAGACCGGATGGCTAGGGCGCGGCAATACCCTCAAAGCGTCGAGGCGGAATGTGCGGTCCTCGGGGCCATGATCCTCGACCGCGAGGCGCTCCACGAAGGTCTCGAACGCCTCGCGGGCGATTACTTTTTCGTCCCGGGGCATCGCCATATATACGGCGGCCTGGTGGATTTATTCAAGACCGATGCCGACGTAGACATCGTCACGTTAGCCGATGCGCTGAAGCGCCAAGGAAGGTTGGACGACGTCGGCGGTACGCCCTACCTCCTCTCCTTGGTCGAGGACATAACGACCGTAGCCTCCTTTTCCCACCACCTCAGGTTGCTCGAGGAGAAATACCTTCTCCGCGCGTTGATAGACGTTTCCGTCGACGTAGCCGGTCGGGCCAGCGGCGAGCGCGAGGACCCGCACTTATTGATAGATGAGACCGAGGCCAAGGTATTCGCCATCGCGGAGAGGCGTTTGAAGCAGGACTTCGTACCCGTCGGCGACGTCATCGGCGAGGTCTACGACGCCATCGAGGCGAGGGCGAGAAGGAAAGAACATATTTCCGGCCTCGAGACCGGTTATATCGAGGTCGACGACCTCACGGGCGGCTTGCAGAAACAGAACCTGATTATCGTGGCCGCGCGCCCCGGCGTGGGAAAGACCGCGCTCGCCCTCAACATAACGCAGAACCTCGCGCTGGACCGCGGCGTCCCCGTCGCCTTTTTCTCGCTCGAGATGTCGCGCGAGGCGATGGCGCAACGCCTTTTGTGTTCCGTCGCGCGGGCCGATCTGGCCCTCGTGCGGGCCGGACGGTTATCTTCTACGATGTGGCGACCGCTGACCGAAGCCGTCAACAGGCTTTCCGGGGCGCCCATTTACGTCGACGACTCGCCGACGCTCAACGTTCTCGAGATGCGCGCCAAGGCCCGGCGGATAAAGGCGCGCCGCGACGTTAAGTTGATAATAGTCGATTATTTACAAATGGTGCACGGCTACGGCCGGTACGAGAACCGCCAGACCGAGATCGCGGCCGTCTCCTCGTTCTTGAAAGCGTTGGCCAAGGAGCTCGACGTTCCGGTTTTGGCGTGCGCCCAGTTGAGCCGCGCCGTCGAGCGCCGCGTATCGGGCGAACCGCAACTCTCGGATTTGCGGGAGTCGGGTGCGCTCGAGCAGGACGCCGACGTCGTGATATTCCTCCACCAGCCGGCGGCCGACCGCGGCGACGACGATCAAATCTACGCCGAGACGGACGTTATACTGGCCAAACAGCGCAACGGCCCCACTGGCCGCGTTAAGCTTTTGTTCGTCAGGAAATATACCCGGTTCGAAAACGTGACGCGGCGGGAAGATGCCTTCGGGCCCCCGGTCCCGGGCGTGGAGGAGTCGTTTTGACGGTTACGGGCCCCGAGTATTTGGGAAGCGCCGCGGCGGACGCGCTCCGTACGAAGCCGCGCACAGCGGGCGAACCGCGGGAAGCGGAGGCCGTCGCGGGCCGCGCCGTGGGCGACCGCGACCTGTGGCAGAATCGCGTTTACGTTGACGTCGACGCCTTCGCCCGCAACGTCCGGGCTATCCGCGCCTACGTCGGCCGCCACCGCGAACTCCTCGCCGTGGTCAAGGACGACGCGTACGGCCACGGCGCGGCCGAATTGAGCCGCGTCGCGGTGGCGGAAGGGGTGGACATCCTGGGCGTGGTAAACGTGGACGAGGCGCGGGCGTTGCGCGTCGCCGGGATTACGTCGCCCATACTCGTCCTCGGCGCGACGGCACCCGCGGGCGCCGCGGAGATACCCCGTTGGGGGTTGGCCACGATCGCGTGCCATCTCGAGTTCGCCGAGGCCTTGGAGGCCGGGGCGCGCGAGGCGCGCCAGCGCGTGCCCGTCTTCGTCAAGGTCGATACGGGGATGGGAAGGTTGGGTATTGCGCCGCGGGACGTCGCGAGATTTTGTGACCGCCTGCGCGATCTTCCCCACCTTTCTCTCCAAGGGCTTTTGACGCATCTGCCCGACGCCGACGACAAAGGTTTTTCCCGCGAACAGGTGGCCGTTTTCGAGAAGTTGATTAACGAGGTTCGACGAAGGGGCTACGCCATACCCCGCAACCACGTCGCGAACAGCGCCGCCATTCTCGATTTACCCGAAGCGTATTTCAACTTGGTCCGGGCCGGTATTATACTCTACGGCATTTACCCCTCGGACGCCGTCAAGCGCTCTATCGCCCTCGAGGCCGTAATGTGCTGTCGGACGCCGGTAATCTTTTCCAAGGAGGTGCGGCCCGGCGACACGATATCGTATCAACGGACGTACGAGGTTAAGGAAAAAAGCACCGTCGTTACCACGCCCATGGGTTACCGTCACGGTTACCCCCGCCTGCTCTCGAACCGCGCGGAGGGCTTGTGGCGGGGGCGCCGCGTGCCGGTCGCGGGTTTGGTATGTATGGATATGACGATGTTCGACCTCGGCCCGGGCGCCCGGGCGCGCCTGGGGGAGGAGGTCACGGTTTTAGGCCGCGACGGCGACGAGGAGATAACGGCCGACGAGCTCGCGAGCCACGCGGAAACGGTTTCGTACGAGATGATAACGTCGCTCGGGATGAGGTCGCGGCGTTACTATCTGAAAGGCGGCCTACTCTACCTCGAGCCCCGCGAGCGACGGGCGTTGAGCGGCCAGTATTATTAGCCTTGCGCTCCGCGTCGCGCGGGGCATTTCTTTCGCCCTCATCGTGTTCTGGTTAAGGATCGGGCTGGAGGTATGCGCGGCCGCCGCTTTGGCGGCCGTCGCCTATCATTACGTCGGCTATCCGTTGCTTTTGCGGCTGGCCGGCGCGTTCGCGCGGGTTCCGCGGGAGCCGCCCGCCCCGGCCGCGCTGCCGTCTTTGTCCGTAATTATTCCGTGTCACAACGAGGGGGCGAATTTGCCGGCTAAATTGGGAGACCTGCGTGCGGCCGACTATCCGGGGGATAAGATCGAAGTCGTCGTCGTCTCGGACGGTTCGGACGACGATACCGCAGCCGTCGCGGAGGGTGTAAGCGGCGTTCGCGTCGTCTCTTGGCCCCAAAGGCGCGGCAAGCCGGCCGCCCTCAACGCGGGCGTCGGGGCCTCGAGCGGCGAAATCCTTGTCTTCACGGACGCCAACGCTCGCATGCCGCCTCGGTCGTTGCGCGAGCTCGTCGCGCCGTTCGCGGACGCCGGCGTAGGCGCGGCCTGCGGCGAACAGGTAATCACGAAGGGGGCTTCACCGGAGCGGACTTACTGGCAGCTCGAGAGTCACCTGAAGCGGCTCGAGGCCGCCGTCGGTTCCGCGGTGGGAGCGGACGGGTCCCTCTACGCCGTGCGGCGGGGCCTGTATCGGCCGGTGCCGGAGGGCCGTTTGATTATGGACGACTTCTACATATCGTTGGAGGCCGTGGCGGCGGGCTACCGCCTCGCGTACGCGCCCGCGGCCGTGGCGTACGAGGAAGCGCTCGACGACGTAGGCCGCGAATTCAGGCGTAAGGCGCGCATCATGGCCGGCTCCGTCGCCGCGCTCGCGGCCTTGAGCGGCGCCATCTGGCGCCGGATACCTTGCCAATTATTTTCGCACAAAATTTTGCGGTGGCTCGGGCCCGCCTTCCTCGCCGTCGCGTTGGCCGCGGCGGCCGGGGCGACGGCCGCGGGTAGCGTTTTCGCCCTCGTCTTACTCGTCGCTCAATTAATATTTTACGCGGCCGCGGCGGCCGGGTGGCTTCTGGGGGGGAGCCGTGCACCATTTTTATTCCGCGGGCCGTATTTTTTCTTATTGGCGAACGCGGCGCTGGCCCTCGGGTGGTTATTGTATTTCTTTGGCCGGAATAAACCCGCGTGGGAAAAGCTGCGCTAAGCGTTTGAGGAGTTCGATTGTGAACCGCGACGTGCGGAGCGCCCTTTGGGCCTTTTTGTTAATTTGGCCGTTGGCTTGCGGCCGCGGTCCCGCGGAGTACGGCGACGAGCGTCCGGCCATGGGGACCGTCGTCTTGGCCCGGGCGGTCGCGGCGGACGAGGGAACGGCGCGGCGGGCGGTGGAAGCGGCGTTCCGGGCCGTACGCGACGTGGAACGCGTCGCCTCCTACCACGACCCGGACAGCGAGCTCAGCCGGATGAACCGCGGCGCCGCTCGGGCGCCGGTAGAGGTTTCGCCGGCGCTGTTCGAGATCGTCTCGCTCGCGCGCGAGGTGGCCGCGGCTACGGACGGCTACTTCGACCCGACGGTCGGCCCGATTATCGAGGCTTACGGTGTTAAGCGCGGGACGCCGCGCTGGCCGAACGACGATGAGCTGGCTTCGACGATGGAGAAGGTCGGCTACCGGGGAATTATTTTAAATAAAGAAAACCGGACCGTCGCCTTCGCGCGAGCCGGGATGGTCGTCGATTTGTCGGGGATAGCTAAGGGTTGGGCCGTCGATCGCGCGGCGGCGGCGATGGCGGCGGCCGGGGCGAAGGCGGGCATCGTCGAGGCCGGGGGGGAGGTGGCGTGCTTCGGCGGCGGCCCCGAAGAGGGCGAGGTGTGGCGAATAGGGATACAGGACCCCGACGGCGGGGGCCTGTACGCGACGTTCGGCCTTGCCGCGGGCGCTTGCGCGACGTCGGGCGGTTACGCGCAGCGCTACGAGGCGGACGGCCGGAAATTCAGCCACCTCTTCAATCCGCGAACCGGGCGGCCCGTCGACGGCCCGGCCGGCGTTACGACGGTGGCGGTTACGTGCGCGGAGGCGGACGCTTGGGCCACGGCGCTTGCGGTCATGCCCGCGGACGAACTGGACCGCCTCCTTAAACCCGCCGGCGTGCCCGCCTGTCTAATAATAAGGCGCCGCGGCAATACCTTGGAACACGAAATCCGCGGCAATTTACCACGTTTCAAGACAATTTAACCCGGGATCGAACGTTTTCCTTCCCTTGTAATGGCGTCGGCTTTGTGATATAATCGAGTTGGGTTCGTTAAGGAAGTGGTCGGATATGAAGATTGACCTTTTGGAAATGCGCGTGGCCGTGGTGACCCACGACCCCAACACGAATAGGCCGGTTCTTATTCTGAAGAACGAGGACGCCGGAAAGATCCTGCCTATTTGGATCGGCCCGTACGAGGCTTACGCGATAATGATGGCTATCGAGGGCGTAGAGCCGACGCGCCCGATGACCCACGACCTCATCAAGGGGTTGGTTGACGCCCTCGACGCGCGGGTCGAGAGCGTCGTCGTGAACGACCTCTCCGATAATACTTTCTACGCGAGGATAATTATCGAGACGGGGGATGGAACGCTCGAGGTCGATGCCCGGCCTTCGGACGCGATAGCCGTGGCTCTCCGGACGGAATCCCCCATATATGTGGCCAGAGAGGTAATCGAGATCAGCGGCGCCGACGCGGAAGTCGTTCGGGAAAGCCGCGACGACCTGGCGAGCCTACTGGAGAATCTCTCGCCCGACGACTTCGATTTCGATAAGCCGTCGTGACGGCGGTTAGCCGCCGGGGGGAAGTTTTACCGACGAGCCGCGCCACAAGAAGTTGAGACGTCAACGAAGTAGCCGCCGGTTTCGCGCAACGTTGGGCGTACCGGCGGCTCTGGCTTTTTACCCCGCCCTCGCCGCGAGAGAGAGCCCGCGTGGGGCTTTTTTGTTTACCGCGATTATCACCGCCCTCGTAAGAGTTGGCCTATTTGGCCCAAGCGATAATAGCGCGTAACGAGTATCGTCGCGCCGTAGACGCCCGCGCCCCAGCACACGTTTAAGAGTACCGGCCACCGCCATCCCAGCGCCAGCGCGGCCGCCATAACCGCGGCCGCGAACGCCGGCCTGAGCACGAGGCGCCAGCGGTATAGGCCCCGCATCTTGGTGCCGACCATTATTAAATTGAAAGAGGTCGTGACCAGCGCCGCGCAAACGCCGGCCACGGCCGGGCCGACGTACGAAATGTGAGGGATGAGCGCGAGGTTCAGGCCCACGGACACCACGGCGCCCAGCGCGTTGGAGGCGAGGACCATCTTCTGAAGGTCGAAGGCGAATAGCGTCGCCGCGGTGAGCTCGCGTATGAATATCGCCACGAGGGCCCAAATCAGGATCGCGAGCACGATCCAGCCTTCGGCGTAGTCCGGGCCGTAGATAAAGGGGAAAAGCTTGTAGGCGACGATGGACGTCCCCACGCCAATGGGGATCGCGAGGGCGATGAGAAATTTGAAAGCGGCGCGCGACGCGTCGCGGAAAGGGTCGGGGGACGAGGGCCAGTATTTGGATAGGATGGGGTATATCGCCTCCCGGAACGAACCCGCGACTAAAACCAGCCCTTCCACGATCCGGGCCGAGGCGCCGTAAATCCCCACGGCCCGGTCGCCCGCGAGCACCTTGAGGAGGACCGCGTCGCTCCGCCAGTACAAGCTCGCGACCAGGGCGGAGAGGGAAAAAGGCACCGCCTCGGCGACGAACCTTTTCAAGTCGTTCCACCCTACGCCGGTCGCGGGCCGCGCGAATTTAGCGAAGCAAATCGCCGCGGCGAAGAGGACCGAGAGCACGTTCGCCGCCGCGTACAGGCCGATGATAGGCAAGACCCCCGCGCCGACCGCGACCGCGAATACGACGAAGGCCAGCGTCGCCAGGTTGTTGAAGACCAGTACGACGGCCACGAATTCCATCCGCTCGAAACCCTGGAAGACGTCGGTGAACGAGGCGAGAATGCTGGAGAAGCCGAGGGCGACGGCGGCGGTCGCCGCCGCGAGCGCGACCGTGCTCCCGGTGGCGGCGTAGATGCCGCCCGCGACGAGGGCGATGGTCGACGCTCCCGCGGCGCGGACGAGTAGCGAAATCGTGAGGTAGCGGGGCGCGTCCGCGCGGTTGCGGGCGATCTCGCGGACGACGAGGGGCGTTAGCCCCGCCTGAAATATTACGATCACGAGCGTGATCGCGGCGAAGGAGAAGGTAAAGACGCCGAAGTCGTCGGCGCCCAGGTGGCGGGCGATGACGACCGCGGCGACGAAAGATATTACTTTGGCGGTGAAACGGGCTAAGGCGAGCGATATGTAATTGCGCGAAAGCCGGGTTTGGTGGTTCATGATAAAAAATTAAGGCCCGAGGGGCCCGTCCGACCGGGAAAGGTTATCGAGGGCGGCTCGTTACCCGGCCCCGCGGCCTCCTTCGGAGCGGAGGTGCGTTATTGTCGCTAAGACCGCTACCACGAATATGAACGTTATGCGGTTGACGAGCGAGGTCTGGTACAAAGGCGCGACGAGGTTGTGTGCGAACCAGGCGACTAGGCCCGCGCTCAAGCCGACGGCGGTGGCGGCGCGGAGGGGTGAGGTCTCGCGGATGGCGCGCCGGGCGTCGAAGAGTATATAGACCATGAAAAGCACGAACGCCGCGAAGCCGATGAGCCCTTGCTCGGAAGTAATTAGCAACCAGGTATTGTGGACCGGGAACAACATCTCGAATTCCAGGCCCGTCACTTCGTACGTGAAGAAAGCCTCCGGGTAGTTGTTAAGGCCTATGCCTACGAGGGGGTTATGTTTGATCATCTCGAAGGCGTTCCGCATAAGCGCGATGCGGACTTCGTCCTCCATCGTCTCCATGAAGAACCGGACGCGCATGAAGAGCTTTTCCGACAACAACGCGAATATTATGGCGAGTTGCACGCCGACGACCGCCGACACCCGCAGCGCGTGTCGGCCCAGTTCCGGGAAACGCCGTACGCCGATTACGAGCAGGGCGATTGCCGCGACCGCCGCGGCCGCGAGGCCCCCGCGCGAGAACGTCGTCAACAACGCCACCAACGAAAGCGCGAGCAGGGCTATGATCGCCCTTTTGAGCGATTTGGACATCGGGTAGAAGAAGAACAACGAGGCGAAGAGCGGTAAGGTTAGCTCGAAGAAGCCGGCCAAGAAATTACAATATCCCGTCGTTCCGCAGGCCCGGATGGGGCTCGTGGGGTCGTAGGGCGTGGCGTGCGAGATGCCCATGTAGATGCCGAACGTCGCCAGGAGGTCGTACATTCCCCACGGGTTCAAAAACTGCAAGATCGCGACGACGGATTGGACCGCGACGTCGACCCCCAGGATAATGAGTACGATTTTAAGTTGGCGGTCGGTCCTCAAGTAGTTTACGACCACGAGGAAGAACAGGAACATCTCGAACATGCGAAGTAGTTCGTACGCGCCGTACGAGGCGTCCAACGCGAAGAACGTTGAGAATAAAGCCGGGACGAACAACAACGCGAGCGCCCCGGTGGTGCGCGGTACGCGGAGCCCCGTGCCCCGGCCGGCAATGAATTCTATGAACCAAAAGAAAATAAATAAGTATAACGGTATCTCGTAGGAGTAAAGGACCGGGACGTTTAAAATGCCGGGGTGTTCCACGTCCGGAATCGGCTTGAGGTAACGCGCGATAAAAATGGGGAGGAGGATGACCAAGAGGTAGAAGAAGGGCGTCTTTATGTCGCGGAAGAAGAGCATAAGCGCGAGGACGCCCAAGATCAACAACCCGGGCGCGAGGAACTTCAGGCCGAGGTTGACATATACCCAGGCTAACGCCAGCGTCGCCAAAACCGCGACGAGTAGTATGGTAATTCTCGTTATTCGCTCGCCAGCCATTTAGCGGGCCGCCCTTTCGCCGTTAACCCTCACGGAGGGCGTTCAAAAGCCTGGCCACCGCCCGGGCGTAGTGTGTACCGGGCCAATATATCCGGCCGCAACCCGGACACCGCGCGAACGTCTCTTGCGTCTTCCGTACGTGGGGCGGGAGCATTTCTAAGACCGCCTCCTTGGAGACCTCCCGCAAAAGCTCGTTACACTCGATGCACCGCGTCATCGCCGCGGCCGTGAACCGCAGCGCGAAGCGGCGCGCGGTCGCCGAGAGTTGCGCCAGGACGTCGTCGTCTTCGACGAGGAACGCGTCTATGTCCTCGCGCGCGGCCAAGTCGCGGCGGCGCGTGAGCAGGGTCCTTGCCGTACGGAGCGTTTCGCGCAGTACCGCGGCGCCGTCTCGGCCTTTGAGGTATACGGTATCGTAGCCCAGCATCCGCAAGTATCGCGCGAGCCGTCCCAGAGCGGCGTCCGTTAAAAACCTCCGTTCGGCGCCCCCGTCTTCTCCCATGCCGCGCTACCAGAAAGCCGGAGCCCACACCACCCAGGCCGCCATCGTTACGACGACCGCGAGCTGGACCACCGCGTCCCAAGCCGGCCTCGCGTCGCCGTGCCGGAGCAAGCGGGAGTGGGACGGGAATAATTTTACTCCGCCGCGGAGCCCGACGCGGCACAAGCTTTCAACGTCGGGCAGAGCGCCGCCGACCGCTCCCAGCGCGATCGAAAGCCTCAGGCCCCCGAGCCAAGTATACAAGACGAGGGCCGCGGCGGCCATCAAAAGTTCCGCCGCCCGATTGAAGTCCCGGTGCGAGACGAGGTCCGCGGGTATGTGCGCCGCGGCGCCTAGCGCCAACGCGACCGCGGGATGCGGCGCCAGCGACCCGAGCGCGGCGCCCACCGCTACGTGGCCGTATACCGACATCTCTTACGTTATCCACCTGACGACTTCTTCGAGCGGCCGCCGGCTCGAGCTTCCCTTCTCCGCGGGTACGCCGATGGGGATGAGCGCTACCGGTCGCTCGCCCCTCTTCAGGCCTAACGCCCGGGCCACGGCCTCGTCGTCGAAGGCGCCCACCCAACACGTCCCCAGGCCCATCTCGTGGGCCGCGAGTAGAACGTTCTGGACCGCGGCCGCGGTATCCTGGAGGCAGTAAAGCTCGCGCCCTCGTCGCCCGTAAGGCGAAAGTTCGAGCGGGGCCGCGACGACCGCGATCACCGCGGGCGCCTCCGCTACGAACCGTTGCCCCAGCGCCCCCGCGGCGAGATTCGCCTTGACCTCCTCGGACGTGACGACGACGAATACCCAGGGCTGCAAATTGCCGGCGGAAGGCGCCCAGCGCGCGGCCTCCAACAACTTCTCGAGCCGTTCGCGGCCGACGGCCGTCGGTTTAAAACACCTTATCGACCGCCGCGTCAGGATTGCCTCGTATACCTTCATCTCCTTTAACCGTCCCAGCGGTCCCCGTATTCGTTTACGAGTATTTGGTCCAACTCGTCGGCGACTTCCGCCACCCGTACGAGGGCCCGCATCGCTTCGTCGAATCCCAAGCCCCTCATTTCGCGGTTTATCTCGAGCCAGACGACGTCTTCCCGCAGCGAGAATTTCACCGCGATCCGTTGGGCGTTTTCTTCGAGCAGGCGTTGAAATAATTCCTCCCGCCGTTCCCGGGGAACGGCCATAACGGGGGCCGCTATGTTTACATAGTATTCCCCTCCTATCTCGAGCAACGACATGAATATGTCGGCCGAGCCTTTCGCGAACTGCCAGCAATGGTGCTCTTCGTTGTAGCATTCCTCGGGCTCGAGGCCCGCACGCCGGATGACGGTTTCGATGAGTCGCGTGTATTCTTCGGTTTTATCCGACATTTCGTTCGCGGACCCTCAGAAGCCCGAGGGGGGTTTGCTCGAGCTCCTGGCCCAGCGGATTGTCGGTGCAATTCCCCTCGAGCCAACGCGGGTCGACGCCCGCGGAATGTCCCAGGCAGTCGCAATCGCCGTAGTTGCCCGCGTCGATAATCGCCGCTTCACAGCCGGTCTTTTCCTTCACCGCTTCCGCGACCGCGTTTCCCTCC
This sequence comes from Candidatus Zixiibacteriota bacterium, assembly GCA_011773985.1. GTDB lineage: Bacteria > RBG-13-66-14 > B26-G2 > WVWN01 > WVWN01 > WVWN01. Next base: position 12,100 of record WVWN01000082.1, on the reverse strand, counting down.
GCCGGCCCGTACACGATGAGCCTGATGAGCGTTTCGAAGCTCTGCTTACGAGTGCCGTCTATTTCTGCGACGCCGTGGCCCGTAACCTTGTAAAAGACGCCTCGTCGCCGGAACAGCTTGGTTAACGCGGACAAGAAGGCGGCCCACAGTATGCGCGGCAGACCCACCAGATCTATCGCGGCCTGCATCTTCTCCGGAATGCCCACCGCGCCGAAGCCGTAGGGCGGTTTGGATGCGAACCGCCATAAAATGTTGGCCCAAAGGCCCACGCGCAAATCGTCGAACGGTACGGTCCGCCCCTGGCACAGCGATAGTATTTTGGACGTTACGATTATGGTGTCGCCCGGCCGCCGCGCCGCCCGCGTATACTCGTCGACGACTTCCAAAACATTATCGCCGTACCCGATTACGTGCGTACGGATGGGGATCTTTTCTACTTCGGCCATTTGGCGCGAAACGTTGCGGAAACTTTAATTACTAATTAATATCACAAACCTTTTATGACTACAAGCCGAAACTAAGGCCTTGGGGTAGCTTAACTTGACCGGGGCGCTCGCGTATGGTAATATTGTCGCTAAATAAATTACCGGCTATCAACGCGCGTGGACAACCCTCTCGTGAAAGAAGACGCCATCTATATGGACAACGCGGCGACGTCCTGGCCCAAGCCGCCCTCGGTCCTCGAGGCCATGGTTTTTTACCAGGAACGTATCGGCGCGAGCGCGGGACGCGGCGGCTACCGCCGCGCGATCGACGCGTCGCGTCTCATCTTCGACGCGCGCGAGGCGGTGGCCGGTTTGTTCGGCGTTACCGATTCCAAGAGAATTATATTCACCTTGAACTGCACGGAGGCGTTGAACATCGTGCTGCGCGGCTGGCTCCGCGAGGGCGACCGCGTCGTCACGACGTCGATGGAGCATAATTCCGTCGCCCGCCCTTTGAATCATCTGAAACAGGAGCGCGGGATCGAGGTCGTCTACGTGCCATGTTCGCCCGAGGGTTTATTGGACCCGGACGACGTGGCGCGTGCGTTAAAGGCCGAAACGCGCCTCGTCGCGGTTATCCACGCGTCGAACGTCTGCGGCGCGGTAAACGACGTCGTCGCGGTGGGGCGGATATGCCGGGAGCGGGGCGTGCCGTTTCTCGTCGACGCCGCCCAGTCCGCGGGCGCCATACCCATAGAAGCCGGAGAGACGAACGCCGACTTCCTCGCTTTCCCGGGCCACAAGGGGTTGATGGGGCCGCTCGGTACCGGCGTTTTGTACGTCGGCCCCGACGTAAGGCCGGAACCTCTCTACCAGGGCGGCACGGGCACGGATTCGGACCAGACCTTTCAACCCGAAGCGTTACCCGACTACTACGAGGCCGGGTCCCACAACGCGATCGGCGTGGCCGGGTTGAAGGCGGCATGCGAATTCGTGGCCGAGGTTACGCCAAAGGCCATGGGGGCCCACAAGGCGAGATTGGCGGAACGTTTTGTCGCCGCGGTGGACGAAGTGCCGGGCGTTACGTATTATGGCCCGAGGGATTTTAGCCGGCAGGCCGGCGTATGTTCCGTAAAGCTCGAGGGTATGGACGCGGCCATGGTCGGCCATCGGCTCGATGCCGATTACGGGATAATGGCGCGGACCGGCCTACACTGTTCGCCCCTGGCTCACAGGACGCTGGGGACGATAGATTCGGGGACGGTCCGTTTCTCTTTTGGCTATTACAACGACGAGGAGCAGGTTGACGTGGCCGTGCGCGCGTTGGCCGAGATCGCTCGCGGGAAGGGTAGGTAGTATATGAGACGGAGCATGCTAATCGCGGCGGCGCTGCCGCTCGCTCTGCTACTCGCGTGTGCCGAGGACGAGCCGCCCGAGGTGTCGGTATGGTCGGTCTATCGCGGTCCTACCATCGGCGGGGCGAGTTTCCGGGCCGTGGACGCCTCCGGGCCCAACGACGTTTGGGCCGTGGGCGCGCGGGGAACGATCCTTCACTACGACGGCGCCAGTTGGGCTTTCTACCGCGTCTCGGTTACGGACCTCGACCTCTACGCGGTGAATATGACCTCGGGTAGCTCCGGCTGGGCCGTGGGCGCGGACGGCGCCGTCCTCCGTTATCATAACGGACAGTGGTTTAATACGGTGCACCTGGCCGGTTACGACCTTTACGGCGTCGCCTTCGACGACGCCGGTTTGGGTTTCGCCGTCGGCGACCACGGCTCGATCTTCCGTTACGACGGCGAGAGTTGGCGGGACGTTTCGCTGGCCGGGGTTACGGCCGACCTGCGGGGTGTTGCGGTCACGGGCGGGGGGACCGCCTGGGCCGTGGGGGACGTGGGTACGATCTTGTACTATGACGGCGGCCGGTGGCGACCCGTCACGTCGCCGGCGAAGGAACGTCTGAACGCCGTTGCCGTAACCGTTGACGGCGTTTACGCCGCGGGCGACGACGGCGTCATCCTCCGTAATGCCGGCGGCGGCTGGTCCGTCGTACGGACGCCGACGACGCACTCGTTGCTCGGCCTCGGCGCCGCGCCCGACGTCGCTTTTGCTTGCGGCAACGACGGCGTTCTCCTGAGAAGGAAGGACGGCGATTGGGGCCCGGTTCGCTTGGATTTGGGGCCGGTCAACCTGAACGGCTTGGTACTCTGCAACAGCGCGGAGGGGTGGGCCGTCGGCGACCAGAGCGTCATACTCCAGTACCGCCGCGCGTGGAAGTAGATTTTGAATAATAAATAAAAAGAAAGAAGGGAGCCGACCAAGCTCCCTTTTTAATTTATGGGCGGGGGTTTTTACAATAAACCCGCGGCGACCTTGTACGTGTTGACGTGAATGGTCACGGTGTCCTCGGTCCGCGCGGCGTAACCTCCCGCGAGAAGTATCGCCGCCGGGATGCCGCGCTCGCGGCAGCTTCCCAGCACCAGCCGGTCGCGTTCTATCAAACCCTCGAGCGAGAGCTGCAGCGTCCCGAGTTGGTCGCCCGCGTAGGGGTCCGCGCCCGCGACGTACGCCACGAACTCCGGCCGGTGCTCGTCGAGTATCGCCGGGACGTATTTGCGCAGCGGCGGCAGGTATACGTCGTCGCCGGCGAACGACGGCAGGCCGACGTCGAGGTCGCTCTTTTGTTTTACCGGGTAGAGGTGCTCCTCGTGGATGGAGAAGGTGAAGACGTTCGCGTCGTCGGCGAAGATGACCGCGGTCCCGTTTCCCTGGTGCAGGTCGCAGTCGATGACCGCGACTCGTTCTAACCGCCCTTCCGAGAGCATCGCCCGCACGGCGAGGGCGACGTCGTTTATGTAGCAGAAACCCTCGGCGTGGTCGGCGAAGGCGTGGTGGAGGCCGCCGCCGACGTTCATCGCCGGGCCCCGGCCCTCGAGCGCGAGCCGCGCCGCCCGGATTGAGCCGCCCGCGCCCAATACGAAGGCCCGGTAGATCTCCGGCGTCAAAGCCATCTCCGAGGAGGCGGTGCGAGGCGTCCAGCGGGCCGCGGCGAGGTCGTCCAGGTATTCCGGCGTGTGGACGAGCTCGAGCTGTTCGCGCGTCGCCGGTTCGGGCTCGTGAACGTCGCCCAGGATGCCCTCCGCCTCGAGCCGCTCCACGGTCAGGCGGTACTTCTCGATGGGGAAGACGTGCCCCTGCAGGTCGGCGGAGTATTGGGAGGAATATACGATCGGTATCGACTTCATATTAAAAGTGGATCGAAACGCCGTAGATTGGGATTGGCCCGCCTTCCCCCGGCCCCGTTCGGCAGACCGTAAACGACGGCCCGACTTTAATCGAGTAGCCCGGGATCTCGTAGAAGTACGGCCTTTTTAACGCGTTGTAAACGGCCGCCCCGGCGAAGCCGGCGGGAATAATCGCGTAGAAGGCTGCGTTCAGGGCGCCGGCCTCTTTATCCTCTTTGGTTAGGGCGTAGGCCGTACCGGCCGCGGCGCCGGTCAGGCCGTAAAAAGTGCCCGCGGTCGCCAAGAACAGTACGCCGCGGTTGGCGGACCGCTGCCCCACCGTTTCGCCGAATAGGTATACGCCGAGCGCGGAGGCGAGCGGCGCCGCGCCGTAAACGACGTAGGAGGCGTTCTCGCGGCTCGTGCCCTCGTTTTCTTTGGGGTCGCCGCCGACGGCGTAGCCGGCCACGAAGAACGCGACCCCTAAGGCGCCCCCTACCGCGGCCTCGCCGAAGAATAGCGTGTCCGGCGTCCCCCCCGGTTCGCCCGCGCGCGCGGCCGCTGTGGCGAGCGCGAGGCTCGCGGCGATGGCTAGCGACTTTACCATCCTACGGCGTCATAGGTGTAGCGTGGGGGCGACGAACAACGTGTAGCCGAGTGGGCGCTCGTCTATCGGTTCCTCCCCGTTAAGGGTCGTAATCCGGTTCGAGAATTCGAAGCCGCCGGCGACCCCGAAGTGGCTCGCGACGCGGTACGTCGCGACGGCCCCGACGGCGATTTCCAACGTCTTCCATTCGGCCTCGAGGGACCACTCGGTGCGTTTCGACTCCGGCGGGGGCGTTTGCGTCCAGGCGAGGCCGGTGCGTTTTTTAAGCGCGCCGCCGACGCCGCCCCATACGAGCGTCGTTATTTCTTCGTCGGCGAGGGACACGCCGCCCTGCGCGAGGATTCGTCGGTTCGTGGTCTTCGCGTCGTTGTAGGAGAGGGGTTTGGGGCCCGCGCCCGACTCGCCGCCCTCGTAGTCGTAATCGCTGAAGCGGGACTGGCGGTAGCTTAGGCCGACGACGGGGGCGATTTCTTTCGCGCCGATCTTGACACTTGCCGTAACGTCACCGCTGTAATAACGCCGTTTCCATTCGTCCACGTAGGCGTCGCCGGTAGAATCTTGGGCGTCGGTCGCCATTATCGTTCCCCTCGAGTAGAGCGATGCCGGCCCGAGTTGAATTCCGATAGATAACCCGAAGACGGGGTCCGCTTGTGCCGGCGGCCGGGCGTCGAAGCCGGCCACGGCGCCAACGTCCAATACCGCGGCCGCGTTTCCCGAAAAAGCCAAAAAGAACGCTAGGGTTAACCTGCCTTTCATAACCGAACGCTCCTTAGAAGCAAAAAGTGGTTTGAACGTAGAAGGCCTTGGGGGCCGGCCCGTCTCCCGACGAATTTCGCTCTTCCGAATTTTTAACCAAATTGTAAGCCGCGGTCGAGGCCGCGGGGGCGAGGAGCATGCCTATCAACAGCCCCTTGTATCCGCAGAGTAAATAACCTGCCGCGACGGGCGCGTAGGAAGCGCCTATTGCGGCGCCGACGCTGGCCCAGTCGTTACGAGAGTCGTCGCCCCATATCTCGCCCGCGCCGTAGACGCCCAGGCCGACGCCGGCGGGATAGCCGATGAAAAAGCCGTAGAACCCCCCGCCGGCGAACTCGTCCGTGGAAAAGATGTTGCCGACGGGTACGCCCGCCAGCCCCGCGGCGATGCCGCCGACGTAGCCGCACCCTACCTCCGCGGCGACCACGCCCGCGCCGTCGGACCAGGCGGGCATCGCCATAAACGCCGCCGCGGCCGCCAGCCAATTAAGGCATTTCACAAAGTATAATAATATTTCGAGCGCGCGTTGTAAATAGAAAGGCGCGTCGAATTTTAGGTTGCGGCGCCTTCGGTTGTTAATTATTATTGCGTCGTGCGCGCGAAGTTTACGGCGATATGTGTCCTGGCTTGTTTGACGTCGCAGGCGTGGGCCGTGAAATGGGCCGGCCTTCCTTTCGGATACTATACGTCGGATACCGGCCCGGCCCTCGGCGTCTATGCCGCGGCCTTCTTCCGTTTTCGCGGAAGCTTGCCCGAAACGCGCGACTCCTACGTCCAACCGATGGCGGTCTACACGTGGAAGAGGCAATTCCGCTTCGACCTCAACGGCGACCTCTATTCTCCCTCGGGTGATTGGCGCCTGCTCGCCGAGAACCGCTTCGAGAAGTATCCCACCGTCTTCTGGCCGCCGCCGGGTTCGAGGGACGTTCCCAAAGAGTATTACGCCGACTACACGAGGCGGATGTTCCGTGCGGACCTCAAGGGGTACCGGCGCGCACGCGGGCCGCTTTACGCCGGCCTGGGCGCTTTCCTAGAGAATTACAAAATCGTGGAATGGGCGCCCGAGGCGGAGGGCCTCGAGCCGGGTTTCCTCCCCGGGCCCGAGTACGCCCCCGGCGCCGAGGGCGGCCTGATAATCGGGCCGACGGCGTTCGTCGAGTACGATACGCGCGACCGCCGCAACGCGACGACGAAAGGCCTTTTCTTGCAGGCTCGCTTCTCGCTCTTCGACGAGGGCGCCGGCTCGGATTATACTTTCCGGTGGTACGAGGCTGACGCGCGCTTCTTCTGGCGCGTCGACCGCCTGGGTCGACGGTGGACGTGCGCGAACCGGCTCTTCCTTTCGGGCCGGGACGCCGCGCCGCCGTTTTGGGCGATGCCGGAGCTCGGGGGCTCCGCGGTCCTTCGCGGCCAGCCGGAGGGGCGGGCGCGGAACCGCTGGCTCGCGGCCTACCAGGAGGAGATACGCGTGCCGCTGTGGTGGCGCCTCGTTGGCGCTTTATTCGTGGACGTGGGCGACGTCGGCTTCACGATGGGCGACTTCTCGTTCGACACGGTGATGCTCACCGCGGGCGGGGGCCTGCGCCTCGACCTCGTGCGTGACGGCGAGGCGCGCGTCCGCCTCGACTACGGCCGGGGCAAGGACTCGCAGGGGATTTATTTGGTGTTCAACGAAGCGTTTTAAGTATTTAACGTAGGGGCCGACCTTCAGGTCGGCCCGCGACGCCGTAATAAAATTGGGGCGAAACGGCCGTTCGCCCCTACGTTTTTTTACGAAGGTTCGTGAGCCGTCCGTATTTAAAAGGACAGCGAGACGCCGTATAAAGGCACCGGCCTACCCCCTTCACCCGCGGCCGCGCTGACGTAAGGCCGTACGGCGGGGCGACGGCTTTCCGGCCGCGGCCCGGCCGGTTTTTTAACTTTATTATAAACTATCGTGACAAGGAACGGTTTCGTTACGACATCGATAAAGCCGTACCAAAAGAATACGTCGTCGATATCGTACAGTTTGGAGCTTTCTATGGCCGCGCCGGTACCGACGAGCATAGCGCTTTGAGCGTAAGCGGCGACTAGGGTATAGGCGAAGGTTGCCCCCGGATTCGACGACGCCCCGTCTACCCGTTCGCCGGTTAATACTGCCCCGCCTGCGCACGCGAAGGGGTAAGCGCCAAATAGGACGTAGGATGCGGCGAGGCCGCCGGGGTCGGTAGTGCCCGTGTCTCAACCGCACGAATTCATGCCGATATAAAAGGAGGCCCAGAGAGTGCCGATCTCCAAGCCCGCGGCGACGGCCGTTTCGGCGGCGTAATCCCCCACGGAAACGCCGGACGCGGTGCCCGGCAACGCCCCGGCCGCGGCCACCGCGAACGACGTTAATATTTTTATCGGCATATACGTCCCTCCCGACTTCGGTCCTATTTCCAGTACATCCCCTCCGGCGGGTAGCGCAGGAAGAGCCTGCCCCACTCGCTCTCGTCCAATATCTTTTGGACGCGCTTCTTCCCGATAAACGGATACCAGAACGCGTCGTGGTAGAGGCGCGAGGCCACGTACGCCCAAGGTACGAGGGGCGATCGTAGAAGGAAGTGCTCGAAGGGTTTGAGCCAGCCGTGGTATATCGCCTTCTGGCCGCGCGAGGCGAACGTGTCCTCGTGGGGCGAGAAGCGGAGGTTCATACCGGAGATATCGTCGCCGACGAGCTCTATCTCCCGCGGGTCGCCGACGCCCAGGCCACGTTCGTGGGCCAGGCGAATGAAATCCAATTCGAGCGGCTCGAGGCCCATCATCTTGGCGGAGACGGCGTCTATCGCGACCTGGTCGCCGGAGGCGAGGATGACGTTCGCGACGACGGGCCGCATGGCCCGCGGGCCCGGGCCGTCGCCCGCGACCGTCCCGTCCATCACCGCGAAGATNNTCGAGGTTGAGCAGGCCGCCGAAGGCGTTCTTCATCGCGCCCGTCATCGTCGTGAAGACGTGCGTCTTGACGGTGGGGAGGTGGATGATGTTGGTGCCGGGGAAGGACTTCGGGAGCCAGAGGCCTTTCTTTTTGTATACGTCGGCCAGCACGAGCATCTCGCCGCGTGGCTCGTACGGCACCCATTCGTCCTGGTCCGGGTCTTGTAAGTAATGGAACTCGAGGCCGTACTTTTCGGCGACGCCCTCGAGCTTGTTCAGGCGCGCGCCGATTTTGGGGTCGACGACGACGGTCGCGTTCTGGCAGAGGACGAGGTCCTCTTTGGCATAACCGTCCTCCAGAAGCGTTTTAACGACGGCCTCGAGCTGCCACGGCGTCGTCGAGCAGGCGGGGAAATACTTGTGCCAGGAGATGTTTATCTTGAGCTGGGTCTTCTTGTCGCGGGGGAGGTAGGAGGGGTAGTCCGCGAGGCGCATCAGCCGCGTGAAGTCGTCGATTATCGTTTCGGCGCTCGTGCGGAGCGCCGCCACCTTGGCTCGGGCCATTTATTGCTTCACCTCGTCGTTATATTATCACAAAAAGGAAGGAGCCGTCCATAGCGAAGGCCGCCCGGCGGGGCGGCCTTTAAGTTTTCTGATGAAAGGGTTTTAATAATACAAAGCCTTAACCCCGCCCAGGCTCGCCGGCGCCACGGCCGTGAAGGGCCCGCTCTCCCACAATACGTCGTCGACGCGGAAGAAGACGATGGCCTCTTCCGCGGCCTCCGCGTAGAAGAGCAGGCGGTACGTGCCGTCTTGCGACGCGGCGTACTTGAATTCGAAGACCTGGAAGGTGGAGGTTCGCGGCAGCGGCCAACTAGATACCACTTGCCACACCTCGCCCTCGAGGCGCTCGACGCGGGTTTCGGCCGACGCCGTGCCGCTCGCGGGCTCGACGCGGTAGCGGTAGGCAAAGGAAACGCGGTAGTCGTTCGTCGCCAATGTTTGGCCCTTGGTCCCCAGCGTACCCTCGCCGCCGACGTATGCGTAGCTGTGGAAGTACGCGCACCAGTTGTACGGCGCGCCGACGTGCTCGCGCGTCCAGACGCCTTTGACCTCTACTTTCTCCCAGCCGGCGGGCGGGAACTTGGCGCCCTCGAATTTTTCTTCCAGTACCACCGCGGCACCGGCGACGCCGGCCAACAGGGCCGCGGCCGAAGTTATTCGAATATAATTTATCATGAGAAAGCTCCCCGTGTACGCGGACAGCGCGGGCCCGGGCGGTCCGGTATTATTATAAAAGATATCGGCGTCGCCGTCAAAGTAAAAATCCGACGGCCGCGTGGAGGGTTACCTCATTCGCTACCACGTAAAAAGGGAGCCTTTTCGAATCCCCGTAATCGTATTTGACGGCCCGAATACGCGCTAATAATACAGCGCTTTGACGCGCCCTATGCTCGAGGGCGCCACGCCCGGGAACTCTATCCCCGGCTCGACCCACACGCGGAGCATCAAATTGGTATACGGCTTTATATCCGGTATCGAAACTTCAGAAAGTTTGCTCCACCTACCTAGGGCGTAGTACCAGGAGTGTCCCAGAAAGGTCGGGTTATTGTCCACGCTCCACGGATCGCCTAAGGGGTTGTTGTAGAATTGCTCTTCGGCCGCGACGAATGAGACCGAGGGACAGTTCCAGTTAATATCGCATTCTACCCAAACGTGGCCGTGGAGACCGCTCGGCTTGAAGTAATATCCGGTTCCTCCTGTGGGCCAAAGCATAGAACCCGGGACCCCACCGCGGAACTCGTAGAAGCCGATGCGGAAGCCGTCCCACTGGGTGTTGGGCCAGTCGTCGCGCGTATACATCTTGAATTTTAAAATTTTAACGTATTTGGTCTTCAGCGTCGACGTATTGAATTCGTTGCCGACCCACCAACCGGCGCCGGTGTACCAGATCACGCTCCACCGCCGCGAGCCGGTGTCCCACATCAGCTCTGTCGTGGCCTGGTCGTAGGCCGTGGGGGCCGCGAGGGCGGGCGCCGTGGAACTGGCGCCGCCGTCCACCGCCGCGTCCGCGGCCCAGGCCCCCGCGCAAACTACGAGCCCAGCCACGATGGTTGGAACGAGTATTTTCATTATTTTCCTCCTGGGGTTTAAATTACCAAGGCATTATAACCGGCCGGGGCTGCCGCGTCAAGGCAAATTTCCGAACGAGTAAAGGGAGCCGGCGGCTCCCTTTCCAGTCGGGGTTATTTCTCGCAAGGGGATTAGTAATACAGCGCTTTGACGCGCCCTATGCTCGAGGGCGCCACGCCCGGGAATTCAATGCCCGGCTCGACCCACACGCGGATCATGATGTTGCGGTAGGGGGCAACTTCGGGTCTGGTAGATATATACTTTTCCCATTTCCCCAAGGTATATTTCCACGAGTGTCCCAGGAAGATAGTACTGTTATCGAGGGCAAACGGGTCGCAGTTGGGGTGGTTGTAGAACTGCTCTTGGGCCGCGACGAACGCCGGCGAGGGACAGTTCCAGTTGACGTCGAACTCCACCCATATGTGGCCTTGGATGCCGGCGCTGGGCTTGAAGAAGTAGCCGGTTCCGCTGGTAGGCCAGAGCATGGAGCCGGGCACGCCGCCCACGAAGTTGTAGAAGGCGAAGCGCATACCGTCCCATCGCCCGTTGGGCCAGGCGCCGCGCGTGTAGTATTTGTACTTCAATATCTTGGTGTACTTCGTCTTGAGCGTCGATACGTTGAAGTCATTGCCGACCCACCAACCGCCGCCGGTGTACCAAGCGATGCTCCACCGCCGTAGGCCGTTATCCCACTTAAGCTCCATCGTGGCCTGGTCGGAGGCCGTGGGGGCCGCAAGGGCGGCCGCCGCGGAACTGCCGCCGCCATCGACGGCGGCGTCAATGGCCCAGGCGCCCGCGCAAACGACGAGCGCGGCTGCCAACGTTGAAACGAGTATTTTCATTATTTTCCTCCTGAGGTTTAAATGTTCCCGGCATTATAACCGGCCGGACCCCCCGCGTCAAGGCAAATTTCCAAACGGGTAAAGGGAGCCCAAGGCTCCCTTTCCAGTTGGCGTTATTATTCGCCGGCCGATTAGTAATACAACGCTTTAACCCGCCCTATGCTCGAGGGCGCCACGCCCGGGAATTCAATGCCCGGCTCGACCCATACGCGGACCATCAGGTTGCGGTAGGGCCCAGCTCCCGGGAAGTCGAGCTCGAGCAGCGCCCACCGCGCGTTGTAGTACTGCCAGCTATGCTTTAAATTCGTTGGATTCAGGTCGACCGAGAACGGGTCGCAGTTGGGGTTGTTATAGAACTGCTCCTGGGCCGCGACGAACGCCGGCGTGGGGCAGTTCCAGTTAACGTCGAACTCCACCCATATGTGGCCCTCGATGCCGGCGCTGGGTTTGAAGAAGTACGGGTTACCGCTTGTGGGCCAGAGCATGGAGGCGGGCACGCCGCCCACGAAGTTGTAGAAGGCGAAGCGCATGCCGTCCCATCGCCCGTTGGGCCAGGCGCCGCGCGTGTAGTATTTGTACTTCAATATCTTGGTGTACTTCGTCTTGAGCGTTGAGACGTTGAAGTCGTTGCCGACCCAGGATTGGGCGCCGGTGTACCAGACGACGCTCCACCGCCGTTGGCCGTTGTCCCACGCCAGCTCCATCGTGGCCTGGTAGAAGGGCATTGCGGCCGCCAAGGCGGGCGCGGCGGGACCGGGGCCGCCGTCTACGATGACGTCCGCGGCCCGGGCGCCCGCGCAAACGACGAGCGCGGCCGCCAACGTTGAAACGAGTATTTTCATTATTTTCCTCCTGAGGTTTAAATGTTACCGGCATTATAACCGGCCGGACCCCCCGCGTCAAGGCAAATTTCCAAACGGGTAAAGGGAGCCGCCGGCTCCCTTTCCAGTTGGCGTTATTATTCGCCGGCCGATTAGTAATACAACGCTTTAACCCGCCCTATGCTCGAGGGCGCCACACCCGGGAACTCTATCCCCGGCTCGACCCATACGCGGACCATCAGGTTGCGGTAGGGGCCTGCTTCCTGCTCGAGCTGGAGCTTTTCCCACTTCGCCAAGTAATACTGCCACGAGTGGTCCCGGAAGACAGTATTATTGTCGACCGAGAACGGGTCGCAGTTGGGGTTGTTATAGAACTGCTCCTGGGCCGCGACGAACG
>WVWN01000038.1:19726-26899 GCA_011773985.1 Candidatus Zixiibacteriota bacterium | reverse complement strand
TCATATTCCGAGAGCCTAATAGCCGTACCCAAATGCGCGAAGGCCGCGGCCTTAACCTTCACCCATTCCGGCGCCCAGACGATATAATAATCCTTCGTTTGCGCCTCGCGGTCGAGGAGGCGGTACGGCGCCACGCGCGCCAGCGCCGCGCTCGAGCCGTTGTACAAATACCCCCCGGCGCACGAGCCCAAATAATTAAGCCCCGCCGCCTCGTCGGGCCGGACTTCCTTAGCCGAGATTACTACGAGGTCGCCGGGCAACGCACACGCCGCCGCGGCCAGGAAAGCGGCCCCCAAGATAATAATATTAATTATCTTCACGTCCGTGCCTCCCGTACTCGCCAGGATTACCTGGCGACGACTATCTTCCCGGCCTCTCTCTGTTCGCGCCCCTTGACGCGGTAGATGTAGACGCCGGGGGAAAGCGTCTCGCCGTCGGCACTCGCGGGTCGCCACACGCACTCGTCGCGCCCGGCCGGAACCTCCGCCGCCGCGACCCTTCTCCCGGCGAGGTCGTATACCTCAACCGTCGCCGGCGATTTAAGGCCGACGAAGTTGACGCCGCCGGTCGCCGTCGCGAAGCAATACGGGTTCGGATAGACGGCGAAGGGCCGGGTGAACGGGACCGCGGCGGTCCCCAGTGGCGGCGGCTCGGGGAAGGTCCCGGCCACGCCCGCCAGGTGGGCCAGCGTCGCGGCCAGGTCGCGGGCACAGCGGGCCCCGAACGCGGGCTGGAGCTTGTCGAGCGTATCCTCGGGCGTGTGGTACCAGGGGTAGTCTAAGATGCCGCCCTCGCCGACCTCGCCCTCGATGACGCCCAGCGCCGCGTACCCGACTTTAATGAAAGACCAGTCGTCGCTAACCCATTCGGCGTCCCAGTCGTAAATAAGCCTCTGGCCGTACAGACCTCCCACCGCCTTGAGATATTCCACCAACCACCGCGCGTCGTTCGGCGCCCCCACCGTCAGGTCGTCGCGGGAGCCGTTCTCTTCGTCGTAACTCACCATATCCGCGTTGAGGACCGCCACTATTTTTTCGCCCTTTTCGGCGCACTCCTTGGCGTAGGCCTCGCTGCCAAGGAGATAACCCTCCTCGTCGCCGAAACCCATGAACCGCACGGTCCGTTTGAAGCTGACGTTGCGGAAGGCGCGGGCGGCGCACATCGCGACCGCCGTCCCGGAGGCGTCGTCCTCCGCGCCCGGGCAGACCCAGGGCCGCTCGGTGGAAATCGCGTCGTGGTGGCCGCCCACGATGACTATTTCGTCCGGCCTCTCGGTCCCCCGGCGCTCGGCGACGACGTTGTATTCGGGGACGTTAAGGCCAAGCGATATGTCGGTCCAGCTCGAGCCGCCGTCGTCGGTGCGGTAGACGGCGTCGCCGTAGTAGTCGCTGACGACGCCGTGCTTCGCGTCCGCGAAGGTCATGGCCACGCACTCGACTGGCGGCGCCGCGCGGACCTTCGTCCAGGTTCGGCCGCCGTCGACGGTCTTGATCAACGGGGCGCCGGCGACGTAACCCACGGTCGCGGTCGGGAATTCCACCTGCAGGAAGTCGCCCGTGAAGCCGGTATCGACTTCTTTCCAGTTCACGCCGTCGGTCGTGNNACGTACTCGTTGGACCCGATCGGGGCGACGCACGCACTCCAGCTTCGGCCGCCGTCATCGGAGTAATAGAAACGCGTACCCGAGCCGATGGCATAGCGCAGCGCCCACATCCGGTTCGCGTCGTACGGCGCCAAACGATGGAACACCGAAACGGACCACTCCACCTCGCGCCAGCTCCGGCCGCCGTCTTCCGTTTTTACGACGTGGGGAGTTACCGAATAACCGCCGCCACTCCTGGGTTTATAATCAGTATAGCTAATCCAACCGACGCGCGGCGTCGCGAACGCAATGCCGTGGATGGAACGGAAACCTTCCGCCAGGGGCCGGGCGTACCGTACGTATTGCCAGGAATCGCCGCCGGCCGCGGTCAACGCGACGTAGCCGTCGATGCCGGCGAATACGCCGGCGTCGGCGTCAAACCAATGGCACGGCGGCGGATTATAATACCAACCGGCGGTGCCGTATTTCGGGCGGAGGGTATCCCAGCTCGCGCCGCGGTCCTCGGAGCGCCGGACCATGCAGTGGTAATCGTCGAGGTAGACGTTGCCGCCCGCCTCCGGGTAATGGGCGACCTCGTAGCGGCCGCAGTCGAAGGCGTGCCATTCGGCCTCCAGGTTTTGCCCGGCGAACCAGTTGCGGAGCCAGTTGCGCGCCCCCTCCATGTTGGGCGTAAACGAATAGCGCGTGCGGTAGTCTTGGAGTTTTTTAATGTAGCCCGCGTATTCCTCCGCGGTTATCGATTTGACCGCCGCCTCGACCAGTGCGTTCTTCTTCGTGGGCGGCGCCTCGGCCGCGCCTTTCCAGGCCGCGCGCGCCGTAGGCCGCAGTTCGCGGACGCGCAGGCGCGGCTCCATAGCCAACAGGACGCCGACGTCGCCCGGCCTTGCGACGGCCAGCAAGTATTCGTCGCCCAGCCGTTTAACGTCGCCCACAGTCGCCAGGTCCGCCGCCGTCAGCGCCGTTCGCCCGGGCAGGGAGACGAGGAAGTAATGCATAGCGCGGCCACGGTCGTCCAGCACCTGGTACGGGGCCGCGCGCGCCAGCGCCGCGCTCGAGCCGTTATACAAGTATCCCGAGCCGCACGAACCCAAATAATATAGCCCCGCCGCCTCGTCGGGCCGAACTTCTTTATCGGAAATTACGACGAGCTCGCCGGGCAAAGCCAACGCGGCCGCAGCGATGAACGCGCCTACGGCGATTACGATTTTTATTATCTTCACGTCTGTGCCTCGCTCACGCGCCAGCGTTACCGGCCGATGACTATCTTGCCCGCCTTCTTCTGTTCCCGCCCCTCGACGCGGTAGAGGTACACGCCCGGCGCGAGCGCTTCGCCATTCCTACCGGCAGGCCGCCACAAGCACTCGTCGCAACCGACCGCAACCTGCTCCCGCGCGACGCGCCGGCCGGCGAGGTCGTACACCTCAACCGTAGCCGGCGATTTGATGCCGACGAAGTTGACGCCGCCCGCGGCCGTCGCGTAGCAATAAGGGTTCGGGTAAACGGCGAAGGGGCGGGAGAACGGGACCGCGGCTACGCCGGGCCCCGGCTCCTCGATGCCCGTGTCGTCGAAGCCGGCCAGGTGCGCGAACACGGCCGCGTAGTCTCGTACGAAACGTACGGCGAGCGCGGGGCGGAGTTTATCAAGGGTGTCTTCGGTCGTATGGTAGTAAGGGTAGCTCTGGTGGCCGCCCCCGCCCGTACTTCCTTCGATAGCGGCGATCGCCGCGTACCCTACGCCCCAAAAAGAATATTGATCGCTTGAGCAAAAACCCTTTTCGTAAATCAAATTATTCCCGTACAAGTCGCCTACGCCTTTTAAGTAATCGAACAACCAAATGTATTTATCGTAGGCAATGGCGTAATCATCGCGGGTACCCGTTTCTTCATCGTACGCGACCATGTCGGCGTTGAGGAAAGCGATTATCTTTTCACCCATTTCCGAACAGCGTCCCGCGTAAGCCATGCTCCCCACGACGCCGCATTCCTCAGCGTCAAAAGCTACGTAACGAATAGTCCTATCGAAGGTTAGGTTTTTTAAAGCGCGCGCCGCCGCCATAGCACATGCCGTACCGGAGGCGTTGTCGTCCGCGCCGGGGCACAGGGACGGGCATTGATCGGAAGTGGAATCAAAATGCCCGCCCAAGATCACGATTTCGTCCGGGGCTTTGCTCCCCCGGCGTTCGCCGATAACGCTAGCTATGGTTAAATCCAGATCGTTTACTATGTCGACGAAGGTCACGCCGCCGTCGTCCGTACGGTAAAGGTGATCGCCGTCCGTGTCGCCGACGACGCCGTGGTCCTTGTCAGCGAAAGCCAAGAGGCCACAATCTATATCGGGGCAGCCGCCGACCTCGCGCCACGTCGCGCCGCCGTCGGTAGTTTTAATGAGGTTGGAACCCGCCGCATATCCGTTCTGCGGATCCGGGAACTCGACGTTATAAAAATAACCTTCGATTCCCGTATTCGCGTAATCCCAGTCTAAACCGTTAGTGGTCTTCAATAACCTCCCATATCGGTCGGCCGCCCATGCCGCGGTCGGCGTCGCGGCCGCGAGGTCTACGATACGATTCGCCCCCGGTACCGAACCTTGCCGCCAATTCGCGCCGCCGTCATCCGTGTAAAAAATCGTTCGCAGGCCGCCGCTGCCGGCGCCGGCACCTGCCCAGCCGCAACCGACGTCAAAAAAATCCATCGCGCCGGGATGAAACTCGCCGGGGATCGACTGGGGGACCCAAGTATAACCCCCGTCCGTAGTCATTAACATAAACCCTTGTTCATAAGGACCCGACCCGCAGATCCATCCCGTATTGTCGTCGGCGAAGCAAAGTGCCCACGGTTCATACCTCTTTTCGGGATAACCGGAGGCGAAAGTGATCTGCTCCCAGGTATCGCCGCCGTCCGTGGTCTTCGCCAAAACGCTGTTATACCCGGCCACGAACCCGCTCGAAGCGTTCACCCAGAACATCGACGGTGTTTTCCACGCTCGTTCCGCGTAGATCGTCTCCCACGTCGCCCCGCGATCCCTCGTCCGCTTTATAGTAGAGTATTGCGACCTAAGGTAAATCGCATCCGCGACTTCCGGGTAATATGCTTTTACGAGATCCATCGACTTGGATACAAACAACGACGCGTCAAGGCCTTGGGCGCTGAAGAAACTCCTTATATAAGCCGCGGCCGCGTCGTTTCCTTTTGTATCGGCGGCCCGCGTACGGAAATCTTGCAATCGTTTTATATAACCGGCATATTCCTCGGCCTTAATCTCGTCTACCGCCGCCTCTATCGCCCGGCTCTTCCTTTTGGGCGGTCCCTCGCCTTCGCAGCGCCACGCGACCCGCGTCACCGGCTCGAGCTTTATCAGTTCTATTCTATGTTCGACGGCACGGAGCGCGCCCGGGCCGAAACCCGGCTCGAGCCCTACCAGTATTTCATATTCCGAGAGGCGCGCCGCGGCGCCCAGGTGCGCGAATTGCTCCGGGGCAAGTTTTACCCACGCCGGCGCCCAGACGACGTAGTAATCCTTGACCTGGGCGTCACGGTCGAGCAGCCTGTACGGCGCCGCGCGCCCTACCGCGGCGCTCGAGCCGTTGTATAGATACCCCGCAGCGCACGAGCCTAAATAATAAAGCCCCGCCGCCTCGTCGGGGCGAACTTCTTTATCGGAAATTACGACGAGCTCGCCGGGCAAAGCCAACGCGGCCGCAGCAACGAATGCACCTACGACGATTACGATTTTTATTACCTTCACGTCCGCGCCTCGCTCGCGCGTCACGGTTACCTGGCGATAACTATCTTTCCCGCTTTACTCTGTTCCCGTCCCTCGACGCGGTAGAGGTACACGCCCGGCGCGAGCGCTTCGCCATTCCTACCGGCAGGCCGCCACAAGCACTCGTCGCAACCGACCGCAACCTGCTCCCGCGCGACGCGCCGGCCGGCGAGGTCGTACACCTCAACCGTAGCCGGCGAGTTTACGCCGACGAAGTTCACGCCTCCCGTGGACGTCGCGTAGCAATACGGGTTTGGATATACGGCGAAGGGCCGGGAGAACGGGACCGCGGCGCCCGGGACCTTAGGCTCTTCGACGCCCGTATACCCGGGCCGGGCGAGGTGCGCCAACGTCGCGCCGTAGTCGCGCGCGAAGCGGACGGCAAGGTTGGGGTGGAGCTTGTCTAAGGTGTCCTCAATAGTATGGTAGTAAGGGTACAACGTACTGCCCCCGACGCCCGGCCGGCCCTCGATGGCCGCCATAGCCGGATAGCCGTAGGCCCAGAAAAAGTAATGGTCGCTGCCCGTGAACTCGTAATGGTCGTAGATGAGGTCGTTGCCGTACAGGCCGCCGACGGCCTCGAGGTACGTCAAGAGCCAAGGGTACGCGCGGTAGGCTACGCTGAAATCGTCGCGGCCGCCGCTCTCCTCGTCGTAGGCCACCATATCCGCGTTCAATACCGCGACTAAGTTCACGCCACTTTCCATACAATAGAGCGCGTACGCGCGACTGCCGTACAAACCTTGCTCCTCGCCGCCGAAGGCGCAGTACCGCACGGTCCGACCGAACTCGAGCTCTTTGAACGCGCGCGCCGCGGCCATCGCGACCGCTACCCCCGAGGCGTTGTCGTCCGCGCCCGGCGCCAGTACCTCCCGATACTCACGCTGCGACGTACAGTCGAGGTGGCCGCATATTATTACGACTTCCTCCGGCGACGCGGCCCCGGCGCGCTCCGCGATTACGTTATGGTAGGTACCGCCGCCGTAGTCGAATGGGAAAAGCGTGACTTTAAGCCCTTGGCCCTCGAAAAAAACTTGCAAATAATCACGCGCCTCGACGTATCCGGCGGTAGGCGTGTAGCGCGTAAGGAAATCCTGGAGGGTTTGGATGTACGAGGCGTATTCCCCCGCCGTTATACTGTTTATCGCCACCTCGATATCCGGGTCCTTTTGCGTGGGGGGCGTCTCGCCGTCGAAGCGCCGCTCGAGCGGCTTCACCGTCTCCAATTTAACCAGCTCGAGGCGCCGGTCGACCGCGCGCAAATCTTCGGCGTCCGCACCCGGCTCCAAGCCCACGAGTATCTCCTCGTCGGAAATGACAGCGGCCGAGCCCAAGCCCGCGAAGGCCGCGGCGCCGAGGCCGCCGCCGGGGACCCAGACGAGGTAATACTCTTTCCGCGTGGCCTCCCGGTCCAGAAGGCGGTACGGGGTTACGCGCGCCAGCGCCTCCTCCGAGCCGTTGTACAAAAAGCCGCCCGAAGTCGGCCCCAAGTAATATAGGCCCGCCGCCTCGTCGGGCGCGACCTCATTCGGAGAAACGACGACCAAATCGCCCGGCAGCGCCAGCGCCGCGGCGGCCAACGCGGCTCCCAAAAGGGCCGCAACGATGTGCTTGTTCATGACGCTCCTTTTTCCTCTTACTCGGTTATAACGACCTTTCCCGCCTTCTGCTGCTCCCGCCCCTCGACGCGGTAGATATACACGCCCGGCGCGAGGGATTCTCCTTCAGCGCCCGCAGGCCGCCACACGCACTCGTCGCAACCTACCGCAACCTGCTCCCGCGCCACGCGCCGGCCGGCGAGGTCGTA
>WVWN01000038.1:0-19692 GCA_011773985.1 Candidatus Zixiibacteriota bacterium | reverse complement strand
CCGGGTGGAGTTTGTCGAGGGTGTCTTCCGTAGTGTGGTAGTAGGGGTACTCCATAACCTTGCCCGGCCCGACGCCACCCTCGATAGCACCGACGGCGGCGTAACCGACGCTCCAGAATGGTCCGTGATCGCTATACCATTCTTCGCGGTCGTAAATCAAGTCGTTATCGTACAATCCGCTGATAACTACTAAGTAGTCGAATAACCACGTGTACCTTTCACACGCTAACGAATAATCGTCCCGCGCGCCGCCGTCCTCGTCGTAAGCTACCATATCAGCGTTGAGGACGGCGACGATCTTTTCGCCCTTCTCGGCGCAACGCTTGGCGTACTCCCGGCTCCCGATCACGCCGGATTCCTCGGCTCCGAAAGCTACGTAGCGGACCGTTCGTTTAAAGCGGAGCTCGCGGAAAGCCCGCGCCGCGGCCATCGCGCACGCCGTACCGGAGGCGTTGTCCTCGGCGCCGGGCGCAAGCGACGGTTCTTGGTTGGAAGCCGAGTCGAAATGGCCGCCGATTATGATTATTTCCTCAGCCTTCTCCATACCGCGCCGTTCGCCGATAACGTTTTCCGCCCCAAGGTCGACGTCTTGGATAACCTTGACAAACGTACCACCGCCGTCGCCCGTCCAATACAAATTATCCGCCCCGAAGTCACCTACAACGCCGCGGTTTTCGTCGGCGAACGCCAGGAGGTCGTAGGAAAGTACGGGCGCGTTCGTTATTTCGTACCAATTTACGCCCCCGTCGTCCGTTTTAATTATTTTCGTGCCGGCCGCGTACCCGTGGGAGGGGTCGGGAAACTCGACCTCTTCGTAAATCCCGGGCACCCCCGGGTCGACGTATTGCCACGTTAGGGCGTTCAAAGTATGAAGCACCTCCCCCGAATCGCGCGATGTAGCCCATGCCTCGCGTGGACCGACCGCGGCAAGGTCGTGTATCCTTAGAGTGGCGCGCATCTCACATTCCCGCCACGTATCACCGCCGTCGTCGGTATAAAGGATACCGCGGCCCGATCCTAAACGGCCGCCGGCCGCCCAGCCGTGGTTAGCGTCGAAGAAAGCGATCGCCGTCGCCGCAAACTCCCCCGGTACATACTCCGGGATCCACGTCCGGCCCCCGTCTTCCGTCTTTATAATAAACCCCTCGACGGCGTCATTTGGTACAGATACCTCGCCGCCCAGCCACCCTACGTCGGTGGTCACGAAGCATATGCCCCACGGTTTACAGTACGACCCCCCCGGAATACCCGGGTCGAAATCGACCGTTACCCAGCTATTGCCGCCGTCCGAGGTTTTAGCTAATTTCCGGTTGTAGCCCGCCACGAAACCCGTCTTATCGTCTAACCAAAACGACGATGCGACGTAGTTGGTTCCCTCGGCGTAAACGGTATCCCACGTATTGCCGTTATCCTCGGAGCGTTTAAAAGTACCGTGATCGGTACGAACGTAGATCGCGCCGCCGGGCCTAGGGTAGCGCGCGTCTTTGAATCCGACGCACTTAAACTCGAAGAGTGCCGGTTCTAAGTTCTCGGCCGCGAAAAAGTTCCTAATATAATCGCGCGCGGCGTCGGAGCCCGATGTATCCGTACAACGGGTTTTGAAATCTTGCAACTCCTTAATGTACCCGGCGTATTCCCGTTCTGTAATCTTATTTATCGCCGCCTCGATCGCCGGGTCCTTCTTCTCGGGAGGCTCCTCGCCGTCGAAGCGCCACTCCACCGGCGTCACCGGCTCGAGCTTTATTAATTCGATCTTATGTTCCACCGCCCGCAACGCGCCCGGGCCGAAACCCGGCTCGAGACCTACGAGTATCTCACATTCCGAGAGCCGGATAGCCGTACCTAAGTGCTCGAAATCCGCCGGCGTCACGCCCACCCATTCCGGCGCCCAAACGACGTAGTAATCCTTCGTTTGCGCTTCCCGGTCTAGGATGCGATACGGCGTCACGCGGCCTAACGCCGCGCTCGAGCCGTTATAAAGGTAACCGCCGGCCGCTTGCCCTAAATAGAATAGGCCCACCGCCTCGTCGGGTCGGACCTCCTTGTCCGAAACGACGACGAGCTCAGCGGGCAACGCGTACGCCGCCGCGACGAAAGTTACGCTCGCGACGGCGGCATATGTTAACCTCTTCACGACATCGCTCCCTTCTCGAGCAATTCTATACCAACAAGTCGATATAAGTCAAGGCATAAAAAAGCCGGCCCGGGCAAGGGAAATCTCCGCGAGCCGAGCCGGCGTTGTTAACTGAGGTCGAGAGGCGAAGAAGCCTCTCAATTTATTTTTGGCTTTCCCCCTCGTCCTCAACGATCTCGTAGTCGGCGTCCACGACGTCGCCCTCGGGACCGTCGCCACCCGGGGGAGGCGGCTGGGCCCCTGCGCCCGGAGGCGGCTGGGCGCCTGCGCCGGCCTGCTGGTAGAGCCGCGTGGACATCTCGTTCAGCGCGACCTCCAGGCCCTCGGTGGCGGAACGTATCTCGGCCGCGTCGCCCTTCTCGCGGGCGTCTTTGAGTCGCTGGATGGCCCCGTCTATCTTGTTCTTCTCTTCGGCGGTGACCTTGTCGCCAAGCTCCTTGAGTAGCTTCTCGGACTGGTAGATGGCGGAGTCGGCGCGGTTCTTGATCTCGGCCTCCTCGCGCATCTTCTTGTCCTCCGCCTCGTGGTCCTTGGCCTCCGTGACCATGCGGTCGATCTCGTCGTCGGTGAGGCCGCTGGAGGCGGTGATGGTGATGCGCTGCTCCTTGCTCGTGGCCATGTCCTTCGCCGAGACGTTCAGGATGCCGTTGGCGTCGATGTCGAAGGTCACTTCGATTTGGGGGACGCCGCGGGGCGCGGGCGGTATGCCCTCGAGGTGGAAGCGGCCTATGGTCCGGTTGTACGCGGCCATCTCGCGCTCGCCCTGCAGAACGTGGATTTCGACCGTCGTCTGGTTGTCGTCCGCGGTGGTGAAGATCTGGCTCTTGCGGGTGGGTATGGTGGTGTTGCGCTCGATGAGGCGGGTCGTAACGGCGCCCAAGGTCTCGATGCCCAGCGAGAGCGGCGTGACGTCGAGGAGCAGGACGTCCTTTACGTCGCCGGCGAGAACGGCGCCCTGGATCGCGGCGCCCACGGCCACGACCTCGTCCGGGTTGACGGACCTGTTGGGCTCCTTGCCGAACAGCTGGCGGACCTTCTTCTGGACCGCGGGCATGCGCGTCTGGCCGCCCACGAGTATGACCTCGTCGACTTCGGCCGCGGACAGGCCGGCGTCCTTGAGGGCCTGCTGGCACGGCCCGACGGTCCTCTCGACGAGGTCGGCAACCAGCTCTTCGAGCTTGGCGCGGGTGAGCTGCTTCTCGAGGTGCTTGGGCCCGGTGGCGTCCGCGGTGACGTACATGAGGTTAATGGCGGTCTCGGTCAGCGTCGAGAGCTCGCACTTGGCCTTCTCCGCGGCCTCCTTGAGCCGCTGGAGCGCCATCTTGTCCTCGCGCAGGTCGATGCCCGTGTCGTTCTTGAACTCGTCGGCGAGCCAGTTGATGACGCGCTCGTCGAAGTCGTCGCCGCCCAGGTGCGTATCGCCGTTGGTCGCCAACACCTGGAAGACGCCTTCCTCGCCTATTTCGAGGATGGATATATCGAAGGTCCCGCCGCCGAGGTCGAAGACCGCGACCTTCTCGTTGACCTTCTTCTCGAGGCCGTAGGCGAGGGCGGCGGCGGTGGGCTCGTTGATGATGCGCTCGACCTCGAGGCCGGCGATCTTGCCCGCGTCCTTGGTGGCCTGGCGCTGGGAGTCGTTGAAGTAGGCCGGGACCGTCACCACGGCCTTATTGACGCGCTCCCCCAGGTAGTCTTCGGCGGTCTCGCGCATCTTCTGCAGGACCATGGCGCTTATCTCGGGCGGCGAATACTGCTTGTCGCCGATTTGGACGCGGCAATCGCCGTTGGCCGCCTCGACTACCTTGAAGGAGACCGTCTTGATCTCCGCGGGGACCTCCGCGTGGCGGCGGCCCATGAAGCGCTTGATAGAATAAACGGTATTCTCCGGGTTGGCTATCGCCTGCCGCTTGGCGACGGAACCGACGGCCCTTTTGCCGTCTTTCAGGAACGCCACCACGGAAGGCGTCGTCCGCGACCCCTCGGCG
Organism: Candidatus Zixiibacteriota bacterium; assembly: GCA_011773985.1. Taxonomy (GTDB): domain Bacteria; phylum RBG-13-66-14; class B26-G2; order WVWN01; family WVWN01; genus WVWN01. The sequence goes on along the minus strand of WVWN01000038.1, from coordinate 15,573 downwards.
TTGGGGACCACCACCGGCTCGCCGCCCTCCATTACCGCCACGCACGAGTTGGTGGTCCCCAAGTCGATACCGATTATCTTAGGCATAGTTTCTCCTCAACGCGTTACGGTACTTATAAAATTAATACCTCCGGGTACGACATCGCACTCTCCTACAGCAACGGCGTGTCCTCCGCCTGGGCCTCGGTTTCGGTCTTGTCCGTTACCGCCTCCTGGACTACGCCCTCGCTGGTTACCTTGTTGTCGATAAAGCGGGCCCACTCCGGGAAGCGCTGGCTCAGCATGTCGTAGTTCTCGAGGGTACGGGCGCGCAGACACATATCCCGCAGCTCGTCCGGGCGGTTCAGTTCTATTAAGGCCTTGATGGCCATTACGTAGGCCGAGAAGTCGCGCCCGTAAACGTCGAGGTATCTTCCGAAGCGGTCCGCGGCCTCTTCGAACCTCATCTTCTCGAACGCCTCTACGCCGGCGACGAAGTTCGGGTCGCTGTGGTCCTCCGGGGGGGGAGAATCGAGGCGCGGCTCGACCGTAGGGCGCGGCTCGGGGACGGCGTCCGGGTCGATGCCGCGCGCCAGGAGGCGGTTCCGGACGAGGGGGTGTTTGCGGTTGGGGATAATGACGAAGACCTCGCCCTTGATGGAAGCGGGGTCGGGGCGGCGCTCCGTCAAAAAGACGCCGTCGGTGATGATGCGGTGCACGAGTTCGCGGAAGTTCACCTGGGGGTTCTCGCGGCTGAGGATGTCGATCAACAATTTATAACCGACGTAATCGAGCCGCTGTTCCATATCCAGGCCCAGGTCGACGATGCGTTCCGCGATCGCCGATTCGTTGGCGCGCGCGAGGTCGTCCAGCGAGACGAACTGGTCGGCCTGCGTGCGGAGAAATTCGGATGTGTTGCGCTCGAAGCCCATCACGTAGACCCGCTTGCCGTTCTGCTGGGCGCGCTTCACGATCTCGACGAAATCGCCGTCGCCCGTAACGAGCGCGTATTTTTGGATATTTTGATTGGTGTAGATCAGTTGCGCGACGTCCCAGGCGATGTAGATATCGGCGTTATTCTGGAGGACGGCGCAACGTTGGCCGGTATTGACGTCCGTTTTATCGACTTGCTTGGAGCTTATATTCACGGTCTCAACCCGCCACTTGCTCAGTTGGGCCAAACCTTCTACAAAATTGCTCCAAGGGGCGTACGCTCTCTCTAAGATTATTTTCCCGAATGGCCTAGTTTTTTCGTGGATGCCTTCGACAACCACCTCCAAATCCATAGGCACACCGTACAATCTCTCGAGCGTAATGAAAACGTACTCATAATCGATAAAAATCCCGATTCCTTCTTCATTAATCTCGTTCACTATACTTCTCCTTCTTTAGTGGAAAGTTGAAAAAATACTCCGTTCGATACCTTAGGTCCCCAAAACCCGAAAGCTCACGACCGCATCTTATATTGAGCGCGCGGGTGCCCGCCGATCCCCGCGCGCCCCGCAAAACAGCAAGGCAGTAAACCTATTCGCCCTCGACGGCTATCTCTTTGGGTTTGACTTCCTCGCTCTTGGGCAGTTCGATGCTGAGGACGCCGTCCTTGTAATTGGCTTTGACCTTGTCCGCTTGGACCATCGTCGGAAGCTCGAGCGCGCGGTAGAAACTCCCGTACACGCGCTCTACGCGGTGATAGTTCTCCTCGGACGTCTCCTTCTCCATTTTCTTCTCGCCCCGGACCGTCAGAACGTTGTTGGTCACGGAGATCTTGAAGTCGTCCTTGCTTACCCCGGGCGCCTCGACCTTCACGTTAATGGCATCGTCGGTCTCGGAAACGTCTACCGCCGGAACCCATACCGCGCCTTCCGCGCCCCCTTCGGTACGACGGCTCATCAAATCCTCGAACAGGCGGTTTACCTCTTGCTGAATCCCCAATAAATCTCTAAAAGGACTCCACCGCACCAACGCCATATTTTTACCTCCTTTGCCTACGCGGCTTTCGCCCCGGCGTTCGTCGGCGGCGACCGTCGAGACCCTGAGGCCGCGGAATTTTTCCGGCAAATCCTTGGTCAATATGTCGTGTACTATTTTCTCCAAAAGTTCCAAGTCCCACGGTTTCGTTACGAAAGCATACGCGCCGTGCTCCATGGCGGTCATAATATCCCCCGACGAGGGCAAGCCGCTCATCATAACCACGGCGAGCGAAGGCCTCAGTTTTTTGGCAATTTTGAGCAGGGACAGGCCGTCGAGGAGCGGCAGCTGGAGGTCCAAAAAAGCCAGATCGGGGTTCGCGGCCTTGACGAAGTCCAAACCCTCGACGCCGTCCGCGGCCTCCTCCGCGGCAACTTCGGCCCGCGCCAGAAACGCGCATAACGAACTCCTGACTGCCGTGTCGTCGTCGGCTACTAATGCTAAGGGCTTCGGCATAATTCCTGCTCGTCAAAGAACTTCTGTATCCGTTATATTTAAGCAAAATATATGCCACCGCCCCAAGCATTTAATTATAGCATTTCTTCCATAAAAAATATAGTATATATTCACAGGTTAACGCTTCCGCGAATAAAAGACGTATCGCCGCGAATTTGACCGACGGCCGCGATGCGCCATAATGGCGCGCCCGTTCGCCGGAGCCGTATTTTTGGCGTATAAATGGTCAGCGCTACGTCGCCTTACCGCCGAAACCCACCCCCACCTAAAACCTAAATGCCCTATCCTACCCCGTACCTGAGCCACTAAGGCCCGGGGCCCCCCTCGGTCTCCACGTCGTGGTGGTGCTTTATTATCTTCGCCGTCATCAGGTAGACGACCATCTCGCCGACGTTCGTGGAGTGGTCCGCGATGCGCTCTAAGGCCCGGGCGACCGCCAAGAGGTGAACGCAGGCCGCGACCTCCGCGGGGTGTTTTTCGGCGTACGCGATAACGTCGTCGTGGATCTTGCGCTCGAGGTCGTCGGCCTCGTCGTCGCGCTCGCAGACCCGCCGGGCCCACGCCGGGTCTTTCTTGACGAAGGCGCGGACCGCGTCGTGGACCATGGCCCCCGAGACCCGCGCGAGCGAGGGGAGGTCGAACAGCGTGTCCGGTTTGTTTTTTAACTCGTGGAGGCCCAACGCGTCCTGGCAAATGTCTATCGAGATGTCGTCTATGCGCTCGAGGTCGCGGATGATGTTTATGGCCGTAATTATCATGCGGAGGTCGACCGCCACCGGTTGGTGGAGCGCGATGAGCGCGAGGCACCGCTCCTCAATCGCCACCTCCAGGCTGTCCACGCGACCCCGCTCGTCGATGACCTTTTGCGCTTGCTCGGCGTTATCCGTCAAGACGCTCTCGACGGCGTCGTCGAATATCTCCAACACCAAACTGCTCATGCCGAGGAGCATGTCGTTGACCTCGGCCAGCTCTTCGTGGAAATGCCTTTCCGGCGTCATAATGCCACCCGCCGTTTCCGGCCGCGGCCCGCCTTAGCCGAAGCGGCCCGTGATGTAATCCTCCGTCAACTTATTATCGGGCCGCGTGAACATCTTCTCCGTCTCGCTCACCTCGACCAACCTCCCGTTCAACAGGAAGGCGGTTCGGCCGGATATGCGCGCGGCCTGCTGCATATTATGCGTTACGATAATTATAGTATAGTTTTCCTTGAGCTCAACTATGAGGTCCTCGATCTTTTGCGTCGAGGTGGGGTCGAGGGAGGCCGCGGGCTCGTCCATCAACAACACCTCCGGTTCGACGGCGAGGCACCGCGCGATGCAAAGGCGCTGCTGTTGGCCGCCGGAGAGTCGGAGCGCCGAGGACCGCAACCTATCGCACACCTCGGGCCAGAGCGCCGCGCGTCTCAGCGACTCCTCCACAATTTTCTCCAACTCCCCTCTCTTCATCACGCCGAATAACCGCGGGCCGTACGCGACGTTGTCGAAGACCGACGCCGGGAACGGGTTGGGTTTCTGAAAGACCATCCCCACCCGGCGCCGCAGCGACACGAGGTCCACCCCCGGCGCGTAAACGTCCTCCCCCTCCAACAATATCCTGCCCGCGACGCGAACGTCGGCCTCGAGCTCGGCGATCCGGTTTACCGACTTTATCAACGTCGACTTGCCGCAGCCGGAAGGGCCGATGACGGCCGTAACCGACTTCGGCGCCACGTCGAGGTCGACGTCGTGGAGCGCTTGGAAGTCGCCGTACCAGAACGAAAAACGGTCATACTTTACGACCGGCGCTACCACGCCCGCCGCCTCCGCAGCCGCGCGCGGTACAGGACGGCGATAAGGTTGAAGGCGAAGACGAGTACCAGGAGGACGAACGCGGTGGCGAACGCTATCGGCATGGACTTCGCGATGTCCGAGGCCTGCGTCGCCATCGCGAATATGTGGTACGAGAGTTCCATGAATTGCTGGCGCGGATGGTCCGGCAGGTGGGGGAGGTAGAAGGCGGCGCCCGTAAAGAGGATGGGCGCCGTCTCGCCGGCGACGCGGCCTATCGACAGGATCGTCCCCGTTATTATCCCCGGGACCGCCTGCGGCAGCGTCACGCGCGAAATCGTCTGCCAGCGCGTCGCCCCCAGCGCCGCGGAGCCGAGGCGATAATCGCGCGGCACCGCCTTGAGCGCCTCCTCCGTCGCGACTATCACTATGGGCAATACCACGACCGCGAGCGTGAGCGACGCCGCGAGAATCGACGCCCCTATCCTGAGGAAGACGACGAAGAAGGCCAGGCCGAAAAGGCCGAAGACGATGGAGGGCACGCCGGCGAGGTTGTTTACCGCGGCCCGGACCACGCGTGCCCTCGCCCCCCGCCCGACAAACTCATTTACGTAAACCGCGGCCGCCACGCCCAGGGGTACGGCCAAGGCCGCCGTCAACATCAGAAGCGCCACGGTCCCGTAGATGCAAGTCGATACGCCGCCCGCGAGCATGCCGCCCCGCGGCGGCTGCGTTAGGAACGTAAAGCTCAGGACCGGCAGCGCGCGGACGAGGATGTAGGCGACGATGCCGCCGAAGATCGCGACTACCGAATAGGAGATGACGCGGAAAATTTGCCTTGCGACGGCGTCCGCGACCTTCCGGCGCGCCGTCAATCCGGGCAGTTCCCTTATCTTTCTTTCCTCCACCAAAGCGCTATCCCCGGAACTTCTTCGCGAAGCGGTCCATCACCGCCTGCGACGCCAGGTTGACGACGAAGGTTATCGAAAAGAGTATCACGCCCAACGCGAAGAGGACGCGGTAATGCTCGCCGCCGAAGACCGCGTCGCCCATCTCGATCGCGATCGTCGCCGTAATCGTCCGCACCGACGAAAGTGGATTGGCGGTAAAGGCCGCCATGTTGCCCGTGGCCAAGAGGACCGCCATCGTCTCGCCGAGGGTCCGCGCGAGCGACAGGAGTATCGCCGCGGCGACGCCCGACGCGGCCGCCGGCACGACGGTCCGGCGTATCGTCTCCCACCTCGTCGCGCCCAAAGCGAAAGCCGCCACGCGGTAGGAGCGCGGCACGCTGTACAACGCGTCCTCGGCCAGCGACGCCAGCATCGGCGTCAACATAACCGCCAACACCAAGCCGCCGTTGACGGCGTTGAGGCGAAAGGGCGTCCCCGTAACCGCGGGTATGACCTCGCCGAGCACGACCATACCCAGCAGGCCGTAAACGACCGACGGTATCGCCGACAAAAGCTCCACCACCGGCTTGACCAGCTCGCGCTCCCGCGGGCCCGCGACCTCGGAGAGGTAAATCGCCGTCCCCAGGCCCAGCGGAATCGCGACCAACGTCGCGATCGCCGTTACCATAACGGTGCCGACGGCCAGGGGAATGACGCCGTATTTGGGCGTCTCCGCCGCCGGCTGCCAGACGGTCCTTACGAACTCGCCTAACGGCACGGCCTTGAACGCGGAGAGACCCTCTTTGAAGATGAAAATAAATATGAAGGCGATGATCACGATCGCCGAGTAACCCGCGGCCCGGATAACGACGCCGACGAAACCCTCCCGCACCCTCCGCGGTACCAGCCGCGACGCGACGCGGCTCGCGAGCTGGCCGCCCAAGGCCGCGAGGCCGCCCCAGAAGAGGAGCCACCCGATGACGCCGACGACGGCGAACGACAAGGCCACCATCGCGAGCGGTATCAAGTATTTAAGATATTTCGTACGAGCGGGCCGCATAAGAACGAACCTTCTCGGCCTTATGCCGCGCGCTTACCGCGGCACCCAAGCCGAACGCGGCGAGCGAAGCGTAATATAATTTAGTCTTACCCGGCTCCGCGCCGCCGGGCGCCCCCTTTTTAGCCTATTGTACTTTCGCAAGCTCCGCGAGGCGGACGTCCTCCGGGAGCGCGACGTACTCGACCTCCTCGGCTATCCTTTGCCCTTCCGCGGAGAGCGCGAAGGCGACGAAAGCCGCCGTCAAACCTTTAGGTTCGCCGTTCACGTAATTGAAAAGGTAACGGCTTAGCGGGTACTCCCTCGAGCCGACGGCTTCGACGGTGGGTTTTACCGCCGCGGACGCGTCGTCCTTTTTAACCGCCAAAATTTTCACGTCGCCGCGCTTCCGCGCGTAGCCGTAGCCGACGTACGCGATGCCGTTTGCGTCTTTGGCGACCGAGTCGCACAAAAGCGAGTTGCCCGGCATCTCCTGGATGTCGGCGCGGTAGTCTTCTTTGTTCAGGACGTGCTCCTTGACGAAGTCGTAGGTCCCGGACGCGGCCTGGCGACCGTAGCACATTATCCTGCCCGCGGCGCCGCCCACCTCGCTCCAATCTTTGACCTCACCCCTATAGATGTCGCCGAGCTGGCCTACGGCGAGCTCCGTGAGCAGGTTGGAGGGGTGAACGATGAAGCACACGCCGTCCACGGCCACGGCGACCTCGTTCACGTCGACGCCCTTGGCTCGAGCTTCTTCTCGCTCCCTGTCCTTTATGGGACGCGAGGCGTTGGCGACGTCGGTCGTGCCCTCCATCAGCGCCTTGATGCCGACGCCGGAGCCGCCGCCCGTCACCTGGACCACGGCCTCCGGGTTCTGAGCCATAAACGCCTCCGCCCACCGCTGGCTGAGCATGAGCAGCGTGTCGGAGCCCTTAACCTGGATCGTCGCCTCGTCGGCCTTCCTGCAGGTACCGGAAGATAATGCCAACGCGGCCACCAACAGATACGTAACGTTGTACGGCTTTTTCATTCCCCTATATCGCTTCGCTCGAGACGAGCGGAAAGACCTACAGGCGGTAAGCTACGGCTTTGCCGGAAAGGCGGGCCGCCGCGGCCTTGAAGCCGGCGCCGTCGGTGAAGGTCAAGTAGTGCTATACTAAACGGTCGGCGAATCCGCCCGCTACGCCGACGCCGCGTTCACGTACCTCCTCTTAGCGCCGGCCTCTTTATTTTAAAAAAATAACCCGCCGAGCGGGGTAAAAATTCCAAATCGGAACCTTCTCCCGGCGACGACGTTCCAAGCGCTTAAAGCGCCCGCCCGCGCCCTCGTCGCGAAGAGGCACTACATCTAGGCCGGTAAAATTCGGCGGCATTATACGAAACGGGCGCCGCATGTCAAGCGTGAATAGCTGCCGAGCCGCTTTAATATACCATTTTCGAATTAGGACGTGCGGAAAAAATCCTCCCGCGCGTGACTGGCCCCTGGCCGCGACGAGTCACCGTCGGCTAACGCGAGATTATACAATTTAAACATATCGTTTTGCGCCGCGTTTCCTCTGTGGTATACTTTTTGTCGATGGACGAAGGTTCGCTGAAAGCATTGGAGTTCGGCCGCATCCGCGAGGCGGTCGCGTCGTACGCCTTCTCGCCGCTGGGGGCCGAGCGCGCCCGGGCGATGGTACCGGAGGCGACAATCGCCGCGCGCCGTCAGGCCGAAGCGGCCGAGATGATGGCCTACGCGTCCGCAGGGAAAGATATACCGTTGACCGGCCTAGCCGACGTCAGGCCCCTGCTGAAAAGGCTTGAGCTGGAGGGCGTCCTGACGGGCGCCGAGCTAGTCCGAATCCGCGACTTCCTGTTCGCCGCGGGGCGCGCGAAAAAAGCTTTCGGCGCCGGAGGCGATTTTCCGAGGCTGGCTACGTACGCGGGGCCGCTCGAGCCGCTCCGGGAGGTCGCCAACGACATCACGCGCCAGGTGGACGACGACGGCGCCGTCCGCGACGACGCGACGCCGAAGCTCGCCCAGCTGCGCAAGAAGATAGCGGCCAAAAGAGAGGAGATCCAGGGCGCCCTCGAGCGCCTGCTAAATTCCCCCAAAATAAAGCGCGCCCTCCGCGAGCCCATCGTAACGCAGCGGAGCGGCCGTTACGTCCTCCCGGTGCGGACGGACTCTATGGGCGCCGTACGCGGCATCGTCCACGCCCACTCCGGCAGCGGCGTCACCGCCTTCGTCGAGCCGATGTCCGTGGTCGAGCTCAACAACGACCTCGAGGGCCTTACGGCGCAGGAGCAGGCGGAGGTGGAGCGCATTCTCCGGGCGCTGTCGGCGCGGTGCGCGGCGGAACGCGACGGCTTAGCGCTGGATACGGAGCTTCTGGGGGAATTGGACTTCGTCGCCGCCCGGGCCGGCTACGGCCTGGCGTACCGCTGCACGAGACCCGCGATAACGGCCCAACCGACGCTATCGCTCCGGTCCGCCAAACACCCTCTGCTACTCGCGTCGCGCGCACCCGAGGAGGTCGTTCCCATCGACTTTTCGCTCGGCGACGGCTTCGCGGGGATGGTCATCTCCGGGCCCAACAATGGCGGCAAAACCGTATCGCTCAAAACCGCCGGCCTCCTTGCGGCGATGAGCCTGGCGGGCGTCCCCATCCCCGCCTCCGAGGGGAGCACCGTCGGCGAATTCACGCGCATCCTCGCGGACATCGGCGACGAGTCTTCCATCGAGGGCAACCTCAGCACGTTCACGGCTCATATGAGAAACGTGGGCCGGTTCCTGGAGGCGGCGGACGAACGCTCGCTCGTCCTGCTCGACGAGGTGGGGGTGGGCACGTCGCCGAAATACGGCGTCGCGATCGCGATTACGGTACTCCGTCGTCTGGAAGAACGCGGCGCGCGCGTCGCTTGCACGACCCATTACGACGAACTTAAAACTTTCGCCGCCGAGGAAGGCGGCTTCGTCAACGCCGCGGTCGACTTCGACGCCGCGACGCTTAAGCCCACCTACGAATTGAAAATAGGGCGCCCGGGCACGAGCGAAGCCGTGGCCATTCTCGAGCGGCTGGCGTTTCCCGCCGAAGTAGTCGCCGGCGTCGTCGACGCGCTGGGCGAAGAAGAGGTCTCGCTGGCCCGATTGATAACCCGGCTCGAGCAACGAGAAGCGGAGGCCGCGGCGCTGGCCGACAAGCTCACCGCTTTGAAAACCGAATACGAAGCCAAGCTCGCCGCGCTCGAGGAAGAACGGCGCGGTTACGACGCTCACGTGGCCCGCCTCCGCGAGGACGCCTACGGCGAGGCCGCTAAAATAATGCGTGAAGCCCGCCGGGAGGCCAACGTGATCATCCGCGAGTTGCGCGCAAAAGCGGACCTCGCCGCGGCCGAGGAAAACCGACAACGGCTGCTCGAGGCGGAAAAGGAGGCGAACGCGCAAAAAGAACGCCACGCGCCCCACGTTCCGCCGGGCGACGAGCCGAGGGCGGCGATAAACGAAGGCTCGTGGGTGACGGTGCGCGGCACCGGGACCAAAGGCCGGGTGGTGGAGGTGGACGCGGCCAAAGGGCGCGCGCGCGTTCGCTTCGGCGCGGTGGAGGCCTGGGTGGACCTGGGCGACCTGGCGCAGGCGCCGGAAGCGACGAGAAGGGGCGGCGTGAAAGTCTCTTTGGAGGCGGAGGTCTCGCCGAGCTTAAACCTTATCGGCTACAACGTGGAGGAGGCGCTCCTCGAGCTCGCGCGCTACCTCGACCGCGCGGTCGCGGCGCAGATGCCGAGCGTCGAAATAATCCACGGCCACGGGACCGGGCGCCTCCGCGAGGGCATCCGCCAATTCCTGCGCACGCACGCCGCGGTGGCCTCGTACGGCCCGGGCGCGGGCGGAAACGAGGGCGTTACGGTCGTACGGTTCCGTAACTAATATTAAAAGGTGTTCAGGCTTGGCAGATAAGCTCGCTATCGACGGCGGCGCGCCGGTGCGGGAGGAATTCCTCCCTTATTCGCGGCCGGTCCTCAGCGACGAAGACGTAGCCGCGGCCGTGGGCGTCTTGAAGTCCGGGTGGCTTACCACCGGCCCGGATATCCCGGCGTTCGAGCGGGAATTCGCCGCGTTCGTCGGCGCGGAGCACGCCGTGGCCGTCTCGAGCTGCACCGCGGCGCTCCACATCGCTTACCTAACCGTACCCCTACGCGCGGGCGACGAGGTTATAGTCCCGGCGCTGACGTTCTCCGCCACGGCGGCGGCGGCGGTGGCGGCAGGAGGTCGGCCCGTCGTCGCGGACGTGCGCGAAGATTTAAACATTGACCCGGGCGACGTCGAAAGGCGGCTGGGCCCCAGAACTCGAGCCGTGGCCGTCGTCCACCTGGGCGGCCTGCCCTGCGACATGACTTCGCTCGAGGCGATCTGCCGCGAGCACGACCTCGCCCTAATCCAGGACTGCGCCCACGCGGTGGGCGCGACGTACGAGGGCCAACGGCTCGGGGGGCGGGGCCGCGCGGCCTGTTATTCTTTCCACGCGGTAAAGCAAATCGCCGCGGGAGAGGGCGGCGCCGTCGCGACGAACGACGCCGCGGTCGCGGCCAAAGGCCGGCTGTACCGGAACCACTCCTTGACCACTTCCGCCGCGGAACGACACGGCCCGGCCGCCGGCTACGGCTACGACATCGTGGGCCTGGGTCACAACTTTCGGATGGCGGACGTGAACGCCGCGCTCGCGCGCTCCCAGCTCGAGCGCTTCGCCGAGGACGACGCGCGCCGCCAGGCCATCGCCGCGGCCTACGACGAAGCCTTCGCCTCGCGCGACGACGTCGAGGTAATCCCGACGCCGGCCAACGTCAAGCACGGCCGACACCTGTACGTTATAAAGCTCCGCCTCGAGGCGCTGAGGGAGGGCCGGGACGCGATATTCCGGGCGCTCCGTGCCGAGAACGTCGGCGTGAACGTCCACTACATACCGCTTCATTATCACTCGTTCTACCGCGACAATTTCGGGTACCGGCGCGGAGACTTCCCCAAGGCCGAAGCGCTGTTCGAGCGCGTCATAACGCTGCCGCTCTTCGCCGCGATGACGGAGGGCGACGTGGGCGACGTCCTGACGGCCGTCGACAAAGTCCTCTCCCATTATAGAAAGTGAGTCGCGTATGGACGAGGCGGTCGCATTAATACAAGCCCGCCTGGGCTCGAGCCGCTTGCGAGGCAAGGTCCTGTTACCCCTCGCGGGGCGACCGGCGCTGGCACACGTGGTCGAGCGTTGCCGGGCGGCGCCCGGCGTCGGAGGGGTGGTGGTCGCTACGACGGAGGCGCCGGAAGACGACGCCGTCGCGGCCTGCGGCCGGGCGTCGGGCGCGGAAGTATTCCGCGGTTCGGGGGAGGACGTCCTGGGACGCGTCGCCGGGGCGGCGCAAGCTTTCCCGGCGCGCGACTACGTTCGCATCACGGCGGACTGTCCGCTCACGGACCCGCAGGTCGTCGCGGCCGTGCTCGCCGGCCACCGAGCCGGCACCTACGACTTTTCGTACAACGAGGTGCCGACGGACTTCCCGCGGGGATACGACGTGGAGGTTATCAAAGCCGAAACGCTCACGTGGCTCGCCGCGCACTGCCAAGACCCCACGTCGCGAGAACACGTAACGGCCTACCTCTTCGAACACGGAGCCGACTTTAAAATATTCAAGTTGCCGCCGGTTCGGCCGGGGGCGGACTTCTCCCGCCTCCGCCTGGTTTTGGACGAGCCGCCGGATTACGAATTGCTCCGACGGATTTTCGACAGGCTGGCGGGAAAGCGGCCCTTCGGCCTAGCGGACGTACTGGAACTCTTCGAGGCCGAGCCGGCGCTCGCGGAAATAAACCGCGACGTGGCGCAGAAAGAGCCGCCGCGGCCGCCACGCGTAAAAAAATAAGGGGCCGCGCGGCCCCTTATTTGCTCGTTGTCTCCCCGCTTAGCGGAATATAGCTTTAATTCTACCGAAGGAAGTCGGCGCAACGTGGACGGGCGTTTTGTCGGGCAGCGTCTTGTAAACGTTCCACGCCCGGTCGGAATTGGACAAGAGGTCGTTCTGATTATCGCCGCCGATAATGGCGAACGAGAAACGGAAGACCTTGCTTTGCGCGAGCGAATGCGGCCCCTGCCCTATGACGACGGCCCAACGGTTCACGGGCGAAGGCGTATTCTGGTAATCCTTCTCGCCGTTGCTCATCATGGTGAAATTAACCGCGTCGTCGGACCACTGGCCCATGGCGGTGGTGAAGTTGACGGACGTCGGCTGGCGGCTCTTGTTGGGATGTAAATACATTACCCCGCACAGCGGTTGGTCGAGCTGGCCGCTGTCGTAGAACATCGCCAGGCGCTGGGCGCTCTTGTAAGTGACGCGCTCGTCGTCGTCGCGTTCGGTCTCGTTATGTTTTACGTCGACGTTCATCCGTACGCCGGCGTAAATGTTACCCTGGGTTTCCGGTTTGCCGTTCTTCACGTAACAGTCGACGATTACAAAGTCGCGGTAGGGGTACACGTACTGGTCGATACGGTACTCGGGCATTTCCGGCCCGCGGGTTTCCGCATTAGAATACGTCACGAACTTTTCCCAACCGAGCGAGGTGGCTTTCCAATCCGGCTCGAACGCGTCCGCGACGTAAGAGGTCGACGCGCCCACGATCAACTCGCCGTTGTTCAGGAAGTTAACCTCCGCGGGCAGGGCCTGGCTGTAACCCCATCCGTCTATGCTGGGGTTGCCCCGGATAACTTCCGTTTGCCAATCGTCGGTCCCGGGTCTCTCGAAGCCGTCGTAGTAAAGCTCGGTGCTCGTACCGCGCACGACGCGGAACTCGTCGACGTAAATGCCGTGATGGTATTCGGGGTTGGACATGTCGTTCCGGAAATGGAAGCGGAACTTAACCTTTTTGCCCCGGTAACTCGAGACGTCGGCCTTCTCTAACTTCCAGACGTTCACTTCCCCTTCGTAGTAATACCGGTTCGTATCCGGTTGGCCTACCTGCCCGGAGCCCCGGACGGCGCTCGTGGGGCGCAGGTTCTTCCAGTTGGTCGGCTCGCCGATGGCGGCTATCTCCAACTCCACGCCGTCGAAATTCTCTTCGATGCTCCACTTCGCCCGATATTCAACCGTGATCGTCGTAGCCTCGGCCGGCAACTCGAGCCAGATGGGCAAAGTGGTCGTGGTATCGATAAAATTGTGGTAGTTGGCCAGCGAAGGTGCGTCGGTCCAAGAGTAAAGGCCTTTGTATTTCTCGGGCGGAAAGTAAACGCCGACGTTGTAATGGAAGCCGTGGTCCTCCTGAAAACCGAAGCAACCGAAAAGGCCGGAATTGGAGAATACGAGGTAGCAGTTCTCACCCCAGGCCCTGAAAAATTTTACCAACTCGCCCGGGGGGTCGCCATCCGGGGTCAACCCCCGCGGCGCCGCGAGGGCTCCCGGCTGGCTACCTTTCGCCGCGTGCTCGTAGGCCGAGCCGGCGTACTTCGCGTTTAAAGCCGCAATACATACGAAAGCAGCGGCCGCGACCAACATCGCTTTGAACGCTTTTTCTCTCATATGCGAACCTCCCAAGGCGGAGGGATAAATTTATTTAATTAGGGTTTCGCCCACTTAATAATGTAACTAATTTTAATCCTCCCGTCAAGTTAAAAATCCATCTCAAAAACGAAAAAACGGCCCTAACTCCTGAAAGGCCGTGAATTTTTTCGCAATAGCCTTCGTCCGCGGGGCCTCAGGCGCGATTGCGTTTGCGACCGCGCGGCCCTTCGACCAAGGCCCCGCCGGCCCGGCCTTCCATGCGTCGTAGCTCACGCGCGAAGGCGCGCGAGGCCCGGTGCAAAAGGACGCGGACCGTGCTCGCCTTCTTGTCCAGCGCCGCGGCCACTTCCGCGTTGGACAAGCCGTCGAAAAAACGGAGCGTCAACACCTCCCGGTAGGACCCGGCGAGGCGCGCGAGGACCGCCCGTACGACCGACGTGGTCTCCCGGCGCGCCAAGAGTTCTTCCGGCGGGTCCTCGTACGAGGCGAGGCCTTCGAGGTAAGAGCGGAGCTCGCCCGCGACCCCGGTGTCGTCGAGCGACACCTCGCGATTCCGCTTGTTGCGGGAATAATAATTCCGAAGGACGTTCTTGGCGATGGCGTAAAGCCAAGTCGAGAGGCGGGCGTCGCCGCGGAAGCGCGGCAGCGACTCGAAAAAGGCGAGGAACGTGGCCTGCGTCAACTCCTCGGCCTCCGCCTCGCCGCGCGACGAGAAGTACATCATGCGGTAGATCTTACCGCAATACTCTCGGTAAAAAGCGGTCGCCGCCGCTTCGTCGCCGCGCCGAATCGCCTGTGCCAGCTTAGAATCGTCCGCCGCCATTAAATCGGCTCCGGGCGAAACTAACGCGGCATAGGCGACCTCCTTAACTCCACGACGTTTATCCTTTGAGACGCGGCCCCGACTCGGCCTCGTATATTATAACATAAAAACGTACGCTACGCTAACATTAGTAAGCGAGGGCCGCGAGGCGTTACGGCGGAATTTCGACGAGCCGAGACGAACTTGCGCCTCCTCTAATGCGTCAGCGCGTATAAGACGACGTTCACGCCCATCTTGAGCGCGGCCTCCCGCCTGTCGGGCGGGTCGTCGTGAACGTCGGCGTCCTCCCAACCGTCGCCGAGGTCCGTGTTGTAGGAGTAGAAGATGACGAGGCGCCCTTCGTGGTAGACGCCGAAGCCGCGGGCCGGGCCGCCGTGGTGCTCGTGGATCTTGGGGAGGCCGTCCGGAAAGTCATAATAGACGTGGTATATCTCGTGGTCCGGGGGTAGCTCGAGAAGGGGGCTTTGGGGGAAAAGGCGGCCGCACTCGCGGCGCCAGTACTCGTCGAGGCCATAGTTGTCGTCCACGTGGAGGAAGCCGCCGCGCTCGAGGTAGGCGCGGAGGCGCGCGAGCTCGTCGCCCTCGAAGCGGACGCTGCCGTGGCCCGTCATAAAAAGGATGGGATACTTGAAGATGTCGTCCGAACGGGCGTCGGCGACGACGTCGTCCTTCACGTACGCGGCGGGCAGGCGGGCCATCTCGCGGAGGGCGCGGTGGAGGTTGGGGAGGCTGGTCGGGTTCGCGTACCAGTCGCCGCCGCCGCCGTACTTCAGCTTGGCGACGACGAGCTGGCCCGGCGGCGGCTCCACCGCGCGCCACTGGCCCGGCGCCGCGGCCGCGAAACACCCGGCCAGAGCGATTACGTACGCGGCCCTCATTTCCGTAAAATATAACATAACGGCGGGCCTTGCGCCACTAGCGCACGCCGACGAAAAACCTTTACATTTCGGCATAATCTGATAATATTCCGTAATAGACGGCGGCGTCGAAGGCTGAACGCTTCCGTTCCCAGGCGGCTTTTACCGGCAACTACCCTTACGCACGCCGTAGCTCGAGCCTAAGTCGCCGCTGCGAGACGAAAAAAATATGGCCACCCCGTGGAAAATCTTCAGAAGGGAGCCGGGCGACGAAGGCC
>WVWN01000066.1:13813-14801 GCA_011773985.1 Candidatus Zixiibacteriota bacterium | reverse complement strand
GAAGGAGCTGCGGTTCGCCATCCGCGAGGGCGGGCGCACCGTCGGCGCGGGCGTCGTCGCCGGCATCGAAGAATAAGTTATGGCCTTAAAAGGAGCCAACCAGATAATTACCCTCGAGTGCACCGTGTGCCGGGAGAGGAACTACACTACGACCAAGAACAAGAAGAAGCACACCGAGAGGCTCGAGCTCAACAAGTATTGCCCGCGCTGTCGCAAGCATACGCCCCACCGAGAAATAAAATAGGGTCATAGCTCAATTTGGCAGAGCACCGGACTCCAAATCCGGCGGTTGGGGGTTCGAGTCCCTCTGGCCCTGAATCAGTTTAAGCCGTACGAGGAGACGCCGATGCGCAAATTGTGGAACTTTTTGGTCGAGGTCAGGGCGGAATTGAAAAAGGTAACCTGGCCTACCTGGATAGAGGTCTTCTCGTCCACCATCGTCGTCATAATTACGACGCTGATTTTCGCCGCGCTAATTGGCGTCTGGGATAAGGTTTTGTCGGAGATAATGCTGCGTATCCTCTGAGCGGACGGGGGAGACGGTTTTGGCCGAAGAAGAGACAAGCACCACGGTTACGGGCGCGGAAGCGGCGGAGCTCGAGGTCGCGGAGAGCGAGGTCCCCAAGTACCGCGTGCGAGTGGACGACCCGGAGGTGCGGTGGTACGTCGTCCATACGCTCACCGGCCACGAGCAGAAGGTCAAGGCCGGAATAGACCGCGGCATCACGGAACGGAACTTGGGCGAATTAATTTACAACGTCCTCGTCCCCGCAGAGGAGGTCACCACCCAGACCAAACAGGGCAAAAGCGTGCGCAGGAAAGTCTTCTTCCCCGGCTACGTGCTCGTCCAGATGAAGGTCAGCGAGGAGTCCTGGGGGTTCGTACGGCGAACTGCGGGCGTAACCGGCTTCGTCGGTTCGGGTGCCGCGCCAACGCCCTTATCCGACGAAGAGGTCCAGGTCGTAATCGACCAGATAGAGGGCCGTAA
>WVWN01000066.1:0-13781 GCA_011773985.1 Candidatus Zixiibacteriota bacterium | reverse complement strand
GGCCCGTTCGCCAATTTCTCGGGCGTCGTCGAGGAGGTTTACCCGGACCGCGGCAAGTGCAAGGTTATGGTGACGATATTCGGCCGGGCGACCGCGGTGGAGCTGGACATATCGGAGGTCGAGAAGAGCCGCTAGCTGTTGCGCGTTTTGGCGGTAAGCCGTCGGCTATGGTAACTAAGCGGGTAGTAACGAAGATCAAATTGCAGGTGGCCGCCGGCCAGGCGAACCCGGCGCCGCCCGTGGGGCCCGCGCTGGGCCAGCACGGCGTGAATATCATGGCGTTCTGCCAACAGTTCAACGAGGCCACCAAGGACCGGCAGGGGCTTATCCTGCCCGTCGTCATAACGGTGTATCAGGATAAATCCTTCGCCTTCGAGACGAAGACGCCGCCCGCGGCGGTCCTTTTGAAGAAAGCCGCCAATATCGCCAAGGGTTCGCCGGAACCCAACCGGGCGAAGGTGGCCGCGGTGACGTATGAGCAGCTCGAAGATATAGCCCGCACGAAAATGGAGGACCTGAACGCCGCATCGCTCGCGGCCGCGGTCAGGATAATCGAGGGGACCGCGCGTTCGATGGGAATTACGATTGAGGAGGGTTAGCCCCTCGGCCGGAGGCGCCGACCCGTGGCGGGAAAGAAGTACGTAGAGGCCAAAGAGAAAATAGACCGCGGAACCGAGTACTCGCTGGGGGACGCGGTGAGGCTGGTGCGCGAAGCGGCCTACGCCGGCTTCGACGAGACCGTGGACCTTGCCTTCCGCCTCGGCGTCGACCCCCGCCACGCGGACCAGATGGTTCGCGGGTCCGTAGTATTGCCCCACGGGACGGGCAAGGTCGTACGGGTTTTGGTCCTGACGAAAGGGGAGAAAGTGCGCGAGGCCGAGGAGGCGGGGGCCGATTTCGTCGGCTTGGACGAGTATCTCACGAAGATCGAGAAGGAGAACTGGCTCGAGTTCGACCGCGTCGTCGCGACGCCCGACGTAATGAAGGACGTCGCCAAGTTGGGCAAAGTGCTCGGCCCGCGGGGGTTGATGCCGAGCCCCAAGACGGGGACCGTGACCTTCGACGTTGCGAAGGCGGTGGCGGAAATAAAAAGAGGGAAGGTGGACTACCGCGTCGACAAGTTGGGCAACGTCCATCTGACGGTGGGTCGCCTGTCGTTCACGGACGAACAGCTCACCGCCAACGCCGGGGCGGCGATCGAGGCCGTGGTCAGGGCGCGGCCGCCCGCGGCGAAAGGGCAGTACCTCCGGCGGCTCACGATCTCGAGCACGATGGGCCCCGGAATTCATTTGAACAAGCAAGAGGCGCTGGCGCTGGCCAGCGGCTAACGTGGAAGCGGCGGCGCCATACCATGCCTATTAGCAGAGCGAAGAAGGAAGCCGTACTGGCGGACCTTAGGGCGGCCTTCGCCGAGGCCGGCGGCGCGCTGTTCACCGATTTTCGCGGCGTCGACGTGGCCGGCATGACCCGGCTGCGCGCGAGGTTGCGCCGGGAAGGTGCGCGCTACGTGGTCGCCAAGCGCACGTTGGCCGAGCTCGCCCTGGCCGAGGCGCCCTCCCGGGACGAGTTGCTCGAGGGCGCTACGGGCATCGCCTTCTTGGGCGAGGAGGCCGTCGCCGTCGCGAAGGTCCTGGTGGATTTCAAGAAAGAGTACGAGAGCTTCGTTATCAAGGGGGGGCTGTTGGGGGGCGAATTTTTCCCCCCGGAAAAAATCGGCGAGCTGGCCAATACGCCGCCGCGCGACGTGCTCTTAGGCATGCTCCTCGCCACCGTGAAATCGCCCCATACATCTTTTGTGGGCGTCTTATCGGGGATAATCCGGAAAGCCGTCGCCACGCTCGCGGCTATAACCGAGAAAGAGACGGAAGGGGAAACGGCGACGCGGGCCTAAGGGCGGCGGCCTGTTATAGTCGTTATACCGGCGAGTATTAAGGAGGTAAGCCCGCGACGGGCGCAAGGTTTATGACGAAGGAAGAAATCAAGGAAGCGATAAAGGCGATGACGGTCCTCGAGCTATCCGAGTTGGTTAAGGAGCTGGAGGAGGAGTTCGGCGTCACGGCCGCGGCGCCGGTGTCCGTCGCGGCCGCGGGAGCGGCGGCCCCCGCGGAGGCGGTGCCGGCCGAGGAAGAGAAGACCGAGTTCAACGTCTTGCTGAAGGCTGTCGGCGACAATAAGATCCCCGTTATCAAAGTAGTCCGCGAGGTCACCGGCTTAGGTTTGAAGGAAGCCAAAGAGCTCGTCGACAACGCGCCCGCGGCCGTCAAGGAGAGTTTGTCCAAAGAGGATGCCGAGCAGGTCAAAGCGAAGCTCGAGGAAGTCGGCGCTACGGTCGCGCTGGAGTAAGGCACGGGCGGCACGGGGCCGAGGAGGTTTCGGCGCGGCGACGGCGGCCGGGCCCTTTACCTCGCGAAGGCCTGAAGGAGCGCTGGGGGTTTGACGATAAAGAGGATATCTTTCGCGGACAAGGTCGAGCCGATCGAGATCCCCAATTTATTGGAGATCCAGAAGAGCTCGTACGAGGACTTCCTGCAACACCTGACGTTGCCCAATAAGCGGGTGTCCCAGGGGTTGCAGTACATCTTCGATAACACGTTCCCCATCTACGATTTCAACGGCGACTCCTTTCTCGAGTTCGTCGAGTACAACGTCGGCTACACCAAGTACACGATAGAGGAGTGCAAGGTCAAGGGGATGACCTACGGCGTGCCGCTGCGCGCGAAGTTCCGGTTCGTCGTGCGCGAGCGGGAGGCGCCGGATAAGGAGGCGCGCGTCGTCGACATCCGCGAGGAGGAGCTCTACCTCGGCGAAATCCCGATGATGACCGAGCGCGGTTCGTTCATCATCAACGGCGCGGAGCGCGTAATCGTCTCGCAACTGCACCGTTCGCCCGGCCTCGTCTTCAAGCAGAGCGAACATTCCAGCGGGAGGGTACTCTACGGCGCTTCGATAATTCCCCACCGCGGCGCTTGGCTCGAGATCGCCTACGACGTCAACGGCGTCGTAAACTTCTCCGTCGACCGAACCAACCGCCAGCCCCGCATACCGGTCACGGTGTTGCTTCGCGCCTTCGGGTACGGCGACGCCGGCGACGTGGCGAGGCTCTACTACGACGTCGAGGCGGTCAACGTGGCCCGGCGGACGGGCCTGATCGGCAACTATCTCGCCTCCGACGTCAAGACCGCCGAGGGCACGACTCTCTTCAAGCGGTTCACGCTGATAGACGAGAACGTCCTCGACCTCTTGCGGGACAACAGGGTCAGGGCGGTCGACGTCCTCGTCTCGCGCGACGGCTTGGAGGTGGGGGCGGTCCTACCCACGTTGCGCAAGGACGACGAGAGCCGCGTCAAGGCGCGCGCGGACGCGTTGATTAAGATTTATAGCGAGATACGTCCGGGCGACCTATCGAACCTGGAGACCGCGGAGGCCGCGTTCGAGAACCTCTTCGCCAATCCCCGACGCTACGATTTGAGCAAGGTGGGCCGCCGCAAGCTCAACCTGAGGTTGGATTTGGACTTCCCGCTTGACGATAGGACGCTGCACGGCGAGGACGTTCTCGAGACCGTACGGGAGCTGGCCACCCTACACGCCCAGGAGGGCGACGTGGACGACGTCGACCACTTGGGGAACCGGCGCGTGCGCGCGGTGGGCGAGCTTTTGGAGTACCGCTTCCAGGTCGGCCTGACGCGGATGGAACGGGTCATCCGGGAGCGGATGAGCATACTCGATCTGGGCGATTGTATGCCGCGGGACCTAGTAAACGCGAAGCCGCTCATGAGCGCGGTGAAGGAGTTCTTCGGCTCGAGCCAGCTGAGCCAGTTCCTGGACCAGATAAACCCGCTGGCCGAGCTCACCCATAAGAGGCGCCTGTCGGCCCTCGGGCCCGGCGGCCTCTCCCGCGAGCGGGCCAACTTCGAGGTCCGCGACGTCCACTACACGCACTACGGCCGGATGTGCCCCATCGAGACGCCCGAGGGCCCGAATATCGGCCTTATCACCAGCCTCGCCACCTATTCCCGCATCAACGAGTTCGGCTTCGTCGAGACCCCTTACCGGCGGGTTAAGAACGGCCGCATTACGGACGAGGTCGTATACATCGACGCGGGCGAGGAGGACAAGTACACTATCGCGCAGGCCAAGGCGCCGGTCGACAGGCGCGGCCGATTTACGGCCGAGTACGTGTACGCCCGCCGGCGCGGCGAATTCCTCCTGGTCGAACCCCAAGAGGTGGAATTCATAGACATCTCGCCGCGCCAGCTGGTTTCGATCTCCACTTCCTTGATCCCCTTCCTGGAGCACGACGACGCCAACCGCGCGCTCATGGGCTCCAACATGCAGCGGCAAGCGGTACCGTTGATAAAGACCGAGGCGCCCTACGTGGCTACGGGCATCGAAACGCGCGTGGCCCGGGATTCCGGCGTAATCGTTACGGCGCGCGCGTCCGGCACCGTCGAGAAGGCTACCGCGGACGCCGTCGTCATCCGCCCCGACACGGCCGAAGACGACGCGGCCTACGGCTGGTTCGAGCCGGACCTCTACCGCCTTAAAAAGCACGAGCGGACCAACCAGGATACCTGCTTCAACCAGGTGCCCGTCGTCGAAAAGGGCGAGCGGGTTAAGGCCGGCCAGGTGATCGCGGACGGCCCCGCGACCAAGGATGGCGAGCTCGCGCTCGGGCGGAACGTGCTCGTCGCCTTTATGCCGTGGATGGGCTATAACTTCGAGGATGCGATCGTCGTCAGCAAGGACCTGGTGGAGAGCGACGACTTCACCTCGATCCACGTCGAGGAGTTCGAAATCGAGTGCCGCGAGACGAAGCTCGGGCGCGAGGAGATCACGCGCGACATCCCCAACGTCGGCTCCGACGCGTTGAAGAATCTCGACGAGAACGGCATAATACGTATCGGCGCCGAGGTGCACGCGGGCGACATTATGGTGGGCAAGGTCGCCCCCAAGGGCGAATCCGAGCTAACGCCGGAGGAGCGGCTACTCAGGGCCATCTTCGCCGAGAAGGCGGGCGACGTGCGGGACGCGTCGCTCAAGGCGCCTCCCGGCATGAGCGGCATCGTCGTGGACCTCAAAATCTTCTCGCGCAAGGAACGGGAACGCGCCGATGGCCGCGCGCGCGCGGACGAGGCCAGGCGCATTGAGAGACTGGAGAATGAGAAACGCCAGAAGGTCGAAGCCGCGCGCGAGGTGTGTGAGAAACAACTCACCAAACTCCTGTTGGGGAACAACTTCAACTACCGCCTCGTCGACGACCTCACGGGAGACGTGCTCTTGGCCCGCGGCGCCAAAGTGACGCCGGCCGTACTGCGGAACAAAATCCTCGAGCCGGTTATCGAACGGCGCGTCAAGATCCACGGCGTCGTAGGCCGCAACGTGGAAAAGGTGGTCAGCCGGTTCCACGACTATGCCCACGAGGTATCGAGCCAGGTAGATAAGGAGATCGACCGGATCCGAAAAGGCGACGACCTGCCGCCGGGCGTGCTCAAGATGGTCAAAGTATACGTGGCGCGCAAGCGGCGGCTCACCATCGGCGACAAGATGGCCGGCCGGCACGGCAACAAGGGCGTCGTCGCGAAGGTAGTGCCGACGGAAGATATGCCCTTCATGGACGACGGCACGCCCGTCGATATCGTCCTCAACCCGCTGGGCGTACCCAGCCGGCTCAACGTGGGGCAAATCTTCGAGACCCACCTCGGGTGGGCGGCGCACGAACTGGGTAAGTTCTTCGAGTGCCCGATATTCGAGGGGGCCTCCGAGGACGAGATAAAAAGCTACCTCGAAGGGGCCGGCATTACGGCTTCGGGAAAGGTGACCGTGTACGACGGCCGCACGGGCGACGCCTTCAGCCACCCGGTAACGGTGGGCTACATCTACTTATTCAAATTACTCCACCTGGCCGACGACAAGATCCACGCGCGCTCGGTGGGGCCGTACTCGTTGGTTACGCAGCAGCCGTTGGGCGGCAAAGGGCAATTCGGTGGCCAGCGTTTCGGCGAAATGGAGGTATGGGCCCTCGAGGCGTACGGCGCGGCGTATACGCTGCAGGAGTTGTTGACCGTCAAATCGGACGACGTCCTCGGGCGCGCGCGCATGTACGAGGCCATCGTCAAGGGGCGCAACATACCCGAGGCCGACACGCCCGAATCGTTCAACGTGTTAATAAACGAGCTCCGGGCGTTGTGCCTGGACGTTCATCCCGAGGAAGCGTAAGGCGGGCGTCGGTCGGCCCGCGTCCGAGAACGGCGCCGGGACCGACCGCAACGCGCGGGGGAAAAAGTGATCTGGGGACTCTACGACGATAAGAGGAAACAGCGGAAAGAGTTTGCCGCCGTCACGATCGGCATAGCCTCGCCCGAGAAGATCTTGTCGTGGTCTCACGGCGAGGTCAAGAAGGCCGAGACCATTAATTACCGGACGTTCCGGCCGGAGCGCGACGGCCTATTCTGCGAGCGCATATTCGGCCCCACTAAGGACTGGGAATGCGCCTGCGGGAAGTACAAGCGCATCAAAAATCGGAACGTGGTCTGCGACCGGTGCGGCGTCGAGGTAACGGAATCGCGCGTGCGCCGGGAGCGAATGGGCCACATCAAGCTCGTCTCGCCCGTCGCTCACATTTGGTTCGTCAAGGGCGCGCCCAACTACGTCGCGAACTTGCTGGGCATCTCGAGCCGGGACCTCGAGCGCGCCGTTTACTACGCCGCGTATTTGGTTATCGACCCGGGCCTGAAGTCCGACACGGGCCTCGCCGCCGGCCAGGTAATCTCCGAGGAACAATACCGTCGCCTTTACGAGAAGTTCCCGGGCGAATTCGAGGCCGACATGGGGGCGCCCGCGGTCCGGCGGCTGCTCGAGGGGCTCGACCTCGAGGCGGCGTCGGTGCAATTAAAGGCTGACCTCGAGACGACGAAGTCGAAACAGAAGCGAAAGGCCATACTGAAGAGGCTTCAGCTCGTCGAAGCCGTCCGCAAGTCGGGGAACCGGCCGGAGTGGATGGTGTTGGAGGTCTTACCCGTTCTGCCGCCCGACCTCCGGCCGCTCGTGCCGTTAGACGGCGGCCGCTTCGCGACCTCGGACCTCAACGACTTGTACCGGACCGTAATCAACCGCAACAATCGCCTCCGCAAGTTGATAGAGCTCAAGGCGCCGGACGTCATCCTCCGCAACGAGAAGAGGATGTTGCAGGAGTCGGTGGACGCCCTTTTGGATAACGGCCGGCGCGGTTACGCCGTGCGCGGCGTCAACAACCGCCCCCTCAAGTCGCTCTCCGATAACCTGAAGGGGAAATTGGGGCGTTTCCGCCAGAACCTCTTGGGCAAGAGGGTGGACTATTCCGGCCGGGCGGTGATAGTGGTCGGGCCGGAGCTGAAGCTGCACGAGTGCGGCGTCCCCAAGAAGATGGCCCTCGAGCTCTTCAAGCCGTTTATCATCCAGAAGCTCGAGGAACGCGGCTTCGTGCACACTATCAAGAGCGCCAAACGCCTCGTGGAGCAAGTCAAGCCCGAGGTCTGGGACATACTCGAGGATTGTATCCGCGACTATCCCGTGTTGCTCAACCGCGCACCCACGCTGCACCGTCTCGGCATCCAGGCCTTCAAGCCGGTCCTGGTCGAGGGTTCCGCCATCCGGATACATCCCCTCGTATGTACCGCTTTCAACGCCGACTTCGACGGCGACCAGATGGCGGTCCACGTGCCCATTTCCCCCGAGGCGCAACTCGAGGCCAAGCTCCTGATGGCGAGTACGCGCAACATCCTCTCCCCCGCGCACGGCAAGCCCCTCGCTACCCCGACGCAGGACATCGTCCTCGGGTGTTACGCCCTCACCAAGCCCAAGGAGGGTGAGAAGGGTGAAGGTAAGGCTTTCGCGGACGCGGACGAGGTCATGTTGGCTTACGAGCTGGGCGAGGTGGGCCGGTACGCGAAAATAAAGGTGCGCCTGTACGGCGAACTGATAGAGACGACGGTCGGCCGCGTGCTCCTTAACGAGGTTCTGCCCGACGATTTCATCTTCGTCAACAAGACGGTCGATAAGAAAACCTTGGGCGGCATAATCGCGGAGGTCTATCACCGTTACGGCCTCGCGCGGACCGTTACGTTGTTGGACGACCTCAAGGAACTGGGGTTCCTGCACGCCACGTTGGCCGGCGTCACGTTCGGCGTCGACGACCTCGTCGTGCCGGCCGAGAAGGCCGAATTGATCGAGGCGACCAAGCGCGAAGTCGAGAGGATCGAACGCCTCTACAAACAGCAGGCCATAACGTACGGCGAACGCTACAATATGGTCATCGACGCCTGGACGCGAACGACCGACGTCTTGGGCGAGCTGGTCTTCGACCGTTTGGCCAAAGACGCCAAGGGTTTCAACCCCGTGTTTATGATGGCCGACTCGGGCGCGCGGGGGTCCCAAAACCAGATCCGGCAGCTCTGCGGCCTGCGCGGCTTGATGGCCAAACCCCAGAAGAAGATTACGGGCCGCATCGGCGAGATTATCGAGCAGCCCATCCTCTCCAACTTCCGCGAAGGCCTTTCCGTCCTGGAGTACTTCATCTCCACCCACGGCGGCCGGAAGGGCCTGGCCGATACCGCGCTCAAGACCGCCGACGCGGGCTACCTTACGCGGCGGCTCGTGGACGCCGCGCACGACCTCATAGTGACCGAGGAGGACTGCCACACGCTCCTGGGGATCGAGATGACGCCCCTTAAGGAGGGCGAGGAAGTAATAGCTTCGCTCGCGGACCGGGTCCTGGGTCGCGTGGCGTTGGAGGACGTGTACGACCCCGTGACGGGCGAGCTTATCGTCGCCGCCAACCAGCTGGTCGACGAGGGGGAGGCCGAGAAGATCGAGATGTCGAACGCGACGTCGGCCAAGATACGGTCCGTGCTGACGTGCGAGTCGCGCCGCGGCGTGTGCACCCTCTGTTACGGGAAGAACCTCGCGACGGGCAAGCTCGTGGACGTGGGCGAGGCGGTGGGCGTCATCGCCGCGCAGTCCGTCGGCGAACCGGGGACGCAATTGACGCTGCGCACCTTCCACGTCGGCGGGACGGCGAGCCGCATCGTCGAGCAGTCCAAGATCTCGGCCAAGGTCGCGGGCAAGGCCCGCTTCGAGCGCCTGCGCGAGGTCGAGAGGCCCGACGGCTCGAAAGTCGTCCTCTCGCGTAACGCGGAGCTTGTCATCGTCGACGAGGAGGGCCGCGACCGGATAAAGTACACCGTGCCCTACGGCGCGACGTTGCGCGTGGAGGACGGCCAGTTACTGGAAAAGGGCCAGGTCATATACGAGTGGGACCCCTACAGCGAGCCGATCCTTTCCGACGTCGGCGGCAAGGTCGAGCTCCGCGACATCATCGAGGGCGTGACGCTCCGCGAAGAGGTGGACGCCGCCGGCCTCATACAACGGGTCGTCGTAGGCGGTACGAGGCGCAAAGACCTCGACCCCCACATCGTCGTCCGCGTCGCCAGGGGCGGCAAGGACCTCGAGTATCCCGTGCCTTACGGCGGATACCTAAACGTACACAATAACGAGAAGGTCGAGGCCGGCCGTTTGCTCGTCAAGCTCCCGCGGGAGATCGGCAAGACGCGTGACATTACCGGCGGCTTGCCGCGCGTCGCGGAATTGTTCGAGGCCCGGCGGCCGAAGAACCCGGCCATAATCTCCGAGATCGACGGCCGCGTCGAGATTAAAGGAACTCGTAAGGGTAAGCGCAAGATCGTCGTGAGCGGCGAACACCAAGCCAAGGAGTACGAGATACCCCAGGGCAAACACTTGAAGGTCCATAACGGCGATTTCGTGACCGCGGGCCAACAGTTGTGCGACGGCAACATCGACCCGCACGACATACTCCGCGTGAAGGGCGATAAGGAGGTCCAAGAGTACCTCGTCAACGAGATCCAGGAGGTCTACCGTCTCCAGGGCGTCGAAATCAACGACAAGCACCTCGAGTGCATCGTCCGCAAGATGTTGCGGAAGGTGAAAATAGAGACGGTGGGCGATACCGACTTCCTGCCCGAGCAGGTCGTGGACAAGTTCGCCTTCCGCGACGTTAACGAGAAGATGATAACCCAGGGCAAAAAGCCGGCGACGGCCAGCCCGATTTTGCAAGGCATAACCGAGGCGGCGCTGTCTACCGACTCGTTCATCAGCGCGGCCTCGTTCCAAAAGACGACCCATATCCTGGCCGAGGCGGCCTTCGCCGGCAAGCGCGATAGTTTGTTGGGGTTGAAGGAGAACGTCATAATGGGTCACCTGATACCGGCCGGCCTAGGAGCCTTCGACGCCTCTAAGTTGCACGTCCGCGTCGCGGAAGAGGTCGCGGCCGAGGCGGAAGGGGCCGAGGAGGAATTGGTTCGCGAAAACTAGGAGTGGCCCAGCGTAACGCTACGTCGGAGGAATGATGCCCACCATTAATCAACTGGTTAGACAAGGGCGCAAGAAAGTACGGAGGTCGTCGAAGTCGCCTGCGCTGGCGAGTTGCCCCCAACGCCGCGGCGTGTGTACCCGCGTGTGGACCGTGACGCCCAAGAAGCCGAACTCGGCCCTACGCAAGGTCGCGCGCGTGCGCCTCACCACCGGTACCGAGGTCACGGCCTATATCCCGGGCGTGGGTCATAACCTGCAAGAGCACTCTATCGTCCTCGTGCGGGGGGGCCGGGTCAAAGACATCCCCGGCGTACGTTATCACGTTATACGGGGGGCCCTCGACGCCTCGGGCGTGGCGGACCGGGCGCGCGGCCGTTCCAAATACGGTGCCAAAAAGCCCAAGGGGGCTAAATGAGCCGGCCCTTTCGCCCCAACGTTGACCCGGAGGTCGTTTAATTTATGGCCCGTTCCCGCAAGCCCGAAAAACGGACGTGGCCGCCCGACCCGAAATACGCGTCGCCTCTCGTGACGAGGTTCATAAACAATCTCGTGTCCCGGGGTAAGCGTTCGTTAGCCGAGCGTATCTTCTACCGGGCCATGGATATAATCGCCGAGAAAACCGGCGAGGACCCGTTGGCCGTCTTCAACCGCGCCGTCAACAACGTGAAGCCGTCGCTCGAGGTTAAATCGCGACGCGTCGGCGGCGCGACGTACCAGGTTCCCGTGGAGGTCCCGCAGCGTCGACGGGTAGCTTTGGCCATTCGGTGGATGAAGGCTGCGGCCGACGCGAGGCCGGAACACGGTGCCGTCGACAAGTTGGCGACCGAAATCCTCGACGCCGCCAAAGGCACGGGCGCGGCGCACAAGAAGAAGGAAGATACCCATCGGATGGCCGAGGCCAATAAAGCCTTCGCCCATTACCGTTGGTAATTATCTCCGTTGGGGGCCGGCGGCTGGTTAATGGTTTACGGTTGGCGTAAAAACGTAAATATCGATCCCGGCTAGTACGCTTCGGTTTGGGGAAGAAGCTGGACCATCCCCTGCCGGGGATGGTTTTTTTACCTTGGCGGTCTATGCCCCGAAAGTCGCCCATCGAGAAAGTGCGGAACGTAGGCATCGCGGCCCACGTGGATGCCGGCAAGACGACCGTGACCGAGCGGGTCTTGTATTACACGGATAAGACCTACAAAATCGGCGAGGTCGACGAGGGCGCCGCGGAGATGGATTGGATGGAGCTCGAGCGCGAACGGGGCATTACGATAACCGCGGCGGCCACGACCGTTTCCTGGAGGGGGCGCCGGATAAATATTATCGATACGCCCGGCCATGTGGACTTCACGGTGGAGGTCGAGAGGTCCCTCCGCGTCCTGGACGGCGTGGTCGTGGCGTTGTGTGCCGTGGGGTGCGTCGAGCCTCAGTCGGAGACGGTGTGGCGCCAGGCGGACCGATACAACGTACCGCGCATCGTATTCGTCAACAAGATGGACCGCGTCGGCGCCGACTTCTTCGCCGCGGTGCGCGAGCTGCGGGAAAAATTGGCCGCGAACGCCATACCCGTACAGTTGCCCATAGGCAGCGAGGACACTTTCGTGGGCGTCACCGACCTCGTGACCATGACGCCTTATATATTCGATGCCGATACCCTCGGGAAAAATTACGACCCGATAAGCCTTTACAGCCTCCGCGAAGAACGGCGGGCCGAAATTATGGCGTGGCGGAAGAAGCTGCTCGAGGCCGTGGCGGAGGTGGACGAGGCCGCGATGGAGGCTTACCTCGAGGGCCGGGAGTTGGGAACGGAAGACCTTACCGCGGCCATACGGCGGGCTACGCTGAGCTACGCGCTCGTGCCCGTGTTGTGCGGCTCGGCGCTCAGGAATATCGGCATCCAGTTGCTCATCGACGCCGTTGTCGACTACTTGCCGTCGCCGGTAGACGTGCCGCCGGTCATAGGCCAGCGCCCAGGTAAAAGGGAAACCGATTTGCGCCGCGCCGCGGACGACGAGCCGTTCTCGGCCCTGGCTTTCAAGATCATGAGCGACCCGTACGTGGGGCGGCTCACCTTCGTCCGCGTGTATTCCGGTTCCGCACGCGCGGGGGCGACGACCTTCAACGCCAACACGGGCAAAAAAGAGAAATTGGCCCGGCTGTTGGAAATGCACGCCAACGACCGTGACGACGTCGGCGCCGTGTATGCGGGCGACATCGCCGCGGTAGTCGGCCTTAAAAATACCTTCACCGGCGATACCTTATGCGACGAAAAGTACCCCATCGTCCTCGAGCGCATAAGGTTCCCGGAACCGGTCGTCTCCGTCGCGATCGAGCCGAGGACGAAGGCCGACGAGGATAATTTGAACGACGCGCTCGCCAAGCTGGCGGAGGAGGACCCGACCTTTAAGGTCCGCTACGACGAGGCCACGGGCCAGACGATTATATCCGGGATGGGGGAGCTTCATCTGGATATATTGACGAAACGTATGACGCGCGAGTTCGGCGTCGCGGCCAGCGTCGGCCCGCCGCAGGTGGCCTATAAGGAGACCGTCGCCGCGGTGGGGCGGGGAGAGGGGAAGTTCGTCAAGCCGGCCGGCGCCAAGGGGCAGTACGGCCACGTTTGCCTCGAGATCCGTCCCCACCCCCAGGGCGACTTCCTGTTCGAGAATCGCCTCCCGGGCGGCGCCCTCGAGAAGGAGTACGTCGCGGCTGCCGAGCGCGGCGTACGGGGCGCGTTGGAGGCGGGCGTTCAGGCCGGGTTCCCGGTGACGGGCGTGGCCGTCGCCCTCTACGACGGTTCCTCTCACCCCGTGGAATCGACTCCCATCGCGTTCGAGATCGCCGCCCAGCAAGCTTTCCGCTTGGCTATGCAACGGGCGCAGCCCGAGCTTCTGGAACCGTACGGTATGATCGAGGTAGTGACGCCGGAGGTGTACGTCGGCGACGTTATAAACGACCTAAACGGCCGGCGCTCCGAGGTCGTGGGTATGGAGCGCCGCGCCGACGCGCAGATAATTAGGGCCGTCTGCCCCATCGCCGAAACTTTCGGTTACGCTACCGGCCTCCGTTCCATAACCCAGGGACGCGCTACCTATTCGCTGGAGTTCTTGCGCTACGATAAGGTCCCCAAGAATATCGCCGACCAGGTTCTGCGGCGGACGCGCGGGTTTGTTCCCGAATTTTAGGTTTTACGGGAGGCTTTAGGTCATAATTAGGTTTACTTTCAAGGGGTTTTATGTTATACATCAAAAATTCGCGCCTCCGTCGGCGGTGCGATTGATTTATACTATTAATTCTCATTAACAAATAATCCAACGGTAGATATAAAAATCCCTACCGCTTGACGATATCGGAGGTTTCGACAAAATGGCTAAGGCGAAGTTTGAGCGGACGAAGCCGCACGTTAACGTGGGCACGATAGGGCACGT
>WVWN01000069.1:237-1147 GCA_011773985.1 Candidatus Zixiibacteriota bacterium | reverse complement strand
CGAGATAGCCGAGGGGCTCGAGCCCTTCTACGAGGCGGCGATCGCCGACCTGCTCGAGCAGATGGGCGCGTTTCCCGGCTATGCGTCGGGCGAATCGCTCAAGGACCTGCGCCATCCCAACCGTTACGTCGTCGTCACGCGCTGGCAAAACAAGGCCGCCTGGGATCGCTGGCTGCATTCCGAGGCGCGCCGCGACAAGAGCGCCGAGCTGCGGCCGTTCCTGCTCGGCGACGAGAAGATCACGCTGCTGCGCCAGCTCAGTTACTACCGCGTCGACCCCGCTAATCCCTAGCCACGGCGGCGGTGGTTTTTGCTACAATGCGCGCCGAGTCGGCCGGATAATCGCTGACCCCCGCCGCCGCGCCACGCGCGGTGCTGTGGCGGGTTGGAGGAAAGTCCGGGCTCCACAGGGCAGGGTGCCAGATAACGTCTGGGGGGCGCGAGCCTACGGCCAGTGCAACAGAAAGTATACCGCCCGGCGTCGCCTGCGCGGCGCCGTGGTAAGGGTGAAATGGTGCGGTAAGAGCGCACCGCGTCCGTGGTAACACGGGCGGCAGGGTAAACCCCACCCGGAGCAAGACCAAATAGGAAAACGATGGCGTGGCCCGCGCCGTTTTCGGGTTGGTTGCTCGAGGCCGGGAGGCGACTTCCGGTCCAGATGAATGATTATCCTCGACAGAACCCGGCTTACAGGCCGACTCGCTCGCCTGCTGCGCGACTCAACTGCGGCGTTGGATTTTTCGTCGGGACCCTCACGTACTGTTTGTACGCTCGGGCCTCCGCCGAAAAATCCGCCTTGCATTTGAGCCGCTCGCGACGGCGAGGGGATTGTGCGGCTTACAGGCCGACTCGCCGCATCCGGGGGCGCGCCGCGCGTCCCCATCGGTGCGGGCGCGATCGCGGCCGCCGG
>WVWN01000069.1:0-157 GCA_011773985.1 Candidatus Zixiibacteriota bacterium | reverse complement strand
GCGATCGCGGCCGCCGGCGGTATTTTGTGCAAAATCGCACAAAATGCGTCAAATCTTAAGGTTTTACTTTAAGTAATCTTACTAACTCACAGATTTTAATGATCAATTCCTCCCAAAGCATGAGGTTAAATAGCTAAGTTATTGACGTTATTGAGAA
>WVWN01000090.1:597-1137 GCA_011773985.1 Candidatus Zixiibacteriota bacterium | reverse complement strand
GCGCCGTCTGCGATTCGCGCGAGGGCGCACGCGCGGAGCGGGGACCGTAGTCCTGGTAAGCGGGCTGTCCGAGGAAGACGACAAAGCCTACCACTGAGGCTAAGGCCGCGGCGGTCACGCCGCGGGAAATCCATCGATGTGATTGCATGGTTCGTCTCGCGGGTTTGCTGTCTGTGCCCCTTAGACGACCGGACGGCCCCCATCCTTGGGTCTGTCCGGAACTTTCCTTGTGATGCGCGCGAAACGCGCGCACCGCGGCGGCAATGGCCTGACTCTTGGCCCTCCCGTTGGGCGGCGGGGCTTCGATGCTTCGCAGCCTGTGCTTCAATGCTTTGTCGTCCATGGTTTTAAACGCTCCAGATAGCTTTCAGCTTTTTGCGCGCCTTGAAAATTCGCCAGGAAATCGTGGTCTCCGCGCAGCCGAGCACCTGTGCCGCTTCCTTGTGGCTCAAATCCTCGACGTAGACGAGGATCACGGCGTCGCGGAGCTTGGCCGGCAACGCGTTGAGGCCGTCGAGGGCGCGGCTCAGCGCGACGTGC
>WVWN01000090.1:264-570 GCA_011773985.1 Candidatus Zixiibacteriota bacterium | reverse complement strand
TCTGACTGCGCCTCGGGCGCGTAGCGCGTCCTGGCTTTGTGCCGGTCCTTGGCGGTGTTTATGGTGATCCGGTAAAGCCAGGTCCGGAACTTCGAGCGGCCGTCGAAGCCGCCGATACTCCGCGCGAGCTTCACGCATACGTCCTGGGCGATGTCCTCGGCCTCGTGCCGGTCCCCGCACCATTTGAACGCGACCTTGAAAATCAGGCCGTAGTGCCGCTCGAGAAGGCGCGTGAAGGCACGCTCGTCGCCGCCCGCGGCGAGTCCGGCCAGCTCCAAGTCGCTAGCGGATGTCATGTGCGCAGCT
>WVWN01000090.1:0-167 GCA_011773985.1 Candidatus Zixiibacteriota bacterium | reverse complement strand
GCTTCGGCGTCGGGGAATTCCCGGTAGACCACGCGATTCTTGCCGCCGTTCTTCGCCTCGTACATGAGGCGGTCGGCGTAAGCGACGGCATCGGCCTCGCTCGGCTGGGTGGCGGGAAATATGGCGACGCCCACGCTCGCTCCGACCGGCCAGCCATGATCCCCGAT
>WVWN01000055.1 GCA_011773985.1 Candidatus Zixiibacteriota bacterium | reverse complement strand
GTGTGGGTTAATAAGAACGCCGCCTCGCGAGAGGCGGCGTTTTAATTTCTATTCGCGGCCCGCTTCTCAGGCCTCGTGGGGCCCTCAACCGCAGCCGCAGCCGGCCCTTTTCCCGAAGAGCGTTTCGTTCACGAGCGCGCTGAAGCAGCCGACGCCGGCGGCGACGTGCACCGCCCCGCCCGGGCAGTTCACCGCGCAGGCGCCGCATTCCATGCAATCGTGAGGCCGGACCTGCGCCGGGTAGCCGTCGTCGCAAATCTCTATCGTTAGCCGCGGGCAAACGTCCGCGCACGTTCCGCACTTTATGCACTTGTCGCGCTCGTACGTAATCATCGCGTATATTATAACACAACCAGTAATATAAAGGCCACCACGAGCGCCGCGAGCGCGACGAGCCCCGGCTTGAACTCCTGCTTGACCTGCGACGGGCTCGAGACCGACGTATTGCCCGAGAACTCGAGGCCCAACAGTATTCCCGCGAATGCCAGAAACGCCGCCCACGCCGCGAGGCTCGAGGCGCCGGCCCCCGCGAGCCATTTATACGTCAAAAGGGGTACGGCGACCAGCGCCGCCGCGGCCAGCCCCTTAATCGAATAAAGCCGCGTCGGCAGCCACGGGAAGAGCGCGCCCACGAGGAAAGAAATCGCGGCCGCCGCGGCGACGACGAGCGGCGAGTACAGGCGGTGGAAGAAGGCGAGCGGCAGCGCGACGACGGCCGCGTTCATCAGCGCGAAGAACCACGTCACCTCGAGCCTCTTTGCGAGCCCCCAGTCGACGCGGTTCATCGCCGGCGTCTTGCGGTAACCCGCGGCCAGGTACGCGCCGAAGTCGCGGATGTAGACCGGCCCGAACGCGGCCTCCACGCCGAAATCGTCGCGGAGCTTGTATTTGGCGACGCCCGTCGCCGAAAGCTTCGGCAAGACCGCCGGCTCGCGATGCGGGACCTCGGCGAGGCGGAACGCGCGGTGCGAGAGCGCGACTTCGCGCGCGTCGAACTTGCCGGCGCCGGCCGCGCACCACACGTTGATACCGCGCGTGTCGATAACCAAGAGATAGGCGTCCAGGCCGCGCAGCGCCCGCCGTACGAGGTTGAAGGTCAGCTCGAAGTTGGCCGTCACAAGGAGCGGCGCCGCCGGCCCCGGTTCCCCTATGCGATACAAGCCGGGTACGACGCGGAAGAACGTCGCGTAGAGGGAGAGGTGCGAGGCGACGTTGGCGAGGCGGTCGCGGAACGTCAACGTCGTGGCTGCTTCTTTTATTTCCGGGGCGGGCCGGTACGAACTCTTCGTCGCCTCGAGGTAAAGGAGCGCGCCGCCCTCGAGGTACTTTTCCCGCGTTACGTTAAAACCGCGGTTCTTGACCGTCGTCGGCAAATCCTTGAGCGGCCGCGTCACCGCCCGGGCGACGACGTAGACGATCAGCTTGAGCCAAAACCGTTTAAAATAATACCACGCCTTAGCCGCGAACGGCCGGGGCGGTACCTCGTCCACTATCACGAGCTTACCGCCGGGCTTGAGCACTTGCCACGCCGTCTCGAGCGTCGCGAGCTGCTCCGCGCCCCGCATCTCCGACAGCGCGAGCGACATCACGACGGCGTCGTACGCCTCGCGCGCGAGGGGCGCCGTCGGCGCGTCCCGCACTTCGAACTTGACCTCGTCCGCCAGCCCGAGCTCGAGCGCCTTACCGGTGGCGAAGGTTATCATGTCGGCGTTGCGGTCCCAGCCGGTGACGCGGGCGCCCCGGTTCGCGGCGAGCAGCGCGAAGGTGCCCGGGCCGCAGCCGACGTCGAGGACGCGGTCGCCCGGCTCGAGCAACGCCGCCATCTCGTCGCGTAGCGCCTCGAAATCGGTGGCGGCGAATTTCTTGATTCCCCGGTCGTACTCCTCGGGGACGAGCTCGAGTATTTTCATGTAAATATACGACATGATATTTAACCGCGTAGCCCTAACCTTTTATTTTTACATAAAAAATACAACACGTTAAGTTAAAAACGTCGCCACTGGTCACCTTGCCCTCGACGGCCGTTCGTGGTAATATTCAATTATGTGGCCTACGCTGTTCAGGGTCGGAAGCTTCGAGGTCGGCACCTTCGGCCTGATGGCCGCGTTGGGCTTTCTCGTGGCGTACGCCGTCTTCCGCGCGGACGCGAAGCGCCGCGGCCTCGAGGTCAAGTTCGCCTCCGATTTATTGATAGCCGCGATCGTCGGCGGCCTCGTCGGCGCGCGCGCCAACTTCATCCTCGAAAACTGGGGCGCGTTCTTAGCCGGCCCGTGGGGTTTCATCTGGTCGCGCGACGGCTTCACCTGGTACGGGGGCTTCGTCGGCGCCGCGGCCGCGGTAATAATCGTATTAAAAACCCGCAAGCAAGAGGTCGGACGGTACTTCGACGCGGGAGCGCCAGCGCTCGCTTTGGGCTACGTCTTCGGGCGGGCGGGTTGACAGCTCGCCGGGGACGGAGATTACGGCGTCCCCTCCGACCTGCCCTGGGCGATGTCCTATCCGAAAGGCGTTATCCCGACGACGGCGCGCGTGCATCCCACGCCGGTCTACGAGATGATAGCGTTCTTCGCGATATTCCTCGTCTTGTGGCGGCTGCGCGGGGTTGACAGGCCGCCGTGGTGGCTTTTCGGCATTTACATGATACTCGCCGGGGCCGAGCGATTCCTGATAGAATTCATCAGGACCAACGCCCCCTTATGGTTGGGTCTAACAGAGGCGCAACTCGTAAGCGTAGGAGTGGTTGCAGCCGGCGCCATTACCGTGTTATTATTAAAAAAAAGGCGAAAGCGGACGCCGGCCTAATATGGTAAGAAGGACTTCAGCGATTTTTCCGTTGGGCGCGGCCTTACTCGCGACGTTCTGCGGTGGCGGCGGGACGCCCGAGGAGGCGGTCGAGACCTTCAACGGCCATATGGCCGCCAAGGACTTCGGACTCGCGGCGGGTTTGGTTTATTGCCGCGACTGGCTCGGGGCGTCGGACGCAGAGCTCGCGGCCGGGCGGGCCGCGTACGCCGACGTACTCGCGGAGCGCTACGACGGCGACGACCTCGACTACGGCCGCGCGGAAATAACGGAACGTACGCGCCGGTCCGGGAGCGAAGTAGGATTCGCGGTCACGTATCGCCGCCGCGCGCGGCCGTCGGGGCCGCCCGTCGTTCTGGAATTAACGGCGAAAGAGATTGAAGGCCGTTGGTATTACGTGCCCGACGTCGCTGTGGACCGGGCCTCCGCCTCCGAGAGGGTTGATTGGCGATGAAAAGGCGAACCGTCATTTATCTCCTGCCGTTAATCGCGACGACGGCGCTGGGCGCAGATACGGATTGCGTAGCCGCGGGCGGGGCGGATTACCCAACGCCCGCGACCGGGGGCGACGGCACGCGCGAGCTCGCCTGGGACAACGGCAAGTGGTCGTACCTCGTCGTCTGGTATACCGGGGCGGGCTCTTGGGTAGGAAACGATTTCTACGACCTCATCCCGCATAAAACCGGCGAGAGGCGGATAGTCAAGATGCGGGTTTTCTCCTCGAGCAAATGGCCCAACGACGCCTGGGACGGCTTCCGCGTGGCGTTTTACAGCTTCGAGGGTTGGCCCGACCCCAAGCCGGGGGAAAAGTTATGGCCCACGAGCGAGGCCGGCTATTTTTACAAGCCGTCCGGGCGAAGCGGCCACGTCTGGGTCGAGGTCCCTATAGGTTGGGTAACGCGTCAAACCAGCTTCGTGGCCGCGATGGGACAAGTATATAACCAGCCGGATTGCGATTCCTTCGCGGTGGACACGAACCGAAAACGTCTAGGGCACTCTTGGAGTTACTACAACAACCGGTGGAACGAGTACGAGGAGACGGATCCGTACTTCAATTTGATGATTCGCGTAGTGGTAGAGGAAACGCCGTACCGGCCGGCGGTGGCGCCCACCAGCTTCGGCCGGGTAAAAGCCCTATACAATTAATATTAATAAGGGGCGAAAATCTTATTGACGGCCGCGCTCATTTGCCGTAAAATGGCGCGGTATAAAATTAAGGCCATTTAAAAGGAGGATTAAGCTATGAAAATTCCAGCGTTTATTGGCGTCATATTCGCGGCCGCGGCGCCGCTGTGGGCCGCGGACGTCGCCGTAGACGGCGGCCCGAGTTCCGCCGCGCCCGCCTTCGCGTCCCCGACGGCCTGCGACCAGGCCACGATGGAGCTGATGTGGGACAACGGCCAACGGCGTTGGAGCTTGGCGTGGTATACGGCGGCCGGCATATGGGTCGGCAACGACTTCAACTTATCGACGCTGAAGACGAAGTACACCAAGATATTGAAGTACAAATACTACACACGCGGCGCCTGGCCCAACAAGGGATGGGACGGCATGCGCTTCGCCTTCTACAACTTCGTGGGCGGCGTTCCCGCCTCCATGCTCTGGCCCACGAGCGGCGGCGGCTATTTCTTCAAACCCAGCGCCGGCATCGAAGGGCACATATGGGTGGAGTTCGACGTCAACTGGAACTGTCCCTCGCCAGCGTTCGTCGCGGCCCAGGAACAATTCTACAACCACCCCAACTGCGACCCGTGGTCGGTGGACAACAATTTAACATTTTCCGGTCACTCGTGGTTGTATTCGCAAGGTACGTGGTCGAAGTACCAAGTTTCCGGCGTATCGGCACCGTACCGCAACGTTATGGTCCGGGTCTGGGTCGAGCCGGGGATAGAGTTCCCGGGCGTAGCGCCCTCGAGCATAGGGCGCGTCAAAGCACTCTACTACTGACCGTCCGACGAGTTATCACGCCTAATGTAAAGGGAGCCGGCGGCTCCCTTTACTCGTCCGGAAATTTGTCTTGACTTGGGCGAGGCGCCTCTTATAATTTCGAGATAATCCACGCGCGTGGAGGAAGGTCATGAAAAAAACCCTTTTAACCATAGCGGCCGCGCTTTCGGTTTGCGCCGGCGCCCGGGCCGCGGACGTCGCCGCAGATGGCGGCACCAGTTCCGCGGCGCCCGCCTTCGCGGCCCGCACCTCTTACGGCCCGGGCGCGCTCGAGCTCAAGTGGGACAACGGCCGACGGCGGTGGAGCGTCATCTGGTATACGGGCGCCGGCTCCTGGGTCGGCAACGACTTCGACGTCTCGACGCTCAAGACGAAGTACACCAAGATATTGAAGTACAAATACTACACGCGCGGCGCCTGGCCCAACGGGCGATGGGACGGCATGCGCTTCGCGTTCTACAGCTTCGTCGGCGGCGTGCCCGCCTCCATGCTCTGGCCCGCGAGCGGGAGACCGTTCTTCTTCAAGCCCAAGGCCGGCATCGAGGGCCACATATGGGTGGAGTTCGACGTCAACTGGAACTGCCCTTCGCTAGCGTTCGTCGCGGCCCAGGAGCAGTTCTACAATAGTCCCAACTGCGACGCGTTCTCACTGGACCATAACGCGACCTTCATGGAACACTCGTGGCAGTTCTTCGCGGGCCAGTGGGCCCCTTTTCAAAGCGAACCCAATATCGGACCCTATCGCAACGTCATGGTCCGCGTATGGGTCGAGCCGGGGATAGAGTTCCCGGGTGTGGCGCCCTCGAGCATAGG
>WVWN01000057.1 GCA_011773985.1 Candidatus Zixiibacteriota bacterium | reverse complement strand
GACGACGCGCGCGCGGACCGTCGACAGCCACACCGCGATTGCCAAAAACGGGAGCAACGCCAGCCGAGGGCTCACGTAACTCCCGCCCGCGGGCCCGCCCCAGGGGCATAAAAAATAAAAAGCCGCCAAGGCGAATACCATAAGCCAAATCGCGTCCTTCGCCCCCCACCCTCCCGGCACCCTGAACGACCGGCAAACCAACGTAACGTAGACCTTATAGGCGACGATCGAGAGGACGAGAGCGCCTATAGACGCGGCCGTAACGTACGCCGCCGCGCGCTGCCATACGTTAAAGGAAATTAACCACTCCAGGCGCAAGAGGTTTCGCGCCAACTCGGGAAAGGGTGTATGCGTAACGGGATAATCGCTGGGGTACGAAACCCAATACGCGAGCCCCACGGCCAAGGCCGGCGCGATATAGCCGACGACGGCGACCTTGGCCCGTAGGGCGCGGAAGGCTTCGCGGCCGCCGATGCCGTCACGCCTGGCCTTGGCCCAACGCCACACGCCCTCCGACAAAGCGAGGGCAACGACGGCACCCGCGAATATCGCCCACCCCAAAAGGTGGGCTAAGTAGATAGCGAACGCCAAGGCATTTAGCGCTATCACCGCGCGGACGTTCAACCGGTCCCGCCGCCGCCAATAGTAACCCACCCCCAACGCGGCCAGCGCCAGCGATATACCCCACCCGAAGAAACCGAGGTTGAAAGAGAAGCTGAATACGAAAGGAAAGACGAGTAGCGCCGCGGGCCCGGGCCGCCCGCTGACGGCGGCTACGAGGTAACGAAACGCGGCCGCAAATAAAACCACGTATAGCGTTAAGAGAACTTTCTCCGCGATTAAAGGCGGGAGGACGTACAGCAGGCCGACCAAGCTCAGGTGGTACAACAAATTCGGCGAAGGCCTCCGGCTTATGACGTAGTACTCGCGGAGGCTTTTCGCGCCCGGGTCACCGTAATCCTTTATTATCGCCGCGTTGGCGAGGTGGGACGGGCCGTCGGCGGTGGGTACGTAGCGGAACGCCCACAGCGGCGCTATATATAGGCATACTAAAAGCGCGAATAATACCTTGCCGCCGGTCCCGTTTTTAATCGGCGGCGTTCGCGGTCGCCGGCCCAAAACGGGTCCTCCCAAAGCGTAAAAAGCGCGCTCGTTAATTCGTAATCTTCGCTAGCCTTCGTGGCCGTCATCCGTTCCGGCCTCAAGCCAGGCCGCGGCCACGACGGCCATGAACGGTATCATCGGGAAATGATAACGGTCGAGGCCGTGGAATACGAGATAAAAAGCCGTGAGGTACGCCGGCGTTACGAGAACCGCGGCAAGCGGCAACTTCCCCCCGACGAAGCTGAAGATCCGCCGCCGACGTTTAACCAGGGCGACCACGAAACCCAGCCAAAGTAACGCGTATAAGCCCTGGGCCAATCGCGCCGGAAATCCGCGCGCGGAGACGGCGACGTCCGTGCCGTAGACGGCCTCGCCGTACTGGAACGCCGAGGTGTCCGTCGCGTAGAGATTAGCGAATTTGGGGACGACTAGCTTAATAAACGCCGCCGGGTGATGCCGGATATAATTCCACGCCAGCTTCCGGCCGAGGCGGTCCCTTCGTACTTCGTCCCGCACCAGATACAGCGGGTTCGCCCGGCATAACGGAAAATTGTAGCAGCCGTCCGCTGCCGCGTTGTTCCCCATCCACAGGATCACGCCCCCGTTCGTCGAAACCGGTATGAAAGTACCGAAGACGCGCCAATTGCGGTACGTCCAAGGCGCGACCACGGCCGCCGTTACGGCCGCGGCCAAGAAAGCCCGCGTAAGCGCCCGCCTCGAGCCCCGCCCCACAAGGAGGTCGATGACGAAAAAAGCCCCCGGCAACGGCAAAAGCACCGGCGCGGCCAACGCCGCGGCTCCGTTTATCAACCCGGCGGTTGTCGCGGCGATCAAGGAGCCGTACTTGACTATCAAGTAAGACGCAGCGACGGCCGCGAACCCGAGGAGCACCACGGGAAAAAGGCGCGCCGCGTACGCGACCTGGCTCGGGAGAAGGGCGACGATCAAACCCGCCGCGCGCGCCGAACTCTCGCTTAAAAACAACGCCGCGAATCGCCACGTCAGCCCGGCCGTCGCCGCGCCCAAAACGCATTGGAAGATTATTATGAGGAGATAACGAAAGCCGAAAGCGACGTAGAAAGCGGCGACCAGCGCCGGGTAACCGACAGGCCAATAGGCGGTGGCGACGCCGTCCTCGACGTACCCCCGGCCAGCCGCCACGCTCCGCGCCAGAACGTCGTAGTGTACCTCGTCC
Source organism: Candidatus Zixiibacteriota bacterium (assembly GCA_011773985.1). Classification (GTDB taxonomy): domain Bacteria; phylum RBG-13-66-14; class B26-G2; order WVWN01; family WVWN01; genus WVWN01. Next base: position 59,360 of record WVWN01000057.1, on the reverse strand, counting down.
GAGATGGGCGGCGGCGGCGCGGCCAGCGCGTACGCGAGTCGGGCCGCCAACGCAACGCCGACAATAACCAGCAGCCACCGTTTACGGCCGCCCCGTCCCAAAAGCGACATGGGGCGGCGAAACAACGGTAAACGAAAAACGCCGAAGGCGCGTAAGGCGAGAAATGCCGCGGCCACGCCCGCCCCCCAACGCACCTGTTCCTCGATTATCGAAACCTCTCCCGCCGGCTCGACGCACGGCGTCAACGCGGCCAAGAGCGCGGAGATACTTAACGGCCCGGCCGCGACGGCGGCGCAAGCCGCGGCACCCAAACCGTTATACGCGAAGGCGCGCCAGTCGAATTCTCTCAAAGGTCTGCTTCCCGGGCCCATACGAGGCGATTCGCTCCCCAATTGAAACAAGAGGTATCCGCGCTAAACCTTGGCCCGCGCGTCAGTCGCCGCCTTTGCCGGATAAAAGGGCGGCCGCGGCCACGACGGCGATAAAGGGCAACATCGGAAAATGAAACCGGTCCTGGCCGAAAAAGACGAGGTATACGAAAGTCAAAGCGACCGGCCACGCGAGGAGCGCCGCGAGCGGCGCGCGGCCGTACGTCCCCTCGCCGACGATATCGCGCCGCAACTTCCACAGGCCGATTACAAAGCCGGCCAGGACCAACGCGTAATACGTTTGCGCGACGCGGGCCGCGAAGCCGCGAGCCGAATCCGCCGGCTCTATACCGCGCGCGATGCCCTCGAGTTGAAAGGCGGAGACGTCCGCGCCGTACGTGTAAACGAATTTGGGGACCGCAAGCATCAGGAATTGGGCCCGCTCGTTTCGAATAAAATACCAGGAAAGCTCGCGCCCGAGGCGGTCCCTTTGCAACTCTCCCTCGGTCATGAAGAGCGGGTTTATGGGCGACGTTGGGTAATAATAAGTGCCGGTGGCGTTCGGATTGTTCCCGACCCATAGGCTCAGGCCGCCGTTCGTGGAAACCGGCACGAAGGCGCCGAAGACGCGCCAATTGCGGTAGGTCCACGGCGCCACCGCCAACGCCGCGACGCCCGCGACGACCGCCCCCCGCGCCAAAGCCCTCTTCAAACCGGCGCCGCGGAACAAATCACAGGCGAAGGCTGCGGCCACGAATACCATCGAGACCGGCGCGACGAAAATAGCGGCCGCCGTCAAAAGGCCGGCACCAACCGCCCCCCAAACGCCCCTCGCCCTTACGAATATAAAAGCCGCCGCCACTACCAGGAAAGCCAATAAAACGGCCGGGAAAAGGCGCGCCGCGTACGCGATCTGGCTCGGGCATAGGGCGATTAACGCGCCCGCAGCACGCGCCGGCGCGTCCCTGACGAACTCCCGCGCCAAGAGCATTAAAAACGTAGCCGTCGCCGCGCCCAATATAGATTGGAATACTATTATCGGGAAATAACGGGGCCCGAAGAAAAGGTAAAAGTACGCAATCGCCGCCGGGTACCCGACGGGGCGGTACGCGGTGGGAACGCCCTCCTCGGCGTAACCCCGGCCTGCGACCAGGTTCCGGGCGAGGCGGTCGTAATGAAAGCCGTCGGATATGGGAGGCGGTTCGGCGAAGGCCGCGTACGCGAGGCGCAGCGCGAGGGCGACGACGAAAATGGCGAGCGCCCAGCCTAGAGTACCCCCGCGACCAAATCGCGACAACGCGCCGCGCAACGCATTTAATTTAAAAAGGCCGGCCGCGCGTAAAACGAGGAACGCCGCGGCAACGCCCGCACCCCATCTTATTTGACCGGCGACGACGAACGCGGCACCCGTAGCCTCGGCCCGCGGCGTGAAAACCGCCAAAATAGTCGGGATATCGAGAAAGCCGGCCGCGACTAAGCCGAGGCCCCCGGCCGCGACGACGTTCCACGTCGCGCCGCGCCAATCCCGCCTTCGCAACGCCGCCTCCGGCAAACCTGCCCCTTCAGGAACGAAACTCCGCGCCCGTATAAAGTGCGCCCGTACGGCCGGCTTCAGAACGTACTGCCGATGTTGAAATGGATCCGGCCCGAGCCGGCTTCGATGCCGTAGCCGTAATCTATGCCCAAGAGGCCCATCATGGGAATATTAATCCGAAGGCCCCCGCCCACGCCCGACTGCATATCCTGTATGTTAATATCCCTTAACTCCCGCCAACAATAACCGGAGTCCCAGAAGGCGATTAGATGGAAGAACTCTTTGGAAATGGGTATGCGGTATTCGAAGTTGGTATAGAACATCGTCTTACCGCCCTCGGGGTTCCCGAACCTATCCCGCGGCCCCACTTCCCACTCGTCGTAACCCCGGACCGTATTGGCACCGCCCAGATAAAATCGCTCGTAAAGCGGAACCAACCTCGTCAAACCGTAACGGTCCACGTAACCGCCGCGCACGCGTATCGCGAGGACCGTCTCCCACACGTGTTTAAAAAACCAACTCGAGCCCGCGATCACACGCCAAAACTCGACGTCGCCGCCGATGACGGACCCCGCCACCTCCGTGGAGATTTCCATATCCGAGCCCGCCTGCGGAAAGAAAATGTTGTCGCGGCTGTCGCGCTCCACGCCGAGGGAGACCGCGGACGTGTTCTTGCGCCCCACTTCGCCCGCGATCCACGCCGGCAGTTTGGCCGGTTCCTCGTACCTGGAGACGACGTCCACCGACTCGAACTTGTAAGTCGACCGGCCCCGCACGTACTCGGACAGCGGACGGCCGAAGGTCACGTTTCCGCCGAATCTCTTCTCATTATAATAGGGCCTGATGCGAGTTATATTGTAGACGTCGAAGGCGCCCAACGTCTTCGTATCGAACAAATGCGGTTCCGTGAAACCGAACGAGTACTGGGTCCGACGTCGCCCGAACTCCGTAGACAAGCGCAACTCCTGCCCCCCGCCCTTACACTTCCAAATCTTGGGCAGATAATACGCGTCGAAGTTCGCCCAGGATAAACTGAACGTGCCGACCAGGCCGTCGAGGCTGCTGTAGCCCGCGCCGAAGTTAACTTTGGCCGTGTTCGCCTTCTCGACTACGTCTATCTCGAGGTCGACCAGGCCGGTCTCGCGGTCGGCGACGCGAATGTCGGGCCTTATCTCGTCGAAATAACCGAGGTTATGAAGTCGCTGCACGGAACGTATCAATTTGTTCTCTTTGTATATCTCGCCCGGCTGAAGCCGCATCTCGCGCCGGATAACCTTGTCCCTCGTAGATACGTTTCCCGAAATATCGACCAAGCGCACGTACGCCGGCCGGTCCTCGTCTACGCGCACCGTCACGTTTACGACGCCGGCGTCGTCCTCGATCTCCTCCGCGGCCTCGACCGCCGCGAACAAGTAACCGTTGTTCTTGTAGAGGGACCGGATATTCTCAACGCCCTCGTCCAATTTCTTCTCCGAGAACGGCCTGGCCGGACGCCAATCGACGAGTTCGTATAACTTCTCGTCGTCGTACTTCTCGTTGCCCATGAACCGGAGCTCCCCCGCCCGGTATAACCTGCCCTCCTCCACCGTAATCGTGACGTGTATCGACGAACGTTTTTTACGGTAATCGATCTCGTGGTCCACGACCTTGGCGCGTACGTAACCTCGGTTGGCGTAGGCCGCCTCGATGCGGCGAAAGTCTTCCTCCAATACCTCTTCGTCCAGGATCTTAGTGTTGTAGAAACGGTCCACCTTGGTCTTCAATACTTTGTTGACGATATACCAGTCGGACAATACGTCGTTACCCGCGACGGCTATTCCCCTGACTACCGCTTTCGGCCCCTCCGTAATCGCGTACGTCACTTTAACGCCGCCCCGAACCTCTTCGATGCGATACGACACGTCTGCGAAACGGTACCCCTTTTCGAAGTAAGACTTCTTCATCGCTTCGACGTCCGCGTTCAAGCGCGAGAGTGAAAGCCGCTCCCCCTCCTTGACCTTCACAATTTCCTCCAAGGCCTTCCGCTTCATCTTGCGTCGCCCCTCGAAAACAACCTCCTTTACGCGCAGCCGTTCNNTCGTAATACGCGTCCACCCTGTCGAAGTACCCGAGGCGGTATATCCTCTTAATGTCGTCCCGGACGATGGCCTTCAGCTCGGCCTCGTTCACCCTTAACCCCGGCGCAAGCCTTATCGCCGTCTTGACCGAGCCGCTATCAATGCTAGTCAACCCCTCGAATAAAACGTCGTCGACGACGACATGCTCGGCGCCCTGCGCATAACCCATCCCCGCGGCGCCGAAAGCCCCCAAGGCGCACAAGGACCACACGAAGGGTTTAATCCTACGGTACTTTAGCAAGCTCACGATATAAAAACACGGAGGCGAGGCTCCTCCGCGAGGCGAAAAATGCTACCACAGGGGTCCGGGCAAGTCAAGGCGAAAGGGTTATGCCGCCTCTCAGTAACGCTGACGGCCGGCGATGAGCGCGACGATAACTATTAACGCAAACAGGGCGAGGACGCCGATGAGAACCACCATGCCCGTATCGACTTCTCGCTCGGCGGGGACCGCCGGTTCCTCGGGCGGCGGTTCTTCCGGCTTCCCGAACTCCTTCAGGGCGGCGACAATAGCGCCTTCCGTTTTCTCTTCGTCGCAGATCTTGCGGAATTCGGCCCTCGTGAGCGTTTTCTCGCCGCGTACGACGACTTCGACCGCTACGGGTACTAACACCGTATAGGTAACCGGTTTGAAATGGAGTTCCGCAGCTCGAGTCGTACCCGTGAGGGAATAGGACGGCTTTTCGTCGTACTTGACGTCGATATCGAGCGCGCGGACGCCGAGGATACAACGGTAAACGTTCCCCTTCGCCGGGTCCGAGGGGTCCGCCGGGCCGAGCAGCCAAAGCTCCCGTACGTCGCGCGCCATGTCGGCGTCGGACCGCCATTTCTCGAGCCACTCGTACGCGCGCGTTGCCGCGGCCGCACGGTCCGGGACCTCCCCGTACCCCGCCACCGGCGTCATGCCGACGTCCGCGCACGACAGTAAATACAGGCCGTAAAACAACTCCCGCATGTCCGCCGCTTCTGCGGCAAGCGACCTCCCGGTCACGCCCCCCTCGCGCCGCCCGGGAACGCTCGCCGCTACCCCCGGCGTGAGCGCGGCCCCTACGACTTCCTCCAACCGCGCGTAAGCTCGAGCCATTCTCAAGTAATATTCGGGCAAAGGCTCGAGCCGGACTTCGGGGCTTACGTCGACCGCCAAAACCTCGGCCGTGCCGACGGCCGGCGTCACCGGAGCGCGGACGCGAACCTGGTCGAAACCGGTTACGTACGACTCCGCGAGGCGCTTCTTGTAACCGTCGTCCCAACTTATTTTCGCGGCTTCGGGCGTCGCGGCCGGCGTCACCAACGCCGCCCACGCGTAGGCCATGAAGTCGAACCAGGGGCCGTCGCGCGACGGCGCCGTCGCGACCGTCCCTTCCCTTGTCGCGGCCGCGTAATCTTCGGCCCACGTACCCCCCCGCGGGCCGCCGCGGGACGCAAACCGCCGTATTAACCCGACGTCGACTTGGCCGAGCGCGGGAAGAAAAACGAACGCGTCGCCCTTCTCTTTGGCCTCGAGTTGGATCTTTCGGATCGTCCCGACCTCTCTCAGGACCTCGACGCCGTCCCGCCCCCCCAGGAGCCTATAGTAGTCGGCCACGGAAGCGCTCGCCGGCGGCAGGCCGACCAGCGAATCACACAATTCGGCGAGCGCGCGGTACTGCCCCGCGAGCGCCGCGTCGCTCTCGACGGCCCACGCCAAGGCGACGGCCGCTTTGAACTCTTTCTCCTCCGTGCGGTCGAAGCCTCGAGCCAGCCATCGGCTCGTGAGGTAAACGCGTTGTAACTGCTCGTCCCAAAGGTATCTCCCCGCGGGAACCCGCGCCCCGATATCTTCCTTTAAAAAGCGCTCCCGGTCTTGAGCCGCCTTGCTCGCTACTTCATTCGGGAACCCCAACTCCGCGGGCACGCTCCCGTCCGGCCTCGACAGCGCGAGCGCCGTCGCCACGAAAGCCTGGGCCTCGCCGAAGGCGACGCGCGAGGCGGGGTGGTCGTCCCCCTCGTACAATTGCTTCAACCTTAACGCAAGCGCGGTCAGAAAACCGCCCCGACCCGACGTTAAAGGGCCCACGGCCTCCTCGAGCTTAAGTTCTACCGCGGCTAAGACCCCCTCCTCGTAAGCGAGGCCGCGCCACCGGCAGAGCTCGAGCGAGGGCAGTAGCCGCCCTTGGGCCGCCGCAAAGGACGGATAAATGGTCGGTAAAATCGCTACCCCGGCGTCGGCTTTTACCGCGGACTGCGCCGGCGCGGAGATGGCGAACGTTGCGCCGCCGTCGTTTAAGTTGAGAACGAACTCGCGGCCCTCCGCGCGCACCGCCATTTTTCTGGTAGAGGAGAGCGAAGCGCCCCGTTCGCCGAACGCGGCCGCGGCGACCGACGCGGATAACAACCCTCCAACAACCAGCCGCTTCCAAGACGGACCACAACTCGTCGCCATTACGTTCCCTCGTTTAGATAACACGTTGGTAGAAGTTCCCTCTCGGAGCTTTTAAGCCACCGTCAAGACGGGCTCGTTATAAGTTAACCCGGGCAAGCCGGGTACGGGCCGTTCTTCTCGACCTACCTTCACAAGGCCATAGGCATCCAGCGCGTTAAGCACTAAGTCGAGCTCGGCGATGTCCGTCAACTCGAGGGATTCGGCCACCGAAGCCACAGCCGCGCTGCCGCCCCGTTTGATAAGGAAATCGAAAATGCACGCCGTCGCCGCCGGCAGGGAACGACGGAACGCGGCCGACGCGCCCGCGGTAACTCGCGCCAGTCTATTTACGTCGCCGCCGGCCCTCCAAAGGGCCGCGGCTAGATGCCGCGCGGAGCCTCCCTCGCGAGCCGCGAGCGGGCACGGGCCGGCCGGCCAAACGCCGTCGTTCAACAGCTCGAGCGCGGCAAGGTTGCTACAAGCTCGCGAGAGCGCGGCGCCCGCGTCCGCGGGGCTGCAAGCGGCCAACGCGGCTTCGGCGTCACGCAAAGCCGCGGCGACGCTCGCGGCGGCGCCCACCCGCGCTTTGGGCAAGGCGCCGCTTAGAAGGGGGTCCAAGGTCCGGAGAGCATCCCTCAGGCGGCCGCGCGGGTCGAGCGCGATGAAAGCCCCCTTCAGCGATAGTTGAAAAGGTGTCAAATTCCTGTCTTGCAACTCGCGAAGCAACGCCCTGTAACCAGTAACGTGAACGCGGAGCCACGAACGGCCGGAAATGGCGCGTACGTACGAGCGGCCCACGGCGCACTCGTCCTTGACAACAACCAGAACGTCCCCGTCGCCGTCGTCGGGGTGACGGCCGGGAACCCCGCCCAGTAACAATATGCCCTCGATTCGCTCGTCCGCGGCCCAACGCGCGAGTACTCCCCCGACATCTTTCCTGTACTCCTCGGCAAGATTCGACGGTAACTTTAACGTACGCGTCGCCATTAGAAATCGCCGTTCAACTTCGATATTATCGGTCGGGCGGGGCGATGTAAAAAATTATATCGGCGACGTACCACGCGGCGACCGGTTCGCCCTTACGCGTCGCCGGCCGATAACGAATCGTATATGCGGCTCGCCGCGCCGCCTCCTCGAGAGCGAACCAACCGGGCGAATCCGCTATAACCACCTCGCCCACGTCGCCGCGTTCATCCACGTAAAGGACGACCTTCACCGTTCCCTGCGCGCCCGCGCGGCCCGCTACCTCGGGGTAGACCGTTTCGGGCTCGGAGACGGGTATGGGCGGTACGTCGAATTGCCTGTTCAACTCGGCCAACAGGCGGCCGAAGTCGCGCGCCGCGATGGCCTCCGCGTACGCCCGGGGCAAATCCGCGGCCCGCGCCCCGGCCGCGGCGCACAACGCAATTACGAAGGCGCCACCTATTAACCTCATTCCCTAATCCGCCTGGCGGAGCTCGCCGAGTTTGAGTTCGATAAACTTCTCGTCGGCTTCCCATTCCCGGCTAGCCGGGAAGTTTATAACCCGCGGGATAAAGATCACCGCCGCGGCGGCGTAGGCATCCTCGAAGGCCCAGCCCCATTCCTTGCTCCGCGCGTTGTCGCGAAGCGGGAATTCGAATTCCCCCTCGCCCCGGAAAAGTTCGTCCCCCGCGGCGTTCCACACTAAGACGTCGGCTATGAAGGAGGTAATGGGGTCGTCGCCCGCGTTCTCGAATACGGCGAAGACCCAGAGTTTTTCCGTGCCTTCGGGGTTTATATTGACGTAGTCGGTCGCCTTGTATTTCGCGCCCACGGGCCCGTAAACGGCAACGAGCTTCGTTACCTTCAAGGGACAGGCCAATTGGGCTATTACGTACGTATCGACGTCCGCGGCCTGGGGAGCGGCGGCAAAAACCAAAACCGCCAAAGAAACGAGTACCCACGGATAAACCCTTACCTTCATAAGGCTCGCCCCCTTTGCATCATTATAAATAGCAGCGTATATTTTGTCAAAAATAAAACGAGCCGGCCGGCACGACGACACCTCGTCAAAACCGACCGGCGAAATAAAAAAGGCCGGGGTTTCCCCGGCCCGACGGCTACGCTAATGGCTCAAGCGAAACTGCATAACGATGCTATACCAAACGCCGACCGGGACGCCTTGTTGCTTAGCCGGCTTGAATTTGCACTTCATCGCCGCCTTCTTGGCGGCCTCCTCCAGCGCGGGAAGGCCGGGCGACGAATTGACCACCGCGTTACGCACGTTCCCCGACTCGTCTATGTAGACGAAGAGCGTCACGTCGCCCTCGACCCTCGAGGCGTGAGCTATGTCCGGGTATATGGGACGCTCCTCGTGAACGATTACCGGCGGCTCCGAGTACTCGATGTCGAAAGTGGGCGTCATCCAAGGTGTCTCCACTTCCGTATCTTCCACCTCGATGTTCTCTTCGACGATTATCTCGGCGCCCTCGCCGAAACCTTCGCCCTCGCCGGTACCCGCGGCGTCGGCGATGGTATCGGCATCAGCCATCTCGTCCGGAACGGGGAGCGGCACTTCCCCCACGCTACCCTTGGCCTCCAAACCCTTGGGCGCCTGCGCCGGTTCGGGCATTTCAATCGAAGGAGGGGGCGGCAACTCTTCGTACTTCTTCTTCGTCCGTACTACCTGCAAGTCCAACTTACCGCCGCCCATCTTAACGTCGCCGCGCCTCCCGAGGACGTCCTTGGGCATTTCGATAATACCCCAGACGCCGAAGTGAAGGCCGGCGGATATAGCCAAAGTATAGCGGAAAACGCCGCCCGCAAGCGTGCGTCTTAACTTTTCTTGAGGGTCTTTCTTTTTCCTCGCCACGGCTCAGCCTCCTATTTCCCGAAACCGCTTCTACCGCCTTTAAATAATAACTTAACGCGGCAGTTGTGTCAAGTCCGATCGCCGCCCCTCGTATTTACCACACAATTGTCCCGCAAGCACTTCTCCCGTAATAATATACGCCACGGAGAATACTGCGAATTCAAAGTAGCCTGCCACCGCGGCGCCACACCTTTTATAATCCTTAGAAGAAACAAAAAAGGCCGGGGTTTCCCCGGCCCGACGGCTACGCTAACGATTCAGGTGAAACCCCATGACGATGGTGTGCCAAACGCCGACCGGGACGCCCTGCTGCTTGGCGGGCTTGAACTTACACTTCATAGCCGCTCTTATGGCGGCCTCATCCAGCGCGGGAAGACCTAACGACGCCCGGACGATCGCGTTACGCACGTTTCCCGACTCGTCTATGTAAACGAGCAGCGTCACGTCCCCCTCGACTCTCGAGTCCCGAGCTATGTCGGGGTATTTGGGACGTACCTCGTGGACGATTACCGGCGCCTCCGAGTACTCGATGTCGAAAGTGGGCGTCATCCAAGGCGGCACCTTCGCCTCTTCTTCAACTTGAATGTTCTCCTCGACGATTATTTGGGTGCCCGGGCCGAAGCCTTCGCCCTCGCCCTTACCGACGGCGTCGGTGATGGTTTCGAATTTGGCCAACTCGTCAGGAAAGGGGATAGGTATTTCGCCCACGCCACCAATCGTTTCCAAACCTCCGGGCGCCCGCACCGGCTCGGTCATTTCGATCGAAACGGGCGGCGGCAACTCTTCGTACTTCCGCTTTTTCGTTAATACATCTACGTCCAACCCGGTGTCGGTCTTAACGACGGGGGCCTTCCCGAGAACGTCCTTGGGCCTCTCGATAATACCCCAGATGCCGAAGTGAAGCCCCGCGGAAATGGCCAACGTATAGCGAAAAAGGCCGCCGGCAAGCGCGCGTTTCAATTTAACCTGGGGATCTTTGCGTTTCTTCGCCATGGTTCGCCCTCCTCTTCTCTGAAACCTTCTCTCCACCATTTATATAATAGCCTATCGCGGGCCGTCGCGTCAAATTCAACCGTCGGTCCCAATAGCTTAGACCCCTAAGCGAGCCGTTCGTTTAAAAGGGGCAAGGCACCGTCGGCGAGCAGGTTTCATTTTTTATTTCAAATTCTCACCGGGACCGAGCGACCTCGATATTTACGAAAACGGCCCGGCCCTCGACGACGTCGATATCGGTTATCGGTTGCACCGAACGGACCCGCTCGCCTTCGTCGGATATGCCGTAGACCTCCAGCAGGTAGTAGCGCCCGGCCTCGAGTTGGGTGAACGCGTATTCGCCGTAACCGTCCGAGCGTGAGCGGTGCGACGGGACGCCCTTAGCATAGGTCGCTGCGTCGGCGTAGAGGTTGACCGCGGCGCCCCCCACGGGCCGGCCGTCCGCCAGGACCTTCCCCATGATGATTCCCTTTTTGGCGGCAGTCAGCGCGTCCGCGTCGGGGATAGCGTAACGCCCGCCCGAAAGTTTATCCAGTTTTATCGCCCCGATGACGTCTCGGGCCAACGGCAAAACGGCGTAAAAATCTTCCCGCGCCGCGGCGACCGTCACGGTATAACCGACGCCCCCGCCCACGACGTAAAAGACCAACCTCGTCGCCGCCTGACCTTCGGCCTCGTACAACCTCGTAGTCATTTCCGCCAAGAACTCTCGTTCCTCGGGCGCGGCCGTCCGTCCCCCGGAAACCTCGCGTACGTCGACGGGCCTTTTCGCCTTGGCCTCCTCGTACTCTCTTCGGGCCTTGTCCGTAAGGTCGACGTCGTCGTAGACGAAAGCCTTCAAAACCTCCCGCTTCGCGTCGGGGTACGCGGCGTCGGCCAAAAGCTTCGCGACGGGCGACCCCTTCACGTCAAGCCCCGACGCGCGCTCGGCCTCGTCCGCGAGCTCGCGGACGTCTATCCGCTTGGGCATTATCTGGGCCGCAACGTTTATCCGCAAAAGTCCCAACGAATCGCGGAGCGAAACGAGCCCTTCCTTCGGCCTGCGCTCGAGCGACCAACCCGCGGGGACGTCGAAATAAAGGCCGTACTCGCGGCTGGCGTAACTCTCCGGCTTCGATTGGCTAAAAGCGGCCTCGGCCCAGACGAGGGCCGACGCTAAAATGACCTTCACGAGCGGGGACATAATAAGATGGTATATTATACGCACGCGAGGACGCGTAGTCAATCGCCCGGGAGGGACCATTTCACGTCCGGCCGGTCCTTACCTCCCACCTTTACAAATCGCGCCGTTTATGTTATAAACGCCGTCGTCGCGCGGCCCCGTCGTCTAGTCCGGTCCAGGACACCGCCCTTTCACGGCGGCGACGCGGGTTCGAATCCCGCCGGGGTCAAATAATATCTACGCGCGGGGCAGGTTCAATTTTTAAACGTCCCGGCCTTGCGTCGTTGCCCGGGTTAAATTAAATCCGCAAACCCTCGCGGCACGAATAAACGTAAAGACGGCGTTGCCGCCGCCTTACTCAATTAAAAAGCTGCCGAGGCCGCTTACCCTCCGGGCATTTGCCGCGCGACACGGCACGCGACGCCCGCTCTACTACTTAATCTCCACGGCTTTGCCCGAGGCACCGAACGTCACGTAACCGGCGTCGTAATACCACCTCTTCGCGTTTCCCATTTTCTCGACGCGCTTGGGCGGGCCCCAAGCCTCGCGCACCATATCCTCGTTAAACCCCAAGCCGATTTCCTGGCTGCTCACCGCCTTGCAAAATTCCCAATCCCAATTGTACTTCTCGTGGAGGCGGCTTACTCGTCTGCACCTGCCCGTGGGACAAGGCACCGGGGCTTCGACCTCGCGCTGCAGCGTGTCGGCCAGTTTCCGCTCGATCTTAATTTCTCTGGTGACGGCGCCGCGGTCCGCTTCGCATACCGGGCAAATCTGGTATTGGATTTGTTCTACCACGACGACCTCGTCGCCGCACGTCGGACAATAATCTTCCACTACCTCGACGTTCACATCGTCGGCGACTTCCCGGCGGACCTCTATTTCACGGGTGTCGTCGCGGTAGATCTCGCCGCATTCCTTACATTTATACTGCGTCCCCATGACGACCTTCTTCTTGCCCGAGCACGAGGCGCACAACGCCGCGACGGCCGCGATTATCACGATTATCGAAATATACTTCCTCATCGTTCGTCTCCTCGGTTAACTTTGCGGCTTCAACCGCCGTACCGATTTAGTATATGAGATATGCCAAAAAATTGCAAGGCGGAAAACCGAGCGGCTTCGTAATCCGAATTAATCTTTAAAGGCCGCTACGCGTAGATCTCGGGATAGGTGGACTTGAAGCGGCGGTGCATCCAATAATAATGGTCCGGGTATTGCCGACAGTACCTCTCCAGGAGGTCCGTATATAGCTGCGTGACGTTTCGAATGTCGGCCTGCAAATCCGCCGTCAACTCGGGCTCGATAACGTCTTCCATATAGAGCGTATTGTGGCCGTTGGAATCGCGCACCGCGAAACCGGCGCATATCGCCGCGTGCGTCCGGGCGACGAACGCCGCCGGGCCCTTGGGCGTGGACGCGCGCCGGCCGAAAAAATTTACGGTCACCCCTTCCGGCCCGGCGTCCTGGTCCGAGAGGAGCGCCACCATCCCGTTGGCCCGCAGGATTTTGAAAACGCTCTTCGTAGCCGCGCCTATGCGGATAACGCCGATCCCGGCGCCGGCGCGGATTTCGTTTATGAGTTTATCGACGCGCTTGTTGTGCTGCTCGCCGACGAGGAAATTTATGGGATAACCGCGGAGGCGGATTGCCGCGCCCGTCTGTTCCCAGGAGCCGAAGTGCCCCGTGAAGAGCACCGCCCCCTTTCCCCGCGCCAGCGCGTCGTCGAAGCATTTGCCGTTTACGATCGTGTGGTACTTACCCACGTTGCGCGAGTTCAACCGCGGCACGCGCCCGAAATCGATCATCGCCTTGCCGAAATTGGCGAAAGACCGACGGGCGACGTCGCTAACCCAACGTTCGTCCGCCTCCGGGAAACATAGCCGCAAATTAGCCTTCGCGACCCGGCGCCGGTGCCCCCAAACCATATACGCGAACCGGCCCAGCCAACCCCCCAACGCGACGGCCCAAGGCGCGGGTAAAAGGTTCGCCCACACGCACGTGAACCAGATGAACGCGAACTCGAGAAAGTGTTTTAGTTTCTTACTCTTCACCGCCGCGGCTCCCCCGAAGCCTTACCGACGAAATTATTCGGTCCAGGAAGTCGTTGAGTACGTCGAAATTGGAAACTATCTCCACCGATTGTTCCAATACGTACGTGAGGACGGCGGGGCGCCAACCCTCGAGGCGAGCCTCGTCCTTGGCGGTAGTAACGAGGAAATCGCAGCCGGCCACGAGCGCCGTGCCCTCGGCGTCGGCGAGGTCCCCGTGCGTGAAGACGTGGTGGTCGGGAAACGGCCGGCGGCGGGCCACGACCGCGCCCGCCTCGGCCAGGTCGTCCGCGAAGTGGTCGAAGTCGGCGATGCCCGCGAAGGCGAGGACTTTCGCGCCCTCGAGCTTCCCGAGCGAAAGGCGCTCGTCGCGATTCAGCGGCCGCAGGTAAGCGGGCGAAAACCGCACTTCGACCTGGGGCGCCGACGCCCCCGACTTTTGCAACGACTTCTTCCAGCTTTCGCGCTGGTCGCCGGCCCGGCATTTCGTGAATACGACCAAGTCCGCACCGCGCGCCGCGGCGACGCCCTCGCGGTAATAGCCCGCCGGGAAAACGGGCCCGGGAGGCCGCCGTGCTTCGATTAACAAAACGTTCAAATCTTTTTTTATCTTATAATTCTGAAAGGCATCGTCGAGGAGGACTATCTGGGCGCCCAAAGCCTTGATGGCCTCCTCGGCCGCGGCGACGCGGTCTTCGGCGACGACGACCGTAGCTTGTGGTAGCGCGCGCGCTATCATCAAAGCCTCGTCGCCGACGCTGCTCTCCCCCACCCTTATGACGTCGCCGCCCCGACGCACCACGACCCGACCCCGCGACGCGCGGCCGTACCCCCGCGATACGACCGCCACGTGGATGCCGTGATTTACCAGATATTGAGCAAGGAATATCACGAAGGGCGTCTTGCCGGACCCCCCCAACGCGAGGTTGCCCACGCCCATAACCGGCCGGGGCAATTTATGCACGTTGAAGACGTTCTTGCAATAAAGATAACGGCGGGCGGCCGCGGCCCCTTGCCACAGCCACGCGAACGGCATAAGTAAAAACCTGGCCAACGCGTTCCGCGTCAACGCCCGGTGGGTCCGGGAAAAGGCCGGCGCTCGAGCCATCAACGGGCCGCCCCGCCCGCCAGCCGCCGTACCGTAGCAATCGTTCGCTTCGACGCGCCCATCATCTCCCGCGCCACCAGCGCAACCTCCTCGCTCAATACGTTCCGGACCTCCTCATTTGTATATATCTCTTTTAAACCCTCAAGTAGTTCCTTCGCGTCCCGGACGCCGATCCCGCCGCGCCCCGCCAAACGCGCCGTCTCGACCGGGAAGTTCTCGACGTGCGGCCCCCAAAAAGTTACGCAACCGTGGTACGCCGCCTCCATCATATTCTGGCCGCCGCGGGGAACGAACGAGCCGCCGACGATTGCGACCGCGCCCAGCGGATAAACGCCCCCCAATTCCCCCAAAGTATCCAGGACGACGGCTTCCGCCCCCCCGGCCGCCGGGAGTTCGCTCCTCAAAACCGCACTTATACCCTTTCCCTTTAACAGCCGTAAAACTTCCCGGGCCCGTTCGGGGTAACGCGGCGCGACGAACAACTTGAGGGCGGCGCGTTCCGCGCGCAGGCGAACGTATACCTCCGCGACTATTTCCTCCTCGCCGCCGTGAGTACTGGCCGCGAGCAAAACGTCATCCCGCCGCGGCCGGCCGAGGGCCTCCCTTATCAACTCGAGTACGTCGGCCTTTGCGCCTACCTCGTAGTTGTCATATTTCAAATTGCCGGTTACGACTACGCGGCCGGCCTCGACGCCCATCGCCTCGTATCGCGGCCTATACTCCTCCTCCGCCGCGCATACGAAACTCAACGTCCGAAACAACGGCCCGAAGAGCCAGCTCGCCCGCCTGTACCCGCTCAAACTTCGCGCCGTGAACCGGCCGTTGACGACTGCTACGGGGACGCGCCGACGCGCGAGGGCAAACAAAAGGTTGGGCCAATAGTCCCCCTCCACGAACAACACGAGCGCCGGGTCGAAGGCCCGTACCGTGGCCGCCACGCTCGGGTAAAGGTCGTAGGGCAACGCCAGGTGGTGGTCCGCGGCTACCTGCTTGGCGACGTAACGTCCCCCCGACGTGAACGTCGTAAGTACGACTTCGTATCTGGGCAACGCGCGGCGAAGCGCCTCCACGAACGCGCGTATCGCGAGTGCCTCCCCCACGGACGGCGCGTGAAGCCAAACGCACCGCGTAAAGCGCGGCAACCTGAAGCCGAGTCGTTTGAAAAAACGCCCCCGGAATTCGCGGACGGCGAGCGCCGGCAGCCACAAGAGCGCGAATAGAAAATGGAGTAAGAAATTGTAGAGAAGAAACGCGGCCCAGAACCGCACGCCGAAGCGCGCCTTTTTTCCTTCGGCCCCCGCGGACTCGTTCCGCCCCGCCACCTATCCCTCGCGATCGCCCGCGAGTTGCGCGTGGAGGAGACGGGCATAGGTCCCGTTTTTCTTGATTAACTCGAAATGACTGCCCACTTCGACTATGCGGCCGCGGTCGAGGACGACGATGCGGTCGGCGCGCCGGACCGTCGACAGGCGGTGCGCGACGATGAAGGTCGTCCGCCCCACCATTAACCGCTCGAGCGCCTCGCGTATCAGCGCCTCGGACTCGGCGTCGAGATGCGACGTGGCCTCGTCGAGGATGAGAATGCGCGGGTCCTTGATGAGCGCCCGGGCGATGGCAATTCGTTGCCTTTGTCCGCCGGATATTTGAACGCCGCGCTCGCCGACGTAAGACTCGTAGCCGTCGGGGAAGGCCATAATAAAGCCGTCGGCGTTCGCGGCGCAGGCCGCGGCGCGCACCTCCTCGATACTCGCGCCCAGCTTGCCGTATTTAATATTATTTAAAACCGTATCGGCAAACAATATAGACTCTTGCGGCACGAGGCTAATCTGGTCGCGCAGGGCGTCGAGGTCGTAGTCGCGGATGTCGTGGCCGTCGACCGCCAAGGAACCGCTCGTGAAATCGTAGAAACGCGGGATGAGGCTTACGAGCGTCGTCTTTCCGGCGCCGGAGGGCCCCACGAGGGCTATGACTTCGCTCGGGCGAACTTCGAGCGTCAGCCCCTCGAGGATAAACGTCTTCCCGTCGTAGGAGAAGGAAACGCCGTCGAAGTTGACCGCGCCGTCGAGGCGACGTTTCAAATCGCCCGTACGCCACAGACGACGCTCTTCGGGCTCGTCCACTATTTCGTAAACGCGCGTCGCCGCGGCGAGGGCGCGTTGGACCAAAGCCGTCACGCGGCCCAATACCTTGATAGGCTGGTAAAGGATAACGACGAGCCCCGTGAACCCCAAAAGGGTGCCCGTCGTCATGCGGCCCGACAAGACGAGGTGGCACCCCACCCAGAAGAAACCCGCTATCCCCAAGCCGCTCACGACTTCCATCAGGGGGCGGAGGATGGATTCGATCTTGACGCCGTACATCCACGCCTTGAAGGTTTCCCAGTTGCGCCGAAGGAAACGTTCGCGCTCGAACCTCTCGCGCCGGAAGGATTTAATAAGTTTGACATTTTGAAGCGTCTCGGACAGTAGGGCGGTCAACGAACCGATCTGAGTTTGGAAACGCCGCCCGGCCTTGCGACTCTTACTCCCCAAGTTGTTGATAATCACGCCGAGCGCGGGAAAGGATACGAGGACGAGCAAAGTGAGCTTCCACGAGCGAGCGAACATGACGACGAGGACCACGGCGAGCGTCGTCAGCGCGGAGGTGATATCCTTCAACGCGTTCGCGGTGTCTTGCAAGACGTTGACGTCGTTGGTAACGCGCGAAACCACGTCCCCCGAGCGGCGCAAGTCGTAAAAGCGCAGGGGCAACATTACGAGGTGGTTGAAAACGCGCTCGCGGATATTGAAAACGACGCGCTGGCCGGCGTAAGAGATGAAGTACGACCGCAGGAATATGAAAGCGCCGGAAAAGAGAATCACGACCAGAACCCACACGGGCAAAAAATTGACGACGGCCAACCGCGGCTTCTCGAAGCCGAGTAGCAGTAGATTGAACAGGAGCTGGTCCTTTTTTCCCGCGAGCACGTCTATGACCTGGCCGATGATAACCGGCAGCGACGCCTCGAGAGAGGAAGCGAGCGCCGAGGCGACCATGCCGACTATCAAGAGGTGCCAATACCGGGCCGCGGCGACGAAGAGCCGCCGCGCGACGCCCGGCCTTTTCGCTTGCTTTTCCTCTTGGCCTTTATCCGTCAAGCTATAGCCTCGACGATTAGCCGTGCGGCACAATCCGCCGCCCCGAGGCCGTCGCGCGCGAGCGCCGGCGGCGGCCGAAGGGCTTCCCGGATCGCCGCATAGTCCGTAACGATTCGCCGACGCAGCGATTCGTCTCTAAATAACCTGGCCGTTTCGTACGCGATCAAATCCGGCTCGACGTCGCCCTGGAGTAACTCCGCCACGATCGGCCTGCGGGCGATGATATTCGGCAAGCCCAGGTGTTCGACGTACACGAGGCGGCGCCCCAATTCCCACGTAAAGTAGTTCACTTTATATAGTATGACCGCGGGCGTACCCACGATAGCCAGCTCCAGCGACGCGGTCCCCGACGCCGCTACGGCCGCGTCCGCGGCCGCCATCAGATCAACGACCGGCTCGTCCGTCGCGGACGCGCCCTCGGGTAACGGCCCGTACTCTCTCAAAATATCGACGCCGAGCGAGCGCGCGGGCGCGACGAACGGGCGCACTTCGGGCAATTGGGCCGTTATCGCCGACAGCGCCTCCGCCACCGGGGGCCACAACGCCGCCACCTCCTGGCGACGGCTGCCGGGTAGAACCAACAACAACTTCTCGCCCTCCCGTAAACCCAACGCCGCCCTCACGTCGCGCCCGGAAGGCCTCGTAACGTCGAGCAGGGGGTGGCCGACGAACGCGACGCTCGCGCCCGCTTCGCGCCAATAGTCAACCTCGAACGGAAAGACCGCCAAAACCAAGTCGAGGTTGCGAGCGAGCCTTTTTCCCCGGTGCCGCCCCCACGCCCATAACTTGGGGGGTATGTAGTAAAAAGTTTTCAGGCCGGCGCGCTTGGCCCGGGCGACGAGGCGCGCGTTGAACCCGCCGTAATCGACGGCAACCAGCGCGTCGCCGTCGCGGGCCATGGCCCGGGCAAGCACGTCGAGGTCCCGCCGGAACCTTCGCAACCGGCCCAGCACCTCGATAAAGCCGACGACGCCGTGGCCCTCAGTCGCGACCAACGCCTCGACGCCCGCGTCCCGCATCCGGGCGCCGGCCATGCCCGCAAGCTCGACCCCGGGCGCGAGCCCCTTCAACGCCTCCGCAAGACGGCCGCCGTGAAGGTCGCCCGATTCCTCTCCCGCGGCGAGGTATATCTTCATTTCGCCGTCAGCTCGAGCGCAGCCTCGCGACCGCGCCCTCGAACGCGTTGAGCGCCCGTTCGATATCCGCGTCGTCGAGCTCGAGGTGGGTTACGGCGCGGAGGCGGCGCGGCCCGAGCGCGTGCAACGATACGCCCTCTTTTTCCAGCAAACCGGCCAAGGCCGGGGCCGTAAACGCGTCGTCGGTCACGTCCACCATCACGATGTTCGTCTCGGGCACGTCGACGCTGAAGGCGGGAATATCGGCGAGGCCCTCGGCCAACGTACGCGCGCGCCGGTGGTCGTCGCCGAGCCGCTCCACGTTGTGCTCGACGGCGTAGAGGGCCGCCGCGGCCAATATCCCCGCTTGCCGCATCGCGCCGCCGAAAGAACGCCGCACCATAATCGCCTCTTCGACGAACTCGCGCGAACCGCACAGGCAGGACCCGACGGGCGCCCCCAGTCCCTTCGAGAAGCATACGGAAACGCTATCGGCGGACGCGGCATAAGCGGCCAACGGCGTACCCGTCGCGACGGACGCGTTCCAGAGGCGGGCGCCGTCGAGGTGCACGGGGATGCCCCGCGCCCGCGCCTTAACCGCCACGTCGGCCATCACGTCGACGGGGAAAATGGTGCCGCCCGCGCGGTTATGCGTATTCTCGAGGCATATTAAACCCGTGCGCGGGAAGTAATCCGCGACGGGGCGGATGGCCCCCTCTACGTCGGCCCACGTCAAGACGCCGCGCGTCCCCGCGACGGGGACGAGCTGGATGCCCGAGCGCGCCGCGGCCGCGGCCATCTCGTAATGGAAGGTGTGGGCATCGGCCTCGCATATCGCCTCGCCTCCCCGGCACGCCGCCCTGACCGCCACCTGGTTGGACATCGTTCCCGACGGCATGAAGAGCCCGGCCTCCTTAGCCAATAGCTCGGCCACGACTTCTTGAAGGCGGTTAACGGTCGGGTCTTCGCGGTAGACGTCGTCGCCGACCTCGGCTCGAGCCATCTCCGCCCGCATCGCGGCCGAGGGCCTGGTAACGGTGTCGCTACGCAAGTCTACGTATTCGCGGTTCATCGCGTTTAATTTTAAATTTTATATATTATCATAACCGAATATCGCCCGCAATAAAAGCGAAAACCGGCCCCGAAGGCCGGCTCTCTTAAATCGCCAGGCGTCACGCTCAGGCTTTCTAGAATTTAAATTTTTCGGCCAGGGCGCCTACGCCGGGGACCTTCCAGTATTCGCCGCCCAAAGCCTTTATTAACGCGATGATATCCAATAACCATAACAAGGGTATTATTATCCAGGTAATTACGAGGACCGCACACGCGAAAAATATTATCGTGAACGCTAAACCTTGTTTCGCGTGCGCTCTGCAAAATTGGTTATCCGGCTTAGCGATCAGCGGTATGAAAAATAAAAGGTAAGCGGACCACGCTATACCCTTTCCTTCTTCGATTTCTTCGGGCGTAAAGGTAGGACGTACGTCTTTAGCCATACTTGGTTAACGCCGTTTATAAATATTTAGCTACCTGTAGGGCCGTTCAAACGCGGGCGTAATTTATATTTAAACTCTAATCCCTTAAAGGCCATCCTTTCGCGTCCTTATTAATACTACCGGTCAATATTAATATGCCTTCTATTAAACCCCAAATGGCCACTCCGGCGGGGATTACCGCCGTAATACCAAAAGTGCAAACGGCCAAAGCCGAACCTAAAACAGTTAATAAAAGTTGGGTAAGCCCTATCCCGGTATAACCTAAGTAAAAACGGTGAATACCCAAAGCCCCTATAAAAATACCGAGAAGGCCCGCGATTAACTTGGATTTCAATTCGGTATCCCCTGGCTTGCCCAAGCGGACGCCGCACGAAGGGCATACCTCCGCTGTTTCGGGCGTTTCCTCACCGCAATTCTGGCAGTATTTATTCCCCGCTCTTACAGCGCTCCCGCACGCGACGCAAACGACCGCTTGCGCGTCCATTCCCTTACCGCAGTTACGGCAATACATTTGGACCTCCTCTCTTTACGGCGCAGCCAAGTCCCGCTATCTTAGTTTAAAATTTTATCTTATCCGCCACGTCTCCCACCACCGGCATCTTCCAGTATTCGCCCCTCGAGGCCATCACGATGCCCCAAATAGATAAGCCCAACGCGCAAACCGCGAAAACGACCCACAGAAGTAAGCTGACCGTCCCACCGCCGCAAGAAACGAAGCGAACGAAGCTTATGATTTTGCTCAATATTATTAATACTACGGCGCCGATGACCTCCAGGCCGAAGAGCACCGCGCCTTGTTTGCCGTGGTGCTCGTAAAAAGCATTTTCTTTCTTCGCGAGCAGCGGCACCAAGAAGAGAGGACCCAAATATCCTACGGCCGCCAACCCTTTACGCTCTTCCACGTCGGGTGGCAATGCTTTTTGCCCGCCGCTGGCCATGCTCTCCCTCCGGTGAATTGTCTAAGACCACATCAAATCGGATTTAGGCCCACCACTCTTGACGGCCCGCACGATTAAAAGGCAGTTCCCTAAGGCGACGACCCCCAGTACGGGGACGAATACCGCCGCCGGCCAACCGAGGCTGATGCGGATTACGTCGATCAATATTAACGCCACGACCTCCCATATGAATATAACGAAACCTCGCCGGCCGTGCCGGGCGACGTCGCCCCGGCCGTAAAGATGTACGAACAGGCCCAGAAAAGCGACGTACGACAACGCTCGCCAAACGCCCTCGCTCATCCGGATAATATTAACAAATGTATGCGCGTGTGGGCAAGCTAATTGTGTGAGCGCGTCCGTCTTCTACGGGCGACATCGTCGCTTTCCGCCGACCACGCGCTCAACTTTGCCACGACCTCTTCGATCAACCAATCGGGGGTGGAGGTCCCGGCCGTCACGCCCACCGCGGCGACGCCCTCGAGCCATTCCGCGCGGAGTTCGCTCGCGGTTTCGACGTGGTGCGTCTCGGCGCCCGAGGCCCGGCATATCTCGGCCAGGCGGCCGGTATTCGCGCTGTTTCGTCCGCCCACAACCACCATAACGTCGACCTCGGCCGCGAGTCGAAGGGCGGCCTTTTGGCTCCTGGCCGTCGCATCACAGAGCGTATTAAAAATGCGCACTTCCGGGGCCTTATCGAGCAAGGCGGCTACGATACGAAGACACGCCGCGGCCATATGCGTCGTCTGCATCACGACGCCTATTTTGTCGGCGCACGGTACGGCCGCGGCCTCCTCCTCCGAATTGACTATAATCGCGGCCGGGCCGGCGCAACCCGCTATCGCCTCGACCTCCGGGTGGTCCCGGTCGCCCACAATGATGACCTTGTAACCCTCGGCGGCCAGCGCGCCGGCGCGTTGTTGCACCGCCTTGACCGTCGGGCAAGTCAGGTCGAGGACGCGCGCCCCCTGCGCCGTCAGCGCCTCGACGGCGGCCGGCGGCAAACCGTGCGAACGTATTATGACCGTCGCCGCGCCGACGTCGGCGACGTCACGCGCGGCGCGAACGCCCACCTCCTCCAACCGGGCTACCACTTGTGGGTTGTGGATCAATTCCCCCAACGTGTAGACCGGCCCCGCTGCGGAAGCCGCGGCCTCGAACGCCGCCTTCGTAGCGCGCTTTACGCCGTAACAAAAACCGGCTTCAGAGGCTACAATAACCTTCATACTTGTCTCTCGACCGGGCCTTCCTTTTCCCCAAGCGATTTTTCGCGCAACGCCGCGATGCCCGCCATAATCTCGTCCGCGACGGCAACGTAGGTCTCCTTTGAGGGAGGCATCGCGCGATGCCGCTTCAAATCGACGGGCGGGCCGAAGGACACCGTTATCTTGGCCAAGCGCGGCCCCTTCGCGCGCCGGGGCAGTACCTCGAACGTCCCGTCCGTGTAAACCGGGACGACGGGCGCTCTCGCCAGATACGCCAACAGACCCGCGCCCACCATCGGCCTGCGGAGATTCCCGTCGTACGTGCGCGTCCCCTCCGGAAAATACATAACGAGTTTACCCTCGTCGAGTTTGCGGAGCGCCTCTTTCAACCCGCCCGCGGACCACACATCCCGTCTTATCGGGAACGCCCCCCAAGCCCTTATAAAAGCGCCGGAGAATTTACCGGCGAAAAGGTCGGCGCGCGCCATATAGTACATTACGCGGGGCGTCGCGTTGCCCAACAGCGGCGGGTCGAGGTACGAGGCGTGGTTGGCCGCCGCCAATACGCCCCCCCGCAGCGGCAAATGTTCCAAGCCGCGCGTCTCGAAATCGAACAATATCTTAGCCAACGGCCAGGCGATAAAGAAATGGGAAACACGCCAGAGCACGGCCCGCAGAATATGCCCAACGTCAATACGCCTCACCGCTCCGCGCGCGCCTCCTCCGCGTTACGGACATAATTTACGATAAAACTCACGACCTCGTCGAAGGCGACGTCAGTCGTATCGACGTAGACGGCGTCTTCCGCGCGCCGGAGAGGGGCCGCCTCGCGCGCCGCGTCCCGCTCGTCGCGCGCGGCCAAACCCCGCTCCACCTCGCCGATATCCACGTTTTGTCCGGCCGCGGCGAAATCCCGCGCCCGGCGTCGGGCCCGTTCGGCGACGGACGCGTCCAGGTAGAATTTATAAGTGGCGTTCGGGAAAACGACGCTCCCGATGTCGCGCCCTTCCACGACGACGCCCGGCGCCCTCGCCAGCGCCCGCTGCAGCGGCAATAATACCTCCCGGACCTCGCCGATAGCGGATATCGCCGACGCCGCCTCCGCCACTTCCGCCCGGGCGAGCTCGGCCGCGACGTCTTCGCCGTCCACCTCGACGACGGCCTTGCCGCCTCGAAACTCGTACGTTACCCGCGTACCGCCGAAAAGCCTCGCCAGCGCCGGGCCGTCGTCGAGGGCCAACCCCTCGCGGAGCGCCTTCAACGCCAGCGCGCGGTAGAGCTTGCCGGTCTCGACGAAATTAAATTTCAAGCTCCGGGCCACCGCCAAACCGACGGTACTCTTTCCGGAAGCCGCGGGCCCGTCCAGCGCCACGATTACCGGCTCTTCGCCGCCCCTACGGTCCACCCAGCGCCGTCACTTCCTCCCGCGTAAGGTCCCGCCACCGTCCCGGCCTCAGGCCGCCGAGCGTTACCGGCCCGACGGCGACGCGCCGAAGCGCAACGATCTCTTTCCCCAACGCCGCGAACATTTGGCGGATCATGCGTTTGCGCCCGTAGCCCACGCTGAGCGTAACGCTCGAGCCGGTGCCGCAGCGCCCTACCGAATCGACCTTCACCTTACCTACGCGACCGTCCAACAGTTCGATGCCGCGCTCGAGTGCGGCGACCTCGTATTTATTAATTCGGCCCTTCAAGGCCACGACGTATCGCTTCACGACGCCGAAAGAGGGGTGGGCCACCCGATGGGCGAAGGAACCGTCGTCGGTTAAAAGGAGCAAACCCTCGGTATCGGCGTCCAGGCGGCCTACCGCCCTAAGGCCGCGCAGCTCGCGCGGCAGCTCGTCGCGGACCGTTTTGCGGTGGAACGGGTCCTCCGCCGTCGTGAGGACGCCCGGGCGCTTGTAATAAGCCACGTAACGAAAGCGCCGCGGGACCTCTATCAATTTACCGTCCACGCGAACGGTCGCGGACGACGCCACGCGGAACGCCAGGTCGTCAACCACCTCGCCGTCTACCTCGACGCGGCCTTCCACGACGAGCCGCTCGACGGCCCTCCGGGCGCCAACGCCGCACATCGCAAGATAACGGTTAATGCGGATGCCGCGGCCGCGCTCCATTCTAAGTCCCGCTATCGGTTTCTTCCAACGAGGGAAGGTCGTCGAGGCCGGCAAGGCCGAAGTGCTGGAGGAATTTCTTCGTCGTGCGGTATCGGAAGGGACGCCCAGGCGCATCCTCGCGGCCGTGCGTCGCGATAAACTTTTTCTCGAGCAAAGTCTTCAAGACGCTGTCGCACTTAACGCCGCGGACCTCCTCCACCGCGACGCGCGTTACCGGCTGGCAATAGGCGATAATGGCCAGCGTCTCGACCGCGGCACGGCTCAAACGGGACCCTTTTTCGACGGGAAGGATTTTCTCTGCCCAACGCGCGTATTCGGGACGCGAGTAGAACCGGTACCCGCCCGCTACGAGAGCGAGTTCGACGCCGCGGCCTTCGTACTCGAGCTGAAGTCGTCTTATTATCGGTTTTAACTCGTCGGGCGACGCGCCTACGATACCCCCGAGTTTCCTCAAAGGTAAAGGGTCGGGCGTCACGAATAAAACCGCCTCTACGACGTTTTTAAGGGGCAGGTCCTTTTCGTCTTCGTTCGCGTTCATACCAGCGCCAACGTGGGGTATACCCATATCTGTCCGAACGTGCGGTCTTGCCTTACGCGACACTCGCCGGCCCGTAAGAGCTCGAGCAGAGCGAGGAAAGTTATCACGATCACGATGCGGGCCCCTTCAAAAAGGTCCTCGAAGCGAACGCGGCCGCCGGCGCCCTTAAGGCGGTCCCGCAAATAATCGATCTGTTGTTCCAACGTCGGGCCGCGGCGCCCCGGAACGACCTCGCGCGCCTCCGGAGCGCGGGCGAGCACGTCGCGAAGCGCGTTCAATAGTACGAAGATCGATCCGCCGACGGCGGCCGTATCGCCTAAGCGGCCGTCGCCCCCCGCGGGATATTTTAAATCCTGTTCCGCTTCCCGGCGGGAAAGTGTGCCCGCGGCGCTTTTATACTTCCGGTATTCGAGCAACCGGGCAACGAGGGCCGCGCGCGGGTCCTCCATCTCTTCGCCCGCCGGAACCTCGGCCCGCGGCAAAAGCATGGCCGATTTTATTTCCATAAGGGTCGCGGCCATAACGAAGAACTCCCCCGCCAAGGCGAGGTTGAGTTCCTGCATCAACTCGAGGTAAGCGACGTACTGTTCCGTTATGCGCGAGATGGGAATATCGTAGATGTCGATCTCATCCTTCTGGATGAGGAACAACAGGAGGTCGAGCGGGCCCTCGTAAACGGGCAGCTTTACGCGGTAGTCCATCGTCGCGACGCGTTACTTTTCCCGCAAAATGCGCGCCGCCTCGTACGCCTCGTCGCGGGTCCGTTCCGCCACTTCACGCGCGCGGCGCGCCCCCTCGTCGAATATATCGTTCAAATAATCCGGCCGTTCGCTCAACGCCGCGCGCTCCCTCCTGATAGGCTCGAGGTAGACGTTAAGCGCCTTGGCGAGCGCGAGCTTGCAATCGGTGCAACCGATGCGCGCGTTCTTACAATCCTCGTAAATTTCCTCCGCGTCGACGGCTTCGAAAAGGCGGCGGTAGAAGTAAACGTTGCACTCGTCGGGATGCCCCGGGTCGCGGCGGTAGACGCGCTTCGGGTCGGTGAACATCGTTTTCACTTTTTTCTCGACTTCCGCCGGGGGGTCCTTGATATAAATGGCGTTATCGTAAGACTTCGACATTTTGCGGCCGTCGACGCCGGGTAGCCGCGCCGCCTTGGTGAGTAGGGCTCGCGGCTCGACGAAAACGTCGCCGAATAGATAGTTAAAACGGCGCGCCATTTCGCGGCTCATCTCGAGGTGCGGGAGTTGGTCTTCGCCCACCGGCACCGCGTCGGCCTTGTAAATCAAAATATCTACCGCCTGCAAGACCGGGTAGCCCAGAAGGCCGAAGGAGGCCGATTCGCCCAAGCCCAATTCCTTGATCTTCTCCTTGTACGTCGGCACGCGCTCGAGCCACGAAACCGGAATGAACATACCCAATAACGTATAGAGCTGAGCGTGCTCCGGAACTTCCGATTGGACGAAGAGGACCGAGCGCTCGGGGTCGAGGCCGGCGGCAAGCCAATCGAGGAGGACTTCTATGCGGTCCTTGGCTATGGCCGAGGTGTCGGTTCGGTCCGTAAGGGCGTGGAGGTCGGCGACCTCGTAGAAGCAGTCGTATTCATCCTGGAGGGCTACCCAATTAACCAGGGCGCCGACCAAGTTCCCCAGGTGGAGCGGCCCGGTAGGACGCATGCCGGAAAGGATCGTACCCTTCTTCTCGTTCGCCATAAAAACCCAGTCGTGATTTTCCGCGATTGTAGCACATACCATACGGGCGCGCAATATTCGTCCGATTAAAACGTAGGTAACGGGCAATCGCGCGAGAAACGCGCCGATTGACACGGGCGCTTTCCCGTCCTAAACTAATTTCGGTTAACGAAATAAAAAGGGCTATCTTCGGACCCGGGTTACGGGGAAAGGGAATATAAAATAAGGGAAAGCCTTAAATCTCCAAGAACGCCGGCGTTGCTGATACCGGCGGCGCTGTTCGCCGTTTGCGCGGTGGCGTACGTCTTCTGCTTACGGCCCGCGATATCGTTTAGCGACCTCGCCGAATTCGCCACGTGCCCGGCCTTCCTCGCCCCCGGCCACTTCCCGGGCTACCCCTTTCCCAACCAACTTTACTTCTTACCCCACCTGCCGGGACCCTCGCCCGTCTACCTCGCCGGCCTTCTAAACGCGCTGTTCGCGGCCGCCGCGGTCGCCGTATTATACCTCGCCTGGCGGGAGCTCGGCGCGCACGCCGCCGTCGCGGCGCCCGTGGCGCTCGCTTTCGCGTTCACGCCCGCCTTCTGGAATTGGGCCGCCGCCGGGCCGGAAGTATATAACGTCGAGGTCTTAACCGCGGCCCTCATCCTCTGGCTCGCCGTTGCGGCCGTTCGCCGGGGCGACGGCAGATACTACCTCGCCGCGGCCTTCATCTTCGGCCTCGCCCTCGGCAACCGCACGAGCTTCGTGCTCTTCGGCGCCTGGCTACTTCTAAGCTACTTTCTACTTCGGAACAAAAGGCTCGCGGCCACAGCGTTATTTTTCGCCCTCGGCCTATCCGTCTACTTAATGCTCGCGGTCCGATGGGGGTATTTCGGCGACCAAGACGAATGGATGAGCTCGTCGACGTTCGTCAAAGAGGCGACGTGGGTATTGGACTACCGCCGGTACGGCGGCTTTCCCGCGGGCGCGCCCGAGGAAAGAATTATCTGGAAGTACGTCGTCTCGAATTTGATCTTCGAGGTTAAATACGGCGCGCTGGCCTTGGCGCTGGTGGGCATAGGGGCGTCGCTGCGCAACAAAAGACGCGCGTCGTTAACGGCCGGCCTCGTGGTAACGTTGGCGCTCTTCCTGGCGCTTTACGGAAACTTCGCCGGCGCCGAGACGCAACCGTACCTCCAAATACCGCTCGCCTTAATTTTCACGCTGGCCGCGCTGGGCGCCAACGCCGTCTACTCGCTCGGACGGCGCGTCCGCTACGGCGCCGCCGCCGTCACGTTGGCAGCGTTTACGTTGCCCCTGTATAACGTCGCCCACAATTACCCCCTCGCCGACCACCATCACGACCGCGGCCGGGCGTCCTTCGTCGTGGAGGCCAACAAAACGTTGGCCTACGAGGGCGCCGTCGTGGGCGAACATTGTTTCTTCATGCCGTTCGCCTATTACCACTTCGTCCTTCGCGCGCGGCCGGACCTTTCGCATCATTGCATCGTCTCGGACGATTGGGCCCGCGCCGTCGAGAATTTCCCGCGCGAAGGCCTTACGCCGTTCGGCGAGCGCGGCGGGCCGCCGTTGCGCGAGAAACCGGCCGGCCGAACGTACCTAATAAACCCCTTCCCGGGCATAGACTTCAGGCCCGAGTTCAGGAAACGGTTCGTACCCGGCGAGTTCCTGGGCCGCGAGCTCGCGGCGTTGGAGCCGGGGGGACGCTTCGTCGCGGTCGCGGGGGACGCCGCGCCCCTTAGGATATTTCCGCGGCTCCACGTCGGCGGGTGGCAAGCTTTTTATTGGGAGGAAGCCGACGCGGCGCTGCCGATGGTCTCGAAGAAAGGCGCCGGCGTCTTACTCGCGGGCGAAAAAACCCGGGCCGGCTTACGGATTTACGCCGCGAAAAAGTGGGGGGCGGGAAGGGCCCGCCTCGAATGCCCTCCCGAGCTGGGCCTGGCGCCGCCGTGGCCCGTAGTCGTCGCGTTCGCCGGCGACGCCCCCTACGGCCTCGACGCCCTCAGCCTCGAGACGGCCGGGCGAAAATACGAAATCGCCGCCTCGGGAATAATCTACGTACCGTTCGCGAGCGATTGGCGCGCGGCCGGGCCGCCGACATATTATTATACCGACAGTTATGACGTTGTGGACATTTACGAGGGCGGCGGCCCGAATAAACGGGAAAAATCTAATACCTAAATAAGCGTAAAAATAGCTTGCAATTTGACGAGAAATCTATTACCGTTATAAAAACTAAAAATATACAGGGAGGTGATTTACTTTGCGGAAGAGCATACTGGTTATTTTGGCCCTCGCGCTGTTGGCCGGTGGCGCCTCGGCCAAGTTGGGCGACCTGGTGGCTTCGTTCGGTAACGTCGGCTCGAGCACCCACTACGGCTTAGCGGCGGACGCCAACTACCTCTACTCTTTCTACTATAATGCAACCTACAGGTATCCCATACTCAGGATGAGGAAGTCGAACGGGGCCTTCGTGAGCTCGTATCCCGCCCCCGGCCCCACCTACCCGCAATACACCCGCGGCATATGCTACGACGGAACGGGCTACATCTACGGCAACAACTACTCTCGCGACTACGTCAACAGGTTCCGCGCCTCCGACGGCAGCCTGCTCAGTACCTGGACCTACGCCAAGGCCGACACCCGCTACGGCCTTTGCGTGGACCACAACGGTACCTCCGCCGGGAACTACATCTACCAGAGCGACCTCGACGGCGACTTCTGGAAATCGACTTTAACGGGCACCTTGGTATCCTCTTGGTCCATGCATACTTACAACTATGTCTACGACCAAGCCTGGGATTACAACAACAAACTAATCTGGTGCGCGGACTACAGCACCGATTGGATCAACGCCATAGACCCCAATACGCATAAGATGACCTATTCGTTCCGGCATCCTAAGTGGGCTACGATATTGAACTGCTACGGCATCGCTTACTGGGGCGATTACCTCTACGTAAGCAACTCGGGCGGCACGCCCGACGAGTACATCTGGGTCTTCCACTGCCCCCACTACCTCGGCGTGAAGCCGGCGTCGCTCGGTAAGGTCAAGGCTTTACTCAAGTGACGAATGGGTATCCCCCGTGAAAGGCCGCCCGACGGGCGGCCTTCCTCGCGGCGTAAATGCGAAAAATAAGCGGGGGAAAAACCGCGGCCTTCTGGCTTAAAGCAGCGTGAGCACGTACGCAAATTACGCGCGACGTAGACGCCGGCGCGCGGCCGGGCCGCCGTCGTATTATTGCACCGACAGCTACGACGTTCTTAACGTTTACGAGAGCGGCTCAGGCCATCTTGTTTTATATTATAATAAATAAACGGTAAATATCTTAGTAAAAGCGGTAGCATACGTAATAAAAACGGCTCTAATAAATTCACGGCCCGTAGTCGCCCTCGCCCGAAACTAAGCGATTTTTTTCTTTAAATCGCGCCAAAAGTATATTAGCTTAGTTACGATGAAACTTGTCCGAATAACAGAGAGGTGAGGTTATGAAGAAAATCGTAATCGTAGCGTTGGCGTCCCTCCTAACGGTAAGCGCGGCCTTCGCGTACCTCGGCGAAATCGTCGCGTCCTATCGAATCCCGGCCCCAGGCACGCCGTGCGGCGTCGGCGTAGCAGTCGGGGACCTCTACGTCTTGACCGACAATTCGCTCAATATGGTTTACCGGCTAAACAGGGACACCGGGTCCCTAATCGGCTCGTTCCGCACGCCGTACGGTTTCGGCAACCGGGGGCTCTGCTACTCGACGGGCGGCCACGTCTGGATAGGCTGCATTCCTAAAGAACATGTCTACAACTGCTATGGCGGTACCGGCTCAGTCTTCGGCTCCTGGAGTGCGGGCCAGGGCCCGTGGGGCCTGGCGCCCTTCGCCTCGGGCGACGGCGGCGCCGGGACAAAGGCGATATTCAGCCGCGATAACTCCCCCAACCTGGTCAAACGCCACCACATGACCACCGGCAGCGTCTTCGCCTCGTTCCCGCTTCAACACTCCTCCATATTCGACTTCGCCTACGACTTCCGGAACAAACTATTTTGGGCAGATTATAATTCCCCCCCAGCCATCTACGGGTACAGCGCGACCAACGGCTCGGTCGTAGCGTCATTTCCCCGACCGTACGCCGGATCCGGCTACGGCCTGGCCTACTCCCACTCGTACCTCTGGATAGCGATGGATAACCATTACATCTATAAGGTGAAATGCCCGAGCGGGGTAGGAATATCGCCCGCGTCCATGGGCAAGGTCAAAGCGATATTCAAGTAACGGGAGTTAAGGCGAAAAAGCCCCTCCGTAAGGGGCGGCTTCTTTTACCGACTAAGCAAATAATTACCGTTGGTAAAACCCGGCTGGGCGGTTGAGGGGTCCGCGCGGCCGGCTACGGCGCTTTCGCCGGCTTCGCGTTTTCAACTTTTTCGCCGTCTCACCGTCGAAGGCTTACTAAAAAACCGGTGCGAAAAAGGAAAAACTTCACTACCCGGAAACCCGTAAAAAAAGCTTGCAATTCGGCGAGAAATCTGTTAGTTTGAAAAAAAATAAGACCATACAAGGAGGTGAATTATATTGCGCAAGAGCATACTTATAATACTGGCCCTCGCGCTGGTTACGGGTACCGCGTCGGCCAAGTTGGGCGACCTGGTGCAGTCGTTCCGGAACGTCGGGACGTCCACCCATTACGGCCTGGCGGCGGACGCCAACTACCTCTACTCGTACTATTATTATTCTATCTACCGGTATCCCGTACTCAGACTGAGGAGGTCGAACGGGGCCTTCGTGAGCTCTTATCCCATCCCCGGCTCCTCTACCTGGTACCCGCGATACACCCGCGGCCTGAGCTACGACGGGGCGGGCTACCTCTACGGTAATAACTACTCTCGCCGCTACGTCGCCAGGTTCCGCGCCTCCAACGGCAGCCTGCTCAGCACCTGGAACTGGCCCTCGGGCACCCGCTACGGCATCTGCGCAGACCACAAAGGGACCAGCGCCGGGACCTACATCTACCAGAGCTACTACAACGGCGAATTCTATAAATCCCGGCTAACAGGCAGCCTGGTGTCCTCCTGGTCCATGCCGTATCCCACCTACTTCTACGACCACGCCTGGGACTACTACAACAAATTGATCTGGGGCGTAAGCTACCTCACCGATTGGATCTACGCGATAGACCCGAATCCGCCGCATAAGATGCTGTATTCGTTCCGGCATCCTAAATGGGCTACGATATCGAGCTGCTACGGCATCGCTTACTGGGGCGATTACCTCTACGTGGCCAACGAGAGCGGTTCGCCCGACGCGTACATCTGGGTCTTCCACTGCCCGCACTACCTCGGCGTGAGACCGGCTTCCGTCGGCAAGATCAAAGCTCTCTTCGAATAACGCGCGACCCAAGTCAGACGAAAAGGCCGCCTTCAGGGGCGGCTTTTTTATCTTGACGCCGCGGAGAAAAAAGCCAATTTCGAAAACGCGCCCCGCGCGCCCGGCCCGTTTGCCCAACGCGCTTTTTAAAAAGGGACCGGCGCCTTCATTAAGTTTGACAAAGCGGATTATGGTCTGTTACTATTCTGGCAGCGTTTGGTTCCCCGGGGCGTCATTAAAAGGGCCACCGCCCTGGGAAAACGTACCCTACCGCGCGCGTTGTATATACCGCGCCGAATAATATAAAAATAAGCTCAATTAATAAGGTAAGGGGGCCCAGGATGAAAAAAGTCTTCCCCATAATTATCGCGGCGTTGTCCGGCGCCGGCGCGGCTATCGGCGCGCTGGGCGACGTCGTCGCCTCGTGGCCTTCGCCCGGCGGCTTGCCGGCCGCGGTCGCGCGGAGCAACGGCCGCATGTACGTCTTCTGCAATACCGCCGGCGGCACCGTCTACAGCATGACTCCGAGCACCGGCTCGGTTTACGGCTCGTACCGCGCCGCGGCCGGGACCAACTGCCGCGGCTTAGCTTATTCCTGGGGAGGCCACTTGTGGCAGGGCAAAGCTTATAGCCCTCCCTACTACGTTTACGACACGGCTTCGAGCAACGGCAGCATATACCGCTCCTACGCCCACCCCTCGGCTTGCTACGGCGTTGCGCCCCTCGCCACGGGCGACGGCGGCGCCGGCACGACGGCTCTATTCACGTCCAACTACTTGCAAAAGCGCATCTACCAGCTCAACCTCTCCGGAAGCGTTCAGCGTTCGTTCGCCGTCCCCTACAACATGCACGATATCGCCTACGACTGGCGGAGCAAGGTCATTTGGGGAGGCATGGACCGCAGGCCGGTTTACGGCTTCACCACCGCCGGCTCGCTTGTGACGTCTTTCAACGCCCCCGCCAACAATCCCTACGGCATAGCCTACCACGACCAATACCTCTACGTCGTGAACCTCTCCAGCCCCTACCGCATTTGGAAGGTCCACTGCCCGATGATACCCAACGTCGGCGTAAATCCCTCCTCCATAGGTAAGATAAAAACAATATACAAGTAGACGCAAGTCGAACACCAGTAATAAAAGCCGCCCGGCGGGGCGGCTTTCTGCCCGTAAGTATAATTTTAAAAATTAAAAACGGCCGCGTAGAAATACCAGAGCTCGTTCAGCGAGAAACCGGTAGCCAATCGTAACAGGAGTCTTAACGGCGGCATAAGGAACCAATGGAAAATCGGAAAACCGAAAGAAGGGCCGAAGAAAATCGCCAGGAAGAAGACAATGAGAATTACGCGGCCGTAGCGGGCGATGAAGTGGCCGTAGGACGCCGCGGCGCCGCGCGGTAAAATCGCCCAAAGGACGTTCGAGCCGTCGAGGGGCGGGACCGGCAACAGGTTGAATATCGCGAGGATAAAGTTGATGTAGACGGCGTTGAAGAGCACCAGGTAGAGAAGGCGAAGCCACGACGACTCGAAGGCCGCGGGCGTACTAAGCGCGTACGTAAAAAGGCTCCCCAAGCCAAGGCCGAGAACCGCGCCGAAAACTAAATTCGATACCGGCCCGGCAAGGGACGTCATCAGGATACCCTTCCGCGGGTCGCGGAAGTTCCGCGGGTCAACCGGCACCGGCTTCGCCCACCCTATGCGCGCGACGAAGAGCGCCACCGTGCCCAACAGGTCGAGGTGTCTCAGCGGGTTAAAACTGAGCCGCCCGGCCAGCTTGGCGGTCGGGTCGCCGAGGCGCCACGCCGCGTAGCCGTGGCAAAATTCGTGTATCACCAGGCCGAACAGGATCCCCGGGGCGAGGTACAGCTTGTCGAGCCACCATTCCGTCGTAAACATATCCTACTTCCTCGGGTGATATTTCTCATGAAATTCTTTAAGGGTTTTCGTATCCAAATGAGCGTAAATCCTTGTCGTTGCAATATTTGCGTGCCCTAATAATTCCTGGACGGTCCGCACGTCCGCGCCGGCCTGAATCAGGTGCGTCGCGAAAGTATGACGGAAAAGGTGCGGCTTCACGCCCTCTACCCCCGCGAGCGCGGCATATCGCTTGACGACCTTCCATAACGATTGCCGGCTTAGGGGACGCCCCGCGCGCCGAGGCGAGGGGAATAGAAACGGACTTCCGAGAGCTTGCGCCTCGAGCATCGCGAGGTATTTTTCCAAATAAGCCTTCGTGACCGCGCCGAACGGGACGAGGCGCTCCTTTCCCCCCTTTCCCCGAACGCGCAAAAGCGCCAGGTTTAAATCGACGTCGCCCCTTTTCAATTCAACCAGCTCGCTGGCGCGCAGGCCGCAGCCGTAAGCCAAAGCGAGCATCGCCACGTCGCGCGCCGCGCTCAGCGTCCTTTTTGCCGGCGCTCCCGCCGCGCCCGCCGCCTCGAGGGCCCGCGCCGCGGCCCCGATTATCGCCTCCACGTCGTCTATTTGGAGATAGTCCGGCAACCGCGACGGCGTCTTAGGCGACTCGACGAACTCGAGCGGCGACGACGAGACCTCCCCCTCGTCCAAGAGATAACGGTAGAAAACGCGCAGCGACGAAAGGCCGCGCGAGAGCGAAGTCGCCGCCGCCCCGGACGCGGAGAGCTCTTGCACGTACGCGACGACGTCGGCCAACGCCGCGTCCCGGAACGCCCCGTGAAACGCTATGAAACTCTTAACGTCGCGCAGGTACGCCGCGACGGTGTTTTCCGCAAGGCCGGCCTCGGCGACGAGGTAGGCCTTGAAGCCGCGAAGCACGGCCGCCGCGGCCGCGTCCGAAGGGGGGCTCCCGGCGATAGCGTTCATATTTACCGGCGCGTAATACGAGGGCCGCCGAGGCGTAGAGAGCCGGATTAACATAAAAAACTAGCCACAAGGGGCGGCGCCGTTGACCCTTCGTCGCCCAAAGCTATTGCCCACCCACGCCCACGACGGTTATCTTGCCGCCGTTCGCCGCGGCGACGACCTCGTCGCGGTCTATTAAAAAAGACGAGCCGGCCTCGAGGGCGATAACTTTCAAACCGCCCGATATCACCAACCTCAACGTCGCGAGGCCGACGGTGGGGATGTCGAAGCGGCGGTCTTGGTCTCGCTTCATCGCCTTGACTACGACGCCGCCTTTCCCGTCCGTTAGCTTCGCGCCGCGCCGAACCGTCTCGTCCGTACCCTCCAAAGCCTCCGCGGCGAGAACGACCTTATTGCGCACTACCACCGTTTGGCCGACGCCCAAGGCCGCGAGGCCGCGGGCTTTTTCGAACCCGAACTTGATATCCTCGCGCTCCCTTTTCGTGGGCTTCCGCTTAGTATAGACCTTCGCCTGCACCACGTAGCGCTCGAGGATTTCCGTCTGCGGCAGGACGATAAAGCCTTCGCCCTCCAGCTCCCGCACCAACTCCCCCATCAGCTCGTCGTCCGTAAAATCGCGCACGCGCGCGAGTATCTTCACGGCGCGAGCGTCGAACCTAAGCCCCGCCAGAACCGGCGCCTTTTCCACCTTGCCCGCGAAGACGCAATACTTCGCGCCATTTACTCTCAAGATTTTTATGGCCCGTCCGGCCTGGCCCAGGCTCACGCGCTCGACGTGAATGCGGTCCTTCAAACGGCGCACCGCTTCGTCGGTTACGCCGACCGCGAAAACGCCGGCGACGCCCTCCGGGTGGCGCGCTATCGCCTCCTCCGCGACCAACAACGGGATTTGCCCGGACCCCGCTATTATACCTATTTTCCCGTCGAGGCTCTTCATAGCCGGCCTAATTCGTCCGCGTTATTTCAATACGCCACGCTCGGAACTTTTCAAAAAATCGATTACGTCGCCAACTTCTGAGACGTTGCCGAGTTCGGCTTCCAGCCTTGCTATGGCCTGCGTTTTATTCAAATTTTCGCGGTATATTATCTGGTACGCCTGCTTGAGCGCCGTTCGCGTTTGGGGCGGAAAACCGCGGCGCTGAAGCCCTACGACGTTGACGCCGACGACGCGCGTGGGCTCGCTTGCGATAAGGCTGTAGGGGATAATGTCCTGGCTTACGCGGCTCATACCCCCGATATACGCGTGTTTGCCCACGCGCGTGAATTGGTGGACCGCGGCGAGGCCTCCAATAAACGCGTAATCGCCGATTTCGACGTGACCCGCGAGCGTCGCGCAATTGGCCAGGACGACGTTGTCGCCCAGCACGCAATCGTGAGCTACGTGGGCGTACGCCATCAACAAGCAGCCGGCGCCTACGCGCGTCGTCCCCGACGCCTTCGTGCCGCGGTTCACCGTAACGAACTCGCGAACCGTCGTGCCGTCGCCTATCACAAGGTTCGACTCCTCGCCTTCGAACTTCAAATCCTGCGGGATCGTCCCCAAAACGGCGTGCGAGAAAACGCGGCACCGCTGGCCCATCGTGACCGCCCCCTCGATCAACGCGTAAGGGCCTACTACCGTGCCGTCGCCGATGGCCGCCGGGCCGTCGACGATCGCGTACGGCCCGACGGTGACGCCCTCCCCTAACTCGGCCCGAGGGCTTATAATCGCCGTTTCGTGTATTTCCGCCACGTTCTTCACGCCTTTTTAACCTATTATAAACCTTTAATATTATATATCTAAGCATTTCAAAAACAATATTTTATGAAAAAATTAACGCGATTTTCAACGACCGGGGCGCGCGCTTATTCGCGCTCATCCTCTACCGAATTTTTTTCGACCAGGCAAGCTTTAAACTCCCCCTCGGCCACCACTTTACCGCCGACAAACGCTTCCCCGCGCATCACCGCAATCTTACCCTTGAACTTGAGCGGAACCAATTTAAAGACGAGTTGGTCGCCCGGAACCACCGGCCGGCGGAATTTAACCTTGTCGATCCCCATAAAATATATCAACGTATCGGAAGGGTTTTCGACCGTTTGCATGAGCAGTACGCCGCCAACCTGCGCCATCGCCTCGACGATTAGGACGCCGGGCATCACCGGCACTCCCGGAAAATGGCCCGCGAAAAACGGCTCGTTGAAAGTAACGTTCTTGACGCCGATGACGTACTCGCCCGGGCGGTAGTCGACGATGCGGTCCACGAGGAGGAACGGGTAACGGTGCGGCAGATACTTCATTATCCCGTTGATATCGTAGAGCGTCTTCGATACGTCGAACGACCGGACGCCCCTTTTCTCCTCCATATATTTTTTCACGCTCCTTATCATACCCACGTTGACGGCGTGGCCGGAGCGCATCGCTATTATGTGGCCCCGGAAGCGCGCGCCGAACAACGTAAGGTCCCCTATCAAGTCCAAAACTTTGTGGCGCACCGGCTCGTCGTCGAAACGCAAACCGTCCTCGTTGAGCGGCCCGTCGTCGCCGACGACGACGGCGCACTCCAACGTCCCCCCCTTTATCAGGCCCGCGCTCCTCAGCATCTCGATCTCACTCTCCAAAGCGAAAGTCCGCGCCGGCGCAACCTCTCCGACGAAATTATCCTCCCCCGCGTCGAAGGTGTAGAATTGAGATTTGAGATACGGATGTTCGAATTTTATCGTAAACGATATGCGAAGGCCGTCCTCGGGGACTATCGTCATCTCCGCGCCGTCCTGTTTATAATCGAACGGCTTGTCGAGCTCGATAAACCTACCCGCCTTCTCCTGTTCGACGATGCCCGCCTGAAGCAGCGCCTGCGCGAAGACCGCGCTCGAGCCGTCCGTCACGGGCGGCTCGGGCCCGTCTATTTCCACCAACAGGTTATCGACCCCCAGGCCGGTGGCCGCGGCGCACAGATGCTCGACCGTGTAGACGGTTACGTCGTTCTCCGTCAACGTCGTCCCGCGGCTCGCTCCCGTGACGTTCTCGACGCGCGCGCGTACGCAGGCCCGGCCGTCCAGGTCTACCCGTTCGAAAACTACGCCCGTATCCGGGGGCGCCGGCTTAAACGTTACTCGCGCGCGCTGGCCCGTATGAAGGCCTATCCCCTCGAGCTCGACCTCGCCGGCAACGGTCCTCTGTTTCGCGTATAACGGCATATCCTAGTCAGGGAATAATCCCCAAGTTACCGCCTCTCTTTCTCCAACTCGGCCACCTTTTTCTCAAGCTCTTTGACGCGTTTGAAGTACTTCTCGAGGAGGGCGACGCGCCCTTCGCGTTTCTTGACCTCTATCAAGGGGCGGGCCGGCCGGCCGAAAACGGTCTCGCGGCCGCGGAGCGACTTCGTAACGCCGCTCTGCGCCGCCAGGACCGCGCCGTCCCCTATTTCGACGTGCGGGACGATGCCCACCTGGCCGCCCAAAACGCAGTATTTCCCCAACACCGTCGACCCCGCTATCCCCGTCTGCGCCGCGATCAAGGTCCCCTCGCCGATCTTCACGTTGTGGGCTATTTGAATCAAATTATCGAGCTTGGACCCGCGGCCTATCCGCGTCTCTCCCATCGTCGCCCGGTCGATCGCGCAGTTGGCGCCTATCTCGACGTCGTCCTCGATCACGACGACGCCGATTTGCGGGATCTTGTGGTGGACCTTCCCTTCGGTCGCGAAGCCGAAACCGTCGGACCCGACTACGGTCCCGGAATGGATGATACAGCGGTCGCCGACCGTAACGCGTTCCCGGAGCGTCACGTTGGGGTAAATCAAGCAGTCGGCGCCCAACGTCGCCCCGCGGCCCACGTACGTCCCGGCGCCCAACGACGTACGGTCGCCTACTACCGCGCCTTCCCGTACCGTAACGAAAGGACCCACCGCCACTTTCTCGCCGACCCTCGCGTCGCCGTGAACGTAGGCGAGTTCCGAAATACCCTCCGGCGCCTCCGCGGGCGGCGCGAACATCACGAGGACCTTGGCGAAGGCCGCGTACGGATTCGAAACCTTTATCAGCGTTAAGTCCGCGGCTTCGACCTCGGGCGCGACGACTACCGCCCCCGCCCGCGTCTCCTTCAAAGCCGCCCTATACTTGGGGTTGGCCACGAAGGTCACTTCGTCCGGACCGGCCTCTTTTATGCCGTTGACGCCCCGCATCACGGCGCCGCCGTTCCCCGCCACCTCGCCGCCGACCGCCGCGGCGAGCTCGTCGACCGTATACTCCGCCATATTGGTCGCCCCGCGCACGGGCGTCATTTACTAATGCCCGCCTCTTCGTTCAACTCGTTAACGATATCTTCCGTGATGTCGTACTTCTCGTCGGCGTATAACAGTATCGCCGAATAGTCGAAAACGACGTCGTAATCCTCCTTCTTGGCGTACGACGCGATCTTCTCGTAAACGTTCTTATAGACCGGCTCGAACGCGTCTCTCTCGATACGCTTATATTTAGCTAAAAGGGTATCGCGGAAATCCAGCGCTTCCCTGCGGAGCGCACTATACTCCTCCTTGGTCTGGGCTTTGGCCTCGGGCGTGAGGGGCCCTGCCGCCTTCTCCTCGAGCGCGACCAACTTCTCCTGGTACTCCGACATCTTTTCCAGGTCCTCGACGCGCGCTTCGTCAATCTTGCGTTCCGCCTCTTTCTTGGCCTCCTTGAACAGGATGTATTCGTCGACAAGGCGTTCCATATTGACGTAGGCGTAATCGAACGCCCTCTCTTCCTCCGCGGCCGCCAATAGGCCCGGCAAGGCCGCGGCGGCGGCCAACGTTACGACGAAAAATAATCGCAAACGCATTCCGTTCACTCCTCTGAGGCAAATAAACCTTGCCACGACGCGTTAATCTTCTCTCTCGCGTTTTCCGAGCCAGGTCTCGAGGCCCACTATCGACAGGTAGAAATCGAACATCTCCTCTTCCAAACCCCGGGTCGCCAAATCGCCCCGACGGCCGTATACCAACGTAACGTCGAGGCGGCTATCCTCGTTGTTCATAAAAAGGTATCCCGCGCCCAGCGACACGCCCACCTTGGCGAAACGGCCTCGCTCCGTCGCGTACCAGGGCACGTACGATACGCCCGCGCGGTAGGGCATCCGCAAAAGGAAAAAAGATTTGCGCGCCGTTGTCAGCCGGCCTTCCGCGCCGGCGTGAAACTCGAACGTGTCGCGATAGCCGAGACCCTCGCCGTCGACGGCGAAGCGGGACCAACGCGTGTAGCGCGCGTCCGCGGCGAACCGGCCGCGAGGCCCGGGGACGTACGCGGCCCCTACCCCAAACGAGTACGGCATCGCGAAGCGGCGGTCCTTCTCGTAAATCGTCGCGTATCCGTTGGACATGGTCACGCGTACGCGGTGGTTGCCGTAGACGTGGGCCGCGGCGCCGAACGAGAGCTTATCGGACGCTAAATACCCGGCACCTATCCCCGCCTTTATCCCCTTAAACGCAATTTCGGAAATCTCCTCCCCCCAGGAATAACCTTTGACTTTGTACTCTCTCGAACTTATCTCCTTGGGCGCGCCGAAATCGTAGCCTACCCCGACGCCGCCGAACCACCTATCGTCGATGCGACTCGCCACCCCCGCGGACAACGAGTACACCGACCCGACACCCCGAACGCGGTTTGTGCCTATTATACTACCCCCCTCGTCTTCGATCGGCCTGGTATATTCGTAATTCCGATTGAGCTCCTGGCGAAACGCGAACGAAATGGCGGCCGACCGGGATACGGGTATCGCCAGTTCCGCCCGGGGAATGTCGTACGTGATCTCGACGCTCCTCCCCTGCGCCGTCTCGTACGAGTTATAACCCCGTATCAACGTAACCGCGAAGACGGCCCTGTCGTAGGAAGCCGGGACGGCGGGGTTCAACGCGTTGACGTTGCTCCCGTCGAACAGGGCCAGCGCCGCGCCGCCCATCGCGAGCGCGCGCGCGTCGACGTCCGTACCCGGCTCGCCCGGCGTCCCGGCCGCCAATATCGTATTGGCCTTAGCCGCCGTAACGCTGAGCGTAAATGTTATAAATATCAATAAAATAACGTATGTTCTAAAAGGTTTCACATTAACTATTACGAAGGGCCCGTAGGCGTGAACGGCGGCTCTCCCGGTAAGGTATATTCGATCTCGAGATATGGCCGGCGGCCGGATTTCGCGTTATCCTTGGCCCCGAAACGAGGGAAGGTTTGCGCCAAGTTCTCGTTAGCGGCCTTCATCATTAGGCCGTAATTGCGATGCGTCCCGGAGACCCATTCCTGAACGAGCTTGTTTACGTAGATGTCGACGTACCCCGGCGCCACCATTTTAAAGTCCACGTCTACGTAGACGACGTTGTCGTGGTATTTCTGGAGCTCGAGCACGTCCTGCTTCATATTCTCGTCGAAGGCAGCTAAGAGGCGGTAAACGACGACGTAAACCCTTTCGTCCCGGCTCGCGGGCACGTAGTACAAGCGGAGGCGCGCGCAGGCAATCGACGCCGACGACGGAATGCCCGTCGCGCCCGGAGAGAGGTTGAAATATACGAGCATACGCCGGCCGTAACCGTTAAAGGACCCGACGTCGAGGAACTCGTCGTAACCGTGGACGTCGCCGCCGCCGAACCTGCCGTCGTAATCGGTTATGAAACAATCCTTCTCAGGCAAAACGACGCGGTACGCCTTTTCGCCCTCGTCGTCTATGTACGTTATGTCCAACCGGGGGGCGAAAGCTTTACTTTTGAAGTCGTTGGACGAATAAAACTCCTTTATTCCGGGGGCCGCGTCCTCGTCGGCCGCTTTCAAAAGCACGCCGTAATTCCGGTAAGGGTTGCCCAGCCACTCGAGGGCGAGCTTCGTAATGTCCAAATTTATATCTTCCCGCTGATATGAAGGCTTGCCGATGACGGCGTTCGCTTCCGTCGGGCCGAAGTCGCCCCCCTCGGTCCCCCAATCCTCCTTGAGGCTTGCCCGCCACCACGTCGCCACGTCCTCGTCGAAGAAGCGCCGGAGCGCGCGGGCTTCAATCGTAACGTCGCGCTGGGCGTAGATGTCGTCGTTGAAACTACCCGAGACCCGGAGATACGGTAACCTCAACAACACGGAAGTAATCGTGGAAATACGAATCTCTTTGGGGATTTCGCTCACGTCGTAACGGATCAAGGCACGGCTGCGGAAGCGGTTGCCCGAGGCGCCGTAACTCCCCACGGCGAGGCGGTAGTGGCGCCCCGTCGGCACGAAGACGTCGTAGCACGTATCTCGCCACCCCACGTCGGCGGGATATAGTACGACCTTCTTGACCGGCCTCTCGGGGCCTTCGAAGCCCACCGGGTCGCCGGTAGGCGCGCCGCACGATAACGCCGCGAGCGCGGCCGCCACCGCCGCCGATAAACGTACAACCGCGTAACTCCGTACGTTCATTTTTTATAAATCAAAAGCCGCTTTATGCGGCGATTTACCGTAAAAATTATCATAATTCGGGAGGCGGTGTCAACGTCGAAAACTTAAACAGAAAGGCAAGGTATTAATTCGGCCCCCCTCCCGTCAATTCAAGCCAAAGCGCGAACTGGCCGTTAAAACGTGCGCCGAAAAAAAAGGCCGGGTCGCCGCCCCGGCCTGGACCTTCGCGGGCCCTTTACGGAAATATGCCCCGACGCTTATACACCGTCTCGAGGTGCGACAACGCGACGACGTAGGCCGCGGTCCGCCAGTCCGTTTTGTAAGATTCGACGGCGTTCTCCACGCGCTCGTACGCGCCGATCATCATCCGATGAAGCTTGCCGTCGACCTCCTCGAGGTCCCAAAATTCGCTCCGCTTATTTTGCAGCCATTCGAAGTAGCTGACCGTAACGCCGCCCGCGTTGCAGAGTATATCCGGGATCACGTGGATGCCTTGGTCTTGCAGGACCTCGTCGCCCTCGGGGTCGGTGGGGCCGTTCGCGCCCTCGGCTACGAGTTTAACTTTCAAAAGCGGCGCCGTCTTCCCGGTTATCTGGTTCTCCAACGCCGCGGGTATGATGATATCGGCCTTCGTGCCGAAGAACTCCTCGTGCTCGACGGGCGCGGC
Source organism: Candidatus Zixiibacteriota bacterium (assembly GCA_011773985.1). Classification (GTDB taxonomy): domain Bacteria; phylum RBG-13-66-14; class B26-G2; order WVWN01; family WVWN01; genus WVWN01. The sequence goes on along the minus strand of WVWN01000057.1, from coordinate 16,321 downwards.
CCCGGGATAACCGCGAACGCCTCCCGCGTCGTCGACGTAACGCTTTAGTTCGTCGGCGTCTATGCCCGCCTCGTTCGCTATCGCGCCGGTAACGTCCTCGACGGCCACGAGCTTCGCGCCGTGCGGCCTCATCAAACGCGCCGCCCAAGAGCCTACGTTCCCGAACCCCTGGACCATGAACTTAACGCCTCCCAGGTCGACGTCGTGGTCCTTCGCCCACTTCTCGATGCAGAAGACGACGCCCTGGCCCGTGGCCTTATTCCGACCCTGGCTGCCGCCGGCCTCGACCGGCTTCCCGGTTACGACGTGTATGCACGCTTGCCGCTCGTGCGCGGGCACCGTCGAAAGGTAGGTGTCCAAAATCCAGGCCATAATTTGAGGATTGGTGTTGACGTCGGGCGCGGGTATGTCGTACTCCGGGCCGATATTGTCGCCCAAATCGAACGTGAAACGACGCGTGATGTGTTCTATCTCCGAAGCGGAGTATCTCGAGGGGTCGACCTGGACGCCGCCCTTGGCGCCGCCGAAGGGGATGTTCGCAATTGCGCACTTCCACGTCATCCAGGTCGCGAGCGCTCTTACCTCGTCGAGTTCGACCGCCGGGTGGTAACGGAGGCCTCCCTTGAACGGGCCGAGGACGTTGTTGTGCTGCACCCGGTATCCCGTAAAGACCTCGAGCCGACCGTCGGGCATCTTGACCGGGAAATGGACTACGAATTCGTTCCTGGTTACGGCCAAGATCTTGCGGACGTCGTCCTCCAAACCCATGAGGTCCGCCGCGGCGTTATATTGCCGCGTTACGTTTTCGTAGGTACTAACTTTGCGGCGCGCCATCCACTGCACCTCCGTTACGAACGTTACGTTTTCACTTCTCTGAATTATAACCCTCGTCGCGCCAACGCGCGAGCGTAACTCAAAATATCTACGTCGACCTTCGCTCGGAGCCGGAGAACGTTAACCGAACCGAAACTACGACTCCTCCCGCGCGCGGATATTTTTAACTTTCGTGCGGAGCGTCTTTCCATCATACCAAACAGCTCGGCCGCCCTTGTCTCGATAACGTCTAAAGCATATTTCGTTGCGCTTACGCCCTTGGCCTCACTTTCTCGGGCACCTCAGCCGAGAGCACCACGGCTAAGCGCTCGAGCGCCCAATCGATTTCGTCTTTGGTTATTACGAGCGGCGGCGCGAGCCTGATCACGTTTTCGTGGGTCTCCTTTACCAAAACGCCGAGCCGCATGAGCGCCTCGCAGAAACGTCGGGCGCCGCCCGCTTCTTCCTTGAGGACGATGCCGGCCCACAACCCCTTCCCCCGCACCAGCTCCACGTGCGGGCCCTTTATTTTATCGAGCTCGTCGAGGAGGTAGGCGCCGAGCTCCGCCGCCCGGCCGCATAAATCTTCCTCTACGATGACCTTCAAAGCCTCCCGCGCGACGGCGCAACCGAGCGGGTTGCCGCCGAACGTGGAGCCGTGGTCCTGGGGTTTGAAAACGTCCATTACCTCCGTCGAGCTGAGCGCCGCCGAGACCGGGTACATCCCCCCCGAAAGCGCTTTCCCCAGCGTTAATACGTCCGGCTTGACGCCCTCGTGCTCGTAGCAGAGCATCTTGCCGGTGCGGCCGAGGCCGCTCTGAATTTCGTCCGCGGCCAGAAGGACGTTCCGTCCGGCGCAAATATCTCGCGCCGCGCCTAAATACCCTCGGCGCGGAACGACGACGCCCCCTTCCCCCTGAAGGGGCTCGACGAGGAAGGCTACGGTATGGGGCGTTATCGCGGCCTCCAAGGCCGCGGCGTCGCCGTACGGTATCAACTTGAAGCCGGGCGCGAAGGGCCCGAAGCCGTCGCGATATTGGTACTCCGACGAGAAACCGACGATGGTCGTCGTCCGGCCGTGGAAGTTGCCCTCGCAAACGACGATTTCGGCGAGGCCCTCGGGAACGCCCTTCACCTTATAGCCCCACTTACGCACCATCTTTATCGCCGTCTCGACGGCCTCCGCACCCGAGTTCATCGGCAACATCTTTTCGAAGCCGACGAGTTCGCACAGTTCCTTTTCGAGCAAAGGCAACTGGTCGTTCCGAAAGGCGCGCGAGGTAAGCGCAAGGCGGGCAGCTTGTTCGCGCATAACGCCTACGAGACGCGGGTGGCAGTGTCCCTGGTTAAGGGCCGAGTAGGCCGCCAGGAAGTCGAGGTACTTCTTGCCGTCGACGTCGTAAACCCAAACGCCCTCTCCGCGCGTCAAGACGACGTCGAGCGGCTTGTAATTACGCGCTCCCCACCGCTCCTCGTAAGAGATCAGCTCCTTCGCGCTGGGCATTAAGTGGGAGACCTCCTCTACTCGTTTTCCTTCCTCAGGTAGCGGGGCGCGAGGCGATGGGTTCCACCTTCCCGGACCGTCACGCCCTGCTCGTAAAAGTAGTCCAACAAGGCCGTGGCCTGTTTTCGCGAAAGGCCGTACAAATCTTTATATTCCGCGACGCGAACCGTATCGTGCCTTTTCAAATATTCTATAAGTTCGGTTTTCTTCTCTTCGACCACCTTGGGCGTCGTGATAACCCTCTCCGGCAACATCACGACTATGCCCCGGCCGAGCGCGAACTTCAATATCGTCGCGCCCTCCGCGTATCCGGCCAAATGCCGCTCGACCTCTTCCCGACCGCGCATCGGCGGCCCGCTACGGAAAAATTCTTCGAGCGCCGCGAGGGCCTCCTCGTGCGCGGGTGCGAGCGCGGGCGCCGCCCCCGGAAGGCGGTAACCGCCGCCGAAAGCCTCGAGCCGACCCTCAGCCGCGAGCTTCTCGAGCAGGGCCGCGCATCCCTCCGGCGAAAGTTCGTACGATAACCTCGCGCGGACCTCGTCGCGCGATATCGCCTCCCGCAACGGGTCCCGCGCGAGGGCGCTCCGTACCGCCGCCACCGCGGCCTCGTTTACCGCCTCCAAGTCCTTGGCCGGAACGTACTCCGGGCATAGCCGCGCGGCCACGCCCTCGTCCACTAAGCCGTCGAGCAATTCCTCCACTTCGGCGCGCGGAACGGCGGTAAGTACGCAAGCCAACTCGGCAGGCCGGTAAGCGCGCTTGGGGCCGCGCGCGCGCGTGAAGAGCGCGCGGAGAACGGCCGAGGGGTTCCCCTCCGCGGCCTCCAACTTCGCGAGGTCCTCCAAAACCCATTGCTGCCGTCGATGCGGAGTAGGGAACACGTCCAGGACCTTGCCCCCGCCCAAAAGGCGGAGGGTGGAAGGTTCCCTTATTACGAAGGGTTCGTACCGGCTAGCCGCCACGGCCTCTTCGAGTACGACCTGGGCGTAGTGGCTCTCGCCCGCCTCCGCGGCGTCCGCATCCAGAAGCAATAATCGCCCCATAGCCTCCGCCGTCCCCTTGTTGAAGCGGACCCGCGAGCGGTGGCGCACCGGGCCGGCGTCCAGGTTTAATTTTAAATCTAGCCGACGCGTCGGCGCGAGCAAAACGGGCGCCGCTATCTCGTAGCCCCTTCGTACTTCGTCCTGGTCGACGCCCGCGACGTTCAGCGCGGCCCGCATGCCCACCGTCGCGACGTCGACGTTTTGAAGACGGCTTTGGACGCCGCGAACGCGGACCTTGCGGCCGAGCGGTTGAATCTCCAGCTCGTCGCGAGGCCGGACCTCGCCCGAGGCCACCGTACCCGCCACGACCGTGCCGAAGCCCCGCATCGAGAATACGCGGTCTACCGCCATCCGGAAGGCGCCCCCGGCGGGGCGCGGCGGGACCTTCAACAACACGTCTTTAAGCGCCGCCCGCACGTCCTCCACCCCTTCGCCCGTGACGGACGAGGCCGCCACCGCCGGCGCCCGCTCCAAAAAAGAACCCGCGAAAAACTTCCTCAAGTCCTCGCGTACGAGCTCGAGCCAGTCGTCGTCTACCAGGTCGACCTTGGTTATCGCGACCACGCCGTGTTCGATGCCGAGATGACGAAGCACGGCGAGATGCTCACGCGTTTGGGGCATCACGCCCTCGTCGGCCGCGACGACGAAGAGCGCGAGGTCTATGCCCGCGACGCCCGCGACCGCGGTCTTGATGAAGCGCTCGTGGCCGGGGACGTCGACGAAAGTCGCGACGACGCCGTCGCCGAAATCGGCGTGCACGAACCCAAGGTCTATGGTCATTCCCCGCTCTTTCTCTTCGGGGAGGCGGTCCGGGTCTTCGCCGGTGAGGGCGCGCACGAGCGCCGACTTGCCGTGGTCGACGTGCCCCGCGGTCCCGATGGTGTACGCGCGCGCCGATACTTCTTCAGCAGCCACAGCGAAAGATTTTAGCGCACTACGCATCCTAAGTCAACTACGACTCGGCGCCGGGCGCGCGTTTGGCGGTTGACGGCCGCCCCAATATATGTTAATCAAATTCATAAACCGATAAGGACGGAAGGTTTGCTATGAAACTATCAATTAGGGCCGCGGCCATCTTAGCTTCGTTTACCCTCTTACCACAGTCCCGAGGCGCCGACGCCGGCGATATAGTCCTGGCGACGATAGACGGCGAAGAGGCGGTTACCTTCGAAGACGTATTATACTACGTCGGCAAAAGCGAACCCAGAGGCGGGGGCCCGGTCACGGCGGCCGACGTCGAAGGCTACGTCGACACGTTGGTTACGGCGAGGGTAATGGTGTGGGAAGCCGAGGAGGCGGGCCTCGGCACCGACCCCTTCATAATCGAGTCGTGCGCCGAAATGAGAAATAGCATCCTAAGCGACTTCCTGTGGGAAGCCTTGGTGGCCGAAGACCCGGCCACGGAAAAAGAGTTGCGCGACTTCTACGACATCAACACCAAATGGCGGAAGTATTCTCTAATCGAGGCGAAAAACCGCGAGAGCGCGGAGGCGGCGCGCCGCGAACTCGACGCCGGGCGGCCGTGGGAAGAGGTCGTCCTCGAATATACTATCCTCGAAGGCCACAAGGAACGCGGCGGAGAGTACGAAATACCGCTTACGTACGACGGCATGGAAGCCAGCTGCGCGGTCTTCGCGATGCCCGAGGGAGAATACACGGAAGCGGTTCCGGCGAACGACGGCATCCGGTGGCAAATATACCGCGTCGATAAGATCGTGCACGGCCGTACCGACACCTTCGAGGAAGCGATGGAAACCCTTCCGGCAACCGTAAACGGAATCAAGGCCCTTCGCCGGTTTCAAGAGATAGCCTCCGAACTCCGCCGCACCGTTACTATAAACCGCAACGAGCAAATGTGGGAGGCGCTCCATAGCCAACCGTTCTTCGAGTTCGAAACTATGTGGGGTAAGAAAACCGCGGTCGTTTCGGACGTCGGCGGCCTCCCGGTTCCCGGCCAGAACTACGTCGGCGTCATCGTAGATTTTTACAGCTCCTACGGAATCGATATTGACGGCCACCGCCGCGACGACCCCGAGGATTTTACTTACGTCGCGGACCGTCTCTTAGCCCGCTTGGAAGATATGAACTTACGGGAGTACGAGGCGCTGCGGCGGGGCCTCGACAAAACGCCCGCTTTCACCCGGGAGTACGAGCGTACGCGCGGCCAACTCCTCGCCCAGCTCTATACGCGCCGGGAATTTACCGCTAAGCTGCCGCCGATAACCGACGAAGATTGCGAGAGGTACTACACCGCGCACCGGGGGGAATTTCAAACTCCGGAAAAGGTAGAGGCGTATATGGTCGCCTTGCCCGACCGTGGAAAACTGGAAAGCTTCTACGCCGAAGTGGCGGCCGGCGCCGACCTCGTCAATACCGGCGAAGCGTACAACCTCGCCCGCGGCAAAAAATTGATGTATGCGTACGAGGCGCCGCCGCGGCTGCCGCCGGAAGAGGAGGAGTGGTTGGGAGTCGTCCACATTTTCCGCGAACCCAACCCGGACGAACCGGACGGCCCGTTCGCCGCTGAGCTTAGGCCCCGCGCGTTCCCCTTCAGCGTTTTAAACGAACTGAGCGAGGTGTTCCAGCTCGCGGACGGCCGGTGGGCTTTCTTCGCCCCCATCTACTACCAGCCGTTCAAACAGGGGACGCTGGCCGAAAAGGCCACGAAAATTAAATGCCAGAAGAAAGCCTGGGCCGAATATTACGCGAGCGAGGAAGTCGATAAACTGAGCCGGGAATGGCTCGCCTCCCTGCGCGCCAAACACGACGTCGAGCTCGCGTCCGAACGCTTCGGCGACGTCGCCGCGCGGCTCAACGCCGGGAAATAATTTGAAACGCGCGCTTACGAAAGGCCCCCCGGACGAGGGGCCTTTTTTACTCGAGCTTCCTGCCGAAGACGTTGAAAAAGGGGCCCGGAGGGGGCCCCTTTTCGTTCGGTTCAAACCCTCGTTATCTGAATACGCCCTTGATTTTGCCCAAAGACTCCGGCTCGACGGCGGGGATGCCGCCGACTTCGGCGTCGTAGATCCACATGACGCTCGGGCGGGCCTGGTTGACGTAATAGAGATAAGCGGATTCGGCGCCCTGGCCGCGGGAGCAGCCGCCGCCGGTTCGTGTGACCGAGAACGAACGGCGGAACGAGCCGGTGGTCTTATCCACCTCGCGTATCACGTTACCGGTATGGCAGACGCAATAGAGGTAAGTCGGGCCGGCGGCGTGGCCGTAAAGGCCCTGCGTGTGAACGGTGCCGGGGAAGATCTTGATTTGCGAACCCGTGGTGGTGAACACGGCTATGGGCGTACCGAAGGTCCCGGTCGTGCCGTAGTAATAGGTCCCGTCATAGCCGATGCCGCGGCCGCGGATACCGGAAATGAACGCCGTCCCCGAACCGCTGGGATTCCCGCCGCTCGAATACCGATAACGGTACGAGGTGGAAACCTGGGCCGTTACGAAGTAACCGGAACCCAGATGGTTTACGCCCTCGCCGTCGCGGAAACCGCTGGAAGTCGTACTGACAGCGACACTCCGTACGAACGAGCCGGTGGTTCTATAGACGTAGAAATACCGGAAGAAGCTCCCGCTCCAGTTGCTGGACCAGCAATAACCGTCGTTCGAGGTCGCAACGCCCGCGAAGTAGCCCTGGGCATTCTGCGGCATCGAGAAGGACCTGATCAACTGACCGAACGCCGGATTGTAGCCCGCAGGGTCGCCGATAGTATTATCGGTGGCGTTGGGAGCGCGATCCACCGTTTCGGCGTATGCAGCGCCCGCGCACAGCAGCGCTACGCCCAAAAACACTAACCCTTTCATTTTAACCTCCTTTTAAATCTCCTATGCAACTACGAAAAGAAACTAGCTAATATACGCTAATATAACGGCCCCCGTTTGTCAAGGTTTTTTTTGCTTCGGGCGGAGGCACAACGTAAAAATTATTTAAGGTTAGAAGGTGCCCTATAATCCGGGTTCTGTATCCCGCCCTACGACGGGGCGGCGGCCATTCATCTGGGCCGGACGTCGCCGCCCGGCTCGAGCGGCCTACCCGCGGCGGCGCGCCCTTGCGGACGCTTGACCCGGGCCGGTCCCGCCACCTATTCGGCCTTGCTTCGGGTGGGGTTTGCCGTGCCGGCGCCGTTGCCGACGCCGCGGTGAGCTCTTACCTCACCTTTTCACCCTTGCCTGTGCCGCGCCCGAAGGCGGGCCATCGGCGGTGTGTTTTCTGTGGCACTAAGCCGTCGCCTCGCGGCGCCCGGGTGTTACCCGGCACCCCGCCCGGTGAAGCCCGGAATTTCCTCGGCCCGCGCTGAGCGCAAGGCCGCGGCCGCCCGGGCACCTTCCTCGTACTATTTATAACATATATTTCTCGTAAAAGCAAAGCATCAAAATTACGGAAGAGGAAAAAGGGGGGCGGCGCCCCACACAAATCGTGTTTGCGTAAAAAAATAAAATATGTTAAAATTACTACCAAGCTTTTTCCGAACAGGAAAAATTAAAAAATGAAGAAAGGCATTCATCCGAAATACGAGCTCGCGATCATCCGTTGCGCTTGCGGCAACGAGGTCGAAATACGCACGACAAAGCCCGGCATTAACGTCGAAATTTGTTCGAATTGCCATCCGTTTTATACCGGTAAGCAAAAGCTCGTGGATACCGCGGGCCGCGTGGACCGCTTCCGCAAACGCTACGGCCTGGCCGAAGACGCGTCGACCGCCGAGGCCATCGCGCGCGGCGAAAAACTGCGTAAGGACAAGAAAGTACGCGCAAAGAAGAAGAAAGCCGCGGAAGCGAAGGCCGAAACAAAAAAGGCCAAGGCCAAAGCCGAGCCTAAAAAGGCCAAAGCTGAAGCCGAGGCCGCTAAAAAACCGCGCCCCGCTCCCAAAGCCAGGCCCGCTCGCCGGAAAACGGGACCGAAAGGCGGAGGCGGGAAGGCCGCCAAAGGTAAAGCGAAACCGGCCGATTAAAAACGGCAACGAAATCGCTTAAAAAAGGACGGCCGCCGCGCCGTCCTTAAATTATTATAGCTCTCGCCGCCTAAAACTTGAGCTCTTCCAGCTCGCCGCGCGCGCGCCGCATATTGAGCTTCGCCAGCGCGTAGCCGCGCAACGACCGATAATACCCCAGGCGGGCCTGCGTGAGCGCCGCCTGCGCGTCCAATACCTCGAGGTTGGACATCAAGCCCGCGTCGTAGCGCGCCTTCGCGATCTCGTAGCCTCGCTCGGCGAACGTCACGTTTTCTCTCTGGGAGCGCACCGTCGCCTCCGCCGTTTTTACGGCGTCGTAAGCTCCCCGGACCTCCGCGTCGATACCTTCCGCCAAACGGGCTTTCCCCAATTCGGTTTTATACAACTCGGCGCGCGCCTTGCCGACGCTACTGCGCGTCGCGAAGCCGTCGAAGATGGGCCAGGTTAACGCGAGGTTCAACATACCTTGTTGCCGCCACTGGTCCGCGAAATCGAGCGAAAACTTATTGGCGTAGTCGCTATACGAGGCCGTGAAAAATAGCGAGGGGTTGTCGGTGGCGCGAGTTATCTTGACGTTATCTTCCGCGAGTTGCCGCGCCAGCTCGAGTTGGGCCAGTTCGGGGCGTTTGTCTTCCGCCGCGACGAGCGATTCGTCCAGGTCGTAAACCTCCGGCTCGTACGCCAAACGGTCCGTCAGCGCTACTTCCGAATCGGGCGGCATATTCAAAAGGGTTAAAAGATAACGCAGCGCCGCCGCCCTGCCGTCTTCGGCCTGCCGCCGCGCCGTCTCCAGGTTGACCAGTTCGACCTTGGCCCGCAAAACGTCGTATTCCGAAACGAGGCCCGCGTCGTACCGGTCCTCGGTCGCCTGGACGTGGCTCGAGGCAACGGCCACGCCCGTATTGGCGACGCCCACCGCCTCGTCCGCCAGCACCGCGTCGTAATACGCTCCCGCGGCCGCGTATACGATATCGTCGCGAGCCTTCCGCAAATTTTCGTTGGCCAGCGAGTGATAGGATTTCGCGGCGCCGTACGCGGTCCAGGCGCGGCCGCCTTGGTATAGCGGTTGGACGGCCGTTAAACCCACCGACAGGTTCTCCTCGTTCGCCGCCGAGAACTCGACGTCTTCCGGCGGGAACCCCGGCCCCAGCGAGTTAGCCTTGACTATTACCGTCGGCAAGCCGATCATCCGCGTCGCCGACGCGTCGAACGTGACCTTGGGGTAAAGCGCCGACTTGGCTTCCGTGATGCTGGCCTTCGCCGCCGTTAAGTCCTCTTTCGCGCTAAGGTACGTTTCGTCTACCTCGAGCGCCCGCGCCACCGCGTCGGCTAGCGAAAGTTTCAACGGCCCCTCTTGCGCCCAGGCGGCCGAACCCCCGCATGTCATTATTATCAATAGAAATTTGAAAAACTTCATCGCTCCTCCGGGGCGTCCGGCCCGAGCCGCCGGACACCTTCCAGGTAGATGTCACAAAGCATCTCGGCCCCATCGGTAAGGTTTTCGGCGCGGCCGTAACGAAACATGTAAACCGAGTAGTAGTGGACTATGCCTAAAAGTAAAAAGCCCAGAAATCTCGCGTCGTACTCCTTGAAAAAACCGTCGCGGGCGCCCGCCGCAAAACGCGCTCCCCAGAGGTCGCCGAGTTCCCCCAGGCGCTTCATGACGACGCCGTGTAGTCTCTCTACCTCTTTAGGCTTCCCGGTCTCGCGGTAAGCCATCGCGGCCCGATAAAAATCGGCCCGCGATCCGAAAAAGTCGAGGAATACGCGGATCAGCGCCCGGGCCGCGGCGGCGGCGTCCTCCTCTCGCGCAAGCGCCGCCTTCGCACAGGCCAGGACCTCGTCGAATTCGTGCTCCACGAGCTCCGCGAAGAGGTCGGCCTTCGACGCGAAATAACTGTATAACGTGCCCTTCGCGAACTCGGCCTCGCGCGCCACCTCGTCAAGCGTCGCCCGCTCGTACCCCCGGGCGCCGAAGACCTTCCGCGCCGCCCTCAAAATCTCTTGCCGCCGTAGAAGCCGTTCGCGCTCGCGGCGGCTCAATTTCGAGCCCTCAGCGGCTCCTGTTTCTTTATTGACCATAAAGTCGAAGATTAGACTCGTTAGTCACGAATTGTACTTATTATAACACAAAATCCTCACGGAAACAAGGGTTTCGCAGAATAACAGGGGCGGGGTCGCTCTCATTTTTAGGGCCGGCCCTTTTTTCCTTGACAAAAATAATTCAATAGTCTACAATATTATTAGAGATAAATTTAAACGCGGAAAAATGATTTGACCGTTTTTAAATTAAAAAATTAAAACTTATAGACGGTTCGTGCTTAAAGTAATCTTAGCCTGTTGTTTTATCGTAATCGCCTTTACGAAAACCGAAGCCACCGAGAGCGGCTGTTGGATAGCGGATTCCGAAGGGGGAAACGCAATCAGGTTGGCCCCCAACGGGACGGAAAAGCAACGCGTCGGCGGCTTCGTTGCGCCGGCTTGTGTCGCGATAGACCCGCGCAACAACGACGTCTGGGTGGGCGACGTCGGCGACGGCCGCCTTACTAAACTCTCCAAAAACGGGTCCGTCCTAAAGAGGGTTTCCGTAGGCTACCCCTCCAAGATCGCCGTAGACCGGCGGGACGGCAGCGTTTGGGTCGCGACGTTCCGCAGGAACGAGATCGTAAAGGTACGCGCGAGCGGCCAAATCCTCTTCCGCATCGCAGGTATAGAATCGCCCCGTTTCGTAGCGGTGGACCCGCAAGACGGCTCCTGTTGGACGTGCGACCTGGAGAAGAAAGAGATAATTAAAATTAACGCCAACGGTTCCATAATATTCCGCAAGCGAAAGGAGGGGAGCGAGAGAGAATACAATTGCCAGGCGGGCGTTACGGACCCGGCGAACGGGCAATCCATTATGTACCACGTTTTGCCGCCTTTTATCGTAAAGTTTGACCCGTACGGTAATGAGAAGTGGCGCTTCCCAAAGCCGCCCCGGGCGATGGCCGACGGCTACGGCCTCGCGCTGGACCCGAGCGACCGCGCGATTTGGGGAGGCGAAACGTTCAAATCCCGGGTTACGAAAATAACGGCCGCCGGTTCGCTACTTTTCCAGGTCTCGGACCTACCTTTCCAGCCGTGGACCATAGGCGTGTGCGAACGTGACCGTTCGCTTTACGTCGTCGGCTGTGGCTTCGGCCCGGGCGGCCCGCCTAACTTTATGCGCCTCGGGCCCAACGGCGTTAAGATAGTCCGCGAGAAAAGGGTAGGGTCCGGCTTCCTCGGCTCCGTAGCCGTTTACCCCGGCGCGGTGGCCGTCGAGCCGGCCTCGCTCGGTAAAATCAAGGCCATTTTCAAATAGGGGAAGGCGTGGAGGTTTTAGCAAAGACCCCAACAACCCGACCGTAGTCACGATAGACTTCACAAAGGAAATAGAACCTTAGCGCCGCTCGGTTACAAAACGCGGCCGCCTTTTTTCGGGCGGCCGCCCTAATACGACTTTCGTTGGTTAAATAATGAAAGCCTTAACCAGCCTAATACTCTTGCCCGTTGCCGCGTCCGCCGCGTGGGAAGCCGTCAAAGCACCGATAAACAACGATATCTTCGACCTCGACTTCACAAAAGCAGACGCCGGGTGGGCCGCCGCCTGGGGCGCAATTCTCCGTTATGACGCCGGTAACTGGACGATACACAAACGATTTCCGGGCGACCATATAGTCGCCGCCGTAAGCGCATACGACGAACAATGCGCTTGGGTTACGGTCCACCTATTTAATCGGGAAGACTTCTCGATGCTATACTACTACGACGGCTCAAGTTGGGAACTTAAACAAGAAATCTACGACCACGTATGGAGCATAGATTTAACTGGCCGCGACGAAGGTTGGGCTTGTTCTTCGAAAAAGGTATACCGTTGGGACGGCTCGAGCTGGCGCGCGGAAGGGCCCTCCCACCCCGTGGGTCACTTCTACGACGTCAAATTTTTCGACCGGAACTACGGCTTCCTAGTAGGCGAATTTTACAACCACCACCGCTACGTATCCGGCACTTGGCACCGCGTATCCGTACCCGACGGCGAAGGTTTCCTCAGCGTCTCTATCGTAGCCGCCGACAACGTATGGGCCGGGGGCGGTTTATTAGGTTGGATGATAGCGAAGATAGGCCATTACCGCGGCAGCTCGTGGACGTTCTACGATTTCCCGGAACTCATCCAAGTAAGAGCTATCAGCATGGCCGACAACGCCTTTGGCTGGGCGGCCGCGATAGATGAAAATTTCTGCGGTAACATTTTATACCGTTGGGACGGCTCGCGTTGGTACCGCGTTGCTTGCCCCGTAAGCAACGATTACTCTATAAACGACGTCGTAACCATAAGCCGCGACGACGCTTGGGCCTGTTGCATCGCCGGTTACTTCTTACGTTACCGTTCGGGCCCCGGCGTAACTCCTACCTCCCTCGGCCGTATTAAGGCCATATTTAAATAAAAAACGCCGGCCCGCGGGCCGGCGTCGCTTTTTACCGTGGGCGCTTTTATTTCCGGTCCAAGACGTCGATAGCCGCGAGCGGCTTTCCCTCCAGATATTTCAACGAGGCGCCGCCGCCCGTAGAGACGTGGCTCAGGCGGCCCGCGACGCCGAACTGGCGCGCCGCCTGGACCGTCTCGCCGCCCCCCGCGACCGTCACCGCGCCGGATTCCGCGATCGCCCGGGCGACCGCCTCGGTCCCGTCGGCGAAGGCCGGGACCTCGAAGACACCCATCGGGCCGTTCCAGAATATGGCCCCCGCGCCTACGGTGGCCGCCGTAAACCTTTGAATCGTCTCGGACCCTATGTCGACGCCGACGTACCCTTTCGGGATGGAGGCGCAGTCCACGGCCCGGGCGGACGCCGGGTCGTCGAGCGCCCTCGCGATGACGTGGTCGCCCGGCAGCTCTATACTCTCGCCACCTTCCGCCAGTATCTTCTTAGCGTCAGCCAGGAAGTCGTCCTCCACAAGCGACGCGCCGACGTTACGGCCCTGGGCCTTCAGGAAAGTATACGCCATGCCGCCGCCGATAAGGAAGTGGTCCACCTTCTCGAGCATATTCGTGACGACGGCGAGCTTGGTGCTAAGCTTCGCGCCGCCCAGCACGAACAAGAGCGGCCGCGGCGGCCTCTCCATCAGCCTATCGAAATATTGGACCTCTTTGGCCAACAGGTACCCGGCGACGGCGGGTTTGACGAGTTCGGCCACGCCGTAGTTAGACGCGTGTTTGCGGTGCGCGGTCCCGAACGCGTCGTTCACGAAGACGTCGGCGAGCGCCGCCAGGCCGCGGGCGAACGTCGCGTCGTTGGCCTCCTCGCCCGGCCAAAAGCGCGTGTTTTCCAGTAGCAGGACGTCGCCGTCGGCGAGACGGTTCGCCGCCGCCTCCGCCTCAGGCCCAACGCACGTCTCGACGAAAGCCACGTCGCGGCCGAGCTTTTCGCTCAAAACCGTAGCGACCGGCCTAAGGCTCAGCTCGGCCTTGACTTCCCCTTTAGGGCGGCCGAGATGCGAACACAGTATGACGCGCGCGCCGCGCCCGAGCAATTTCCGAACGGTCGGCAACGTCGCGACGACGCGCGTGTCGTCGGCTACTTCCCCGTCTTTCAAAGGCACGTTCAGGTCGGCGCGTACGAGCACGCGTTTGCCGGCGACGTCGACGTCGTCTATCGTCTTCACGGCCATGTACCAACTAACCGACTTTTTCGACGAGGTCGACGAGCCGCTCCGCGTAACCCCACTCGTTGTCGTACCAGGCGACGACTTTGACGAGGCGCTTATTGATAACCTTCGTCAGCGCCGCGTCCACCGTCGCCGACGCCGACGTATGGTTATAATCTACGGAAACCAGCGGCTCGTCGGATACTTCGAGTATGCCCTTCATCGGCCCGGCCGCGGCGGCGCGCATCGCGTCGTTGACCGCGGCCTCGTCGACGTCCTTCTCGGCCACGACGGTCAAATCGACGAGCGACACGTTGGGCATCGGGACGCGGATCGCGAAGCCGTCGAGTATCCCCTTTAGCTCGGGTATAACTTCGCCGATGGCCTCGGCCGCTCCCGTCGTCGTCGGGATCAACGAAACCGCGGCGGCGCGCGCCCTCCTTAGGTCCTTGTGGGGAAAATCGAGAATGGGCTGGTCGTTGGTGTAGGCGTGCATGGTGGTCATAATGCCCGACGTGATGCCGAAGTTATCCATGAGGACCTTCGCCACCGGCGCCAGGCAATTCGTCGTGCAACTCGCGTTGGATATGATGACGTGCTTAGTCGGGTCGTATGCGTCGTCGTTGACGCCGACGACGACGGTGACGTCCGGTTGTTTGGCCGGCGCGCTTATTAGGACCCTTTTCGCGCCCGCGGCGAGGTGCTTGGACGCGCTGTCGCGGTCGCGGAACTTCCCCGTCGATTCCACGACGACCTCGGCGCCGAGGTCCTTCCAGGGCAGGTTCGCCGGGTCCTTCTCGGACACCACCTTGACGGGGCCCCCGTTGACGATTATCTCATCGTCCGCCGCCTCGACGTCGGCCGCGAAGCGGCCGTGTACCGAGTCGTACTTCAAAAGATGGGCCAGCGTCTTCGCGTCAGTAAGGTCGTTTACGGCGACGACGTCGAAGCCGCCGCGCTCCGCCATAATGCGGAAGACCTGCCGGCCTATCCGGCCGAACCCGTTAATACCCACTTTGATAGCCATACAAAAAATACCTCCTTGGAATAAGGGGTTCTTATCGGTGGCTGACGGGGAATATAACAAAAAAGGCAGCGCCGCGCAACAGCCAATTTAGGTCTGACCGTGGCCGCCCGCCTCTTTGGCAAAACGGTCGCGCGGGTGCTCGCCTATCGATGCAAAGCCTTTATCTTACCTACGGAGGCCGGCACGACGCCGACGTGGCGACCGTCGATGTCCACCTGATAAACCCAATAGGTATTAGCGCCTACGTACAACATTAACCAATACGAGTCGCCGTAGCTGCGCGGGTAAGCCAGGCCGCAGACGCCGCCGAGACTGGAACGGTACATATTCCATGTGGCGATTAACGACCCCGTATCTATGTCGGCGATGCAATACGGCTGGTCGTTCCGCGAGGGGCTCGCGATGAGGTACCGGCCCTCGGCCTTACACGCGTACCGGCTGAATCCGCAACCGCCGACGTCGGTCAACGCGGCGGGCCAACCTTTCGGCCGCCACGAGCCGGCGGAACTCCCGTGCGACGTGTACAGATGGAACGTACCGCCTTGCCGGTCAGCCGTGTAATAATAAACGCCGTCCCATAAACACCCTCGTTTACCGTACGCCGTGAACGAGGTAACGGTGGAACCGGTCGTTTTGTCGACGACCATAATTCCCGACGGGCCGAACAACGCGAGGTAACCCTCGCCGAGGTGAGCGGAGTCAGCCGACCAGGGGGAAGCGCCGATATTTATCCGGACGTTCCGCACGCGGCCGCCTTCGGGACTGCAGACTTTAATATAATCGTCGTTGTACATAACGTCGTAATGGACGAAGTACACGAAGTTCGTGTCCCGGGCCATACCGAAGAACCCTTTGTACATAGACGAGGTCCCGGCGCGGAAGAAACTGATGACCGACCCCACCTCGGCGTAACCGATCGTCGCCGCGCATATCAATAATGACAATATGGTCTTTTTCACGACGCCACCTCCATCGCCGCATTAGACGCTGCTCGCCGCAACGCCTACGTTTCACCCGGAAGGCTTCCTACCCTTTATAATATAATAAAAGTCCGAGCCTGTCAAATAAAGCCCGTCCCCCTCGACTTTCTCGTCGGCCATATTTCCCTATTTTATAATTTTTAAATGAAGGCGAACCGCGTCGGCTAAATCGGAGCGGGCAGACCAGTCCCCGCGGCACCCAAGCACACGACCGCTTCCGCGCCGGCCTCGCGCAAAACGCGGCCGCACTCGCTCACCGTCGCCCCCGTTGTAATGACGTCATCCAGCACTAAAACGCGCCTCCCGGAGAAATCCTCGCGCGCGGCGAAGGC
>WVWN01000063.1 GCA_011773985.1 Candidatus Zixiibacteriota bacterium | reverse complement strand
CGGCGCGAAGGACCGGTTCGGCCCGGTAAGAGTCGAGGCCCGGGGCAAGGGTAAAAAAGCTACGTTCAACTTGAGCCAGAACTACCCCAACCCGGCTCGCGGGACGACGACGATTACTTTCGCCCTGGCCCAAGCGAGCGAGGTCAAGCTCGAGGTCTTCGACGTGAGCGGCCGCAAAGTCGCGACGCTGGCGGAAGGACCGCGGGCCGCGGGCGAAAACAGCGCCACGTTCGACGCCGGTAGGCTCGCCGCGGGAATATACATCTATCGCTTGTGCGCCGGCGGCGCCGTCGCGACGAAGCGCCTCGCGGTTGTTAAGTGAAACGCGTCCCGAGTAACCACCTTTTACGTCAGGAGGGGTTAGGTAATGAAAGGGATATTATCCGCCGCGTTCGCGGCGGCGTTAGCGGTCGCGCCTGCCCGCGCCGCGTTGGGCGACGTCGTAAGTTCTTTCCGGGCGCTCTCGAGCGAACTGCGCGGCCTCGCCCGTTCCGATACCGTTCTCTTCGCGCTCTGCTACACGTCCCCCAACGTCGTGTACCGGTTCCACCCCGTTACGGGTTCGGTATACGGCTGGTGGAATACTCCCCGGCCTACCAAAAACCGCGGCCTCGCTTTCTCGGAAGGCGGCCGCGTGTGGGTCGGGTGCTTCGAAAACGACTTCGTTTACGATTGCGCCGGGGCTACCGGGTCGGTACGCGCCTCCTGGTCCGCCGGCCACGACCCGTACGGCATCGCGCCCCATTGTACCGGCGACGGCGGCCGGGGAACGACGGCGTTGTTCGTCGCCGATAGCCAACCCAACTACATCTGGCGACACAATATATCCACCGGCAGCATCCTGTCGTCTTTCCGGCGAGGCGCGCATTGGGACATCGCGTACGACCACCGAAACCGTATTATATGGGTGCCTACCGAATACGGGGATACTATTTTCGGCGTCAGTACCTCCGGGTCCGTCGCGTCTTCGTTTAAGGGGCCGGCCGACAGCCCTACCGGAGCCGCGTACCACGGCCAATACCTCTTCATAGGTTGCGCAAACGGTTACGTCTACCGCGTACACTGCCCCGGACCCCCGTCCGCGACGCCCGCCTCCCTCGGCAAAGTCAAGGCACTTTACCGTTAATGGCAAGCCGACGTAAAAATCGCCGCCCTCGCAAGGGCGGCTTTTTGTATCTGAAGCGGCTAAAAACCCTATCCTATCTCGCCTACGGTGGCACAATACGGTCATCAACAATATTGTTCGCTACATTGCTCCACGTTATTGTAAAACAAAAAGTTGCAGGACAAAAAAGAACGGCCGCTGTTTATTCTTCTTGACTTTAACCGATTATCGTATTAAACTTTAATCGTAAACGACGAGGCCTAAGATAAAGACGGGAGGCGGATATGAAGACGAAGATAATAACGACGGCGACGGCATTATTCTTTCTCGCCGGCGCGAGTTGGGCCGCGGACGCGAAGTACGGCGACGCGGCCTGCTACTTTGACGGCGAGAGTAACGATATCCACGACGCGGGGCTTTATTGGCTCAAGTTGTGGAACCGTTTATGGGTTGGCGAACGCGCGGGCGAAAGCGGGACGTATCCCGGCCAGAAAGGCGTTCCTACCCTCTGTTTAGGCAACTTTTGGGTCGGGACCAACGCGTGGGGAACGCCCCGCGTGAGCGGCGAATTCCCCTACTTGGGGAGCCCCGAGTGGCACAACATCCTGGGGTTGTTGTGGAGCGACGGCTCGAGCTGGGCCAAGCGGCCCCCGTACGTCAGAAAGTGGGGTGCTCTCGATTCGTATCTCAAGGTGGACGACCGCGACGCGAAAGAGAAAGGCCCCATAGGGTTGGTCGTCGAGCAGCAAGGCATGCAGTGGTCGGACGCAAAGAACGACGACTACATAATTTTCCAATACCACTTACTCAACAAGTCCGGGCGCAACCTGAGGGACGAGTTCATCTGCCTGTACTACGACTTCGACGTCGGCGGCTCGACTTCCTCCGACGACGATTACGTCGGCATAGACTACGGCCGGAAGATGCCTTATATGTACGACGACGAACCTAAATACCCGTACGTAGGTTTGCGGATCCTCGAAGGCAAGCCCCACACCTTGGGCGTCCCCAGCATAATGGAAGACCCCGATACCGACGCCAAGAAGTGGGCGTTGATGACCTCGGGCAAATGGATCGAGAAGAAAGAACCCTACGATTGGCGGGTTTGCCTCTCGAGCGGCCCGCACGTCTGCGCCAACAACGAGAAGTTGAGGTTCGCGTTCGCGGTCGTTGCCGGGGCGAACCTGGCGGAGCTTCAG
>WVWN01000026.1 GCA_011773985.1 Candidatus Zixiibacteriota bacterium | reverse complement strand
TATCCCAGTGCGTACCGTCCCACGAGTAACCCGGCGTCTCGACTACGTCCGGGCTTAAGTATTTTACCCGGGCACCTTTTTTAATTACCCCTACCGAGCGGGCCTTCGCCGACGGCTCCGAGCGTAAGTTGAGCTTTTCGACGTAGACGACGTACTCGTTCGCCGTTGGTTCGTTCTCGGCCGCGGCGGGCGACGCCATCACCAACGTTAGCATTAAACCCAAGATGATTCGTTTCCGCACTTACCAAACCTCCTGGGCAACCTAAGCCGCGGAAAACGGGCGCCTCGCGGCGCCCTTAGCAGTTCGCGATAACCTATTTTACCATACTTCCCTATAGATTCTCCAAGTTCGTTAAAAACTCCGTGTTGTTCTTGGTCTTGCGCATCTTGGAGAGCAACATCTCGGTGGCCTCGACGCCGTTCATGTCCGCCAGGACCTTGCGGATGAGGCGGACCTTGTTTAGCTCCTCCTCGTTGAGCAGTAGCTCCTCCTTGCGCGTACCGGAGCGGGCGACGTCTATCGACGGCCACGTACGCCGGTCCACCAGCCGCCGGTCGAGGATGCACTCCATGTTGCCGGTCCCCTTGAACTCCTCGAAGATGATGTCGTCCATCTTGGAGCCGGTGTCTACGAGCGCGGTCGCGATGATGGTGAGGGAGCCGCCCTCCTCGATGTTGCGCGCGGCGCCGAAGAAGCGCTTGGGTTTCTGGAGCGTGGAGGCGTCTATGCCGCCGGTCATGACGCGCCCCGAGTGCGGCGTCACGGTGTTGTAGGCGCGGGCGAGGCGCGTGATGGAGTCGAGGAGGATGACGACGTCGTGGCCGGCCTCGACCAGGCGCTTCGCCTTCGCCAGCACCATCTCGGCGACGTGGACGTGGCGGTCCGCGGGCTCGTCGAAGGTGGAGGATATGACCTCGCCCTGGACGGAGCGCTCCATATCGGTAACCTCTTCCGGCCGCTCGTCGATCAACAGAACGATCAGGATCGTGTCGGCGTGGTTTTCGGCCAGCGCGTGGGCGTAGTTCTGGAGGATGGTGGTCTTGCCGGCGCGGGGCGGCGAGACGATGAGCGCCCGCTGGCCTTTCCCCACCGGCGTCATCAGGTCCAACACGCGCAGCGTCAGGTTTTCGTCGGCGGTCTCGAGGTGGAAGCGGTCGTCGGGATAGATCGGCGTCAGGTTGTCGAAGAGGCTGCGCTCGACGGCCTGCTCCGGGTCGAGGTTGTTTACGGCGTCCACCTTGAGCAGCGCGAAGTACTTCTCGTTGTCCTTGGGCGCGCGGACCTGGCCGGATACGGTGTCGCCCGTGCGCAGGCTGAACCGGCGGATCTGGGACGGCGAGACGTAGATGTCGTCGGGCCCGGGGAGGTAGTTGTACTCCGGCGAACGGAGGAAGCCGTAGCCGTCCGGCATGGTCTCGAGGACGCCCTCGGCGAAGATAAGGCCGTTCTGCGTCGCCTGGGTCTCGAGCAACTTAAAGATGAGCTGCTGCTTACGGAGGCCGGAGGCGCCGGTGACGCCCATCTCGCGCGCAAGTGCCGCGAGCTCCGCCGATGTCTTTTTGGTGAGTTCGGCTAAGTTTAGAGACATGAAATGGAAGTACCGGAGGATAAACGGGGACGGTGAAGCTACCCTCAAACGCAGTATATTATAACCAAAACGGCCTTAAGCGTCAATAGCAATTTTGGCCGGCCGTAAAAAAAATACGCCATTAAGGTCCGCCGCCGGGACCTTGCGCACGTGCGCGCAGGCGGCCGCAAGCCTCGATAATGTCAGCGGGCAAAGGCGATAGGAACCGCATCCGGCGTCCCGAGGCCGGGTGGTCGAAGGCGAGGGTGTGGGCGTGGAGCGCCGGCCTGGCGATTACGTCGCTCGCGGAGCCGTAGGCCGCGTCGCCCAGGACCGGGTGGCCGAGGTAAGCGAGGTGCACGCGGACCTGGTGGGTGCGGCCGGTATAGAGGCGGAGGCGAAGCAACGTGGCCTCCTCGCCGAAACGCTCGAGCGCCGTAAAGGTCGTCTTGGCCTCTTTGGCCGCGAGGGGGCTGACGGCAAACCGCCGCGGGTCCCGGCTCGAGCGCCCTATGGGCGCCTCGACGGTTCCCTCGTCCAATGGAAGGTTACCGGCGGCGAGAGCCACGTACGTCCTGGCGGTCGCGCGGCGGGAAAATTGTTTTACTAAACTCCTATGGCCCAACTCGGAGCGCGCGACGACCATTACGCCGGAGGTGCCCTTGTCCAGGCGGTGGACGATGCCCGGGCGGCTCGGGCCGCCGACGGGCGCGAGCGCTCCGACGCGATGCAGGAGCGCGTTTACGAGGGTCCCGGAGGTGACGCCGCCCGCGGGGTGGCTCAGCATTCCCGCCGGCTTCTCGACGACGACGACGTGCTCGTCGACGTGGTAGATCGTCAGCGGGAGCTCCTCGGGTGCGGGGAGCGGCGCGGCCGGCGTCGCGAGGCGCCCGGCGACAACGTCCCCCTCCCGCAGACGGTAGGAGGGCTTAACCGCGGCGCCGTTGACCGTAACGTCGCCCGCGGCGATGAAGCCTTTAAGGCGCGATCGCGAATACTCGCGGAGGGCGTTGCCTAAAAAAGCGTCCAGCCTCTCGCCGGCCTCCTCCGCGCCGACGACGATCCGTAACTCTCTCGCTCCGTTCGCGGCCACAATCGCCCTTGTTAACCCAGTACGAATAAGATTATATTACGTTTCGCCGGCGGCGGCAACCGCCTCCTCAAACGGTCCGGCCCGCGCGGCGCGGGGAGCCTTTTTCGGTGGCGGCCTCGGCGGACTTGACTTATAATCGCAAGCGGAGCGAAACGGATAGGAGATAAACGAAATGAGGCTTGCTTTTCTTACTTTAACTTGTGTCGCGACGTTCGCCGCAAACGCCGCCGCAGGCGAGGAACCTAAACCCTGGGTAAAGGTCACGCCGGAGGTCCTGCCCGCCGGTGCCGTAATTCCGAAAATAACGTTCGAGGCCAAAATGCCGGCGGAGGCGCCTGCGGGTTCGCTTCTCGAGATCGAAATCCCTTACCACTTCGGCGCCCCCCAGACCGGCGACGGGAACGCGGACAACTACCTCCACGGCGATTCGCGGCTAGCGCTCGGCACCGAGGTACCGAGCGCGAGTACGCGCGTCATCCGCGGTTTCGTTAAAAAAACGATCAAGAAGGGGCAAAAGGTAAAACTATTCTTAACGCGGGAACACACGCACCCCTTCGACCACAAAGAAAAAGCGTTTATGACGCGCCTCCTGGGGCCCCCGGGCCAGAGCGGCAAGCGGGAAACGCTCGCCGAGGGGCAAGCCACGCTAGTCCACATCCCGGGGGGGCCGCCGGCGCAGCTGCGCGTCGTCGCCCCCACCTGCGTCACGCCGGGCGAACCGTTCGCCGTGAAGGTCGCGGTCCTGGATAAAAACAACAACCGCGCCGGGTCGGCGTGGAAAGGCGAACTTGCGTTCGCGGGCGACGGCGTCGAAGGGCCGCGCGCGTCGAAGATGTCCAAAAAAGAAAGTAACTACGTCGAGGTAGCCGGCTTCACCGTACCCGAAGTCGGCGTTTATCGCGTCGTCGCGCAGGGCGGGGGCCTTTCGGGCCGGAGCAACCCCGTAGTCTGCCGCCAGAATTGGGAGAAGCATATATACTGGGGCGACGAGCACGGCCACTCCGCGTTTTCAGACAGCATGCGCCAACCGGACGAATTCTTCGACTACGGCCGGTACGTGGCGCTGCTGGACGCGGCCTTTCTTACGGACCACGCCGAATGCCTATACGGCGACGCGTGGCCTACGTTAGTCGCAATCGCCAACGCCAAGAACGACCCGCCCGCGTTCGTAACGCTACTCGGATACGAGTGGACGGACGACGCGTGGAGCGGCGGCTACGGCCACCGGTGCATAATCTTTCGTGGCGGCGGAGGCTCTTATTACAACTCGAACAACGAGAAATCGAACACGCCGGCTAAACTACGAGCCAAGTACCGGCCGGGCGAAGTAGTCATGATACCGCACCACACGCTCGCCGGCTGCCGATGGGGCAACGTCGAGCCGGCGTACACCCGCTGCGTCGAAATCACGTCACATTGGGGCGTGTCCGAATACGAGGGGAACCCGTTCTGGAAAGGGCGCACGTGGAAGGGCGGCGGCGTCGTGGACGCGCTGGATTCCTATTACCTGCTGGGCTTCGTGGGGGGCGGCGACAACCACAACGGCGCGCCCGGCCAAAACCGCGGCCCGAGCCGTATGCGGCAAATGTGGTATATCGGCGGCATCACGGCCTTCCTGGCCGAGGAAAACTCTCGCCCGGCGATATTCGACGCGCTGTACGAGCGTCGGGTCTACGCCACCGCCGGGAACCGGGACTTCATCGACTTCGACGTCGACGGCGCGCCTATGGCGAGCATTACCCCCGTCGGGGACGCGCCGCTCGTCGAGGCGGAGGTTGCCACCGAGGACGCCATAAAATCGCTCGAGGTCGTCCGCGGCGGCGAGACGGTCTATACGGTGCCGACGGCCGCCGGCCGCGACTACGTCAAATTCGACTGGCGCGACGAGGGGTACGACGGCTCGCCGACGTACTACTACCTGCGCGTAATCTCCGAAGACGGGCACGTAGCGTACGCGACGCCGGTGTGGGTGTCGCGCGGCGAATGGCTGACGATCGACCGCGACGTAGGCCGCGAGCTCGCAAGCGGGCAATACCTCGCGTTACCGCCCCCCGCGGCTCGGGACTTCGAAAACTACGCCGTCCGTTTAAAAACGTCCGCCTCGGCCCCCGGCGAGGTCAAAGTAATTGCCGACGGCGCGGTTGCCGCGACCGCCGAAGCCGGCGAGGGTCAACAAGAGATCACGCTGCAATTCAAAACGGCGCCGCAAAACCGGGACGTACGGCTAAGCTACGACGGCGCCGACCCACTCAACGTAACCGAGGCTTGCGTATTTCCGTACCCGTGGCGGGAGCCGCGATGGGTAGGCCGCTGGTGGACGTTCGAGGCCGAAAAGAATAAAAAAACGGCCAAAGGCAACAGGACGGAAGACACCTTCGCGTCGGCGGGGTCCGCGCTCGTCGTCTCGCCGGCCGACAACCTTTACGGAAAGTTAGTTTTATGGGGCCCGTACCAGGAGCTCGAGCGCGGCGAGTACCAGGCGCACTTCTACCTTCGAGCCGACGGCGACCCGACCTCTCCCAAACCGGCCGCGGAGATAAGCGTCGCCGTAGCACCCGCGGGAGGAAAGCAGCCCCCGGCCCCGACGACGGCCAAAACCCTTAGCGTAGCCTCGCTCGCGCAGGGCGCCGGCTACAAAAAATTTACGCTCGACTTCGAGCTACTTGAAAAATCGCGGTGCGAATACAAAGTGAAATATATCGGCAACGCCGTAGTATACGTAGACAAGGTAGACGTCCAACAAGTAGCCTACGAATAAAGGAGACGGGGCGATGGCGTTCGCCGGGCCGACGTCCCGTTACGGCTCGGCTCCCGGGTCCGCGCCCCAGGCGCCCCGCCGGCGGCGAAGAATAGGTTGACGGCGATAGGAAATTTAGTTAATTTAATAAGTAATAATTAAACTGGGGGACGTTCCCTCCGGCAAGCACGCGTGAGATTAAAAGGAGGAAAAAAGCTATGGCAAAAGACCCGGTATGCGGAATGGACGTCGACGAGTCGAGCCCGGCCGCGACGGCGGAATACGAGGGGCAAACGTATTATTTCTGCGCCCCGGGTTGCCGGGCGGCCTTCGAGGCGGACCCGGAGAAGTACCTCGGCCGCGAGGAGGAAACGGGCGGCTGCGGCGGCTAGAACCGGAGCGGAATAAAGTCGGCCGGCCCACGGGCCGGCCTTTTATTTTGCGACGCAAAGAACGCCGTCCCCACCAGCGTTAGGGTGAAAAAATGATTATGCCGGCCGCGTCGCTTCGGCGCACTCGATGCCGAAAGCCGCGAGCTCGTCCAACACCGGCCCGTAAATTTCGGGTACGGTCGGGACGCGAACGCCCGCTAGCTCTATCCTCCCCTCCAAAATAAGGCGAGCCGCTATTGCCGCGGGAAGGCTCACGGTCCGGGCCATCGCCGTGTCGCCGGCGGGTATGCCGAACTCGAGCAGCGTCGAGGTAACTTTCTGCCTCCCGGCGGTGCCGTAATCGACGTCGACGTCGTGGTGCAACGCGACCATGTCGCGTTCGCCCTCTTCGTAGCGACACTTCCGCTCGAGGCGCGCCGCGAGCACGTCCATGGGCGCCGCCTCGGCCTTCGGAATAAATTCGTCCGAAAAGAAACCCAACCACTCAAGCCTGGCGACGATATCGGAATCCTCGGCGACGCCGGCTCGAGCCGCGAACTCCTTTTTTATTTCGGCGGCCCCGGAACCTATTATGCGCGCGGTAAACGAGCGATAACTAAGGCCCGCGAAATCCTGCCGCCGGTCGTCGAGGAAGCCAAGCTTCGATAACGTGAGCCACGTCTCGCACCACCCGGCGTTCCGGAGGGTACCGCGGAACATGGTTTCGACGCCCTCCAGGCCGTAGGTCGCGATATAGGGCAAAGAATCGCGGTTGGGATAACATTCGAAGTCGCCCGCGCCCGGGACGGTGACGGGGCGACAATCGGCGAAGAGGTCTTCGCCCGGGACGTCGAACTCGCGGCCTTCCTCGAGGTAACGGGCGGCGCTGCGCGACGCGAGTATAACCGCGCGCGGGCTCCACGAGAATTTGTAACCCCAGGGATTGGTGTTGGCCTCGGGGGCGGGAAGGCCGCCGCAATAGGACCTGAAAGAAACGACGCGGCCGCCTTTATTCTGGGCCGCGTGGATAATCCTCATCGCGGACATATGGTCGACGCCCGGGTCGAGGCCGATTTCGTTAAGCAATAAAACGCCGGCCCCGCGCGCCGGGCCGTCGAGCGCGCGCATTTCTTCGCTCACGTACGACGTCGCG
Source organism: Candidatus Zixiibacteriota bacterium (assembly GCA_011773985.1). GTDB lineage: Bacteria > RBG-13-66-14 > B26-G2 > WVWN01 > WVWN01 > WVWN01. The sequence continues at coordinate 1,729 of WVWN01000026.1, read as the reverse complement.
ACGAACGGCTTGCCGTGGGCGAGGCACCGCTCGGCAACGGCGACGTGATAAACGTAGGGGACGAGGCTCACGACGAGGTCCGCGGCCGCGACGTCGGCGTCGAGCCGCTCGCGGTCGTCGACATTTAAGGTTTGGGCGAGGCCGCGTTCGCGGCCGGCCACCAACGCCTCGGCTTTGGCGACGGTGCGGCTCGCGACTTTTACGCGATAACGGGTACGCGTGAGCAGGTAGTCGACCAGCGGCTTCGCGACCATCCCCGCGCCCAACACCAGGATCTCCGCGGGCATAGCTCCGACCTCAGCTGAGATACGCGTCGAGGTATTGATATGGCGGCGTGAATTCGCCCCGGTAGAGTACGGTCGCCCCTTTTATCGACGGCGGCAGCTCGCAGGCCTCGAAGGAGGAGGCCCAATTGGCACGCGCGAAGGCCGGCACCAACGGCTCGAGCTGTTTGGCGAAAAACTCGGAGGCGTCCCGCGGCAGCTCCGCGGGGAGGTTGTATACCGCCAAGATAACCGGGCCCGTCCCGGCGACGCCGTCCACCGTGGCGTCGCGCTTGACGTCGTACACGAATACCGGCGCGTCGGGCGTCGTAACCTTGACCGTGGCCTCGATGGCGCCGACGACGTCACAACTTATGTCGCCGATGACGCGGAGGCGAGGCCCTTCAGCGCCGCCGTATAGCGACACGAGGTCCCGTATCGATACGAAGTGGGGATAACGCCGGTCCCAATAGATGGCGTTTACGAGCACCGTCAGATAGGGCAAATAATCCGACAGAACTGGCTCGTACCTGCCCGGGTAATCGTAATATTCCTGGAGGTCGAAGGCGCCGCCCGGGACCCGGCGCCGGACCATATGCTCCTCTTTGAATACGACTTTGAAAACTACTTTGCCGGACGGCTCGCGGCTTAGCGCGACCTCGGCCACGTCCGCGGGCGCTATTTCCCGGGTGGGCAGCAGGTCCAAAATCTCCTGCGCGCCGCGCGAGACGTTGCCGTAGCCGGCCAAACCCACGATGAGCGGCGCTAGGCCGGCGCCGACGCCCCCCATGGCAATACGCTCCCCTACGGCCCTGACCGCGAGCCGCGCGCTGCCCAAGTCGTCGTATTGCCAGGCGGCCTTGAGGGCCGCGAACGGCGTCTCGCGCCGCTCCCAGGCCAGCCGTTTGCCTAACGCCCACAGCGAGTCTATCATCCCGGCGCGGCCCGCGAACGGGCCGAAGAAGGTCAGCCGCCGGCCCTCCTCGTCGACGATCCTCTCGTAATCTACGAGGCTACAGCCCCTCTCGACGAGGCGGGCGAGCATCGGCATGTTGGCGGCTTGGCCTTTGACTACGTGGGCGAAGAAAACGTAAACCATATCCCGCAAGATAACGCGGGGCGGGACCTCTTTGATCCCGAATATCACGTCGCACGGGCCCAAGTCCTCCGCGATTGTCGCGCCCGCGCGGGCGTACGCCTCGTCGTCGAATACGCGAATATCGGAGGGCTGCACCATTACCGCTAACCCCACGTCCCTGGCGAGGCGCGCCACTTCGGCGGGCGTCAACGGCGCGCGCCTTTCCCACCGGTTAATATCCTCCCGGCGTATGCCGATCGCGGGTAACTTCATCTCATTTCAAAGATAAAAAAACGCCGCGCAAAAACGCAAGGCAGCTACTAAAGCCACTTAAGCAACCTTCCCCTCGTAAGAATTTAGCACACTGCTACGGGTAAATCAAGGGCGG
>WVWN01000008.1 GCA_011773985.1 Candidatus Zixiibacteriota bacterium | reverse complement strand
TCGCGCGTATCGCCCTCGCTGATGCACCCCGGCAAGGCCGGGATGTACACGGTGTAGCCCCCTTCTTCCGCCGGCACCAGCACCACCTTAACCTTCATAATATCACCGCGAATATTATACCCACGCCGCCGGCGCCTGTCAACCGCTTAGCCGCAAGGCCCCTCGACCGCGAAGCAGCAATTTCAATCAAAAACCGGCCTCGCGGCCGGTTTTTACTTCGTAACATCCGCTCCTAACGGAACAATGCCTTTACACGGCCCATACTCGTAGGCTCTACCGGCGCGTGCGGAGGCGTGCTAGTGCGGTCGTCCGGATTGTACGTCTTCCGCCCGGGAACCTTCGGGTCCGCTTTCCCCTGCGTCCACTTGCCTTCCGGGTCCTGGAGCTCGACGCCGTTCGTGGCGCGGTCGCCGTCGCTGTCCTTGAGCGCGAGCAGCCGATCTCATTTCAAACCGTTATTTTTGAAATCCTGTTGGGACTTATGCTCGGTGTGGCACGTATCGCATCTGAAGACGGAACCGTTTGGGATCCTCGAGACGTACTGGCTATGGCCCAAGGCGACCGTAGCCGCCGCCACGGTCAAAACCAACGCTATCGATAGTCGTTTCGTAGTTACCATCCCATTCGACGATCGGCGGCGGAGGCGGCAACGCCTACGGCGTAGTTATTACCGCGTCGTCCGGGTGTCCGGTGTTTAACGCCCGTTTGAACTCGACGGTCCACGTATTCGTGGCGTCGTTGTACTTACCCTTGGCGTAAACGTCGCCGCGGCTCCCCGACGGAATCTTATTTACGTACGCGGCGAGTTCGTCGCCGTTCTTCCAACCCCTGGAAGAATAAGGAACGGCTTTCGGTTTGCCGGGTACGTTCAAATACAAGAAAGGCGCATTAGCACCCGGGTCGTTTGGCGCCTGGTAGTCTGGCACAGGGAGTTCGCCGTTATCGTCGTAGGCACCGGAGCCATCGTCGTTCCCGCGGCCGCTGCTATCACCGTATTGGTCGTCGGCGTAGGAAACGGGGTCCGTGCGCGTGGCCTTCCAATGCCAGAAATCGGCCTTACCCCTCGTCGGGTGCATCTCGCCGTGGCACGCCACCATACACCCCGCGTCTTTAAAGGTACCGCGTCCGTCCCCGGCCCCGGCGATATCCCACATGAAAAATACGCGGTCTTCGTTCTCGTCGTTCTCGGACCAGGTACCGTTTCTATAGGAATACCGATGCCGCCGCGTATTCTTGGTACCGGTCGGGTCGACCCACGACACTAGGAAATAAATGTCCGAAGCGGTATGTAGCGATTTTAGCGTCGCGGTCTTGATGTTGTTATTCCCGGACATAGGGGCGCAGGCCACGTTCGACGCGGGCGCGTTCGACCATACGCCGTCGACGGAACCGTCAATATCCGGCGGCGAGTTCGTGCGGACGGACTTGACGTGCGTCGCGTCGCTCTTCGCGTTGTCGCCAAACGTGACGTAAAGCAAACTCGCGCCGTTGTGGGTGCCGCCGCTATTGTCGGTAATGCCCAGCGCGAACGGGACCTCGTGGCTCACCCCCGGGATGGTCGAGGTCTCTTCGCCGCAAGAGGAAAACAACAGCGAGGCAATAAGAAACGCCCCCGCAAATAAAAATGAGTTAACCAATTTCTGATTCTTTGCCACGCTGACGCTCCTTCCGTATTGGTTAGGTTTTAAAGCTGTTTATATTTATATATTATTATTATAATAACATATATCTCTTAAACAGTCAAATCTACTTCTTTATATCTAACGCTCACCGAAACTACGCCCAAAAAAACCGGCCTCGCGGCCGGCTCGTTACCCAATATACACGTCCCTAAAATACCTCAAATATATATTGCAAACAGTAATAGATACCTACTAAGACGAAAACGGCGCCCGTTACGCGCCGCGCCCACCACTCGAACTTCTGGACCTTGTGGAACGCCGCGCCCAGCGAGCCGATGCCCAGGCCGATTATTACGGCGAAGGCGAAAACCGGCAGCGCGGTCCCGACGCCGAACACGGCCGGCAGCAATACCCGGGAACCGTACTTTATCGAAAGCGAAATAAGACTGCCGAAGAAGAGCGCCGCCGATATCGGGCAGAACGACAGCGCTAAGATAATCCCCAGCGCCAGCGCGCCGACCAACCCCCACCCCTCGACTTTCTTTCCGAGCTTCTCGCCTACCCCGGAGCCCCCGCGGCCGAACTTTAAGAGCTCGAGCAGGAACAGGCCGACGACGACGAGGACCGGCCCCAGCACTTTATTCATATAGCCCTGGAGGAAGGTCGAGACGCGCGGAACGGACCCAAGGCCTGCGAGTATTACGACCGCCAGGCCGACGTACGCCACCGTCCGCCCGACGGCGTATAGAGCGCCTCCCAGCAACACCTGGCGCGGGTTGCCTAAGCGCTTGCCGATGTACGATATGGCGACGACGTTGCCCGCCATCGGGCAGGGGCTGATCGCCATCAATATGCCGAACCACAACGCCGACGCCGCGCCTATTAAAAGGGCCGTCATTTACTCACCGTTAAAATACGCCCGGACCTCGTCTTGGATATACTTAATAAAAAGTTCCTTATCGCCCGTCAACTGCCACACTTTCATGAGGTTCTTCCAGCGGACCTCCTCGCCGTCGCGGACGTCCGAGACGATAACCGACTTGGCGTACAACTGATAGTCGTCTATATAATGCTTGTTCGCGGGTTCGTCGACGTTGACGAGGCGCCAGACCACGTCACCATCCTTTAACTCTTTGCCAAACCCGGCTTCGACCGCTTCTCTCGAGAAACTCTCGATCTTCAAGCAAGATGTTCAACGCCTCGACGTATAAAAATAAGTAACGACGACCTTGCGGCCGGGGGCGGACGGCATTGTCCCCTCGTCCGACGCAACGTCGCCCGAGGCGGCGGGCGTCGCCGGCGCGGCTGCCGTTTCGGTTCCGCCAGCTTCCAATTCTTGCTCGCCGGTCGCGACGGGAGCGGGCTCCGAAACGCCTTCCCGCACCACCTCGGGTACTTTCGCCTGGCGCACTTCTTTCACGACTAAGTACGCGACGGCCACGGCGACGAAGGCCAGGATTACGACGGTCATTATCGTCTTCGGTTTCATTTAGACAGGATCTCCTTAATCTCGTCCTTGGACGGTACCTTGCCCGCAACCTTTACTTCCCCGTCGACCGCCAGCGCGGGCGTCATCATGACGTTGAACGACATAATGGCCTCGATGTCCGTAATTTTCTCGACCTCGCACTCCAGGCCGAGCTCTCGAGCCGCGGCCTCGGCGTTCGCCGCCAACTTCCTGCATTTGGGGCATCCGGGCCCCAAAACCTGTATCCGCTTCAACGCTAACCTCCTATCGGAACAAGGTCCCGAAGGCCATACCCGTAATAGTGGCCATTATAACTACAAGTAGAATAAATGCCAGCGTCTTCTTGTTGCCCATAACGCTCCGTATGACGAGCAAGCTCGGCAGCGACATCGCCGGCCCGGCGAGTAAGAGCGCCAGCGCCGGCCCTTTGCCCATGCCGCTGCCGATCAGGCCCTCGACGATGGGAACCTCAGTCAGCGTCGCGAAGTACATGAAGGCGCCCGCTATGGAGGCGAAAAAGTTGGCCCGGAGCGAATTGCCGCCGACGGCCGCGCTCACCCACGACGACGGTATTAAGCCCTCCTCACCCGGTCGCCCCAACAGCGCGCCCGCGATGAGTACGCCCAAGAGCAACAGCGGCAATATCTGCTTCGCAAAGGACCAAGTGGCTCCGAACCACTCGCCCGCTTCCCCCTTATCCGTAGCCGCCACGGCCGATGCGCCGACGACGGCGACGGTGAAAGCGATAGCCGGATACCGGGGCAGCAAAGAAGCAAGTGCCGCAGTCGGCGCGGCGACCAGAAGCAGCTTCCACCACTTCACGCCGAACCAAAGAACGAGGATTACGCCGAGCGCCGCCGCAGACAAGCTCGTCAAGAACCACTTTAACGTATAAATCGCGAACCATACCCCCGTTTGAGACGCCGGCTTGCCCCAGTTCGCGAACACGAGAATCCCGACCATCGACGCGAAATATAACACGTTCTGCCACAGCGGCCTCGCCGCCTCCGCCTCGGGCATCGCCGCCTGCGCCTCCGCTTTGGCGACCTCCCCCTTGCGGAATATGAAGTGCATCGCCAAACCGATGACGACGCCGAAGACGATCGCTCCCACCGCGCGCGCCACGCCGAGCTCGAGCCCCAACACCCGCGCCGTCAAAACGATCGCGAGGACGTTGATCGCGGGGCCCGCGTAGAGGAACGTCGTCGCCGGCCCCAAACCCGCGCCCATCTTGTAAATACCGGCGAAAAGAGGGAGGACCGTACAGGAACATACCGCCAGGATCGAGCCCGAGACGGAGGCGACGCCGTACGCCAAGACTTTGTTGGCCCGGGCGCCCAGATACTTCATCACCGAGGCCTGGCTTACGAAGACCGAGATGCCGCCGGCGATGAAGAACGCCGGGACGAGGCACGTCAGTACGTGCTCGCGCGCGTACCACTTGACGAGCGCCAGCGCCTCGAATATGGATCGGTCGAAACGCGCCGTCCCGACCGGCAAGTAAAAACAGGCGAGGAAGACTGCGACGATGGCCGCCAGCACCTTCCACTCTTTCTTCCAATCCATTTCCTAAACGTTCCTTCCCGTGCTCGAGCCAGCGTTACGCGAGAGCGGCTCGCCGTCCGGTAAAGGGCCGCGCCCGATCATTCAACGTAACCGAGCCGCTCTTCCGCGTCCGACTTTATGACCGTCTCAACACAACCGAAGAAGCTCAAAACGCAGGGCATCTTCAAACGGTAGTAAATACGCGACCCGCGCCTTTGCGCTTCGACAATGCCGCACCCCTTCAAAACGGCCAGGTGCTTCGAGACCGTAGAGATGTCGGCGCCGATCAGTTCGGTCAATTCGTAAACGCACCGCTCGCCCCGCGAAAGTTCGTCGACGACGAAGAGGCGCGTCGGGTGTGCCATCGCCTTTATGACCGCGGCCAACGCGTCGAAACGGCCTTGCGTCTTCGGGTCCATAAATCCTCCAATATAGGCTATTTGGTATTATAACCAAATAACCAAATAATTTCAAGAAAAAAATACCGGCGGGTCAATGACGACAACCCCCCGATGTCCCGGACGTTTCGCGGCTCGAATATGACTCTAAAGGTCCACCTTTCGGATGGCGTCGACGGCCCAAGCGAGGTCGGCCTTTCCTACGCTATCCCTGGGCGGCGCGGACCGTGCTCGCCGAAAGCTCCTTGTGGAAGAAGAACAAATTATCGTCGCCGAGCTGCCGCGTCTCGAGCAAAGCCAACGGCGGCGGCCCCGCGAACCGCTCCTTCTTGAACGTCTTCGCGACGCCGAGCGTGCGCTCGCCGAACCCGGGCCACCTCGCAAGTTCTTCTATCGTCCTGAAGGCCAGGCCGCGGCCGTACGGCGGGTCCAAAAAGACGACGTCGTACGGCGCACGCGGGCGCGTCACGTTGAGATAATAGAATACGTCCTCACAGCTGACGCGCGCCACGTCGACGAGGCCGAGCGAGCGCAAGTTGTCCTCCAAGAAATCCACCAGCGCGGCGTCTTTCTCGACGAAGGTAACGCGCGCGGCGCCGCGGCTCAGCGCCTCGACGCCGAAAACCCCCACGCCCGCGAAGAAATCGAGTACCGCGGCCCCCCGTATCGTATCGCCCAGGTAATCGAACAGGGACCGTTTAAGGCGGCCGGTAAGCGGCCGGTAACTTTTACTACGCGGGCCCTTGAGGACCCTTCCTTTGAGGAAGCCGCCGCCTATCCGAAGCGACACGCAGAATCACCGTCCGTAGTAAAGACGGTCCGCAAGGACGCGCGGCAAGCCGACCTCTCTGATCTTCGCGGCCGCCGCCTCCACGTCGTACGCGACGCGCACGAACTCTAGCCGACCCCGCGCGGCATCGTATAAGACGTAACAGGCGCGCGGGTCGCCGTCCCTCGGTTGGCCGACGCTACCCACGTTCACCAGGTACCGGTCGCGGGCGCCAAACTCGCTCGCGGGAACCGCCCTAGGATTACCGTCGCCCTCGGCGACGACACCGCCCTGGTGCGTGTGGCCGAAAAAGACGACGTTGGCGTCGGTCGCGGCGAACGCCTCTTCCGCGTCGGCGACGGTGGTTACGTAGTTGAACTCCTGCGGCCTCACCGGCGTGGAATGAACGAGCAACGCGTCGCCCTCGGTCGCGGTGAGCGGGAAGTTTTGGAGCAGGAGGCAAGCCTGGGGCGAGAGCTCCTCCGCGGTCCAAATTGCCGCGGCGCGCGCGGCGTCGTTGAAGTAATTAATTATCTGGTCGCCCAAGGCCGCGGCGTCGTGGTTGCCGAGCACGACGTAACGGAGCTTCCCCGCCAAACCGCCGGCCGCGTCCGCCAGTTCACCGTCGAGCTCCGCCGGCGCCGCCCCGGCGAGGGCCGCAGTAATTTCGAGGCAACGTTCCGGATCCGCGCCGTAACCGACGACGTCGCCCAAGCACCACAACGCGCCGACGTCGGGGCGGCGCGCAATATCCAAAACGGAGGCGCGGTACGCCTCCAGGTTTCCGTGAACGTCCGAGTAGATAGCTACCTTCAAAACGGCGCTAACCCCCGTCCGTAAAACTACGGTTCACTCTTTGATCACGTAGCTTCGGTAAACGTTGTTCAGGACGCCGTTGATAAATTGGAACGACCGCTTCGTCGAGCCGTACATCTTGGCGATTTCGATAGCCTCGTTCATAGAGGCTTTCGGCGGCACGTCCTCCAAATACAACATCTCGGCCGTAGCCAACCTAAGCAGGTTGCGCTCGATGCGGGCGATGCGGTGCAGCTCCCAATTGTCTACCGACTCTTTAATTATCCGGTCTATGTCCGGTTGGTGCTCGAGCACGGTCTTTACCAAAACCGCCGCGAAAAGCTCGACATCGGTGTCCGCGGGGTGGTCTTCCCAGAACGTCCGCATCGTCGCTTCGTGGCCTTCCGGCCGGACGAGCTCGAGCTGGTAGAGCAGCTTCAAACCCAGCTCGCGCGCCATGCGACGCTTACCCAAACTACTTCCCCTTGGCCCCCAACCTGGCGAAGAGGTCCACCATCTCGAGCGCGGCGAGCGCGGTTTCCCGACCTTTATTGCCGGCTTTCGACCCCGCACGTTCAACCGCCTGCTCGAGCGTGTCCGTGGTTAAAACGCCGAAGATCACCGGGATGTCGGCCTCGAGCGCCACCGCGGCCACGCCCTTGGCCACTTCCGCGGCGATGTATTGGAAGTGCGGCGTGTCGCCGCGTATCACGGCGCCGAGGCAGATAACGGCGTCATAGCCGCCGCGCGCCGCGAGGCGCTTAGCCACCGGCGGCAGCTCGAAGGACCCCGGGCAATAGACCACCGTTATGTCGTCCTCGGCTACCTCGTGGCGCTTGAGCGTGTCGACCGCGCCCTCCAGAAGGCGGCGCGTCACGAACTCGTTCATCCGGCTGAGGGCGACCGCGAATTTTCGCCCCCGGCCCGAGATTATGCCTTCAACCGTTCCCGCCATCCGCGAACCTCCGGGGCACATTTATATAGCTTAACCAAAACGTTTGACCGAACGCCGGCCAATCCAACCGTCTAGCGCTCTTAGCTCTCGCCCTCCTCGCCTCCCCCTTTGTCGAGCTCGAGGAGGTGGCCCAGCTTTTCCTTCTTGGCCTTGAGGTATTCGTAATTAAGTTTATGGGACCTCGCCTGAAGGGGAAGCCTTTCCACGATCTTAAGGCCGTACGCCTCGAGGCCCACCATCTTCGTCGGGTTATTGGTCATCAAGCGAATGGTGGAAAGGCCGAGGTCGGCCAGGATCTGGGCGCCGATGCCGTAGTGACGCTCGTCCGCACCGAAACCCAACAACACGTTGGCGTCCACCGTATCGACGCCCTCGTCTTGCAATATGTAGGTTTTAATTTTATTCAGGAGGCCGATGCCGCGACCCTCCTGCCTCATATAAAGCAGTACCCCCTCACCCTCCGCGGCGATTTTCTCCAGCGCGCGTTGGACCTGGTCGCCGCAGTCACACCTGAGCGAATGGAACACGTCGCCCGTAAGGCATTGCGAGTGGACGCGGACGAGGACGTTCTCCTTGCCGGTGACGTCGCCCATCACCAACGCCAGGTGGTGTTCATCCGGCGTGGTTAGCGATTCGTAAACGTGCATCGCGAACTCGCCGTAGACGGTGGGTAGCGGCGCGGTAAGGATGTTCCGAACGAGCTTCTCGTGGCGGCGCCGATACTCGATTATGTCGTGGATGGTTACGATGCCGATATCGTAACGCCCGGCCACCTCGATTAACGCCGGCATCCGCGCCATCGTGCCGTCCTCGTTCATTATCTCGCACAAGACCCCCACGGGCGCCAGGCCCGCGAGGCGGGCCAAGTCGACGACGGCCTCCGTATGCCCGGCGCGCTCCAAGACGCCTCCCGGCTTCGCGCGCAACGGGAAGACGTGGCCGGGCCGGGCGAGATGCTGCGGCCTCGTAGCCGCGTCCGCCAGCACCCTAACAGTCTTCGCGCGGTCCGCCGCGGAAATGCCGGTCGTCGTCCCTTCGATAGCGTCGACCGAGACCGTGAACGGCGTGCCCATAAGGCCGGTATTTTCGGACGTCATCGGCGGCAAGCCGAGCTCGTTAGCCCTCTCCTCGGCCATGGGCGAACAGACCAAACCCCGGCCGTGCGTCGCCATAAAGTTGATCACGCGCGGCGTGACCGTCTCCGCCGCGCAGATAAAATCGCCCTCGTTCTCGCGGTCTCTATCGTCCGTGCAGATCAGCAACCCGCCGCCGCGAAAAGTCGCCAACGCTTCCTCGACCGTTAGAAACGGGCCCGCGTTACCTCGCCTGGCTTTCTTCTGTGTCATAAAAACCGGCCCCGTTAACCGCCGTAACCGAGCTCGGCCAGCCGCTCGCGCGTCAAACCGCCGCGCCTTCCGCCTACGAAACGCTCCACGTATTTGGCTATCAAATCGACCTCGACGTTTACCTTGTCGCCCGGGCGGCGGTACTTTAACGTCGTGCGCTCGTACGTGTGCGGGATGATCGCCGCGCCGAACCCGTCGTCGGCCACGTCAACCGCGGTCAAGCTTATCCCGGCCACGGCGACGGAGCCTTTTTCGACGACGTAACGGCTTAGGTCGGGCGGAACCGCAACGCGCAACGTGTATCCTTCACCGGTACGCGCAAGTTCCTTAACGGTCCCGAAGCCGTCGACGTGACCCTGGACGAGGTGGCCGCCGAGCGGCGCGCCCACCGCGGTGGGCAGTTCCAAATTGACGGCGTCCCCCGGCCTCGCGCTTCCTATCGTCGTCGTCGCCGCCGTCTCGCGCGAAATATCCGCTTCGAAATAGCCCTCGCCGACGTCGACGGCCGTCAAACAAACGCCCTCCAACGCGACGCTGCCGCCGACTTCGAGCGCGCCGGCCGTCTTCGGGGCCTTTACCTTTATCCGGCCGCCGCCCGCGGTACGCGCCACTTCGCCGACTTCCGTTATCATACCCGTAAACATCTCGCGGCGTTAAATCACCGGCCCCGGCATCCCTCTCTCAAACGCTCGGTCGCACGCGTCACGTTCGCGAAATAATCGTCCACGTCGGCTAAGTATCCCTCGAGCAATACGTCATCCCCCAAAGAACGACGCTTAGTTTCACGCAACACGAGGGCATCGTCCAAGCGGCCTACGCCTCGACCCCCGACGGGGGACTTGGCGCGCTTGCCGCCGATTATTTTGGGGGCGGTAACCGCCACTACCCGGTCCACAAGGCCGCGGTCAAAAAAACCACCCAACAGCTCCTCGCCTCCCTCTACCAACAGACTCGTCACGTTTCGCTCCGCCAACCGGCTTAGTAAGTCGGCTAGCGAGACGCGGCGCCCCTCTTCTTTACACATGATAATTTCGGCGCCTCGCCGGGTTAATCGCGCGACGGTTCGCGGCCTCGCGCGGCGGGTGCAAGCTACCCATACCGGCGGCTTAGGCGCACCCTCGAAAACGCGCGCCCGGGGCGGGACGACGGCGCTGGACGATATTATCAAACGCACCGGCCCCTCCGATTGGTCATAGCCGGCCAGACGGACCGTCAAACGAGGGTCGTCGGCCCGCAACGTCCCCGCGCCCACCGCAACGGCGCCATGCTCCCACCTGAGACGGTGCGCGTAACGCCGCGCCGCCGGTCCGGAGATCCACGTCGCGTCGCCGCTACGCGTCGCGATTTTGCCGTCGAGCGACGTCGCGAACTTCGCCGTCACCCAGGGCGTTTTAGTCGCGACGAACTTCGCGAAGTCCTCGACCAGGTGCCTGCATTCGCGCTCGCGAACGCCCGCGACCACGTCGAGGCCGGCCTCCTGCAAGGCCGCGGCGCCTTTACCCGCCACGCCCGGATTGGGGTCGACGGTGCCGATTACTACTCTTTTTACGCCAGACGCAACGACGAACGGCGCGCACGCCGGCGTCCGTCCACGAGCAACGCAAGGCTCGAGAGTTACGTACAAAGTACCCCCGCGCGCGCGAACGCCCGCCTCCCCCAAGGCCGTTACCTCGGCGTGGGGCGCGCCCGCCCGTTCGTGAAAGCCCCTCCCGATTATCTTTTCGCCCAAGGTAACCAACGCGCCGACGGCCGGATTGGGCGCGGTCCGCCCTTTTCGCAATCGGCCGAGCCTCAGAGCCTCGGCCATCATTCGCTCGTCGCGCGTAGTGGCCAATTACGTGACGGAGCCGCTAAAGGTCGGGCGGCGGTTGTGACTCGCCGGGCGATTCGTAGTTGGAAGAAGCCCCAACGTCTTTAAGCGCGAAGTCGGGGGGCCCGTGCATGTCGCAGAACTTCGTGGGAACGGTGCCTTGTAAAAATGATTCCGAGATAACGCGAGTGCACTTGCCGGTCGCCAATAGGCCTGACTCCTCGCATATGCGCCCGTTCACGATGCCGGGAGGATTTGGGAACGCCACGCCGCCGCGCTCGCCCAGCGCCTCACTCATAAATTTGGCCCAAATGGGTACGGCGTAGGACGCGCCGGTCGCCCTGTAACCCAGCGGGCCGTGGTCGTCGCGCCCCACCCAGACGCCCGCGACCATGCCCTCGGGTACGAAGCCGACCATCCAGGTGTCCGCGGTGGCGTCGGTCGTCCCGGTCTTGCCCGCGCCGCGGCCTTTGAAACCAAATCGCGGCGCCAACGTCCCGGTACCGCGCGTAATAACCCCCTCCATCATATTCACCATAACGGCGCACGTATCTTCGCCCAGCACCACCTCGCGCTTAACCGGGAATTCCTCCAGCACGTTACCGTAGCGGTCCTCGACGCGCATAATTGCACGCGGCTCGACGTGGACGCCCATATTGGCCAACGTCGCGAAGCCGTCCACCATATCCAAAAGCGTAACGTCGCTCGAGCCGAGGGCGAGCGAGTACACCGGAACCAACTCGCTCTTTACGCCCATCCTATGAGCGTAATCGGCCACGGTCTCCACGCCCACTTCATCTATAAGGCGCGCGGCGACGAGGTTTATGGACAGCTCGATGGCGCGCCGGATGGTCATAGGCCCGGAAGCCGCCCCGCTGTAGTTTCGAGGTTGCCAAACCACGCCGTCGGCCTCGACGCGGAACGGCGAGTCCATTATGACGTCGGCGGGCGTGAAGCCGTTGTCTATGGCTGCGGTATACAAAAACGGCTTGAAAGACGAACCCGGCTGCCGTTTCGCCTGGACCGCGCGGTTGAACTTCGACTCGTTGAAGTCGGCCCCGCCGACCATCGCGAGGATGTCGCCCGTTGCGCCCTCCATAGCCAATATCGAACACTGCAGAAAAGGCTCCTGCTCGAACGCGAGAAGCACTTTCTTCTTCTTCGCGTAAATGCCGACGACCTTCGCCGGTATCTCCCCGCCCACTTTTATAACCTTATCAGGTTTAAAGGGGAAGGACCACTCCGCGGGCGAGATATCCATCGTGCCGGTTATGCCGCCGCCGAGGTCGCATATCGCGACCGCCTTCGTCATATCCGTCACGCGGACGTAACGAACCTGGCCGGTCTCGAGCTTCGAAAATTTCAGCTCGGCGTCGTAGCGAGCTATCTTCTTTCCGTGCCTTTTCTCGAGCCGGTCCAGGCCCCACGCCGCGGCCTTGTCCGCGATCCCCTGACGGCGCAGGTCCAGCGTCGTATAGACCCGCAGGCCGGCGCGGAACACGCGCTCGGAACCGTACCGCCTTATTAACAAACGGCGAACGTATTCCGTAAAGTAAGGCGCGCGGTCCGGGTCGCGCCTCACGGGCGCGACCTGCGTCGGCGTCGACTTAGCCTTTTCGTAACGCTCTCGCTCGATATAACCGAGCTCGTACATCTTCGCGAGCACCATATTGCGGCGCTCGAGCGCTTCGTCAGGATCGATATACGGCGAGAACCTCGCCGGCGAACGCGGTACCCCCGCGAGCACCGCGCATTCGACGAGCGTCAAATCTTCGACGTGCTTATTGAAATATACGCGCGCCGCGGCCTCGGCGCCGTAGGCATTATGGCCGTAATACGTTTGGCTCAGATAGAAATATAAGATCTCTTGTTTCGTATAGGCCTCTTCTATTTTGCCGGCCAAGATCGCCTCACGGAGTTTTCGCGCAAGGGTACGTTCCCGCGTCAGGAAGAGGTCGCGCGCGAGCTGTTGCGTTATCGTCGAACCGCCCTGAACCACGCGCCGGGCTTTTACGTTGGCCAACGCGGCCCTCATTATCCCCCTGTGATCGATGCCGCGGTGCTTGTAGAACCGCTCGTCCTCAATGGCGACGGTGGCGTTGACCAGGTCTTGCGGGAAAGCCGAAAAGGGCCTGAGATAGCGCCGCTCGACCTGAAAGGACGTGATCAGCGCGCCGTGGCGGTCGTATATCTTGGTCGGGAGCGCGGGCTCGTACGTCTCCAGGCTGGCCACGGGCGGTAACCCCCGGGAGAGCACGGTCACGAGGCCGAAGGCCACGCCCACTGCGACGAGGCCTCCCCAGTAAATCACCCAGAACGACGTGCGCGCCACGCGGGAGAAGGAGGCTCTCTTTTTGGCGCGCCGCCGGTTTAATTCCGGGAAATACTCTCTGCTCATAAAAACTCCTAAGCCGGTTGGGATTTTACCATAAATATGAATAGTTATCAACTTTAGGGACGCGTACCATAACCCTCGCGCCGAATATAACGTCTTGACCTCACCGCGACGTTGGGGTATCATCGCCGCGGTGGTAATACGCGCCATAATTGTACTCGCTATCGCCGCGGCCGGCGCGAGCGCGGTGGACATCAACGTCGTCGAGGACGAGGCGAAAAAGGCCGAGGCGGCGGTATTGGAGCCGCTCCCGGGCGAAGGGTATTACGATTCCGCCGCCTTGGCCGAGCTCGCGCTGGCGCGCTTGCGCCGTTCGCCGACGGGGGCGCTGTGGCGCTCGTTCGCGGTCCCCGGGTGGGGGCAGATATACAACCGCCAATATGTGAAGGCGGGGGCGATGATGGCCGCCGAGAGTGCCACGCTCTTCATGGCCGTGGACAAATACCTCACCGCCCGGAGATACTCGCGCGAGGCGCGCGAAGCGACGGACCCGAAAGTTAAAAGGGAAAAACTCGCCCGGCACGACGACTACATAGTCGAGACCGAGTTCTGGGCGTGGCTCTTCGTGGGCGCGCTGGCGTTCTCGATGATGGACGCGTACGTCGACGCCCACCTCGCCGACTGGGACGTCTCGGACCTGCCCGCGGACAAAGAGACGACGTCGCGCGTCAAACTCGAGCCGACAGCTCGCGGCTTAGCCGTAACCATCGGCCTGCTTTAAAACGAAACCCCTACCGCACACCCTATCGCAACGCGCAAAATAAAACGCGGCCTTTGGCCGGACTACCTTCGTTACGTGAGACGCGCTAAGTCCCCTTAACCGCCGCGGCGAACTCGACGCCGAACTCGCGGCACCGCTGGAAGACCTCTTCGTCCGGCGCGAAGTCCACCGTCAACGTAGGCCTTACCAGGTTCGCGCCCAACTCCTTAAGGCGGCCTTCCACCTTTTGCACGGCCTCGCCCCTCGTGCCGAAAGGGCCGAAGGCCGCGGCCGCCTTCCCGCGCACGTTGGCCGCCGTCGCCGCGGCCAGTACGGCCTCCACGGGCCTTAGGGCCTCGCCCGCCACCGCCGGTAAACCCACGAGGATGCCGTCCGCGGCCGCGAGCAGCTCCCCTATCTCCGCGGCGCTCGCCCCCGTCACGTCGCGTACGACCGGCTCGACGGCGCTCGCGGTCAAGCCGCGGGCGATCTGGTCCGCCATCTGCGCCAGGTTCCCGTACTCGCCGACGTAGAAGGCCGCGGCCAACGGCTTCTCTCCGCGCTGGTCCGGCTCGCCGCTCCACTTCCGATAAAGGTCGATATATTTCCCCGGGTCGGACCGCAAGACCGGGCCGTGGCCGGTACAAATCACGTCGACCGCCAGCCCCTCGAGCTTCCCTAGCGCGGCGCGCGCTTTCTCCTTGAAGGGCCGCACAAGGTTATCGAAATAGTAACGGTACGGCTTGGCGAAGTCGCCCGCCTCGTCGTCGAAGGCCGCGTTCTCGTCGCAGTAGTGGACGCCGAAAGCGTCGCAGGTAAATAAGACCCGGTCGCGCGGCGAGTAGGTGAACATCGTGTCGGGCCAGTGGAGGAAGGGCGCGGCTATGAACGAGAGCTCGCGGTCGCCGAGGTCGAGAGCGTCGCCGTCGCCTACGGCGAGCACCTCTCGCTCGAGGTGAAAGAGCTGGTGCACGTGGCGCCCCGCGGCGCGGGAAGTAACGACCTCGGCGTTGGGGGCGACGTCCACGACCCAAGGCACCGCGCCCGAGTGGTCGGCCTCGGTATGGTTCAACACGACGTACTTTATCTCGAGCGGGTCGACCAGCGAGCGCAACTTCTCGAGGTATTCGTCGCGGAATTTGGCGCTCACGGTTTCCACGAGCGTCGGCTTCGAGGCCATTATCAAATAGGAATTGTACGTCGTCCCCCACGGCGTCGGGAGGACGACCTCGAACGCGCCGAGCTTCGGGTCGTGGACGCCGAGCCAGTAGACATCTTCTTTAACCAAAAAAGGCTTCATCGTTCCCCCTAACTTTTCAAGGCCGAGGTAGGTATATCGTTTGCGTCGGATACGCGAAATCTATTTCCCTTTGGGCAAATTGTTCGTAAATTCCGACGTTTATCTCCTCTTGAATGTCCATATATTTCTTATAATTGGACCCTTGTACGTAATAAACTACTTCAAAAATCAAATTGAAGTCGCCGAAGGAGTAAAAGTGGGCCCGGTCGAAGTCCGCGTCGTCGACGGCTTCGACTACCTTCTCTACGATGGCCGGTATTTCTCTCAGCTTCTCGGCCGGCGTCTCGTACGTCACGCCGATATGGAACGCGACGCGCCGACGGTCCATCCGCTTGTAGTTCTGGACGCGCGAGTCGGTGAGGTCCGCGTTGGAGAAAACCAACTCCTCGCCGCTCAGGCTCCGCAACCTCGTCGTCTTGACGCCGATATGTTCCACCGTCCCCATTTGCTCGCCGACGGCAATAAAATCGCCAACCCCGAAGGGCCGGTCGAACAATATCGCGAAATAACTGAAGAGGTCCTTCAATATGGCCTGGCCGGCCAGCGCGACCGCGACGCCGCCTATCCCCAGCCCGGCGACGACAGTCGTCACCTTGAAACCCAGGTTGTCGAGGAGGAAAATGACACCCACAATCCAAACGGCGATCTTGATTAGGGGCATAAGCGCCCGTACGGTCCGTTCCCTCGCCTCGTCCGCCTCTTTGGTCAACCAATAATACTTGATAGTGTTTATTATTACCGCGATGACGAAGCGTACGCCCAAGAAAACCAATATGATTTTCGCGGCGACGTCGATTACGCGACGGGCATCGGGAGGAATAGTCAAACACCCGAGCGCGAAATAGACGGCCGCCAAGTAGAGCAATGGAAGAAGTGGATTCGATATATTCCTCACGAAGACGTCGTCTATGGGCACGTCGGTCCTCTTGGCCCACGCCGCGACGCGCCTAACGACGACGAACTTGAGCAACCTAATAACGAAGACGCCGCCGACGACGGCGCCCAGAACCTTCAGGTAATCCGCGACGCGGTTTGCCCATAAAGTATAACCTAGGACCTCGGCGAACATTAAATACGTCACCACCGATAATGGCGGAAAGAAACGGCCGTCCTATTAATCTCGCGGCGCGGCTAAATATAATGCATAAGGCCGCAAAGGTCAAGGGCATTAGGTTGCGCGGCACGATTAAAAAACCCCGGCGTCGGGCCGGGGATAATTTTTGGGGGGAGCGGGTGGGAATCGAACCCACCGACGACACGGCTAATGCCGCCGCACGGATTTGAAGTCCGGCCTGCCCACCAGTAGCAGCTCCGCCCCCACCGTTCGTTTAATTTCCGTTTGCTATATTACCCTAATCGCCGGCCGACGGCAAGACTTTTTTGACCCGCCGCCCGAACGGCCGCGCGCCTCTCGCTTTACCGCGAAACGTTACGATACGAACATAATATATCACGACGTAGAATATTTTGAAAGGCGCCGAGCCGACCAGCGAGCCGTAATTGGGGTTGACTTTATACGGGGACGTACTTATTTTAATTTTATACAACCGTAGCGGATGTGGAATTCGTAAGGGACGGCGGTTCTTTGGAAGGTCAAACGGTAATACGTCGCGCCGCGATACCGGCCGGTTTATTCCTAAGCGCTCTCGCGATTCAGCTGGTCGGAATCGACTTCGGCTTGCCGCACATGTACCACTGGGACGAGCATTTCCTGGCGGCTCCCATTAGCCGGTTTTTAGCCCACGGGCAGCTATTGCCCCACGTATATTGTTACCCCTCGGGTTATATTTATTTGCAATCAATTTTATCCCCGCTCAGCTATTTAATTTTCATTTTGAAGAACGGCGCGGCACCGGCCGCGGCGATGCAATTAAGCGACTACCTGTTGGTCGCGAGGATTGTAACAGCTATTATTGGAGCGGCCGGCGTGACGCTATCGTTTTATTTCGCCGTCCGGGTATGGCGGGACCGCCTTGCGGGTATTATCGCCGCGGCCGTACTCGCGTTATCGCCCCTACACGCTATGGACTCGCGTTTTTTAACGACGGATATCCCGATGGCCACATTCGCGTTCCTGGGGGTATATTTACTGTTTATTCACTTCGAGCGCCGCGATTGGAAAACCTTCTTAGCCGCGGCCGCAGTGGCAGGCGCGTCGGTTGCGTGTAAATACAACGCCGCCTTTTTCGTCGCGGGGGCGGTCGCCGTGTTAGCCGTTCGAGAAAAGGGTCCGATTAAACCCCTCGCCTTCGCGGCCATCGCCGCCGCAACTTTTCTATTGCTTACGCCCGGTATTATCTTCGAGAGCTCGAAGTTCTATAATCACGTTTCCACCGAAGTTTCCCACTATTTCGTCGTCGGCGAAATTAACCAACTGTTAACCTTTTCGTTATGGGATTACTTTAAGATTCTGTGGTGTTACGGTTTGACGCCGGGGCCTTTGTTGTTTGCGGCCGGGGGAATTGTCTTATACGTTTTTCGGTATCGGGGGCGCGCTATCCCCCTTTTAGTTTTCCCGGCCTGTTACTTGGTCTTCCTTTTTCTTACGAAGTCGATTTCCAGCAGGGCTGTAGATCCGTTGTTGCCGTACGGGGCCATTTTCGCCGGTTTAGCCGCGGCGACGCTGACGCGGCGCTTACGGAAGTCGGTTCCGCTCTGGACCCTTCCGATTCTCTTGACGGCGCTGGGGGTTGGGTTCACATTCCGGTCGGTGATTATTACGGGGCGCGAGGCGGCCTCGCTCGTTCGCGAGGACCCCCGTGATAAGGCTAAAACGTGGTTCGAAGGCGAGGTCCCGTGGCCGCAACGGGTCGCGAAGGAAGCAGTGAACCCGGCGCTGCAAACCGAAGGCGGCCAAATTGAGACGCCGCCGATCGACCCTTATAAATACGAGGTGGTGGTCGGGCCGTATATCGCGGCGAATTCGGTAACCGAATACGCTGTCGCGCGGATACCCTACTTAATCACGCAGGATCTGGAAGCGAATACGGAAAAATTATTAACGCACGACCCCTCCCGCGCCGAAGTTAACCGTAAAAATTACGAATCGATTATTAAAAATACCGAACTCGTTTTTAGATTAAATAAGCCTCACGACGACACTCGCGCAGCGGTCGAGATATACCGTATTAACGACGACGTGTTGAAAATTAATAACCCGCCAAAGAAAAAAGTTCGTTTCGAGAAGAAATGGGTTCGTTCCGAGGCCGACCCGGCTAAGCCGATGGCAAAGGCCGGCGGCCGATACGTACTGACGGCGCCGTCGCGCGCCGGGGCTTACTTCACGGCGCCCGCCCGGGAGTTCACGCTGGCCGTCAACGTCGAGCCCCTGGCCGGGAGGCCGACGGTCGTCGTGGAGGTTGACGGCACGGCGGTCGCGCGAAGGCGGTTAACGTCGGACGGCGTCGTACGCACGGGACCCTTAAAGGCGCCGCCGTATTATAAACATGTCGCCGTAAGGTGCCTCGGCCCCGCTGGATCGATAGCGGTTTTAAAAGGCGCTTCCGTTCACGGCGTCGAATGAACTTATGAACCGAGGCGCGCCACCTTTGGAGGTTAACAGGACGTTCCGCTTCTCTAAACACTTTGACTTTCTTCTAAGGGTAGGACTATAATCCGCGAAGGAGAAATATCAGTTATGGGAGAGGCCGCTTTTGCGCCTTAGGGCCCTGGCACCGCGCGCCGCGATACCGGCCGGTTTATTCCTAAGCGCTCTCGCGATTCGGCTAGTCGGAATCGACTTCGGCTTGCCGCATATGTACCAATGGGACGAGTATTTCCTCGCGGCACCGATATCGCGGTTCGTTTCGTCGGGCGACATCCTCCCTCATTTTTATTCCTACCCGACAGGCTATATTTATTGGCAATTCGGCTTCGTCCCCTTGAGTGTCTTAATTTTCGTCCTTAAGCACGGCCTC
Source organism: Candidatus Zixiibacteriota bacterium (assembly GCA_011773985.1). GTDB lineage: Bacteria > RBG-13-66-14 > B26-G2 > WVWN01 > WVWN01 > WVWN01. The sequence goes on along the minus strand of WVWN01000008.1, from coordinate 14,305 downwards.
GCCTCCGCGAATTCGATGGCGTTATCGGATTTTTTACTCGTGGGCCGTTCGGTGACTGCTTTTATCGGGGCGGGTGCCGTTTCGTTAACATATTATTTCGCGGTTCGGTTTTGGAACGACCGCGTAGCAGGTTTCATTGGCGGGGCCGTATTGGCGCTTTCGCCTTTGCACGTTGCCGGGTCGCGGTGGTTGACCACGGACGTACCCATGGCCGCCGCGGCTTTTCTCGGCGCGTTCTTACTTTTCTTATATTTAGAACGAAGGGATTGGAGAACGCTATGCGCAGCGGCCATAGTATTCGGAACCGCGGTCAGCATAAAGTATAACGGAGCCTTTTTTGCGGGAGCCGCCCTTATCGTAATCGCGGCGCGCACCCGAGACTGGACTAAGGTCGTTGGTTTCGGTTCTATCGCCGCCCTTGCGTTTGTGGCGTTAACGCCCGGGATAATATTCGAGAATCAACTTTTCCTCCGCGACACCTTTTGGGAAGCCCGGCATTATTTCGCCGCCGGGGATGCGACCAGTAGGTTCGGGTTGCCGTTGCGAAGGTTTTTAGATTCCTCTTGGAGTTACGCGCTAACGCCCGGGCCGACTATTTTAGCCGCGGCAGGCGTATTTATCCTTGCGTTTCGGCAAAGGCTAGGGGCTTTTACTTTTTTTGTTTTACCCGCGAGTTACCTTTTATTCCTCGCCTCGATTAAAGTAACCCACGTAAGAAATTTGCAACCGTTGTTGCCTTACGGAGCGTTATTGGCAGGTTTGGCCGGCGCGTGCCTAATTAAAAGCCTACGCCGACGCGCGAAGCCTTCGGCATACTATATCGCCCTCGTGCTCTTGGCAGCGTTATTTTGGCTAAGACCGGTCGTAATTACTGCACGCGAAACCGGGCTCTTACTTCGGGAGGATAACAGGACGATAGCGAAAAAGTGGTTTGAAGATAACGTTCCGTGGCCCCAACGCATCGCTAAAGCGGCAAGCAATTACGTACCGCTGGACAAGGGGGGGCAGATTGAAACGCCTCCTATTAACCCGGACAAATACGAAATACACGCGGGCCCCTATTTATTAACCAATAACGCAACCGAATATGCCGCGGGCGGCTTTACTTATTTAATAACCCAGGACCTGGCCAGGGAGCACTCTGAGCTCGTCGAGAGATACCCCCGCCGAGCCGAGGAGTTACGCTCGAACTACGAATCGATAACGGGTAATTCGAAGTTGGTGCTCAGATTAGAGAGTCCGGGTTACGGTTTTAACCCTGCGGTGGCGATCTACCGTTTAGACGATGACGTACTACGCCGCTTTAACGCGCCGCGGCGAACACTGATTTTTGATAAAAAATGGGTCCGCTCCGAGGCAGCCCCCGCGCGGACGATGCCGACAATAGACGGCGGATATTTACTGAAAGCGCCTGCCCGCGCCGCGACGTTTTTTACGGCACCGGCGAAGGACTTCGTATTAGAAGTTCAACTTAAAGTCTTGCAAGGATATCCGGAAGTGGCCTTGGAGGTCGACGGCGCGGCGGTCGCCAAGCGCAAGATCCGGGGCGAAGAGGTCGTGAAGACGCCGCGGCTATCGGCCCCGCCATATTTCCGCCACCTCGCAGTCAGATGCCTCGGGCCCGAAGGGGTTTCGTTCGAACTAAAATATGTAACCGTCGAGAGGGCCCAATAGCCGTACAAAGGCCGCACGGTCCCTTTACGGCTCAGGGCACGGTTTGAACTTGCGAACGGCGGAAAATCTCGCCGTTAAATATTTAACGCAGTCTGCGCCGACGAGATTCGATGTTTAAAAAACTCGAGCTGGGGTCGCCCGCCTTTTGGGCCGTAGTGACCGTCGCCGCGGTCCTATCGTTTCACTTCGTAGCCGACCTCGTCTGGCTCAGCCGGTACGACGTTCCCCCCTCCTGGGACTTCGCTAACCACCTAAAAAAATCGCTCGACTACTCCGACCTATTAATGGAAGGGCGTTGGCGAGAGCTCGTCGACGTCGACGAATACTATCCGCCGCTGAGTCGCTTGCCGGCGGCGCTCGCTTATCCGCTTTTCGGCCGGCAGGAGGCGGTCGCGGTATCGGCCAACTTCGTATGGTTCGTAGTGTTGGTGGGGGCCGTCTTCGCCTTGGGCCGGCGGCTCGGCGGCTTAGGGGCAGGCGTCGCCGGGGCCTTGTTCGCCGCGTTCACCCCCTTCCTCTACAACTACACGCGCTTCTACGCGCTCGTCGTGCCGACGACGGCCGCGGCGGCCGCGGCGATGCTCGCGCTCGTCTATACGGACGGCTTCACCCGCCGCTACGCGTCGCTGGCCTTCGGCGCCGTATTCGGGCTCGCGGCCTTGGTCAAGTGGACCGTCGTAGCTTTTGTATTACCGGCCGCCGTCTGGGCGGTCTTCGCGCCGAGGGGGGACGCGGCCTCGCGGCCGGTCCGCCTCCTTCACTTCGGCGCGGCGTCGGCGACGGCTTTCGTCGTAGCTTGCCCGTGGTACCTTCGCCACCTATTCCACCTCGTTAATGCCGCGCGCCACACGGCGCTCGAGGCGGTAGGCCAGGGCGACCCGGCCGTCTTCACCTCGGCCTCCTTCTCCCACTATATCTCGGCCGCCGTCTATCAGCTGGGTATAGTCATGCTCGCGGCCGGCGCCGTAGCCGTGATCTATTGTGCGGTCCGGCGGCGGCCCGGGTGGGTTCTCCTTCTCTTTTGGATACTCGGCTCCTACATCATCCTGACGTTGATACGGAACAAGGACTACCGCTTCACGGCGCCCTTGCTCCCGGCCTTTGCCGTGGCCTTCGGCGTGGCCTTCGCCTCGCTCAGGCCCCGGCGTCTCCAAATAGCGCTGGCGTCGCTGGCGGCGGCGTACGCGCTGGCTATTTTTTTCATAACGAGTTTCGGCGTCGGGGACCTCCCGGCGCGGTACGTCTGGAAACCGCTCCGGCATCGCCTCCTCGTCTACGACAACGAGAAACCGCGTCGCGAGTATTGGCACATAGCGGCCATACTCCGCGGGGTCGTCGCATGGGAACGGCGCGAGGGGCGCCGCGCGAATTTCTGCGTAGTACCTAACGTCGCCACCTTCGCCGGTATAACTTTCCAATACTACGCGACGCGCGACCGCCAAAACGCGAACATCTTCCGCCCCCGAGAAGATTTCCCCAACTTCTGCGACCTCATAATCGCGAAGGACGGCGACCAGGGCGACGACCCGGGCTGGAAGGCGTTTGCCAAACTGCGAGGCGACCCGGCGTGGTTCCGCGACGCCTACGCCGAAGTCGCGCGCTACCGCTTGGACGACGGCTCCACAGCTACCCTCTACCGCCGCCAGGTCCGGCCGCGCGCGGCGTTTACGCCGCGGCTAGCAGAAATTTCGTCTTTAGCCGGCCGTGCCTACCCGGAACTACTTAGCGATTTAAGGAACGTGGCGACTGAGGCTCGAGCCGCGGCGCCCCAAAAGGGCTACTTTAAATTTATCCGGGTCCGGGCGCGGGCGGGAAAAGTGGCCGGCACGCCCGTCGCCGACCTGGACGTCTTGCTCCGCGAAGTCGTCGTTAACCCGTGGGCGCCTTACGGGGAGGTGCAATTGCTCAGGTTGGGTTCCGTCTCGCTTAGCTTCAAAGCCGAGGACGAGGACCTGGCGGGGAAGTTGGAAGATGCCCTCCCGGGTTTGAGGGACGCCGCGGTGGCTTTCGACGCCGGCAACCTTTCAGCTCGCGCGCGCTACGGAAACGCACCCCTCGCGGTTACGGTAGCGCTCCGCGACGACGGCCGAAAAGTACGCGCCTATTTCAAGAAGGCCTCCGTCTCGAACGTCCCGGTGGCGGCGCCGCTCCTGTGGTATTTGAATACGCAGCTCGCGCCCCTTGCCGACCGCGAACGCCTACCCTTCGGCCTGGGCGCGGTGAGGTTAAGGGGAGTTGCCGGGGGCCGCGTCGAGGTGACGGTTGGCGATTTGCAATAGGCCGGCCAACTCTACCCGCCACCGGTTCGACCGAAACGCCTAAGTTGCCTTTCTGCCCTTCGCCTTCGCATAAAGTCCGCACGCTGCCACGGATCACCCCTGGGCGTGTATTCCGCTAGCCAGTTGAAACTTTCCCCTTTTAAATAACGTCCTTCGCGCGATTGAAACGTAAGCTCGATTTCCGAGCAACCTGCACGCTCCCCCGGAACGAAGCGGTAAAAAACTTGACGCCGGCCAAGAAATATGTTAGGCTTAACTAACAATGGACTCTGACTTTCACGCAGCCAGGCCGAAAAGGTTAACGCCTTCGCTCGAAGACTACCTCGAGGCGGTATTCGACCTCGGGCCGCCGGCGCGCGTTTCATCCATCGCCGACTACCTGGAGGTGGCCAAAGCCTCAGTAACGCAAGCCGTCCGGCGGCTGGTCGAAAAGGGGCTCGCGGAATCCGCCCGGTACGGCCGCGTAAGCCTAACCGCCAAGGGACGGGCGCTCGCGCGGAAAGTCCGACGGCGCCACGACACGCTCGTAACGTTTCTGGAGGACGTACTGGGCGTATCGCACGCCACCGCGGAGCGCGACGCCTGCGCCCTCGAGCACGGCCTGAGCGCCGAAACCGCCTCCCGCCTGAGCGAGTACGTCGCCTCGTCAAAAAACAAAAGCCGTCGGAAAAAACGCAATCGAAAATAAACGGATGCGGCGAACTTGGGAAACTTAAAATCATTATTGGAATTCGAAATAGGCGCGACGGTGCGCGTAGCCAAGATAAACGCGGGCCTCGGTTTGAAGCAACGACTCCTCGCGTTGGGGCTCGTCCCCGGCGCCGACATCCACGTCGTCGAAAACAGGTACGGGCCCGTAAGGCTCTGTTTCAACAACTCCCGTATAGCCGTAGGCCGGGGCGTCGCCGCGAAAATCCTCGCGGCCGAAGCGCCCGAGGACGTATGCGGCGAATGCCCGGCCGAGGAAACGTGCCCAGATAGATAAAAATTTTTTACGCCGTTGTTAGGCATGCCTAACAAGAAGACCACGCTTTGCCCGAAAACGTAACTATAGCGCTCGCCGGCAATCCGAACGCCGGTAAGACGTCGATATTCAACGGCCTCACCGGCGGCCGCCAACACGTCGGCAACTGGCCCGGCGTAACCGTCGAAAAAAAAGAGGGCGAGTACGAATACCGCGGCGCCCGCGTCCGCGTCGTCGACCTACCAGGTACGTACACGCTGGGCGCGTACTCCTTGGATGAAGTCATCGCGCGCGATTTCATACTTTCGAACGAGGCCGAAGTAATCGTAAACGTCGTCGACGCCTCCAACCTCGGACGCAACCTCTACCTGACGACGCAACTCCTAGAGATGGGCGCCAACGTCGTCGTTGCGCTGAACATGTTCGACGTCGCCGAGAAGATGTTCGACCTCGAGTCCGGCGTGCTCTCGAGGCTCTTGGGCGTGCCGGTAATCGCGACCGTGGGTACGACGGCTCGGGGTATCGACGAGCTCAAAGCCGCGGTTAACGCGGCCGCGGCCGAACGCCCGGCCGATTGGCCGATACGCATAAACTACGGCCACGAGCTCGAGCCCCATATTGAAAAGCTAACGTCGCGACTCTCGAATCTCGACGGCCTCCCGCCCTCGCTCGAGCGCCGTTGGCTCGCGCTCAAACTCCTCGAGGGCGACGAAAGGGTAACGGCGTTGGTGCGCGGAATAGCGGGGGGTGAAGCCGTCGCCGACGACGCGGCCCGCGCGGCCTCCCACCTCCAAAACGTAATAGGAGATGACGCCGTCGTCGCGGTTGCAGACTACCGCTACGGCTTCATCGCCGGCCTATTAAGGGACGCGGTCCGCCCCAGAGCGCCGTCGCCGCTGCGGGTGACCGTATCCGACAGGATAGACAAAATCGTAACCAGCCGCCGCCTTGGCTTGCCAATATTCCTGGTTACGGCGTACGCCGCGTTCGAGCTAACGTTTAAACTCGCCGCGCCTGTAGTCGCCGGCCTCGAGTGGAGCCTCGGCCGGCTGGGCGCGAACGTCGCCGCGTGGACCGCGTCCGCGTCGCCGCTTCTCACCAGCTTCGTCGTCGACGGTGTCCTCGGCGGCGTCGGAAGCGTCCTCGTTTTCCTTCCCAATATATTCCTACTGTTTTTGGTTATCGCGGTCCTGGAAGACTCCGGCTATATGGCGCGCGTCGCGTTCGTCATGGACGAATTCATGCATAAACTCAACCTCCACGGCCGCAGCTTCATCCCGTTGATATTGGGCTTCGGCTGCAACGTGCCCGCGATTATGGCGACGCGAACCCTCGAGACGCGACGCGAGCGGATGATAACGATCATGGTTATCCCGTTGATGTCTTGCTCGGCGCGTTTGCCGATTTACGTGCTCTTCGCGGGCGCCTTTTTCGCCGGCCGCCGCGGCCTGGTCGTTTGGTCGTTGTACCTTCTGGGGATCGTCCTCGCCGTTATCGCGGCCAAACTATTTGGGAAAATATTATTCCCGGGGGAGTCGGCGCATTTCGTGATGGAGCTCCCCCCTTACCGCGCGCCTACCCTACGCGGCGCGCTACTGCACGCGTGGGAGCGGTCGCGCGAGTTCGTCAAACGCGCGGGCGGCATTATATTCGCCGCGAGCATTCTGATATGGGGCCTCGCCAACTTGCCGCCGGGCGTGGCGTACGCGAGCCGCGACAGCATCCTCGGGACCGCGGGAGCCGCGTTCGCGCCCGTCCTCCATCCTGCCGGCTTCGGCGAGTGGGAACCGGCGGTCGCCCTCGCCGCCGGCGTCGTCGCGAAGGAGGCGGTCGTCTCGACGTTGGGGGTCCTATACGGCGCGGGCGAAGAGGGGCTAACGGCCGTACTGCGCACGACCTTCACGCCGCTGTCTGCGTACGCCTTTATGGTCATGTCCCTCACCTACATACCCTGCGTCGCGACCATCGCCGTCATACGCCGCGAGACCGGCTCGTGGCGTTGGACGTTATTCGCCGCGGGCTACACCATTATATTGGGTTGGCTGACCGCAACGCTTATCTACCAGGGCGGCCGCCTGATAGGCCTGGGTTAAAAAACGAAATGTGGGAAACGTTGTCGATAATCGCGGCCGTTACCGTCGGCGCGGTAGTCGTATTTCTTATCGTCAGGCGCCAAGTCAAGGGCGACGTGCCGGATTGTTGCCGCAACTGCCGCTACGGCTCGGGCCCGTCCGATTGCTCGCCGCCCGCCGACGCCGCGGCCTTACCTCCCGACTGCGATAAATCTAAATAAAAAAAGCCGCCCCGGGGGAGCGGCCTTCCGTAACGCCCCTGGCGCCCTCATATCCGCTCGAGCCCCGCGGCCAAATCGTCAATTAAATCGCCCGCGTCCTCGATGCCCACCGATATACGCACGTAACCTTCCGTCAATCCGACGTCGGCAAGGTCCTCCTCCGGGTACCCGTGGTGCGTCGTCGACGCCGGGTGCTCGATGAGCGTCAAGACGTCGCCCAAGCTGACGGCCTGGACGCACACCTCAAGGCCATCGAGTAACTTCTTCGCCGCGTCGAAGCCCGCGACGTCGAAGCCAACCATCCCGCCGAAAAGGCGCATCTGGCGTTCGGCAAGCTCGTGCCCCGGGTGCGTCGGCAGGCCGGGATAATAGACTTTTTGGACCTTGTCGTGCCCGGCCAGGAACTCGGCGACCTTCTGCGCGTTGGCGCAGTGGCGGTCCATGCGGAGCGGCAATGTCTTGAGGCCCCGCAAGAACAAAAAGGCGTTGAACGGCGACGTCGTGGCGCCGAGGTCCTTGTAAGTGCTCGCGCGGATAGCGTCCATGGCCTCCGCCGGCCCGGCCAACATGCCGCCGATGGAGTCGCCGTGGCCGCCGATATATTTCGTCGCGGAGTGGACCGCGTACGTCGCGCCCAGCTTTATCGGTTGCGTAAGGTACGGCGTCGCGAAGGTGTTGTCCACCGCGACCGGCACGCCCGCCTTGCGGCCGACCTCCGCGATGCCCGCGATGTCGAATACGTTCATAAGGGGATTGGACGGCGTCTCGAGGAATATTAACTTCGTATTGTCGCGGACGTTCGCGCGAACGGTTTCGACGGTCATCTCCGTCAAATAAGTCATGTCGATCCCGAGGCGCGGGAAGTGCTTGGTAAAGAGCTCGTACGTGCCGCCGTAAAGCTCCTTCTGGACGAGGAAGTGGTCGCCCGCGGAACAATGGTAGAGCGCGAGCGCGTTAATCGCCGCGAGGCCCGAGGCGAAGGTAAGGCCCGCCTCGGCGCCCTCCAACAGCGCGAGGTTCTTTTCCAGCTTCTCGTTGGTAGGATTCGAAAGGCGCGTGTAAATGTAACCCTCCTCCTCTTTCGCGAAGAGGGCCGCCCCCCGGTCCGCGGTAAAGTACGAAAAGGTGGACGTTTGGTATATCGGCGTCGTCACGGCGCCGGTGTGCTCGTCGCACGGCGACGCGCCCTGGACCGCGAGCGTATGGAAGTCGAGCTCTTTCACGGAGCCTCCCTTGCTTTAAGGAGCCCTTTAAGAACCGTCACGGGCGAATATACGACGGCCGGGCGGCGATGTCAAGTTAACCCTTATCTCGCTATAACCATCTTCTTCGCCGCGGTACCGCTTGCGGCCTCGAGCCGGTAAACGTAGACGCCGGGCGGCAGACGCGAGACGTCCGCCCGCACTTCGTTTCCGCCCACGTACGCGAAGCCCTCGAACAACGTCGCGACTCGCCTCCCGGCGAGGTCGTATAGCACGAGAGAAACGTCCGCCGGGTGCTCGAGCGAGAAAGGTATGGTCGTCGACGTGCGCGCCGGGTTCGGATAATTCTGGCTGAGGACGAACGTAGTCTTCCGGACCCAACCGCGTTTCGGGCCGAAGGTCTCGGTCTCGCCGCCCGTAAGGCGGGCCTCGAGCCAGTAGTCGTACGTCGCGCCGCCCACGACCCTCACATCCGTATAAGCGAACGACGACGTGCTGCTCGTTATCAACGCGTCGTTGACCCTGACCAGCGGCGCCCGGTGACCGCCTACGTCGACGCGGCGCCGGTAAAGGTTGAAACCCGACAACTTCGGCGCGCCGACGCGGACGGTCCACTTCGCCGTAAGGCCGCCGTCGCCCGGCAGCACTACGAAGCCGGAAATTTGCACCGCGCCCCCGCGCGTATTCTCGAATAGAAAGCTACCGGCAGGTTCGTCCCAATTAGTTACGACGAGGTCCAAGTCGGTCGAATAAATATACCCGAACTCGACGTTGCCGCGGCCCGCGCGGGGCGCCCGGGCGAACGAAACCCAACCGTCCTCAGGGTGGAAACAGAACTCGTCCGGCTCGAGCGTCCGGCCGTCGACGCGCACGTACCCAAACGCGTGAACGGGCACGTGCTCGAGGTACCACAACTTACGCGCGCCGTCGCCGTCGTAGCGGTCCGTGGTTACGAAACGCAGGCCGTCGTTGTCGACGTCGCCCCACACGGCCTGTTCGCAAACCAAAGCTTTCGCCGCGGGATAATAGGACCAGGCCGGCGCGGCGCCTAACTTCCCGCCAGCGTTCTCGTAAACCTGTACGGGCGACCACCAACCGCCCGCGGCGAGGTCGAGGTCGCCGTCGCCGTCTACGTCCGCCAACTTTACGCACGACGCGTACCGGATCGGCGCCGACCAATTGAACTCTGCGCGCAGCGTTCCGTTTTTATTTATGTAGAGCAAGACCCTACCGCCGGAGTTGTCCGAGACGACCATATCCCGCCAACCGTCGCCGTTTATGTCGCCGAAGGTCAACTGATTGAACTCCGCGACCAGGCTCGTTCGCCACGAGGGCGCCTTCGCGAGTACGCCTCCTTCGTTTTCGAAGAGGTAGCACGGTTCGCCGTGCCCGGCGATCGCGAGGTCGAGGTCGCCGTCGCCGTCCACGTCGCACCAGGCCACGTCGTTGGCGTCGTAAGACTTCGGGGTATACCAGCTCGCGTGCTTCTCGAGGGCGCCCCGGTCGTTCTCGTAGACGCGGACCGGCCCGGGCCGGAAGTAACCCGATATGGTCGCGAGGTCGAGGTCGCCGTCGCCATCCACGTCGCCGAGCGCGCACGCGAAGCTATCGTCCTCGTCGGCGTTCGTCCACACCGGGTACGGCGTCAGCAAGCCGTCGTCGTTGCGGTAGAGCTGCTCCAGATGCGGCGCGAGGAAACCCGTCACGACAACGTCGAGGTCGCCGTCGCCGTCCACGTCGCCCGCGTCGACGTGGCCGTCATAGCCGAGGTCAGCGGACCGCCAGCTCGCTTCCCGCTCCAACTCGCCGCGGCGGTTGTAATACACGGCGTCGCGCTCTTTGTCCATGTCGTTGCCGTTGCCTACGACGAGGTCCACGTAACCGTCGCCGTCGAGGTCCCACAACACGCCGCCAGTGGCATAGTCTTCGTCTTCGGACTCCCAGGACGGTTCGTCGGCAAGCGGGACGGCCGCCGAAGCCGACGCGGCGCACAAAAACAAACCGGCGTACGCTGCACCGATAAATACTCTAACACCGCTCATCGTTTCGTTAATCTCCTCGCGCCTCCAACCAAACGCGGCCCAAGCGGACCTCGCCGCCGCCGCGGCCCGCGAAAGAGACTTTCACTCGGTTTACCTTTGAGATATCTATTTTGGGCTTCGTCTTAAATTTAAGGCCGTCGCCCGAGCCCTTCGCCTCAAGGTAAAAACGTTCGCGAGCCAGACCTAAATCGATTCGTCCAAGCCGCCAACGCCCGGGCGTAAGTAAAAATTCCTCTTCGTAAAAAGCACCGCGGCGGTCCTCGAGGCGGACCGTCGCCGCTACGCCCTCCGCCGAACCGTTGTACAGCTCCAAGGTGAGGACGCCTAAGGTACGCCAATCCTGAAGCGCCGGCCGGAACTCGAAGCCCCCGGTGCGCCCCTCCCGGAGACGTCCGACGAGCGCCGGCCCGCCCACGGTGTTATTATTATACGCAAGCCCGGCCTTTTCGAACCCCTTATCCGAAAAGCGTTCGGGAGAGTCGTCGCCGTTCAAGATAAACCGCCGCAAAAATTTTTTTAAGAAAAAATCGGCCCGGCCCCCCGCACCGGAGGCGCCCCCTTTCTCATAACCGGCGGCCACGGCCGTGAGCAAGCGCCCGCGCGGAACGTAGCGCAGCTCGTAGCCGCCCTCCGACCCCGCTACCGAAGCCAGCGGCCCCGCCCGGACTAACGCGCCGGCGACCGCGGCGCCGTCGTCGTCTACCACCTTGCCTCGCACCGCGTCCTCAGCTATGACCTGGCCCCACTTGCTCTTAACCAACGCCAAGGCCGCGGCCTCGCGCGCGTCGTAAAATCGCGCCGGCTCGGGCCCTTGCGCGCCGGCGCGCGGCAACGTCGGAACGACGCCCGCGGCGAGCTCGTCCGCGTACGCCGCCAAGCCGGCGTCTGCCAGCATCGCCAGATATTCGTAATCCTCCGCGGCCTCCCGTATAAGCTTGAGGCGTATACTCGCCAGCGGTTCATCCAAACCTGCCGCCGCGCCGGGGTAGGCCAACGCCCGCGCGCCGTTGCCCCGCTCGCTACGCGGGTCGTCCGAAAGGGGCTTCGCGTCCTTACGAGGAAAATACGAGACCTCCTCGAGCCGCAATAAATCGCCGCGGAAGCGCCACAGCGCCCACCCAAGCAGGCGGTGGTCGCTCGCGGGCCGGTCGATGTAATCGGCCAGGCCGTCGGCATAGTAGGCGACGCGGACGCCGTCGCCTTTTAACGTTTCAACACGACGCTGATACGCTTCGCCCTCGGCAAACGTCATAACCCCGAACGGCTCGAGTTTTTCGTCCAACGGCCCGGCACCGCTCGTAACGCCGTGTTCTTTTAAGAGCGAGTAATATTTCGCGAGGATTGCCTTGGCGCGTTCGGTATCGGGTTCCGTACCGTAAAGACGGCATACGTCGGCCTCGTCCAACCCGGCGACGAACTCGAAGCGGCCGGCGGCGGGAACGTCCACGTCCCACACGGTGAGCTCGAGCGGGAGGTCGTATTCGCCGCCGGACCATTTAAACTTTATCCGCCCGCGGTATTTGCCGGCGGCCGTCTTCGGCGGGACGTGGAGGTCGAACCAAAGGACCGTATTCTCGCCCGCGGCCGCCTCGACATACCCTTTGAGGGGTACCAGCGGGTCGGGCCAACGGCCGCGGCCCAAACCGGTGGAAAAATTCGTCCGTAGGTCGACGGAGGGCCAATTCACCGGGAGGTATAACTCGCCGTATACGGATACGTTTGCCGCGGCGACTTTACCGCGCAAACCCTCGAGGTCGAAAATTTGGAAAGCGACGGGGCGGGCCAGGTCCGAACTGATTACGACCTGAAAAGATTCCCGCTCGCCGCGCCCGCCTTTTATAGCGACCCGCTCGCCGTCCCAGACGTACGTTGCCGCGGGCCGCGGTGCGTCGGGACGTATCTTGACGGCGTTGCCCGCGGCCCATATCGCCACTTCCGCCCGGGCGAAGCCGCCTAACGCGGCCCAAGTAAAAACGGTCCCCGGGGCGAGGCGGCAAACCGGAACTCGTAGCAGCTCGAACACCTCAAAGGCCATCCACCGCGACCGGGGCCGTTACGGTCCACAGCTTTAAACATCCGGCCGGGCGGGCCGCGTCGAACGAACTACTCGAACAAGGCCTTAATTTTACCCATACTCGCGGGCGCGATAACCTGATAGGCAGGTTTCTGCTCGGCTGCCATCCCCTTGACCTTATTGAAGCCGGGGAGGCGAAAGACGAGCGAACCGGTCGCCGTGTACTTCGCGACCGAGTTGAGGTCGTAGATGGCGACCCACGCCGAGCCGTCGCCGCTGTTGACGGTTACGACGTTCACCATGCCGCCCGCGGGAATGGTATTGACGACCGAGCCGGCGGCGCTGAGTTTATAAAGATTATTCCCGGCGCCGACCCAGGTCGAATCGTCCTTGTGGTTCACGTCAACGCAAAAACCGCTCGCGAGCGGCGTGCGGAAGACGACGCTGCCCGCGATATTCAAGCGTACGACGTTCCCACTTTCGATAAGGGAAACGGAATTATCCTTCGCGTGGGCGGCGCACGCGGCGGGCGAGCTGAAGCCGCCGAACGACGAGATGACCGAGCCCGCGGTGGAAATGCGGAGCACTACGCCCGCCGTCGCGTCCGTGGCCCAACAGCTGCCGTCGCTCGCCGCGGACGATACCCAATTAGCGCGGCCCAGCAGCACCTTCGCCGTCTCATTGCCGCTTTTGTTGACGCGCGCGGCGCCTCGAGGGTTGTGAAGGCGAATCCAGCAGCCGCCGTCGCTCGCGTTCACCGATATCTGTTCCGTATTGTAGCTGCGGCGGAACAACTCTTTGCCCTCGTCGGTCATCTTGACGACGTTCTGGGCGTTAACGGTAAACCAGACGCTGCCGTCGTTCGCGTCGATGCCGACGCCGTACGGGTAGACGAACGGGCCGACGGTCCGCACGACGGAACCGTTGCGCGAGAGCTTCACCATCCTGCCGCCCCAGGTGTCGCCGACCCAGGCGCCGCCGCCGGTCGCGAACGCCGCCGCGGCGACCGCGACACATATTATTATAACGCCAACTGTAACGCGCATGGCTAAACCTCCCGAGGTCAACCGTCGACGTTTATATTTACAAGGCCAACAGTAATAAATAACACATCCGGCGCCTTTTCACAATCGCCATCGCGTCGCGCAAATACCTTTTCTTACCCGGCTTTATTATGTTAAATTTTTCCGAAATGGCGCCCCGAAGCAAGACGGCCCGTGCTTTGTACGAACTCGCGTCGCCGTGCCGCCTTTGCCCGCGGGAGTGCGGCGCGCGCCGGGCCGAGGGCGAACGCGGCACCTGCGGCGTCGGCGTTCTGCCGCTCGTAGCCTCCGCCGGGCCCCACTTCGGCGAGGAGCGGGAGCTCGTAGGCCGCGGCGGCTCCGGGACGATATTCTTCGCCGGCTGCAACCTCGGGTGCATCTTCTGCCAGAACTACGACATAAGCCACCTGCGCGCGGGCCGGGAGGTAACCCCCGAGAAAGTCGCGGAGATGATGCTCGCGCTCGAACGCCAGGGCTGCGAGAACGTAAACTTCGTGACGCCGACGCACGTCACGCCGGCGATGGCCGAGGCGTTCGAGCTCGCCCGGGCGCAAGGGTTAACCGTACCTATCGTCTACAACAGCGGCGGTTACGACAGCGTCGAGGTTTTGGCGTTGCTCGAGGGGTACGTAGATATCTACATGCCCGACGCGAAGTACGGGCCGGCCGCGCCGTCCGCGGCGTTATCGGACGCGCCGGACTACTTCGAGAAAATGAAAGAGGCGCTGCAGGAGATGCAACGCCAGGTTGGCGAGCTGGAGGTGAACGGCCGCGGCGTCGCGACGCGGGGGCTC
>WVWN01000030.1:248-4226 GCA_011773985.1 Candidatus Zixiibacteriota bacterium | reverse complement strand
ACAGCACCGACAAGAATGTCGGTAGCACGAGAACATCGATAATAAATGAAAATGATAGTGGCATCGGACCTCGAGCGCTTTGAGCGCAACGTCGGCGCGCTGCTGCAATATCCGGCGCGGGCCGCGGCGATATTCCTCGCGGTGGCCGCGGCCGTCGCGTTGTCCCTGACGGTGTTGAACTTGCCGGTCGGCCTCGTCGCCGTCGCCGCCGCCGTCGCCGTCGGCTCGCTCTTGTTCGCCCGCACGAAGGTCCTGCTCATCGCGTTCTTCGTCGTGGCGCTCGCGATAGTGCCGTTCGTCGTCCGCGACCAATACTGGCTCCGCGTTACGGTGACGATAGGTATTTACGCCATACTCGCGCTCGGCCTTAACGTCATCGTCGGCTTCGCCGGCGTGCTGGACCTCGGCTTCATCGCCTTCTACGGCATCGGCGCCTACGCCGCGGCCTTGCTGATGCTCAAGTGCGGCTGGTCGTTCTGGGCCGCGCTGCCGGTCGCGACGGCCGCCGGGGCGCTCTTGGGCGTCCTCCGCGGCCTGCCGACGCTCCGCCTCTCGGGGGACTACCTCGCCATCGTGACGCTCGGCTTCGGCGAGATCGTGCGCCTCACGTTCACGAACTGGGTGGGCCTCACGAACGGCCCGATGGGCCTGCGCGGGATCGAGGCGCCGACGATAGGCTCGTACTCCCTCGGCTTCGACGCGGCGCGCGGCGGGTATACGCGTTATTACTTCCTGGTCTTAGTCCTGCTCGCGCTCGCGGTCTACGTCGTCTACCGCGTTCGCCGTTCGCGTACCGGCCGCGCGCTCCTGGCCATACGCGACAACGAGACCGCGGCGGCGGCGATGGGCGTAAACCTTTCGCGGTACAAGGCGCTGGCGTACGCGCTGGGCGCGGCGTTCGGCGGCGCCGCGGGCGCGTTCTTCGCCTCCTTCAACCTCTTCGTCTCGCCGAACTCTTTCGTCTTCTTCGAGTCGGCGATCGTGCTGTGTATGGTCGTCGTGGGCGGCATGGGCTCGATTCCGGGGGCGATATTGGGGGCCGCGATTTTGGCCTCGTTCCCGGAGCTGTTGCGCTTTCTCGCGGAGTTCCGCTACCTCATCTTCGGCGCGCTGATGGTCGCGGTGGCGGTCTTCAGGCCGCGGGGCCTGATGAAGGCTTAGCCGTTAAAAATTTGACACCGCGGAGGCTATATCTTAAAATCGCGGAGGGTCGCGGACGTTATGGTAAAAAAGTTAATTTTCTTTATTTTATTAACCGGGGCGCCGGCATGGGCCGGCGGCCTTCCGGAGGAATACAAACCGAAACCCGCGCCGCCCGCCAGGCCGCCCGAAGAAGAGAAGATGCCGCGCCTCGAGAAGCCGGGCGCGCCCGTACCCGGCGCCGCGTTGTACGACGTTCGCGTCGTCTTCGCCGTCGGCGGCGTGGCCGCGGCGGATATCCCGGCGGCGACGGCGAAGCTCTTGCCGATTCTGGAGCGGCGGGCCGGCGGCCTCGCACGGCGCTACGACGTCCAGCGGGGCCCGGGCGAGGGCCGGATAACGGTAAAGCTCAAGGGCTGCCCGGACCCGGCGCGCGCGCTCGAGATACTTGCCGCCCCCGGCCTGCTGGAGTTCCAGGCGCTGGCGGGGCGGGACGAGTTCGTGAAGGTCATCGGCGACGCGGGTTGGCCCACCGATAGGCTCCTGCCGTACGAGTCGCCGAACGTCGTCCTGGTCGCCGCGGCGGACCGCGACGGTTTGCAAGACGCGTTGCGGGGCGCGCTCGAGCCGGGGCAGAGGGCGCTGTGGACGCGGCAACTCGAGTCGGAACAACAGGGAAGCGTGTACAAGGCCGCGCTCGCGACGGGCGACGGCATGGCCGTAACGGGGATTATCGACGCGGCCGCGGTCACGGACCCCGTGACCGGCGAGCCCGCGGTGAACTTCGACCTGGACGACCGCGACGGGACCATCTTTTCCGGCCTTACGGGCCGCCACCTGGGCGAGGCCTTGGGCGTTGTCTTCGACGACGAGTTATTCTATACGCCGCGCGTGAAGGAGCAGACCTTCCGGCGCGGCGCGATTACGGGGGATCTGGACGAGGGGCGCGCGCGGGACATCGCTCTGCTCCTCTCCTCCGGCTCGTTGCCGGCGACGTTGACGCCGGTCGAATATTACGTGGACGGCGAGAGCCGCCCGATTCCTAAGCCGTCGAAATGACGGCCTTCGGAGGTAGTATACCTTGCGCTATCGCACGGCCTTTCGCGCGACGCTCATCATAATCGTAGCCGTTCTCGCGCTGCTCTACGTTTGCCCGACGGTCAACTTTTACCGTTGGTGGCAGGACGAGTACGGCGAGGACCATTTCCTCCTCAACTGGCCCGGCGGGTACGTGACGGAGTTCCCGGCGTGGCTCGCGCCCATCGGGCGGGTCTTGCCGAAGCGGGCCGTGAAGCTCGGCCTCGACCTCAAGGGCGGCATCTACCTCGTCTACGAGGTCGACGACACCGGCCTCTCGGAAAAAGAGCTCCGCGACGCCGTCAACTTGACGGTGGAAATTATCCGCAAGCGCGTCGACGAGCTGGGCGTCACCGAGCCGGAGATTCAGAGCGAAGGGCGGAACCGCCTCGTCGTCAAGCTGCCCGGGATCAAGGACCCGGGGCGCGCGAAGGACCTCATCGGCACCACGGCGCTTCTGGCGTTCAAGCTGGTCAACCCCACCGACGCCTTATACAAATTAATTCAGGAGTACGACCGCCTCAAGGGGGAGGCGGCCGCGGGCGGCAAGTTCGTCTCGCTGGGCGATAGGGTCCAGACGATTCGGGGCGACACGGTCTTCTACGGCGAGGATTACGAAAAGGTTAAAGGGCTTTTCGCGGAGGCGGGCGAGATGGGCCTCGTGCCCGACGGTTGGATGATCGCGTACTCCAACGCGATACGCGCCGAGGATGACGACATTTACGTCGAGCTCGGCGGCCCGTACCGGAAGGTATACCTCGTGACGGAGGAGACGCCCATCACGGGCAAGTACTTGCGCAACGCGCAGATGGGCTACGACCAGTACGGCAAGCCCAACGTCGAGTTCAAGTGGGATAGCGAGGGCGCGCGCATCTTCGGCGAGCTCACGGGGGAACACATCAGGGAAAATCTGGCCATCCTGCTCGACGGCTTCGTCCAGTCGGCGCCCGTCATCCAGTCCCGCATCACGACGCAGGGCGAGATCACGGGCAACTTCACGAGCGAGGAGGCCTCGGACCTGGCGCTCGTGCTGCGGTCCGGCGCGCTGCCGGCGAAGCTTTGGCAGATCCAGGAGCAGGTCGTCGGGCCGTCGCTGGGCCGCGACGCCATTCGCAGCGGCGTAATCGCCTCGTTAATCGCCTTCGCCATCATCATCTTCTTGACGGTGTTCTACTACCACTTCGCGGGCCTCGTCGCGGACCTCGCGCTCCTCTTCAACCTCGTCATCGTCGTCTCGGTTATGGTCCTGCTGCACGCGACGCTCACGCTGCCCGGCATCGCCGGCCTCATACTCTCGGTGGCGATGGCCATCGACGCGAACGTCCTGATATACGAGCGCATCCGGGAGGAGCTGCGCTCGGGGAAGACGGTGAAGGCCGCGGTGGACACCGGCTACCGGCGCGCCTTCCTGACCATATTCGACTCCAACATAACGACGGTCATCGCGGCCATCTTCCTCTACCTCTTCGGGACCGGGCCCGTGCGGGGCTTCGCGGTAACGCTCACCATCGGCATCCTGGCGTCGATGTTCACGGCCATCGTCGTAACCAAGTCCATCTTCGACTACTTCACCGGCCGGCGCGTTAAGAGGTTGTATATAGGCTGAGCCCTCGCCGGCGCGACCGGCCCCGGCTAATTTATTATAGTTTCCGGTTTGTTTTTATACTTGACCTTCCGGGATTTTTATAGTAGGGTATGTAGAGATTTTAATATAAATAATATTAACAAGGAGGTGTTACGATGAAAGGTTTGGCTATATTT
>WVWN01000030.1:0-163 GCA_011773985.1 Candidatus Zixiibacteriota bacterium | reverse complement strand
GACCGGGGAAGACCGTGCGCGGCATAGTCGAGTTTACCGGCTTGAGCAAGATTCCCAAAGGTTCGACGGTTAATTCCGCGGTAATAGAGCTTTACAGCCGCGCCAACAGCCCGAGGGACTATTTCGGGATTTATCGGGTTACCGCGGCCTGGCAGGAGTCGGT
>WVWN01000032.1:330-30143 GCA_011773985.1 Candidatus Zixiibacteriota bacterium | reverse complement strand
CGAGGCAAGCGGGCAAGGGGTTAAAACCCCTTGTCGGGGCGGCCGGGCGGGAGGGTTTGGGACGGCGGGCGGAGCGGTTCTTAAATAAAAAAGGGCCGGCGGGGAGGTCGGCCTTTATTTTTTCGCCGCGTGTACGATTATCTTTATTTACACGCGGACCTCCTGCTAACGCGTTAATTATACCTTACGATTTAGAATAATGCTATTATTAGTCGCGGCGGCCTTGGGCCGCGGCGGCTATGGTAAGTGTACGAAGGTCCGCCGGCCGGAGTTGATGGAGGCGGCCAAACCGGCCGGGGGAATAAGCGAAAGAAGCGTAGCTTTGGCCTCAGAAGAATACGTCTGCCGCGATTGGAAGGGCGACCTCAAAAAGCTGTTGGAGGAGGTGGCGGCCTCGGCGGCCGAAGGCAACGTCCCGCGCGGCCTCCGGAAAAGGTTCCGCGCGATCTGGCGCGAGGCGAGGCGGTGCGAAGACGCGCGAGAGGCAACGCGATACGCCGAGCGCGGAATTGCGTACGCCCGGCGCCTTTTGATAACGGCGGACTTGCACCGGGCGGCGGGGCGCCTTTATCCCGAACAGCAACTCTACCGCCGCGTTAGCGACCGCCTTAACGGGAGGTGGGGGGCGTGGGCGGCGGAGTACTTCCTATGGCTCGTCGCCGGCCACGGCCGCACGCACCTCGGCCTCGCGCGCCTCTTCGTCTTCATCGTAGTCGTCGTACTGGGGGGCTTCGCGCTCCTTTATCGCTACCCGGAGCCGGGCATCAAGTACCAATTAACCGACGAGCCGCTCAAATGGTACCATTACGTCTACTTCAGCGGCAAAACGCTGACTACGATCGGTTTCGGCGACATCCATCCCAAACAAGACCGGCCGGACGTTATGTTCTTCGCCGTTGCGGAGGGGATAATCGGCTATGTCCTCCTGGGGACGTTCATCTTCGCCGTCGTTTCGTATCGTCGCCGCCCGCCGGCACCCGAGGACGACTGGGAGGAGAAGTTGTTCGCGGGGCTGAGGAAGTAGGGCCGGGCCGGCAGGCGTGCGGCCTTAAGGTCAGGGCTTACAGAAATGCGTAACCCCTCCCCGCGGCGGCAAGAGCTTTAAAGCCCCTTGTCGAGGCGGCCGGGCGGGAGGGTTTGTGACGGCGGCGGGAGCGTTTCTTAAATAAAAAAGGGCCGGCTCGAGGGCCGGCCCTACTTCTTTCCCTTTCATTATTCCTTTGCATCCTTGGCCGCGACGAGGCGCGTCGTCGCGTAGCCGAAGACGGCGAGCCAGGCGAACATAAAGCCGAAGGCGACGTTGAATAGGACTTCGAACGCGCCCTCGCCCATCACCGCGCCGGCGCCACCGGCGGCCGCGGCGCGGTGGACGTTCGCGAGCCCCGCTATCGTCCCGACGCCGCCGTTGAACGCGCACACGAGCCCCGCGAGCATAATGACCCACGCCCACGTCTTGACGAGGGGGCCGTTGGGCCGGCGCCGCGCGTACGGACCCACCGCGACGTAGCCAATTACGATAAGTACGACTATCGATATCCCAAAAAAGAAAGACAGGTATGCGGGCGCGCCGCCGAGGCGGAGCATTTCGGAAAGCGTAAGCTCGGCCATAGTTCGCTCCTTTCAACTGCCGGTCCAGGGTGGAAGGCCTCGTTAACGCTTCAACTCCTTTACGAAATCGTCGACGGGCAAATCTACCTCGCGGAGGATTTCACGCAAAAGGGGCCGCGCAACGTCGCGGCCTTTGTGGTCGGGGGCGGTGGTCGTCCGCCCGTCAGCGTGGCGGTAAAAAACGTGGCTCCCCTTCCGCCGTACTTCGTCGAAACCGAGGCGCCGCAAAACGCGATCCAATTCCCGGAAAGTGACTACGGGCAGCCTCGTCACACCTCGACCTCGACGGTCTGTAGTCCCGCGAAACGCGGCAGGTCGGCGGCGTCGACGTCTTCCCCTAACTCACCCAAACATAGGGCTACCACTTCGCGGAGGTTAGCTTGTAGTTCGTCGAGGCTTGCCGCTTGCGTGTGCGCGCCGGGTAGGCCCGGGACAATGCCGACGTATAACGCCGTCGCCGGGTCATACTCTACGTACGCGGTAAAAGTTTTCATAAGTATCTCCTTAGGCGTAGCGGGCAAGGGCTAACTAGCCGCCGCCTTTGATTTTACGTTTCCTCATTTCGGCGATCCAAGCGAGGTATTTTTTAATCCGCGCCTCGTCGCCGCGCTCGCCCGGCTCGTAGAATTGGACCGGCTCGGGCATGTACTCCTGGTCCACCCAACCGCCGGGGAAGCCGTGGGGATACTTGTAGTCCTCGTGGTCCGGGTCGCCGGCGCGCGGGACGTTGCGCAGCAGCGGCGGGACCTCGCGGCGCGGCCCCTCCGCGACCTCCTTCTGCGCCCGCCCTATCGCGAGCGTCGCCGTGTTGGACTTGGGCGCGGTCGCGAGGTAGATTGTCGCGTGGCCGAGGATAAGGGGGATTTCGGCGTCGCCGATGGTCTCCGCCGCCCTGAAGGCCGCCGCGGTCAGCATCGCGGCCTTCGGGTCCGCCAGGCCCACGTCCTCGGAGGCGAAGATGACCATCCGTCGGGCGATGAAGCGGGGGTCCTCGCCCGCGGTCAACATCCGCGCGAGCCAGTAGAGGGCGGCGTCCGGGTCCGAGCCGCGCATGGATTTGATAAACGCCGAAATCGTCTCGTAATGGCCGGTCTCGTTGCGGTCGTAGAGGTAGTCGCGGCCTCCGGTGGCCTCGCGGGCGACCTCGAGCGTAATCTCGCCGCCTTTGCCCACGAGCAGCGCGGACGCCTCGAGCGCGTTCAGGACGCGGCGGGCGTCGCCCTCGGCGGCGCGGATGATGTGGCGGCGGGCGTCGTCGGCCAGTTTTAAATTTAATTTGCCCAGGCCCCGCTCGTCGTCGGCCAGCGCACGGTCGGCGACGACGTTCAGGTGCTCATCCGTAAGGGCGTCGAGGCGGACGATGCGGCTGCGCGAGCGGAGGGGCGGCGTGAGCGCGAAGAACGGGTTGTGGACCGTCGCGCCCACCATGACGAAGAGGCCGGCCTCGACGTGCGGCAGGAGGCCGTCCTGCTGCGTCCTGTTGAAGCGGTGGAGCTCGTCGATGAAGAGGAGGGTGCGCCGGCCCTCGAGCGCGCGACGCTGGCGGGCCCGCTCGACGACGGCGCGTAGCTCGGCTAAGCCGTCGGTCACGGCGTTGAGGGCCTCGAACGCGGCGCCCGTAACGTTCGAAATGATATGGGCGAGGGTGGTCTTGCCGGTCCCGGGCGGGCCGTAGAGGACGAGCGACTGGAGGCGGTCCTCCTCGATGGCGCGGCGCAGGAAGGTCCCCGGGCCGAGGACCTCCTCCTGGCCGACGAACTCGTCCAACGTCCGCGGCCGCATCCGGACCGCGAGCGGCGCCCGGGCGAAGTCGTGTTTCTCGAACAGGCCTTCAGCCACGGCTCGATTATAAATACCTCAGGGGGCCGCGGCAATTAAAAAAGAGCGCGAATAACGAATTGAGTGGCCGGCGCGAGGGACCTCTCCTCCGCCCGGGGCGTAGCATTTTTTACGTGCGAGCGAAACGGATATATGTTAACATAGGTTAAGAGGTTAGCGTTTTCAATATTTCCCTAATCCCGAGGAGGAACTCGAATGAGCAAATGGACCGCAGTAATCTTTGCCGTTGCGGGCCTAGTCGCGGCGACGGCCGGCACCGCCGGCGCCGCGTTCGTCAAGGGCAGCGTGACCGCGGGGTTCGTTCTCCCGCAAATGGATATGCCGCGGGCAAATGCCTGGGTCAAAACACGGGACGTAGAAGGTTTTGAAAAGAGGCTCGGCCGCGAGGGCGAGTTCGGCGACATCACGCCCGGGATGGGCTTCGGCGTGGGCTACGGCGTAACTCTCGGCGATTACTTCCGGATAGACGCCTTCGTCGCCAATATGCGCAAAGAGCACGAAGTAACTTACACCGCCCCCCAATACGAGCGCACCGTAAGACTTACGACGCACATCCTACCGGTACGCGTCGGCGGTACGTTCCTCATGCCGGGATTACTCGGCGGCCGAATAAAACCAGAGATGGGTCTGGGCATAGTCACCTTTATCGTGAATTACGACACGTTTGAAGAATTTAGGCTTATAGGCGTACCCGTCACGGGCGGTACGGCATGGACGAGAGACGTATGTTACGGCCCGGAGCTAAGACTCGGGGCCGAGTTCACCGTGTTCGGCCCCCTGGCAGTTGAAGCGTACGGTACTTACTGGACAGGGGAGGCGACGCTCGTCAACTGGGCGAAATACGGGGAAGTACCACTAACGGGCCCTACCAGCGAGGACTTCACCGGCTGGGCCATTTGGTTCGCCCCGCGTTTTTATCTTTAGGGTCGGAAATATTGAGGGGTTTGCCCGGGTCCGGCGTGGCCCGGGCATTCCTTTGCCGCGCGGCAAATAAAAAGGGCCCTTGCGGGCCCGATTTTAACCCCGCCGGTGCCGTGTGAGGGTGAGATTGGAACAGCTGTTTAACGTGGGTGCCTGCTTTTGAGGTTTGGACTTCCGCTCGCGGCGGCTTGCCCGACGCTCAAGGGCCGACTCCCTAAACAACGGTCGTAAGCTCTAATCTTCTAGGCCCCATCACCTGCACGGCAGGGAACAATATAATAAAAAAAATATTTCAAAAAATCAAGTCTTATTTGTTGCTTTAACTTAGCTCGACCTTACGCGTGCTCCTTCACCTTCTCCGCCAGACGTTTAATATGTGCGCGGAACTTTCGCGCTTCGGCTTCGCCCGCGACGTGCTTGAGCGCCTCCTCCCAAACGGACATAGCTTCGGCGTACTTCTCGCGCGCCTCCAACGCCTGCGCCAACGCCCGGAAGTACCTCAGCTCTCGCGGCCTGAACGCCAACGCGGCCCAGAACTCGTCCTCGGCCCGCGCCACGTCCCCCTTCCGGAGGTTGGCAATCCCGAGGTAGTAACGCGTCGTGGGGTTCGAGTCGTCGACGTCCTTGCTGCGTTCCAATATCTCGGCCGCGTGTTCCGCGTCGTCCCGCCTGAGGTAGAAATAACCGAGCTCGTTCAAGGCCGAAGTGTTCCGCGGGTTATAGGTCAAAGCCAGGCGGTATTGACGCCGCGCCCCTTCGAAGTCGCTCTTCTCGACGAGGTGGCGGCCGAGCGCCAGGCGCGCGATGACGTAGGACGGGTCCGCGGAAATCGCCTTGCCCAGGAAATCGGCGTAGCCCACGTCCTCCTCGGGCACGCTGTATTTCGAGATCAACGCCAAGTTATACCAGGACCGCGCCGAATTCGGGTTGAGGCGCACCGCCTCCAAAAAACGCGTCTGCGCGCGGCGGAAGAGGTCCGCGTCCCGACCCCCCGATAGGAAGACGAATACCTCCCCCATAACATTTTGCCCTTCGTAAAGGGAAGGCCGCTGCCGGACGGCGCGAAGCGCTAGCCGATACGCCCCCTCCAAAAGGGAAAGAAATTTTTCCTCGTCGTGGACCTGGCGGCGCGCGAGTTGCAGCATTACCTCGACGGCGCCGACCGCGGCGAGCGTAAAATCTTCGTCCTCCGCCGACGCGCGCCGGAACGTCTCGCCCGCCCGTTCCAAGTCCTCGCGCTCGCCCGAAATCTGGAGGCGACGCCCCTCGCAATAATGATCCCAGGCGGCCGCCGAGGACGTCGGCTCCATGTAGTACGCGAGCGCCGTTTCGTTCTTGATACGTAAATTATAAAGTTTTACGACGTCGGCGAGGACCGTACGCGCCGCTTCCAACGGGCGCTCGGCCGGAACCAAAACTCGCGGCCGCCGCCAATCGCGGCGCTCGAACATCCCGACGACTTTATAACGAACTTGAATATTTTTACCTACCCTACGCGCCCTCCCCGCGAACAAATAATCCACTTCCAACGCCTCCCCCCACTCCAAAACGTCCGCCTCCGAAGTTACGCCCCGGCGAACGTACCCCGTCGCCGCACGCACCGGGTCCATGACGCCGACCTCGTACGCGGAAAGGCAACGGGATATCACGTCCCCAAGGCCGTAACCGTCCCGCCAATCCTCTTCCACCGTCCCCCCGAGCGCGAAAGGCATCACGGCGACTTTGGCATCCTTCCGCAGGGCTATGACGCTCGTACCCCGACGGCTAAGATAAGCAACCTGCAGGACTACGGCGGCCAAAAGTAAAACGACCAGAACCGCCGACGCGGTAAAATTTCTGAGCGAAGCTGAGAATATTATGATAAAGAGAACCGCCGCCGCGTCCCCCACCCAAATAATGTCCGTCGTGCGGAACACGTCCCGGTTGAATTTGAAAAAGAAATAGATAAGCCCCCCGACCACGAGCGCCAACAGAACGGCGAAAGCCGTCTCAACGCCGTAGTAAACCGGGTAACTGACGACCTTGGCTACTACGTCCATAACTGTCATAAGCCTTTAGGGCGGTCCCCTTTCCGCGCGGATTATAACCGATAAGTTTTTAATAAGGCAAGCTAATTCTCCCGCGGCCTCTCTAGCCGAGACCGAGCGAGGGCGCCGGGTCCGCGGCGGCGTCGAGGACCTCTCCCCGCGCCGCGGCGAGGAAACCGGCCGCGGCGACCATCGCGCCGTTGTCGCCGCACAATCCGGGCCGCGGGCAATAAACCGCGGCCGCGCCCGCGGCCAACATCTCGCGGAGCCGCTCGTTCGCCGCGACGCCGCCCACGACCGCCAACCTCTCCCGGCCCAGCGCCTCGCACGCCCGCAACGCCTTGGCGGCCAGGACCTCGAGCGCGGCCTCTTGAAAAGAGGCCGCGAGGTCCGCCCGCCGCCGCGCCGTCTCCCCTTCGCCCAGGCCCTTGACCCTCAAAGCCACCGAGGTCTTCAAACCGGCGAACGAGAAAGACCAGCCGCGTTTTAACATGGGACGAGGAAAATCGAAAGCGGGCGTACCCTCGGCCGCGGCGCGCTCGAGCGGCGGGCCTCCCGGGTAAGGCATGCCGAGAAGGCGAGCGACTTTGTCGAACGCCTCGCCCGCGGCGTCGTCGGCCGTCTCGCCCAACGTGCGGTAATCTCCCCAGGCGGTCACGTCGTAAAGAGCCGTGTGGCCGCCCGTCGCGAGAAGGGCCACGAAGGGCGGCTCCGGCGGCGCGCGCGTTAACCGCAACGCCGCCAGGTGGGCCTCGAGGTGGTTTACGGCGTACGCAGGCAGTCGGGCGGCGTACGCCGCGGCCTTGGCAAACGTCATCCCCACCAAAAGCGAACCTTGCAACCCGGGCCCCACGGTCACGGCCAGCGCGTCTACGCCCCCCATACCCCCCGCCGGCTCGAGCGCGGCCCGCACTACGGGGATAAGGTTGACCTCGTGCTCGCGCGACGCGAGCTCGGGCACGACGCCGCCGTACGGGGCGTGGAGCCGGGCCTGGCTCGCGACGACGTTCGAGATCAAGCGAACGCCGTCTTCCACGACGCCCGCGGCCGTCTCGTCACAGGAGGTCTCAATACCCAGGATTCTCAACGTTTGACCCGCCGCCCCTTGACGACCGTGGTCCCACGCGCAGCGGCGACGACTTCGCCCGACGGGTTTACGACCTCGCTTCGCGTCTCGACGACCCTCCCCCTATCGTCGGCCACCCAACTCCGCACGCGGAGCTCCTCGCCGACGGGCGCCGGCCTCTTCAGCTCCACCTCCAACCTCGCCGTTACCGCGGGTATGCCGAGCTCCCAACAGAGCTTCAGCATCGCCTCGTCGAGCAAGGTCGCGATTATGCCGCCGTGGGTGAAGCCCGCGTAACCTTGGTGTTCGTCGAGGGGGGTAAAAGCCGCCTTCGCCGCGCGGCCGGCTTCGTCCACGTCGAACTTCAGGTGCAGGCCCAGCGGATTGGCCGCGCCGCAGCCGAAGCAGTAGTCGTCGCCCTTCAATTCCATAGACGGTAGGAGTTCATTTACGCCCGGCGATGGCAGCGAGGGCTTCCGCCGCGGCCGCGCGCACCGCTTCGTCTGGGTCCTCCTCCGCGACGCGCGTCAACGTCGGGACCGCGTCGAGGTGTTTAATCCTGCCGAGCGCGAGCACGGCCACCTCGCGCACGCGGGGGCTCGGGTCTCGGCACGCGCGGACCAAGCTCTCCACCGCGTACTTGCCGTCCAAAGCCCCCAAGGTCTTCGCCGCGGTCCAACGGACGGACTCGTCTTCGGCCTCGAGCAAGGCCGCCACCGGCTTTACGGCCCGCGCGTCCCGTACGTATCCGACGATCTCGCACGCCGCTTTCTGGGCCGCCGGCTCGCCCGAGGCCAACGCGCCCTCCAGAGGTTCGTAGGCCGCCGGGCCCATATCGCGGAGGGCGGCCATTGCGGCCCGGCGCGTTACCGGGTCGCTGTCGCCGAGCAATCGTACGAGGGCCGCCGCGGCCTCCCCGTCGCCGAGGCGCCCCAACGCGACGACGGCGCTCCTTCGGGCGACCACGTCCGCGGAACCGAGCGCCTTGACCAACGGCCCCACCGAAGGTTCGCCGATGGCGACCAGCGCCTCAATAGCCTGCTCGCGAACGTAGAGGTCGTGGGCGGCCAACAGGTTCACCAAAGGGCCGACGGCTTTGGCCTCCCTCATACGCCCCAGCGCGACGGCCGCGCCTGCCGCCGCGTCGCGGTCGTCGGACCGCAGCTCGGCCAAAAGCGCCTTAGTCGCCGGCTCTCCGAGCTTGGCCAACGACGTCGCCGCGAACCATTGCACCGCGCGATCGCGGTCGTTCAGCACGCCGATCAAGGCCGGCACCGCCCGGCTCGAGCCCAACTCGCCCAGCGCCATCGCCGCGCGTTGGCGAAGTTCGGGGTTCTCGTCGCCGAGGGCAGCGATAAGCGGCTCGAGCGCGGCCTCCTCGCCCGTCGTACCCAGGTACTCCGCGGCCTCGCACTGCTCCTCCAGCGTCCCGCCCTCGAGGTCGCCAAGAGCCTCCTCGAGCGTATAGGTCGCCCAAACCCACGGCGCGAGTTGCAACGCCAAAGCCAACGCCGCCGCAAACGACTTAGCCACTTAACACCCGCCCTTCCAAATCAAGTACGCGATAACGGCGATAAACAAACCGCCGTAAATCGCGGCACGCACGTACGCCGGGTTCGCCTTTTTTTTAACCATAGATATCACCCCTCGAGCGCCAGAAACGCCCTCAACGCGTCGTGGATGGCGCCGTTCGTCGCAACCAGGTCGACGTCGCCGGGTTTATACGCGGCCCCGTCGATGCGGCTTACCTCGCCGCCGGCCTCCGCGACGAGCAGGATGCCCGCGGCCGTATCCCAAGGCGAGAGTTTCAACTCCCAAAAGCCATCCAAGCGGCCGGCCGCGACGTACGCCAAATCGAGCGCCGCGGACCCGCCGCGCCGGATGCCGCGCACGCGCTTCGCGACGCGGCCGAAGTTGGCGACGTTGTCCACGCTCGAGTCGTGTTTGTCGTACGGGAAGCCGGTCGCGACGAGCGCTTCCGAAAGCTCGGCCGCGGCCGAAACCGTCAGCGGCCCGGCACCGCACGATGCGCCGCCGCCGCGCGCGGCCCAAAAAGCCTCCCCCCGGAGCGCGTCGAAGACGACGCCGGCCACGACGTCGCCGTCCCGTTCCAACGCGAGCGATACGGCGACCATCGGGTAACCGTGGGCGAAGTTATTCGTCCCGTCGAGCGGGTCGACGTACCACCGCCAGCCGCCGTCGCCCCCTCGCCGCGAGCCCTCCTCGGCGACGACGCCGTGCGAGGGGAACGTGCGCGCGAGCGCGTCGACGATGAGCGCCTCCGAGCGGCGGTCCACGTCGGTGACGAGGTTGGTCGCGCCCTTAAGGTCGACGCCGAAAGTCCCGAGGAAATTCTCCTTTATCAAGGCCCCGGCTTCGGCGGCGACACGCGTCGCGAAAGCAAGGTACGGCTCGTACTCGGCCACGTTACTGAACGTATCCCACCGCGCGCATCCGGTCGCGGACGGCGTTGCTCACGCCGGCCCTTTTAACCTACTTCGAGAACTCGAGATTGCCCTCGAGCCAAATTTAAAGCAAAAATTCCAGCTCCTCGCGCCGCGGGCCGAACAACTCCGATGGGCGTCCCGGCGAGGGAGGCCGCGAAAGCGCCGGCGCCGAGCGCCCCCGCGGCCAGGAAGATGGCCGACGCGGTCGTTATTCTCCAAATTATATCCTTCACAATCGCGCCACTTAACGGACCCCTACTCGACCAATACGGTGGCGCACAGCTTGTAGGGGTCGCCCGCGTCGCGGACGACGTCGAGCTTGACGCCGGCGTTGGCGAAGGTCGCGAAGACGTCCATCCCGCAAGCCTCCATGGCCGGGCGCGGCTCGCCCGGCAGTTTGCACGGCTTCGAAACGTCGCAAGTGCGGCACAGGTTGCACGGGCCGGCGACGAACGCCAACGCGCGGTGGAAGCCGTCGAGGAATATTTCGCGCTCGAGCGCGAGCACGGCCCGATGGACCTTTCTCCGAAGAGGGCGCTCGCCGCCCTTGGGGCCGGACTCGTACATAAGGAGGATCGCCGTACGGTAGCACTCGACGACCGCCGCGGTCTCCTCGGGGGTGGGCGTGTTGGGCGGGCACAGGTGCCGCGCGCCGTAGCTGCCGCAGCCGAACCGACATTTGTAACGCACCCAAGGCGCGGTGACGACGTACGACGCGGGTACGACGCGAGCCCACGAGGCGCCGCGCGCAAGCGCGCTCCGGCAGTACTCTCTCAGTCCCGTCTTCCGCGGCGTCATTATATTATAAAAATAATAACATCCGCCCGGCTTACCGTCAATCGGCCTTTACGCGGCGCCCGTATCAAGGCCGCCCCAAGATGCTTTCGATAAGGGCCGAGCGGGAGAAAGCTTTGAACGAACGCCCGTTCGGCCGGACCGGTTTCCTCGATTTCCCTTGACAGGCGAAGGGCTGTTGCGTATAATAATTTTCCCGAAGAAAGGAAACGAGTATTTGCCGATATGGGCGTTCCCAAGAGGAAGACGTCACGTTCGCGGCGGGGGAACCGCCGAAGTCACGACCGGGTCACCGCGGCGAAGCCGGTATTGTGTCCGAACTGCGGCGAGGCACGCCTAAGCCACCACGTGTGCCCGGAATGCGGCTACTACGACGGCGAAGAGATAATCAAACCGAAAGAAGAATGACGGCGCCGCTACCTTGAGCGGTTTCAAAATATAAGCCCCGCTTAGGCGGGCTTTATTTCGTAAAGTCAACCGCGGCATCACGCAATGAAAATCGTCGTCGACGCCATGGGCAGCGATGCCGCTCCCGCGAACGAGGCCGCGGGCTGCGTTAAGGCGCTCAAAGAATCGCCCGAGCTGGAAATCTTACTCGTGGGCGAGCCGAAGCGCGTGGGGCGGGAACTCGCGAAGTACTCCGTGCCGGGCGGCCGCATCGAAGTAGTGCCGGCCTCGGAAACGATCGGCATGGACGAGAAGCCCGCGGAAGCCCTTCGGAAGAAAAAGGACGCGTCCATCAGGGTGGGTGCGATTTGCGTCCGCGAGGGGCGGGGCGAGGCCTTCGTCTCCGCGGGCAATACGGGCGCCGCGACCATGGCCTCGTTGATCGCGATAGGCCGGGCGCCCGGCATACGCCGGCCCGCCATCGCGGCGTTGTTCCCGTCGAGAGAAGGCCACTGCGTCGTCCTCGACGTAGGCGCCAACGTAATATGCAAAGGCGTCCACTTACACCAATTCGCGATCATGGGCGAGGTTTACGCCCAGTGCATCTTCAACATCGACCAGCCGCGCGTCGGCCTGCTCTCCATCGGCGAAGAGGCGGCCAAGGGTTCGGGCGCCATCTTCGAAGCCCATCGCCTGCTATCACGCTCGCCCATAAATTACGTCGGCTACGTCGAGGGGGGCGACATCTTGAGGGGCAAAGCCGACGTCGTTGCCTGCGACGGCTTCACGGGCAACGCCCTCCTGAAATTCGCCGAGTCGGTGCCGGCGATAGTGTTCTCGGGTTTACGGAGCGAAGTGAAAAGGGACCTGATCGTACGGATCGGCGCCGGCCTGTCGCGGGCGGCGCTGCGGCGCGTGAAGAAACGTTGGGACTACGCCGAATACGGCGGCGCGCCCCTGCTCGGCGTCAACGGCGGCGTCATTATCTGCCACGGCAAATCGTCGCCCAAAGCCATAATGAACGCGGTCCTCGTCGCGGAGAAATTCATCCACTTCGGCGCGACGCGGTTAATAACCGAAAAGATCGGGAGGTGCGGTAATGGCCGATAACCGCCGCCGGGCCGCCTTTCTCGGCGTAGGCCGTTACGCACCGGAAAAGGTGCTGACGAACTCCGATTTCGAGAAGATGGTCGACACCACCGACGAGTGGATCATAGAGCGAACCGGCGTCCGCGAGCGCCGCATCGCGAGCGATAAGCAAGCGGCCTCGGACCTGGCCATCCCCGCGGCGCTCAAGGCCCTCGAGACGGCCGCCGTATCCCCCGAGGAACTCGACCTCATCATCCTCGGGACCGTTACGCCCGACTTCTTCTTCCCGAGCACGGCCTGCATCGTCCAGGATAAAATCGGGGCCAAGAACGCGGGCGCGCTGGATACCTCGGTCGGCTGTTCCGCCTTTATTTACGACTGCAACATCGCGAGCCAATTCATCGAGAACGGCCGCTACGAGCGGGTCCTGGTCATCGGCGTCGAGACCCTAAGCAAGATAATGGACTTCACGGACCGGAACACGTGCGTCCTCTTCGGCGACGGCGCGGGGGCCGCGGTGCTCGGGCCCGCCAAACGGGACGGCGGCATCCTCGCGACCCACATGAAGGCCGACGGCTCCCTGGGCTACTTGCTCGAGATGCCGGGGGGCGGCTCGCGCCAACCGCCGAGCCACGAGTCGCTCGAGCGGAGGATGCATTACATAAAAATGGCGGGGCGCGAAGTTTTCAAACACGCGGTCCGCTCGATGGTCGAGGCGGGACGGTACGTCCTCGAGGAGGCGGGTTACGAAGGCGAAGACGTCGACCTCCTGATACCGCACCAGGCCAACTGGCGTATTATGAGCTCGGTCGCCGACAAGCTCAAAATACCGCACGGGAAAGTCTTCGTGAACCTCGACAAATACGGCAATACCTCCGCGGCCTCCATACCCATCGCGCTGTCGGAAGCGTTGGAGCAAGGTAGGATAAAGGCGGGCGACCTGGTATTGAACGTCGCCTTCGGCGCGGGGTTCACGTGGGCGGCGAATCTCGTCAGATGGGAATAGGGTGGGCCGCGGCGTACGCGAACGCCGCTAGTAGGACCGGGCGAACTCGCAACTCGAGCCTTGTTGCGCATAGAAAAACGTCGCTTGCCGCTTTTCCTTGCCTGGGTGGCGGGGACGATTTATTTTATCTTGTGGGCGCCGAGGGCGCTGGACCTCGCGGACGAAGGGTTCGGCGCGGCGTGCGCCGTGCGGGTCCTCTCGGGCGAAGTCCCGCACCGCGACTTCTTCAGCCTTTGGCCCCCCGGGGCTCATTTGCTCACGGCGCTGCTCTTTAAAGTCGGCGGCGTAAGCTTCCTTTGGGGGCGGATCGTCGTGGCCGCGGCCGGCAGCTTGACGTTGGCTTTGGCGCTCTCTTTAAGTTTCAATTTAACCAGATCGTTTTGGCTAGCGGCGTTGACGGGGGCGATCTTTGTCGCGTGGGGCCCGCCCATGTTCAACCTCATGCAACCCGGATGGCTCGCGGCAGGAATCGGGTTGCTGTCGGCGGCTTTCGCGATAACGAGCTTGGATAAACCTTCTTACAAAAAGTTCTTCTGGGGAGGACTGACGGTAGGCGTCGTGGCCCTTTTCAAACACAACGTCGCGGTCTACCTTGCGGTAGCCTGGCTGGGTTTGATTATTTATACGGCTAACGCTACGGAAATGCGGGTGGGAAAGGGTTTGGCGTTTTTCCTCGGGGCGTTATCGCTGGCGGTGGTCCCGGTCCTGGCCTGGCTCGTCGCCTCGGGCGCGGGCGGCGCGGCGTTCCACGACCTCGTCGCCTTCCCGCTGCGACGTCACCGGGTCAGCATGGCGATAGGCCAACCGTGGCCGTCGGGGCCGGAGCTGGTGGCGCTGTTGGGGGTAACGGCGTTTTGCGTAGGTATCGCTTTGGAACGTTGGCGCAATAGACTGGTCGTCGCGGGCGCGGCCGTGGCGGTAGCGGCGCCGCTCGCGCTGCTCGCCGGGCCGACGAAAGTCGCGGCCGGCACGTGGACCTGGGCCTTCCACCTGCCCTGGGTCGGCTTCGCCGTCGCCGGGGCGCTCGCGGCCTTCTTTTACCGGGGCAAACGCCGAGCCTTGCTGGCCTTCTCGCTGCTGTTCCTTCTCGCGCTGCACCTACAGATCTTTCCCCGCGCGGACCGGGCCCACCTCGCCTTCTCCCTCGCGAGCACTACGTTGATATGGGCGGCGGTATTGGGGCAAGGCGCGTGGTTGGGCAAATGGAAACGAGCCGCGTTCGGTGCCGTCTCCGGCCTGCTGTTGGTGGCGATGCTTCCCGCCGCGGCCTGGCAGCTCAGCCAGTTCGTAGAATTGAAAAGCAGCCTCGAGGCGAAACGCGTCATCTTCGACGTGCGGGAACGCTTTCCGAGCGTACGGGCCCCGTTCGTCGTAAAGGCGGAAGAAGGCCGCGACGTACGTTATACGGTCAACTGCGTGGACCGACTCCTGACGGATGACGAACCGCTGGTCGTCGTTCCGGTGGAGGCGACGCTCCTGGTTCTCTCGGGCCACGATTTCCCGGGGCGTTACAGCATTTTTTTGCCGGGCTATCTTGACGAGAACGACCAGCTAGCCGAGATCGCGCTGTGGGAGGGAAAAGGGCTAAGGGTGATCGTAACCTCCACGACCGAAATTGGGGGGCATAACTTCTACGACTATTGCCCGATCCTGGGGGAGTATATAAGTGATAACTTTAAACCGCTCGCGACTTACGGAAGATTCACCGTTAATCTAAGAGGGCAAGAAGCTTAATACGTTGGGGGTGCCGGCTTATGACGACGGCTTTCGTATTCCCGGGGCAAGGCTCCGCGGCGGTGGGCATGGGCGCGACGCTGTTCGCGGCCGAGCCGAAGGTGGACGAATACTTCGCGAAAGTGTCCGCGGTGCTGGGGCGCGACCTCAAGGCGATAACGCTCGCGGGCCCGGAGGAGGAGCTCGTCGCGACGGAGAACGCGCAGCCCGCGATCTTCGCGCTCGCCGCGGCCTGCCTCGACCTCTTCCGGGAGCGGTGCCCCGTCGCCCCGGACTACGCCGCGGGCCACAGCTTGGGGGAGTACACGGCGCTATACGCCGCGGGCGCGCTCTCGTTCGACGACGCCGCGACCCTCGTCTGCCGGCGGGGGCAATTCATCGCCGACGCCTGCGCCGAAAAACCGGGGACGATGGCCGCGGTCGCGGGCCTGGAGGACGCGGCGGTGGAAGAAATATGCGGCGAGGCCACCGCGGCGGCGCTGGTGGTGCCGGCGAATTACAACATGCCGGGCCAGGTGGTAGTGTCGGGGACCGAGGCGGGCGTCGCGAGGGCGGGAGAACTCGCGCGGCAGCGGGGCGGCAAGTTCATCCCCCTTAAGGTCTCGGGAGCCTTCCACTCGCCGCTCGTCGCGGCCGCGGCGGAGCGGATGAAGGAGGCGCTCCGAGCCTTCATGATAAACCCGCCGACGGGGATATTTATCGCCAACGCCTCCGGCAAGGCCGCGAGCCAGCCCGAAGTCATAAGGGACCTTTTGTACAAACAGATCGCGCGGCCGGTACGGTGGAGCGAGACGATGGAACGGATGGCGGCGGGCGACGTGGAGGCCGTCGTCGAGTTCGGCCACGGCCGCGTCCTGACGAACATGTTTAAAAAAGTAAAATCCGACGCGCAAATTTTCAACGTGAGCGACGAGGTGAGCCTGGCGAGCGCGGCGGACGCGTGCCGGAGGTTCGCGCTCTGAGCGCCTCCGGGGCAAGGGGGCCGGAACGATGCCGGAATTCGTGAACAGCGTCGCCGTCGTGACGGGCTCGGCGCGGGGCATAGGGCGGGCCATCGCGGCGCGGCTCGCGCGCGGCGGCGCCGCGCTCGCGCTGTGCGACGTCCTCGCGGAAGAAATCGAGGACGCCGCGGTGGCCCTCGCTCAAGAGTTCGACGTACCGGCGCGCGGCTACGTCGTCGACGTCGCCGACGCCGCGCGCGTAAACGACTTCGTATCCGAGGTACACCGGGAGTTCGGGTCCGTCGACATACTGGTGAACAACGCCGGCATCGCGCGCGACGCGCTGTTAATCCGAACGAGCGACGAGGACTTCGACCGCGTCCTCAAGGTCAACCTCCACGGGACCTTCTACTTCTGCCGCGCGGTGGCGCGGATCATGGCCAAACAGCGGCACGGAAAAATAATAAACGTGTCGTCGATTATCGGCGTAATGGGGAACGTGGGACAGGCCAACTACGCGGCGTCGAAGGCCGGCGTTATCGCGCTGACCAAGACGGTGGCCAAAGAGCTCGCCTCGCGCAACGTCAACGTCAACGCCGTAGCGCCCGGCTTCATCGAAACGGAAATGACGGCGAAGCTGAGCGACGACGTGAAGGAACAATATAAAAAGTTAATCCCGACGGGCCGGTTCGGGACGCCGGAGGACGTGGCCGAGGTGGTCGCGTTCCTGGCCTCGGACGCCTCCGCCTACCTCACGGGCCAGCTGATATTCGTGGACGGGGGTATGATGATGTAGGTGTCGCGCGATAAATTTCTTTCGAACCGTTCTTATACCTCATATTTCACCCCCAGGAGGAAAGGCTAAATGGCCGAGGTTGCGGAAAAAATCAAGGAAATTATCGTCGAACAATTGGGCGTCACGCCCGAGCAGGTAACGCCGGAAGCGTCGTTCATCGAGGATTTGGGCGCCGACTCGTTGGACACGGTGGAACTGGTCATGGCGCTCGAGGAAGAATTCGACATCCAGATACCGGACGAAGAAGCGGAGAAGATAACGACCGTTCAACAAGCGGTCGACTATATAATCGCCAAGAAAGGCCAATAGCGTAATTGGGTGCCGCGCACGGCGCGCCTCTATCGCGGAGGAGTTTGCGCCGGCCGCGCGCGTTACTAAGGGCAGGCCGGCGGGACCGTGGCGGCGACCAGCGCCCATTATGCCGTAGCGCGCGGGAGAAGCGAGAATGACCGGACGGCGGGTTGCGATAACCGGCTTAGGCGTGGTAGCGCCTAACGGCAATAACGTCGAGGAGTTTTGGGACAACCTCGTCGCCGGGCGCGGCGGCGCGGGTCGCGTAACGCATTTCGACGTCGACGAGTTCTCAAGCCAGGTGGCTTGCGAAGTCAAGAACTTCGAACCGGAGCGGTACGTAAACGCCAAGGCGCTCCGGCGGATGGACACCTTCGTCCAATACGCGCTCGCGGGCGCCGTAATGGCGATGCAGGACGCCGGGTTGGAAGTAGGCCGCGACGAGCTCGACGCCACGCGGATCGGCGTCATCGTCGGCTCGGGCATCGGCGGCATCGGCGTTATCGAGGAACAACACGCGTTGCTGCTCGAGAAAGGGCCGCGGCGGGTAACGCCGCTGCTCATCCCGATGCTGATTTCCAACATGGCGTCCGGCCAGCTCTCGATATATTTCAACGCCAAAGGTCCGAACAGCTGCGTCGTCACGGCGTGCGCGACCGCGGCGCACAGCATAGGCGACGCCTACCGCGTCATAGAGCGGGGCGACGCCGACGTTATGATCGCGGGGGGGACCGAGGCCGCGATAACGCCGCTCGGCTTCGCGGGCTTCTGCGTGATGAAGGCGATGTCCACCCGGAACGACGACCCGGAACACGCCTCGCGCCCGTTCGACCGGGAACGGGACGGCTTCGTAGTGGGCGAGGGCGCCGGAATACTCATACTCGAAGAATACGAACGAGCCAAACGGCGGGGCGCGGACGTATACGCCGAGGTAGCGGGTTACGGCATCACGGCGGACGCCTACCACATCACGGCCCCGGACCCGGAGGGCGACGGCAGCGCCCGGGCGATGAAAATGGCCCTCGAGCACGCGGGCCTTAATCCCGAGGACGTGCATTACATCAACGCCCACGGGACCTCGACGCCGCTGAACGACGTCGCCGAGACGCTCGCCATCAAAAAGGTGTTCGGCGAGCACGCGTATAAAGTCCCCATCTCGTCAACCAAGTCCATGACCGGCCACCTCCTCGGCGCGGCGGGCGGCGCGGAGAGCGTCGCCGCCATCCTGACCATTAAAAAGGGAGTAATCCACCCGACCATAAACTACGAATATCCCGACCCGGAGTGCGACCTCGACTACGTCCCCAACGACGCGCGCGAGGCGGACGTCAAGGCCGCCATCACAAACTCCTTCGCCTTCGGCGGCCAGAACGCGACGTTGGTATTCAAGCGCGTATAAAACCAATCCTTCCGACCGACCGCCTATGATTAAAATTTTAGAAAAACTATTCGGTAAGTCGGGCCGGTTGGAGGGCTACCTCTTCGACGACGAGCTCCCGGAGGAACGCCTTCGGGAGCTCAAGCGTTTCTGCAAAGGGCACGGCATTCACCTCGCGGACCTCTCGCTCCTCGACCAAGCGTTGACCCATACCTCCTTCGCGCACGAGACGGAGGAAGACACGCAAGACTACGAGCGCCTCGAGTTCTTGGGCGATTCCGTCATAAGCGTCTTCATCGTGGAATACTTGTACAACACGTTTCCGGGTATGAACGAGGGCGACATGACGAAGATCAAGAGCGAGGTCGTGAGCCAAACGACGTTGTCGGAGGTGGCGATCGAGCTGGGCTTGAACCGACTTCTACACTTGGGGAAGGGCGAGGTGTTGAGTCGCGGCCGGCGCAAGCCGTCCATATTGTCGGACACGCTGGAGGCTTTGGTGGGAGCGCTTTACCTGTCGGCGCCGCTCGAGGAGGCGAAGGAGTTCGTAATAAACCAGCTCGACGACCGTATCCAACGGGTGGTGGCGCGCGGCAACCTCGAGAACTACAAATCGCTCCTGCAACGCGTGGCGCTCGAGCGTTTCGGCGAAAACCCGAACTACACCGTACTTTCGCGGCGGGGGCCGCAACACAACGCCGTATTCGTAGCGGGGGTGGAGATAAAGGGGAAACTCTACGGCAAGGGAAGAGGCCGCTCGAAGAAAGACGCCGAAATGAGGGCCGCCCACAATACCCTTCAGATGCTCAAACCGAAAAGACGGCAACGGCCTTCGCCTTAAAGGAATCGGCGCACGGGCCCGGCGACGTGGAATACTTACTGACGGACGAGCAACGCGAGCTCCAACGGCTGAGCCGCGACATCGCGCGGCGCACCGTGGCCCCCAAGGCCGAGTACTACGACCGCCACGACGAGTTCCCGTGGGACGTCGTAAAGGTCTTCGCGCAGGCGGACCTGTTCCGCGTTTTTATTCCCGAGGCGTACGGGGGCCTGGGCATGGGCGTGCTCGAGCTTTGCATAGTCGCCGAGGAGCTCTCTCGCGCCTGCGCCGGCATCGCGCTCGCGCTCCTGGGCACGGCGCTGGGCGTCGAGCCGATACTCATAACGGGGACCGCGGAGCAAAAAGAAAAGTACCTTCCGCGCGTCGCCGCAGGCGAGGCGCTCGCGGCGTTCGCGCTCACCGAGGCCGAGGCGGGCTCGGACGCGTCGGCGGTCCGCACGCGAGCACGGCGCGACGGCGGCCACTACGTTCTGAACGGGACCAAACAGTGGATAACGAACGGCGGCGAAGCGGAACTTTACGTCGTCATCGCCTCGACCGACGCGGCGCGGGGCGCCCGCGGCCTAAGCGCCTTCATAGTCGAGAAGGGCACGCCCGGCTTCGAGTTCGGTAAAAAGGAAGACAAGCTCGGCATCCGGGCCTCCGCGACGCGGGAGTTGATATTCGCCGATTGTAAGGTCCCGGCCGAGAACTTGCTCGGGAAAGAGGGCGCCGGTTTCGTCGCGGCCATGCGGACCTTCGACCGGACGAGGCCGGGCGTCGCGGCGCAGGCGGTGGGGATTGCCCAGGGTGCGCTCGAGCACGCGTTGGCCTACGCCAAAACGCGCCGCCAGTTCGGCCAACCGATCTCGAGTTTCCAGGGCCTGCAGTTCATGCTCGCGGATATGGCGACCAAAATCGAGGCGGCGCGCGCCTTAACCTATTCGGTGGCGCGCATGATAGACGCCGGCGCCCGCGACGTGAGCCGCTATTCCGCGGCTTGTAAGGCGTTTGCCTCCGACGTCGCGGTGGAAGTCGCGACCGACGCCCTCCAGATATTCGGCGGGTACGGCTATATGCGAGAGTATCCCATCGAGAAGTATTTCCGCGACGCCAAAATCACGCAACTCTACGAAGGGACGAACCAGATACAGCGCCAAATAATCGCGCTCGAGCTAATCCGGACCGCGGGCCGCAAATCTTAGCGGCCTCAGCCAAGCCCCCGGGCGGGGGCTTTTTTTAACGCGATGGCGACGCCCTTTACGGCGGTCAAATCCTGGGCCCACTCGCTGCGTTCCGCGGCGACGCGGCGGCCGGGCGTCGTACGGGCCGGGGCGACGCTCGCGCTCCTCGCGCTCGCGCTGGCGCGGGCGGGCATCGTCT
Organism: Candidatus Zixiibacteriota bacterium; assembly: GCA_011773985.1. Classification (GTDB taxonomy): domain Bacteria; phylum RBG-13-66-14; class B26-G2; order WVWN01; family WVWN01; genus WVWN01. The sequence goes on along the minus strand of WVWN01000032.1, from coordinate 9,615 downwards.
TCAAACTCACGCCCGAAAATAACGAGATGTACTCGGAGTCGCTGGTCCGCTTCCGGTACGCCGAGATGGTGATGAGGGGGGAGCCGCTGCCCCGCTCGGACCCGATGGTCCAGTGGCCCGAGGGCTTCCGGCGCGACGAGATGATAATGCCGTTGCCGGACTACCTCGTCGGCTTGAGTTACCGCCTCTACGGCGGCATCTTCGGCGCGCCGGACCGCTACGCGCACCTCCGGCACTTTATGGCCGCATATGCCGCGGCGTACGTACCCGCGGCCTTCCTGCTGTTCTGGGTGGCGTTCCGTCGGTTCGGGCCGGCGTGGGGCGCGACGGCCCTCTACGTTACCTGCCTCCCTACGTTCGTCCGTGCCGCGGGGAACTACCTGCGCGAGGATTTCGCGACGCCGGCGCTGCTCGTCGCGACGGCCGCGGCCTGGTTATTTTTGGAAAAACCGCCGGCGACGCGTCGCAACAGAGTTGCGTTGACCGTGGCGTTGGGCCTGTGCATCGTCTACGCGCTCAGCTGTTGGCATATGGCCCAATTCTACTTAAACGTACTCTTGGGCGTGGTATTCGTCGCGGCACTCGCGGCCAGGCCGGGCTCGTATGGGAACTTGGGCGTCGCGTTCCTTTTGGGTACCGCGGCGGCCGCGGTACTGAACAAGCCGCTATTCGTGAAGGGCGTCTTGTGGTCGCCGACGGTCGCGGCCGCGGCGGCCCTCACGGCGTGGGGCCCCTGGCGGCGGCTGGCGACGCCGCGGTGGCGATTGACGCTCGCCGCTTCCGCGGCGGCGTTGGTGGGCGCGTCGCTCTTGGCCGTCGGCTCGGGCGCTTACGGCCACGCGTACGCGTTGATCTGGTCCAAGCTGCGCTTCGCCGGCGTCCACCCCGACGAGCCGACGCGCCTCCCCATCGACGCACGTATCTTTTGGATGGGCCCCTACGACACTGCCTCGCTCCGGCGGGCGTTCCTCGAGTACGGGCCGCTGCTCCCGGCCGCGGCGTTCGCGTTCCTCTGGGCGTGGAGCCGGCACGTTAGGCCGCGGCAAAGCGGTCCCCCCGCCCTCACGTTATTCCCGACGGCGATGACCGCGGCGACCGCGGCGCTGTATTGGCTTTTGGTCCGGCTGACCATATTCTTCGCTCCCTGGGCGGCGCTGTGGGGGACGCTGCCCGCCGCCCGGGCGCGCGGGCGGTGGAAAGTTATATGCGCCGCGCTCGTGGCGGGGCTGCTCGCGTTCCAATTCTACTGGGCGTTCAACTACGCTCGCCCCGGCTTAGTACGCCGCCTCCTCGAGCTGTTCCCGGCGGAGGAAGAGCCGCTTTGGGATTACGGCGCGCGCGACAACGACGTCTTCCTATGGTTAAAAGAAAAAACGCCCGAGGGGTCCCCCGTTCTCGCCCAGTTCGGCGTGAGCGCCTCCGTGATGTACTGGGGGGAAAGGCCGGTGGCGCTCCACCCGATGTTCGAGGTCCCCGACATTCGGACCAAGATCGTCCGCGTCTCGCGCGCCTTCGTAGAAAGCGAGGACGATTTTTACGAATTGTGCCGACGTTGGCGAATCGCGTACGTCGTCTACAACGCGCCCGTATTCCTCGTCTACGAACCGCCGGGCGACCGTTACTTCGCGGCCGCGCCCGACCCCCCGGCCAGCGCCGTCGGCATGAAGATGCAGTTTAAACCCGAGGAGCTAACGCGCTTCCGCCTGAGCTACGAGACTTATTCCTTCCGCGTCTTCGAAGTGGGCCGGCCCTACGCCGGTTACGCGGCCAAACGCTACCATCCCTACTTCGACACGTCGTTGTTCGCGGAGCTGCCCACGCGCGAACACTACCGGGAAATCGCGGGGGCAATCAGGCGAGCGGGCGAACACTACGCGCGCGGCCTGGGCAACGAAAGTGTGGAGCGGTGGTCGGCCGCGGCGGCGCAATACGGCCTGGCGCTTAGCCTGCACCCCGACTACGAGGACGCGGAGATGCGGCTGGGATACTGCCTCGCGCAAATGCGACGCTACCGCGAGGCCGAGCCACACTTCCGGCGCGCGGTCGCGGTGGACCCGAATAACGCGCAAGCGCACACTTATATGGGCTCCTACTACCTCTCCGTCGGCGCGTACGCCGCGGCGCTCGCCGAATACCGGCGCGCGCACGAGCTCGCGCCCGACGACCCCCAAAATTTAGAGAGGATTCGATTGCTAAAAAAAATAATGGCCGGCTCCTAGCCGGCCTCCCGCCGGGGCGAATATTTTCACACCTACCCTTCGCCGCGCGGCTTCGCCATCTGCTCGTAGATCCCCCAACCCAACTTCTCCTGCAATAACCTGTAGAAATCCTTCTCCTCCAAACGTATCAACCTGAGCCGCTTCTTCGCGCGCGTAACGTATACGCGGTCGCCCTCGCCCAGCGCGTAGATGGCCTGTCCGTCCAGCGTCATGACGGCCTCTTCCTTGCCGCGCGTCGCGAGGTCTATGCCGACCTCGAGATTGGGGGGGATAATAAGAGGCCGGACGGTGAGCGAGTGGGCGCATATGGGCGTGAGGAGCAAAAGGTCCACGCGCGGGTCTACGATGGGCCCGCCCGCGGACAAGGAGTAGGCCGTCGAACCCGTAGGCGTAGCCACGATGATGCCGTCGCCGCGGTAAGTAAAGAGCCTCTCGCGGTGGATGTAGGCGTTGACGATTACGATGCGTGATATGGCCTTGGGCCCCAGGACGAGGTCGTTGACCGCCAAAATGTCTCGTTCGACTTCGCCGCTCGCCCGCTCGAGCCGGGTCGAAAGGAGCATGCGGCTTTCTACCAGGAAGCGGTCCGTCAGAATCGCGTCGACCGCGGTCTCCATTAACCCGATGTCCATCTCGGAGAGGAAGCCGAGGCCGCCTAGGTTCACGGCGAGAATGGGGACCTCGTTCGCCGCGACCAGTCGCCCTACGGACAACAGCGTCCCGTCGCCGCCGAACGAGACGACCAGGTCGCAGGCCTTTCCCATTTCGGCCAACGCGACGCGGTCTCCCTTGAGGTTTCCCCAAACCGCGGTCCGTTCCTCGATGACGTAGCGTTGGCCGCGCTTTCTGAGCGCATCCAAACAAGAGGCAACGCCATCCACGGCGCCCTTTTGTTTCCAATTGGCAACGATGCCGAAGATGTAGCTATCGGTGACCGCCACGGGAGGTTCCCGCCTCAGCGACCCGCCCTGATCGACCGCAAGAGTTGCTGTGACTGGTCGAGGTAAGTACGCCCTTTCTCGACGTTGCCCGTCTTCGTATACAAAAGGCCAAGCGCGTTCAGCGTCTCGGCGACGCGGAGCTGAGCGCCCACGCTCTTGTAAAGGGCAAGGGCCTCTTCGTACTTGGTCAAAGCCTCTTTCAATTTTTGGGTATCCTCATAAACTTGGCCGAGGTAGTAAAGCGAGTCGGCCCGGCCGCGCTCGTCCCTCAAGTTTTGGTAGATAGCCAACGCCTCGTTGTGCTTCGCCGCGGCGGCCTCGAACTTCCCGAGGCGGGCTTCGGTCAGACCCTGCTTATTGGCCGCGAGGGCGACGTTCTCTTTGTCGTCGACGCGCGCGTACGTCGCGTACGCGTTTTTGTACGCTGCGCCCGCGGCCTGCAGGTTGCCCGTTTCGTATTCCGCGTCGCCCAGCGCGCGGTAGCAATAAGCGAGGTCGCGCTCGAATTTTTTCAAAGGCTTATAAGCTTCGACTGCTTGAGTATAGCTGGACCTCGCTTCGTCGTACTGGCGTTGAGCTATATATATGTCGCCGAGTTTACGGAGGCACCGCGCCTGGCCCTCCTCGTCCTCGGCCGCGGCGAACGCCGCTTTGGCTTTATTGAAGGCTTCGCCCGCTTCGCCGTATTCGCCCAGGGCCTCGTGGTAGACGCCGGCGTCGTAGTTCGTCTCGCCGACCTCCTTCTGGTTCTTGGCCTCGCTCAAGAGGGGCAACGCGTCGTCGCAATACTTCAGCGCGCTGCGGTAGTTCTCCTGCGCGCCCAACGCCTCGCCGATCATCCTCAGCGTCACGCCCTCTTCGTTCTTCTTGGCCTCGCGCCGCCAGATGCGGAGCGCCTCCGTCAGCACTTTGTTGGACTCTTTGTAATTACCCAGCTCGTAGTTGACGGCGCCTAGGTAAACGAGCGACCGCGCGACCTCGTCCTGGCGCCTGAGCTCCCGCCACAGCGCCAACGCCTCGCCCTGGCTCGTCTTGGCGGCCTCGGCCTCGCCGAGCCGCGCCTGGACGGAACCGATGTGATTGAGCGAGGTCGCGACGCCGGCTTTGTCGTCGAGCGAGCGATAGGCGGCGAGGGCTTCGTTGTATAGCGTTTTCGCCTTTTGGAAATAAGCCGGGTCGTCCTGGGCGACGCGGGGGCTTATCTTCGAGAGGCCGATGAGTTCGTACGTGTGGCCGAGGTCGTTCTCGATCTCCGCGGTGAACCCCCTGTCGTTGAGCGGCGTCGCGTAGTCGAGGGCGGTCGTGAAGTCCTTCCCGGCATCCGAAAGCTCGCCCTGACGCAGCGCGAGTTGGCCGAGGTCGACGTAGAGCCGGGCTACGGCCGGCGCGTTCTCGATCTTCTTTTGCACGCCGATGGCCTCGTCGAACGATTTGGCCGCGTCGTCGTATTGCCCGAGCTCGGCCTGCGCCAGGCCCCTCGCGCGAAGCGCATCTCCCTCCGCCATAGGCCGGAGGGTGGCGCGGAAGACCTCGAGCGCGTTGTTGTACCGCTGGACCGCGCCGGCGTTGTCGCCCTGGGTCGCGAGCGTCTGGCCGAGATTGTAATAAAAATCGCCCTTGCCCGCGGAGATCTTACCGGCCCGGTATATGGCCTCCGCGTCGCCGAAGTACTTCGCCGCGGTCGCGGTATCGCCCTGGGCGAGGAAGACCTCGCCCAGGCCCACGAGCGCCTGCGCTTTGCCGGCCTCGTCGTCGAGAGCGTTGAATATGCGGAGGGCTTCGTTAAACTCTCGAGCCGCGGTGCGGACGTCGCCCGAGGCCAGGCGCGCCTGCGCCAGCTGCCGCTGGGAGTCGCCGATGCCCGCCTGGTCGTGGAGCTCGCGGTAGGTTTCGAGCGCCTCGTTGTGGGCCGCGAGCGCCGCTTCGGCGTTGCCCTTCCGGCGTTCCGCCCGCCCCAACGCGTTCAAAGCCGTCGCGACGTACGTCTTGGCGCCGCCGCGCTCCGCGAGGTCGCGGGCCTTCCTGGCGTCCTCGATCGCCCGGTCGAAGAGCAACTCGCTCTCGAATAAGGTCGAACGGCGCACGAGGACGCGGCTTTGTCCCACCTCGTCCCCCGCGGCCTGGTAAAACGAGAGGCCGAGGTCGAAGTTCTTTTCCGCGGCTTTGTAGTCGTAGCCGTCGTAGGCTATTATGCCCATCTGGAGCTCGCAGAAGCCCTGGCCGGCGTTGTCGTTGAGCTTTTTGTAGACGGCCTCCGCCTTCTTGTAACTCGAGACCGCGTCGGCGGCGTTGCCCGCGCGATACTGGACGCGGGCCAGGTCTACGGCCGTCGCCGCGGCGGAGGGGTCGTCCTTCGTCCCGGCGAAGCCCTCGAGCGCCTGTTGGTATTCGGCCTGCGATTGGCTTAGGTTCTCCTGTTTTTCGTACGTGGCGCCGAGGCGGCGGTGGGCGCGCGCGGCCCAGTGCGTTTCGCCCAGGCCGTTGAAACCGCCCAGGCTCAATTTATAGGCGGAGAGAGCCTCGTCCAGGGCCCCTTTGGTCTCCTGAGCCTCGCCGACGTAATATTGGGTCTCGGCGACGCCCATCTTGTCCTGCACCTGTTGATAGAGCGCCAACGCGTCGTTGTGGTACTTCAGGCCGCTGTCGGGTTGTTTAAGCGCGACGTACACCCGGCCTATCCAGTTCATCGCGAGCGCCGCTCCCCTCTCGACGTTCCGCGTCCGGTATATGCGGAGCGACTCGCTGAAGGACCGGATGGCCTCTTTGTACCGCTCTTGTTCGAACTGGATGGCGCCTATCTCGATGCCCACGTCCGCGGTGCGGATCTGGTTGCGGCCGGCCCGGAATAGCTCGAGCGAGGCCTCGAAATCCCTCAAGGCCTCGTCGTCTTTGCCCTGGGCCCGCTCCCCCTTGGCCTTGCCGAACGTCGCTTCGGCCTGGCCGCTCTGGTCGCCGAGGGAGGTGTAGGTGCTCAGGGCCTCGCCGAAGCTTTGGCTCGCCAGGCCGTATTCGCCCAGCTCGAGGTGCGCCTGACCCTTATAAACCGAGGTCTCGGCTATTTCCGCCTTGGTGTTCGCCGCGCGCTCGTACTCGAGGGCCTTTTCGAACTGCGCGAGGGCCTTCTTCTGGTCGCCGGCGGCGACGAAGGCGACGCCCATTCTATTGTAGACGGACGGCACGTCCTTCGTATTGCCGGCCTTGTTCATCGCGCTCAGCGCGACCTTATAATCGTCCTGGGCGCCGTCGTAATTCTTTTGGTTATATTTGACGTCGCCCAACGCCGCGGCCGCGGCCCCCTCGCCCGCGGGGTCCTTCACCGTTCGGTATATATTCAGCGCCTCCGAGAACTTGGCGAGGGCGTTCTGGTAGTCGCGCTTCGCCATATACGCGGCGCCGAGGTTCATAAGGGTCCGCGCTTTGCCCGGCTGGTCGTTGATCGCGGAATACGCGCTGAGCGCGTCGTCGAAGTAGCGAAGCGCCGTATCGTAATCCTCCTTGGCCACGTACGTCCGGCCCAAGTCGTTCTCCACCTCCGCGACGCCGAGCTTATAGTCCTGGGCGCGGTTTATGCGGAGGGCCTCGTCGAAGTAGCGGGCCGCGGAGTTGTAGTCGCCCTTGGCGTAATGCATCCGGCCCACGTTGGCCATCGTCTGCGCGACGCCGAGTTCGTTCTGGAGCGCGCGGTTGGTGGCCAGGGCCTCGGTGAAGGCGCCGTTGGCCCGGTCGAAGTCGCCCTGCGCCGTGTTCACGCGGCCCACGGCGTTCAGGGCCAGCGCAACGTCGGTACGGTCCTCGGTGCGGCGGAAGGTATCGAGCGCGCTTTGGTAATTGCTGAGGGCTTCGCCGTATTGGCCGCGGTCGAACTTGACGTCGCCCACCTTCATTTGCGAGAGCGCTTTGCCCGTCTCGTCGCCCTCGCGGCCGAAGTTCTGGACCGACTGCTCGAAGAGCGCGAGCGCGCCGTCCTGTTCGCCCAGCATTTGAAACACGACGCCGAGGTCGCGTTGGACGCCGGCGACCTCGACGGTCAAATTCTCGCCCTCGTATATGGAGAGCGCACGCTCGAGCGATTTGCGCGCGTCCACGAGTTGCCCCTGGCGCTGTTGGATGGTCCCGATCTCCCAGGTAACCTTGGCGAGGCGGGCGTTGTCCTTCAGGCCCTTGACGATATCGAGCGCCTGCTCGTAGGTCTGCAGCGCCTTCGGGTATTCGCCGGTAGTCTTGTAGACGCGGGCGATGGCGATCGTGGAGTCGGCTATTTTCCCTTTGTGCCCCAGCGCCTGGCGGATACGCAGCGCCTCGTTATACGACTCGAGCGCGGACCTGTAGTCGGCCTGCATCTCGTAGGCGTAGCCGACGTTGTGGGCCGCGTCGGACTGGCCGGTTTGGTTATTGATTTCGCGGTACTGCTTGATGGCGTCGTTAAAATATATCGCGGCCTTACGGTAGTTCTTCATCGACAGCGAATACACGAGCCCCATCGAGTTGAGTATTTCCGCGGTGCCCTCCCAATCGCCGAGGCGGCGCGTAATGACCAACGCCTGCTCGTAGTAACGGAGCGCATTGCCGGCGTCGCCCTGCGCGCGTAGGGCGTCCGCGGTGTACTTCAGGCAGCGGGCGATGCCGTCCTGCTTGCCGAGCTTGGTATAGAGCTCGCGCGCGTTCTCGAATTGCGTTCGAGCGCCGGTGTAATCCTTCTTCTCCAGGTAGACGCGGCCGATGAGCATCTCGCCCTCGGCCTCGCCCTCGCGCTCGCCTAGCCTGGAGTAGACGGTCAGGCCTTTGCGGAAATAATCCAGCGCGCGGTCGACCTCGCCCTTGTCGAGGATGATCTGGCCGGCCTCGAGGTACATCCGGCCCTTCATCTTCTCGTCCGCGGCGCCGGCGTACTTGGCGGCGGCCTCGTCGTAAGCTTTCAACGCCGCGTCGTACTCGCCGCGGGCGAAGTAGATCGAGCCGATGGCGGCCTGCGCCCGCGCTTGCCCCGTGATGTCGGCCGCCTTCTTGTAGAGGCCGTACGACTCCTCGTAGTAGGTCAGCGCCTGGTCGTACACCTCTTTCGCCTGGTAGGTGGAGCCGAGGTTCTTGTTGACGAGCGCGAGGCCCGCGGTGTCCTTCAGCGCCGCGAAGTCGTTCAGGGCCTTTTGGTAGTAGCCGACGGCCTTGTCGAATTCGCCCTGGACCTCGTACACCGAGCCGAGGATGTTGTTGGCGCGGGCGACGCCTTCCACGTCGCCGATGGAGTCGAAGAGCTCGAGCGCCTCCTCGAACACGGCCACGGCGCGCGCGAACTTGCTCCCCTCGAAGAGCTTCATCCCCTCCTCGAAGGACTCGAGCGCGCGGTTGCGAATCTCCGTTTCGGTTTGGCCGTAGGCGGGCCCGGCGGCCCAGGCCGCGGCGAGCGCGACGCCCAACGTAATTAACGTTAATTTCCTCGATGCCTTCATAGCAGCCCTCTTCGTTGATCGGCTCCGGCTAAGCTCTTATTTTTATTTTATCCCGTGTAAAATAAAAGGATACCAGAGTGTAGTAGCGTTGTCAAGGTATTACTGGCCGCGAGTTCATAGACTACGTTATATTAATTAACGAAAACGGCGCCGGCTCTCGGGCAATTGGGCGGGGCGAAAGCGAAAAGTCAAAGCCGCCCGGGGAGGGCGGCTTTTTTAACGCAAATCGAGCGGGCCTTATCTCGCGACGACGAGCTTCTCCACGGCGGCGTCGTCGTTCCAATCCGGGTCTTGTTGCCACCCCGGGACGTTCCAATTTTCCCAGTCCCTTAGGTATATCGTTTGGTTTGTTATGTAGTAAAAGCCCTCAACGATTATAGTGGGGTCCCACTCGACGTAAACGGTGCCGGTCCAGAACGGGTAGCCGAAAATATCCTCGGCAAGCTCGTAGACGCCGTCTTTCTCCGGCTGGCCTACCTCGTGCAAATGCCAGAAAGCCGTGGCCCAACTACCCGGGTACCAAAGGAACCTGTTCTCGGCCGTGTCCGCCGGGACGAAGGTTAAGCGGTTGTCGGACCAATCGTCCGTTACGTCGCGTTCCACCGCCGGGTAAACAAGCTCGCCGTTTTTCGTTAACGCCACGGCGGCGCAGTTCGCCGCCGCGGCGTGCTTCGCGAT
>WVWN01000032.1:0-143 GCA_011773985.1 Candidatus Zixiibacteriota bacterium | reverse complement strand
TATAGTTCTCGCATCTCCTACGGCCCACGCGTCGTTCTCGCCGAGCGTGAAGACGTCAAACAACGTCCCGGTGTGGGTTTGGGGCGGCGGCCTCTTAACGTGCCACCACCGCTCGCCGTCCCACCGGAACGTTTGTTGGCCTA
>WVWN01000015.1:1003-1541 GCA_011773985.1 Candidatus Zixiibacteriota bacterium | reverse complement strand
CGGATCTACGCGGTCTTATTGATTGGGGTCAAATTTGACACCCTGCTCGCGCGTCCCGCCTACAGGCGTCCCGTTTTCGCCCGTGCAGCCACAGCCAAGCATGATCGGGCACTTTCCATCCGATCCCTCATGGAACGCGTTGAGGCGAATGGAGGTACACTTTTTCTCGGTGAGTGATGGAGGATCGCACATGCAACAGGGCGAAGGGGGCGCGGCTACGGCTGGCGCACTGCACGGAATCCGAAATCAGCGGCTACAGATTCGAGTCAACAACCGCGAGCTAGAACGGTTCATGGTGGCGGCCGAGCGCGACGGGTCAACCCTCGCCGGCTGGGTGCGGCGTGCTCTGCTCCGCGCCGCTCGCAATGCCAAGCCACGCGTCTAAAACCTCGCGGGTGATGTTCACGGGGGGCGGGGGAGGCGCGGGCGCGTCGTCGCTCTCGCCCAGCCACGCCGCGAGCGTTTCGGGCGTGACGATCGGTTTGTCGCCCTGTCGCAGCATGCCGACCGCCGCGGCGTAGCCGACCGCGAATTGACC
>WVWN01000015.1:603-944 GCA_011773985.1 Candidatus Zixiibacteriota bacterium | reverse complement strand
CGAGCAGATCAGGATCCATCGCATCGCCCGCGGCGCGTCCCGCTTTCATACCTCCGGGCCCGAGCGTCGCGGCCAACACTTCCGCCGCGCCGTCGTTCAACGCTTCGGCGACCTGGGCGCCGTCGCTCGCGCCGTTCGTGCCCGCTTGCGCTTTCGAGCGCGCGGCGCTCGCGCCGTTCGCTTTCGAGGGCTTCGCGCGCTTCGCGCGCTTCGCGCTCTTAGGCTGCTTTGGTTTTGCCGTTGCCTTGCTTCGCTTTTTGTTTCCCATCGCGAACCTGTTTTCGGATTTCGAGCAGTGTCGCGGCCTTTTCGGGCGCGAGCGTCGAGGCGAGCGCCGCGGC
>WVWN01000015.1:296-575 GCA_011773985.1 Candidatus Zixiibacteriota bacterium | reverse complement strand
CCCTCTTGGAGTGGCGCCGCGGAGTCGCCGAGGAAATGCGCGCCGACCATGGTCGCGACGAGCGGCCCGTAACTCTGCAAGGTTTGGAACGCCTCATCTAGTCGACGCTGGCGCGCTATCGCGTCGAGTTCGGCCAGCTTGCGCGCGTGCTCGTCCTGCTGGGCCTTTTCGTACACCGCGAGCATTTCGAGGTGCTTGTTTTCGAGTTCCGCGCAGCGCGCGCGCAGCCGTTGGTTTTCTTCCGCGAGCGTCGAGAGCAGAACCTTTGCGGGTTCCTGC
>WVWN01000015.1:0-245 GCA_011773985.1 Candidatus Zixiibacteriota bacterium | reverse complement strand
TTCAGCGCGCCGATCATGTGCGCCATGGCCGCGGCGATTCCGTCCGTTACCTTTTCGTCCTCATCGGCTGCGCGCTTCTGTGCATCGTCCCAATGCACCCACCACGCGCGCCCTCTTAGCTCCGCGCGAACGTCGCCAACGTCGCACCATCTTTTAACCGTTGTCGTGGATACGCCGAGCGACGTGGCAACGTCCGCGCGGGGCTTAAAGGCGTCCTCGTCACTCACCGAAAACAGGGTAAGAAA
>WVWN01000001.1:45613-188776 GCA_011773985.1 Candidatus Zixiibacteriota bacterium | reverse complement strand
CCACTTAAGCAACCTTCCCCTCGTAAGAATTTAGCACACTGCTACGGGTAAATCAAGGGCGGGGCCCGCCACGGCCGCGTGATTTTTTCGTTTAATTTTATACTAATTATTTGGTAATATAACCGCGGTATGATACCCATCAAGGACAGCCCCCGGGCGCAGCGCTTCCCGTTCGTAAACATCGCCATCATCCTCGTTAACGCCCTTGTCTTCTATTTCGAGCTGACGATGGGGCCGGCGCGCCTGGAGGCGTTCATAAACCACTTCGGCCTTATTCCCGCGCGCCTGCTGGCCGTCGACTTCTCCGCGCCGGCGTCGGCCCTCGCCGGCGTGGGGCCGCTCTTCACCTCTATATTTATCCACGCCGGGTGGTTCCACATAATCGGCAACATGCTCTTTTTGTGGATATTCGGCGACAACGTCGAGGACCGGCTGGGGCACGTCGGCTACGCGCTGTTCTACGTATTTTGCGGCGTCGGCGCCGGCCTGGCCCACGCGTTCCTGACAACCGCGGTCTCGGGCGGTTCGGCCGTCCCGACCATCGGCGCCTCGGGCGCCATCGCGGGGGTAATGGGCGCGTACGTCGTCCTCTACCCCAGGGCGCGCGTCCTCACGCTGGTACCGGTTATCTTCTACGCGTGGTTCGTCGAGGTCCCGGCGTGGATATACCTCGGCGTATGGGTAGTGATTCAGCTGTTCACGGGCGTTTTGGACCTGGCGGGCGCGACTGCGGGCGGCGTCGCCTGGTGGGCGCATATTGGGGGCTTCGTCGTCGGCGTCGTCCTGATTTGCATCTTCCCGAAATGCCGGCGGCATCGTTATATGGTGGCGCCTTAACGTGACGAACGGAGCCGCGGCCCCGCGGAGGGAAACATGAGCCTAACGAGCATATTTTGGATATTCATAATACTCGTACTCGTACTGCCCATACTGCAGCGGAAGTTCCTGGAGAGCCGGCGGCTGGGCGCGATGCGCGCCATCGAGCGGCGCCGCAAGAGCCGCGTCATCGCGATGGTCCACCGCCAGGAGACGATGAGCCTTTTGGGTTTCCCCATAATGCGCTTCATAGATATTAACGACGCCGAGGAGGTCATGCGGGCCGTGCGCCTCACCGCGGACGACGTCCCCATCGACTTCATCATCCATACCCCCGGCGGCCTCGTCCTCCCGACGGACCAGATCGCCTCGGCGCTCCTGCGCCACCCCTCCAAGGTAACGGTCTTCGTGCCGCACTACGCGATGTCGGGGGGGACCCTCATCGCGCTGGCCGCGGACGAAATCGTGATGGCGCCCAACGCCGTCCTCGGCCCCATCGACCCGCAGGTCGCCGGCATGCCCGCGGCCTCGGTCATAAAAGTCACGGAACTCAAGCGCCCGGGGCAAATAGACGACCAGACGCTCATCATGGCCGACGTCGCCAGAAAGGCCCTCGAGCAACTGCGCGAACGCGTCAAAAACATCCTCGCCCGCCATATGGAGATACACGCCGCGGACGAGCTCGCGGTCAAGCTCACGAAAGGGACCTGGACCCACGACTACGCGATAACGTTCGAGCAGGCGAAGGAGCTGGGCTTCACGGTCTCGGAGGAGATGCCGGCTGAGATATACCAGTTCATGTCGTACTTCCCGCAGCCGAAGCGTTCCGAGCCGACGGTGCAGTACGTCCCGGTCCCCTACCGCCGCGAGGCGCCGGCTGAGGCGGAGAAGGGCGCGAAGGGCGACTAACGTAAATTATTTATACGCGCTAAAAAGCCGCCCGCGAGGGCGGTTTAATAACACGAAGTTCGTTTAAATTAAAATGAGGTGTACGCCGCGACGGCCGTTAACCGCGCATGGGCCGTAGGCGGGTTTCCCGGATACGCCGAAATCCCGGCCAGCTACGATTTATTCCATTGGGACGAAAACGGAGGCGATTGGAAGAGGGATTCTAAAGAAAATGTCGAGGACCCGTATTCCTACCTCCAAAGCGTCCACTTCGCTAGCGAAAACGACGGTTGGGCCGTAGCCCCTTATGCCGCCTTACGTCACGACGGTAAAAATTGGCGAGAAGTAAGGACGCACGACCTCGGGCCGTTGAGCGTAAACACGCTCGGGGGCGACGAAGTCTGGATTTCGAGTTGGCGCGCCCTTTATAAATTTAAACCTCTAAAACATTGAACCTAGGTAGCCTGTTAGACTCGCCGGCTCCGAGCCGGCTTTTTTATATCGCCGTTGCGGCCGCGCGCGGAGCCGTGTTATATTACAAACAAATTTATTTAAAAAATGAAGAAAGCGGACGCCGCCAAACGCAAGCTGGAACGCCTGCTCGAGGCCGCGCGCGACGCGGGCCCTCGCCTTGATTGGGCCTTGAGCGGGGGCCTGGGCCTGGCCGCGCTGTTATTATATTTACGCGTCCGAAACGCCCTTTACAGCTTCGACGCCGTCGCCTACGCCGAGGTCGTCGAGAACGGCACGGCGCAACAGCTACTGCATCCCCACCACGTCCTGTACAATCCGATATGTCGGCTCGCGTACGCCGTGGCGCGCCTCCTGGGGTACGACGGGCGGGCGCTCGGGCCGATGCACTTTTTAAACGCGCTGGCGGGCGCGGTCGGCGTTGCGTTTACGTTTTTGGTGTGCCGCAAGCTGGGGGCGTCGCGGACGGCCTCGCTCCTCGCCGGGTTAGCCGTCGCGACCGCGGCCGCCTACTGGGCAAACGCCGCGGGCGTCGAGGTATATACGCTGGGAACCGCGGCGGCCCTCGTCGGCCTCTACGCCGCGGCGCAGGTACCGTCGCGAGGGACGAGTGCGGCGACGCTGGCGGGCGCGGCCTGTGCCGGGGCCGCTTTAATCCAGCAACTAAACATCCTCCTCGCTCCCGCGGCCTTTATATACGTTCTTACGACGGGAGCCGCGCGTCGCCAAAAGGCCCTCGCCTTCGCGGGCGGGTACGCCGGGGCCTTCGTCCTCGGCTACGTCGTCCTCCCGGCGGCGTTCCTCCGTTTCGAGGGGGCGGGCGATTATGTCGAATGGTTTTTCTCGTACGCCCGCATGAAACGGTGGGGCGGCTTCTCCTGGCCGAACGTCGCCGCGGGCGCCGACGCCTTCGCGCGCGTTTTCTACGTCAACGCTTTTTGGGACAACTTCGCGGCGCCCTTTATAAAAAAGGACGTACGCCACCTTCGCGTCGCCTTGCCGCTGTGGCTGGGCGTGGCCTTTTGCGGGGCGAATCTATGGCTTCGGCTCACGCACGGCCCGGAACGCCGAGCGTTAATCCTGGTCGCCGTTTCGTTCCTTACGTATACGGGTTTTATTCTATGGTGGCTACCGCGCTATGTAGGATACTGGTTGTTCCCGGCCGCCACTTTCGCGGCCGCGGTCGCCGTCGCCTCGTCGAAGCGCGGCAGGCGGTGGCACCTTATATCTTTAATAGCTCTTACCTTGGCGTGGCTGGGGATAACCAACGTAAATTGGCGCGACGGCATATCCCGTCTTCCGGACCTTCAGGCGAACGCGGATTACCGCGCCGGCCTCGCGGTCAGCCGCATCATTCCCGAAGACGCTTTGGCTTATCTCGCAAATTCGCCGGCCGTGACGTACGCGCGGTACTTCGGCGGCGTTCGGCGCGTGCGGTCGCCGAACTGGGTCGTGAACGCGTGCCGCGGCGACGGCGAAAAGGCGGCGCGCCACATCGAGAAGCTGATACGCGGGGAATTCGACGACGGCCGCGCGGTATACGTCGGCGAGCGGGCGTTCCCGGGGATAGGCGGGCCGCCGCTGCGGGAGTTGGGCGAACGTCTTCTGGCCGAAGGGCGCGCCGTCGGCTCGTACGCCGGCGCCGACGTGAGCGAAATTATATACGTAATAACTCCCGGCGCTTCGGGTTTTTAAATATTGCAGTGAATACGGCGCCAAAACAGGCTCCGCGGGGCGCCCTTTTTTATATCGCTGTTGCGGCTCTCGCCCGTATTATGCTATATTCCCCCGAGGTATCGAATAATGAAGAAAAAAATTGGCGTCGCGATACTCCTTCTCGCGCTCGCCGCGGCCGCGGCGCACGCCAAAATAGAAATCTGGCTAGGCCAGGACGTATCCGTACGGGACAGGCTTCGCGTAATCATCGGCGAGGCCGAGGACGACGTCGTCGTCGCGATGGACCGCTTCACCGACTACAGCATGGCGGACGCGCTCATCTTCGCGGCGAAGCGCGGGCGGCGCGTTCGCGTCGTCGTCGACGGCGACCGGCGAAACCTGCTCGTGGGTCAAGCGCTGGGCGACTATCTCAAAAGCGGCGGCGTCGAAGTCATGTACGACCGCAGCCAATTCAACCTCTACGACCGCTTCCTCGTGCTGGACGAACGTATAGTCATCGTCGGCTCCTACCCCTTTATCGAGGACGCGCCGGCGTCGCCGATGACGGACGTCGTCGTAATAGACGACGCCGAGCTTGCGGCGCAATACGTCGAATTTTTCGACTTCATCTGGAACCTCACGAAGTAGGCCGCGAAGGAGAGCGGAGAAACTATGGCCGGTGAAAAAGATGAGCCGCTCAACATCGTCGTCGCGCTCTCGCACGACGCGGACCCCTACAGCACCCTTCGCGACGCGCTCGCGGCCACGGATATACCCGCCAACAGTTACCGGCTAATGCGTTCATTGGGGAAAAAAGACTTCGAGGATAAAATCGGCGACGTCGACGTCGCGATCGTGTGGCACTTCGCGCCGGAGCTGCTGCGCCGCGCCAAGCGGCTCAGGTGGGTGCACTTCGCGATGGCGGGCGTGGACGACGCGCTCCACCCGGCGCTGGTCGAGAGCCCGGTATTGGTTACGTCGTCGGTGGGAATCCACGGCGGGCCCGTAGCCGAGCACGCCTTCGCGATGATACTGGCCTTTGCCCGGGGCCTCGCGCTCGCATTCGCCAACCAGCACGAGCGGCGTTGGGCACGTCTGAACGTCGTCTACAACATACTCGAGCTACGCGGCCTGACGTTGGGCGTCGTCGGCCTGGGGCACATAGGCCGCGCGGTCGCGAGCCTCGGCAAGGCCTTCGGCATGCACGTCGTCGGCGTCAACCGCCACGGCGGCGAGGTCGAGAACGTGGACGAGGTATTGACACCCGACGGCCTTCCGAAACTGCTCTCGCGCGCGGACTTCGTCGTGCTGTGCGTGCCGCTGACGGACGAGACGCGCGGCATGATAGGCGTCGACGAGTTCCGCCTGATGAAGGATTCGGCCTATTTAATAAACGTGGCGCGCGGGCCGCTGGTGCGCGGGGACACGTTGCTCGAGGCGCTCCGCCACCGGTGGATCGCCGGCGCCGGCTTAGACGTCTTCGAGACGGAACCGCTATCCCCCGACCACCCGCTCTACAACCTCGACAACGTCATCATCTCGCCCCACGTCGCCGGCGTCACGCCGCACTACTGGGAACGGATGGCGAGGCTCTTCGTGGATAACTTCAAAAAATTCCTGGCGGGCGAGGAGCCGGAGACGAAAGTGGACAAGGAGCGGGGGTATTGACGTTCGAACGGGGAGGGCGAAAACCGGGACCAGGGAAAGTGGCGGGGGCGCTGGCGGCGCTGGCGGCGTTGGCAGCGGCGAAGTGGCCGCCGGCGGAAGTGCCCACGCTCGAGGAGGCCATCGGCCGCTCGCCCAACATCGTCCGCGTCAAGGTCCTGGAGGTCCCGGAAGAGGGGCCGGTACGCGTCGAGGTCCGCGAGGTCTACTGGGGGGACTTTGAAAACAAGGGGTGGGTGGACCCGACGTACGAGGTGCCGGACGCGGAGGGCGAAGGCGGCCACGACGTCGCCTTCGAGTTCAAGGTCGGCGAGCAGTACGTGATATTCGGCCGGCGCGACTTCGGCGGCCTGTACCGGCCCTTTCTATTCTGGAACACGCGCTGGGGCGTGGCGGACGTCGTGGAGGACGAGCTCGAGCTGGCGCGCTTCGCCGAGGGGCCGCGGCGCATCCGGCTCGCCGCGTTCCGGGAGACGGTGCGGGAGGTTAAGTGGGGGATGTGAACTGGTAAGATGAAAATAACTTACGATAAAGAGGCCGACGCGATGTATATTCAATTCCGCGGAGGCGAGTTCGACCGGAACGAGGAGCCCTCGCCCGGGATCATCCTGGACCTCGACGCCGGCGGAACCGTGCTCGGGATCGAAATACTCGACGTGAGCCGGCGTACGGCGTTAAAGGAACTCTTCGATATCAATATTTCCATGCCCGTGGAGGCCAAGTAAAACCGCCCTCGGTGCGCCGCGTTCCGGGAGCTCGTAGGCGAGTTCAGTTGGGGGATGTGAGACTAAACCTAAAGGAGCCGACGTTATGAAACTTTTTATAACGATATATCAAGACGAAGACGGCGTCTTCATAGCGGAGTGCCCGGCTATCCCCGGCTGCGTGAGCCAGGGAGCGACCGAGGAAGAAGCGGAGAAAAACATCCGCGACGCCATCAAGGAGTGCCTGGAAGTCCGCGCCGAGAAGGGAATGCCGCTTACCGTCGCCGTCCGTGAGCTCGAGGTAAAGGTTTAGTGCCGGAATTACCGATACTGAAACCGAGGGACGTTGTAAAGGGCTTCGAGAAGTTGGGGTGGGAAGTGGCGCGACGCCGTGGTAGTCATATAATTTTAACGAAACCGCGCTATATCGCGACGCTATCCGTACCGAAACACCCGGAAGTCGCCCGTGGCACGTTGAGGAGTTTAATTAAAAAAGCGGGCGTATCGCCCGAAGAATTTCTCGCGGCTTTACGAAAATGATGCGGACCCGCTAACGAGATTATAACAGCCTCCGCCGCGTTCCGCGAGGCGCTCCGCGAGGTCAAGGGGGGGATGTGAGATAAAAGGTTCTAACGTTCCCTAAAAATATACGACGTCATAAGCGACATGGACTCGAAAACGCTACGCCAATCGTTCCTGGATTTCTTCGCCGAGCGGGGCCATAAGATAGTCGCGCCGGCGCCGCTCGTGCCCGCCGACGACCCGACGCTCCTGTTCACCACCGCGGGCATGGTCCAGTTCAAGCCGCACTTCGCCGGGGCCGTCGAGCTCACGTTCACGCGGGCGGCGAGCTGTCAGCCGTGCCTGCGCGCCGGCGGCAAGGACTCGGACCTCGCGCTCGTGGGCCACACCCTCCGCCACCACACCTTCTTCGAGATGCTGGGCAACTTCTCCTTCGGCGACTACTTCAAGCGCGAGGCCATCGTCTGGGGGTGGGAGTATTTAACCGGCGTTCTTAAGGTCGACCCGGAGCGCCTTCACGCGACGGTCCACGTCGACGACGACGAGGCCGCGGCCATCTGGCTCGAGGAAGTCGGCATTCCGCCGGAGCGCTTCAGCCGCTACGACAAAGACAACTTCTGGGGGCCGGCGGGGGGCGTCGGCGCGTGCGGCCCCTCCTCCGAGATACATTACTACGCCGGCGAGGAGTACGGCTGCGGCCGCGACGATTGCCACATAAACTGCGATTGCGACCGCTTCCTCGAGCTGTGGAACCTCGTCTTCCCGCAATACGACCAACAACCGGACGGCTCGCGATTGCCCCTAAAAAATAGAGGAATAGATACCGGCATGGGGCTCGAGCGCCTGGCGTTCGCCGTTCAAGGGGTGGAGGACAACTTCCGTACGGACCTCTTTCTGCCCATAATCGAACGCGCCGAGGAGGTATTGAAAAAGGATTACGGCGCCGACGGCCGGACGCGCTCGTCGATGAACATCGTCGCGGACCACGCCCGGGCCCTCGCCTTCGCGGTCGCCGACAACGTCCTACCCTCGAACGAGGGCCGCGGATACGTAATCCGCAAGGTCCTGCGGCGCGCGCTCCTCCACGCGTACCTCCTGGGCCTGGAGGAGCCGCTGCTCCACCGCCTCGTCGCGCCGGTCGTGGAGGTCATGGCCGACGTCTACCCCCAACTGCGGCAGCAGCAGGCCTTCGTCGAGGGCGTCGTAAAAGGCGAAGAGGAACGCTACCTCACGACGCTCGCGCGCGGCATGGACCGCCTCCAGAGCAAATTGGCGTCCCTGAAAAAGGGAGGGCTCTTGGGAGGCGAGGACGCCTTCACGCTCTACGACACCTACGGCCTGCCCCTCGAGGTGACGGTCGAAGTCGCCGCGTGGGACGACGTCGACGTCGACGAGGCCGGCTTCGACGAGGCGATGACGGCCCAGCGCCACCGCTCGCGGGTCGCCGCGGCCGCGGCCGACGACTTCCCCATAACGGGTAACCTCGACGACGCGGCGCCCACCGTATTCGTCGGCTACGACAAGCTGGTCGCCGCGGCCAAAGCCGTAGCGATAATAACGGCCGAGGGCCGCGTTCAAACCGCGGCCGAAGGCACGCGCGCGGTCGTCGTGCTGGACATAACGCCGTTCTACGCGGAGGCCGGCGGCCAGGAGGGCGACGCGGGCTTGATAACGGCCGACGGCGCGACGTTCGACGTCGGCGAGACGACGAAGACCGCCGCGGGCCATTACCTGCACTTCGGCGTCGTGAGAGAAGGGACGATCGAAGAAGGGTTCGTCGTGACGGCCAAAGTTGACCGGGAGCGACGGCTGGCGGTGGCCCGCCACCACACCGCGACGCACCTTCTGCATTCGGCGCTGCGCGAGGTATTCGGCGAGGGCGCTACGCAGTCCGGCTCGTACGTCGGGCCGGCGCACCTGCGCTTCGACTTCGCCTCGAGCCGGGCCCTCGAGCCGGCGGAAGTAGAAGAGGTAGAAGCGCGCGTGAACCACAACGTGATGGCGGACCTGCCGGTCTGGTGGACCGATATGGCCGTCGAGGAGGCGAAGGCGCGGGGCGCGATGGCGCTCTTCGGCGAGAAGTACGGCGAGCGGGGCCGCGTCGTATGCATCGGCGCCGAGGGCGCCGAGCTCAGCCTCGAGCTCTGCGGCGGGACGCACCTGTGCAACACCGGCGAGGTCGGCCCTTTCTATATAGTAAAGGAGGAGGCCATCGCCGCGGGCGTGCGGCGCATCGAGGCGGTCGCGGGCGAGGCGGCGCTCGCGTACGCGCAGAGGATGCGGCGCGTCCTGGACGACTCGAGCCGCATAATCAAGACCGGCTGGGAAGAGCTCCCCTCGCGCGTCCAGGGCGCCTTGGACGAACGGCGCGAGCTCGAGAAGAGGTTACGGCAATTCACGTCGAAGGACGCCTCGGCTCGAGCGGCCGAATTGCTCGAGGGCGCCGTCGAGGTCGGGCCGGTGCGACTCGTTACGGGGGTACTGGAAGGCGCGACGGCGGAAGCGGTCAAGGAGGCGGCCTCCTCGCTAATCGCCGCCCATCCGGACGTCGTCGCGGTCTTCGCGACGGACGAGGGCGGCAAGGCGACGTTCTACGCGGGCGCGGGCGAGGCGGCGGTCAAGGCGGGGGCGCACGCCGGCAACCTCGTGCGGGAGGTCGCGAAGGTGCTCGGCGGGGGCGGCGGCGGCAAGGCGGACTTCGCGCAGGCCGGCGCCAAGACGGCGGAAGGGCTCGAGGGGGCGCTGGCGAAAGCACCCAAGGAGCTCGAGAAGATAGTAAAGGGGGGTTAGGCTCGATTTAATAAATATAACCCAAGAACAGACGCTAAATAAATGTGGCGACGACGTTCCGGGTTTATTATACTCCCCGATAATAAAGGTTTAATCGCCCAAATCCTCGGAGGTAACATATGCGTAAATGCGCTATCACCCTATTCGCTATAACGGCCGCGGCCGCCTCCGCCGGGGCGCGGCCCTTGGGGTTGTCCGGCTTATCCGTGGGCATCGGCGCGGGCGGCCTCACCGAAGGTTTCATCCAGGGCGAATACGACTTCATGCTCTCGCAGTACGTTTGCCTCGGGCCCGAGCTGATGGTGGGCTTCGGCGGCGGCGGCGCGATATACGGCGGCGCCGCGGGAAGGTTTTACGTAATCCCGGACCTACACCCCATCTTCCAACCGCACATCGCGTTCGGCCTGGGCCTCGCGCACCGCTTCGAAAAAGAGGGGGACCGGGGTGAGGGCGTAGAGAGCGCCACCGGCGCGTACATCGACTTCGCCTTCGGTTGCGACTTCGACATCCCTCGCTCGCCGGTATCGCCCTACCTCGACCTGGGGGGCCTGTTCTTCGTCGGCAGCGACTCGGACGCCTCCTTCAAGATTGAGGTGGGCATCCGGTTTGCGATATAGTAAAAAGTAACGGCCGAAACGAGCGGCGGGCGAAAGGCGGTGCCCGTCCGGGGGTTTACGCCGTACGCGGGAGCGAACGCGGTAGGCCGCTACGACGGCGGCGAGTAGTGCCCGGCGGCGACGCGGCAAGTCGCGATGCGTATCGGCGCCTGCTAAGGTGATAATTTTAAATAGAAAAAGCGCCCCGAAGGGCGCCCTTTGTTTATATAAAAACATAAAACGGTCAGAACAAGAAGCCGAGGGTCAAATCGACGGTGGGCCAAATGCCAAAAGTATCTATCACGTAGTCGCCGGCGTGGATTTCCTCGGTGCCGAAGGCAAGGCCGACGCCGGGCGTTAAGGTGCCCCGGCCCGCGAACACCCAACGCCAACCCACCAGAAAGGCCGGGACGATGGCGACGTCGGTATAACTCTCTCCGGTGCTCTTATCCTCGACGATGTTAAAGCCGACGTTAACCTCGCCCCAAAGGACGAAGCTCTGGAAATCGCCCATCGGGTAATACTTCGCGCCGCCCTTGAGGTTAACGAAACGCCACGTTATCCCTTCCGGCTCGTCAACGAATAAATACCCGCGTTGCGAATAGCCGAAGCCGCCGAAGCCGGAGACGGTGCCGTTCTCGGTGTGCTCGATGTTGAAGTTAAAAAAGCCCACGGCCAAACCTAAAAGGCTGACGTCGAACTCGTTGTTGTAATATAGCGCCCGCGCCGGGACCGCGGCCGCGACCGCCAAAGCCGAAACGGCTATCGCGAAAAACAACCTTCTCACGGTGCCTCCTCTCGATTCGTTAAAAACGACTTTTGTCGCAAACGGCCCTTCGAAGACGTAACCTCGCATCACCTACCCTTGCCGAACGCCACCCGGCCGCGCTCTCGCGCCGGGAGGCCGCTTTCGACCTTAATTATTTTTTCCCGCGCGCCCTCCTCGCTACAATTAACACGTGCCGCCCTAATTGTCAACTTTATTTTAGATCGGCTCTCGGCCTATCGCCCGGGCCGCGCCCTTCGACGCCCGCGCGAATGGCGGCCCGGCGCGAAAACGAAAAGCGCCCCGCCGGGGCGCCTTCTACTCGTATAAATAAAAACCGTTAGAACATAAAGCCGAGGTTGAAATCGAAGCGGGGCCGGACGCCTTCGAATTTAATCACCTCGTCGCCGACTTCGAGGTCCGCGGAGGCGTAACCGGAACCCGCGCCCAAAGTAATCGTCGCGCGCTGCGCGATCACCCACCGCCAGCCTACGACGACGGCGGGCGTCACCATCGTAACCTTCGCCGTATCGCCGGTGGACTTATCCTTGAGGTTGTGGAAGTCGCCGCTGACCTCGGCCTGGGCATAAAGGCCGCGAAAATTCCCGAGCGGGTAAAACCTGAAGATGCCGTTTACGTTGTAAACTTTCCAATCCACGTCCTCGTCGCTTACGAACAAATAGCCGTTCGGCGAGAAGCCGCCGCCGCCGGCAAGCGATATGTAATCGTTGAGGTTTCGCTCGTAGCGGGCATTGAAATTGCCCCAGAACAACGAGAGGATGCCGACGTCGACCTCGTTGTTGAAATCGGCGCCTAACGCGGGAGCCGCCAACGCCGCGACGGCCGTTACGAGCAACGTCTTTCTCACGGTCGCTTCCTCCTTGGTTTGCTAAAACATAAAATCAATTTTCGCGGCGACGTTCGGCGCGGGGATAGCCACGTCACCACTCCTCGTAGAACTCCACGCCCTCGCGCTCCTGCGCCTGGAGGAGGCGATAGTGTTCGTAGCCGTCGAGGAACTTGAGTATGAAGACGCGGTTCTCGGCGTCGGGAGCGAGGCTCAGGAACTTGCGATAGTAGTCGGACGCGTTCTCGTAATACTCCAACTCGCGGTCGAAACGGCGCCATCGCTTGGCCTCGGA
Organism: Candidatus Zixiibacteriota bacterium; assembly: GCA_011773985.1. GTDB lineage: Bacteria > RBG-13-66-14 > B26-G2 > WVWN01 > WVWN01 > WVWN01. The sequence continues at coordinate 176,760 of WVWN01000001.1, read as the reverse complement.
CCCCTTGATGCGGTAAATGTCCGCCACCATCTCGTACGCGAACGGCTCGTCGGCCTTCTCGCGCCTTATCTCGTCGAAGAGCGCGAGCGCCTTGTCGTAGTCGCCGTTGTGCCGATAGCACGTCGCGAGGGCTTTCTCGATGTCGTAATTCCGTGGCGCCAGCGCCCGGGCCTTCTCGTAATACTTTATGGCGTCCGGGTATGCCTCCATATTCTCGTACGCGATGGCCAACAGGTAATGGCTGTCGAGGTCCTTTTTGTCCAGGTCGCAAGCCTTCCTCAAGACCGCGGCGGCGTCGCTGTAGCGGTCCTTCCTCAGGTAAAGGTAACCCAGGTCCGTGCGCGCGCGCACGTGCTTGCCGTTGAGCCATACCGCCTCCTCGTATTCGCCTATCGCGTCGTCGAGGCGGTCGCGCGCCTTATACAAACGGCCGAGCTGGTAGTGGGCCTCGAAGGATTCCGCGTTTATCTCCACGGCCTTCTTGAGCTCCCGCTCCGCGAGTTTCCAATCCTCCAGGGCGATATACGAGCGGCCGAGGCCGAGGTAGGGTTCGATATGGCCGGGGTCCGCATCCTTCGCGCGGCCGTAAACGCCGACCGCGTCGGGCCACCTCGCCGTGGCCTCGTACAGCTCGCCCAAGAGCAGGAACGCCTCGAGCCGCTTGGGCTCAAGTTCGGCCGCCCGCTCGAGCGCCCGTTCCGCCTCGGCGAAATTCTCGCGCCCGAGTTCCATCCGGCCGTGGTGGAAGAACGCGTCGTAGTAGCGGGGGTTTTCGGATTCGGCCTTGCGGTAGTACGTCGCCGCGCGGTCCAAATCCTTCAATCCCTCCGCGGCCCGGCCGAGGTAGTAATATACCTGGTCCGCCAATTCGCCCGGCGAGCCCACCTCTTCCAGCACGTGCTTGGCCTGGCGATATCTCTCGCGCGCCACGTACGCGCGGGCCAGGCCGACGCGCGCCTCCACGTTGGAGGGCTCGGCCTTGACGACCTTCTCCAAGCTCTCCTCCGCGGCCGGGAAGCGCGCGGTCGCCGCGGCGGCCAGGCCGCGGTAAAGGTGGGCCCTAATATTATTGCGGTCCAGGCCAACCAACCTGTCGGCGTATTCGTACGCCCGCTCGTATTCACCTTCGCGGTAGAGGAGTTCGCTGAAACGCTCCAGCGCGAGCGGGTGGTTGTCGTCGCGGGCCAAGGCCTTCTCGAACGAGGAGCGGGCGCGGGCGACATCCCTCAGGCCGAATTGCGCGACGCCCAGTTGGCAATAGGCCTCGGCGTCGCCCGCGCCCGCGGCCAGCGCGTCCTCGAGGGTCCGCTCGGCCCGGGCGTAATCCTCGGCGCGGTTGTAGAGCGTGCCCAGCATAACGAGCGCGGCGCTGTCGCGCGGGCGCAGGCTGACCACGCGCTCGAGGGCCCGGGTCGCGCCGAGCTCGTCGCCGAGGGCGAGCCGCGCGCGGGCGAGATTCCAAAACGCATCCGCGTCGTTCGGGTTTATCCTGGTCAATTCTTCGTAGTGTTCCGCGGCGCGTACGTAATCGCCGCGGCCGAAGTAGATCGCCGCGAGGCGTTCGTGCGCCTGAACGTTACGGGGCTCGGCGCGCAGGACCCTCTCGTATTCGGCGACGGCGTCGCCAACGCGGCCGAGCTTCGTCTCGTAAAGGTCCGCGAGCGCAAGGCGGTCCGCGGTTTCGCCCGCGCGCGCGACGAGGGCCTCGAGCGCTTTGGCCTGATTCTTGTAATCGCTTCCGGCCGCGTATAGGTCCGCCAAAGCGCGCCAGCTTTTAAGGTTATTCGGTTCGGCCCGCACGACGTCTTCGTAGGCGGCGACGGCGCGCGCGCGTTCGCCCAGCTTCTCGGCTATGGTGGCGACCTTGTACGAGACCTCGGCCGATTTCCCGGAGACGGCCTCGAGCCGGCCGTAATAATCGAGGGCGGCCCGCCAGTCGCCGGCGCCCTCGTGCGCCTCGGCCAGGCCGCGGAGCGCCTCGGCGTTGGCGGCGTCGAGGGCGAGCGCTCGCTCGAAAGCGGCGATAGCGTCGCCCCATTCCCGCGCGGCGAGGGCCTTCTGACCTTCGTAGAGCAGGCCGCCCAGGTCCGCCGTTTCCTGAGCCGCCGCGGGAACACATATTAAAGCCGCGGCCGCGAGTACGGAGGCCGCTTTCCGAAAGCGATTAGACTTACTTTTTATCATAACGTTTTGCCGAAGGCGGGACTCGAACCCGCACGAAGTAAACCTTCACTAGATCCTGAATCTAGCGCGTCTACCAATTCCGCCACTTCGGCTGCTTTCCTTAAATTATATTAGGCCGCGGCCGCAAAGTCAAGTTTTAGCTGAAACAACGCGCCCTTGCTTTTCCGCGGCGCGTGTGCTATTAATCAACGTTGCCCGCGTACGCTACGCTGAAAAAGGCAGGGCGAAATATGCGTTACGTCGCAGCTATCCTCATTACCGCGGCGCCGGCGTGGCCCCTCGTTTGGGGTATGGGCGTGGCGGGCGGCCTCGCCGTGCCCATAGGCGACTTCGCCGACATCGCGCGAACTTCGGCCGTCGCGGACGGCCGCGGCATATTCTGCCTTACGCCCAACACGAGCTTGACCGCGGGCGTGGCCTACAGGTTCAACCATAAACCCAAGGACTTCGCCCGGTCCGACGAGGCAAGTTACGACGTTATACCGGTCCTCCTCGGCGCCCACTACCGCTTCGAATATTTGCCCTGCATGCCTTACGCGGGGGGCGGCGTCGCCGCGGCCGTATCCCGGGCAACGGTCCCGGCGCCGGCCGGGCTCGAGGAACACAAATCGGTCCGCCTGGGCGCCTTCGCCGAGGGGGGCATGGAATATTACCTCGGCGTAAACTATGGCCTCGACGTCCGCGGCCGCTTCATCTCTACCTTCGGCGGCGACAAGACCACGAACGACGGCGACCTGGTAGACGCCGCCAATTACTTGGCCTTCGACGCGGTGCTCGGCCTTTTCTTTTATCCTTGAGCCGGTCCGCTTTGTCCTTGATTTATAACGGCGCCTATGTTAACTTGCCGCGTAAAATATCTTAGCGAAACCCCCCGCAAATATGGCCGACAATAAAGAAGTCGAACTGTATCTGCGCATCGACGGCGAAGAGCACGGCCCGCTTACCGTCGACGACGTTAAGGCCTGGATCGACCGAGGTAAGTTCCGCCGGACCGACTTCATCAGGATGGCCGACAAGAGGGCGTGGGTCCGGGCGGAAAACCTCGTCCACCTCAAGGCCCTGTTCGACGAGGCGCGCGAGAAAAGGGAGCGGGGCGCCTTCGCGGCGTGGCTGGGCGGCATCAGGGAGGGCAGGCCGGCGATGGAACTCTCCCCCGTCGGCCGCGTCGAGGAGGAAAAGCGCATCGCCGAAGAACGGGAGGCCCTCACGCGCGAACGGGCCGAACTTGAGGAGCAAGAGCAGGAGCTCCAAACGCGCCTCGAGACGACGATCACCGAGCGCGAGGAAGAGCTAACGCGTCTGGAAGCTCAGTTAGAGGAGGAGAGAAGGCGCCTCACGGCCGAGCACGACGAAGAGCTGCGCCAACTCGCGACGGAGCGCGAGGCGGAAGTTAAGCGGATCATAACCGAGCGGGAGGAAGACGTCCGCCGCGCCACCGAGGAACGCGAACGCGAACTGGAAAGGCTCGCCCGGGAACGCGAGCGCCTCGACGGCGAACGCGTGCGTCTCGCGGAAGAGGAGCGCGAGCTCGCCTCGATGGGCAAGGCCATCAAACGGCGGCGGCGCATGCCGCTGGTCGTGGCCGGGGCCGTCGTCATCCTCGCGATCATAATCGGCGCGCCGTCGTATTATTTCTTCATCTACAAGCCGGGCCGCGAGATAGCGGCCAAGCTGGCGCGCATCTCGGACCTCGAGGAAATGATAGACGAGCTCACCGCCCGTTACAAGGCGGCGATAGACGCGGGCCGCGTAGCCGAAGCGGAAGAGATCGCGGAAGAGATCGAAAAGGCCCGGAAAGAGCGGGACAAGCTGGCCGAGGAGGTCCCCGCGGAGAGGAAGATGGCGACGACGCGGGGCAAGGCCAAGCTCGCGGGCCTGCTGCGCGCGGAGGGCGCGGGGGCCGAGGACCCGGCGCGCTCGAGCGGCGCCATCACCGGGGCCCTCAGCCGCGCCATGGGCGGCGTGCGCGCCACGTACAGCCGCGAGCTCGCGAAGACGCCGGGCCTCGACGGCCACGTCGTCGTGAGCATCAAAGTGGCCGCGGACGGAACCGTAACCGGCGCCCACGTCGTCTCCTCCGCGATCGGCAACTCCGCGGTGGAGAGCGCCGTCACGGCCGCGGCCCGGCGCGCGCGCTTCGCCCCCGCCGCGGGCGCCACCTCCCTCACCTACAAGTTCGACTTCTCGCCGTAATTATATAACCCAAAAGGTGATAAAAACCGGCCTCGCGGCCGGGTTTTTATTTTTAACGTAGGGCCGGTCCTTAGGCCGGCCCGCCGCCAACGACACGGGCCGACCTGAAGGTCGGCCCCTACGACAAGGGCCTTAAGGCCCTTGTCTTTCCGGGCGCACGGCCTTGCGCCCCTACCGGAACAACGCCTTCACGCGGCCGAGGGAGGCCGGCGCCGCGCCGGCATAGTAAGAGAACGAAATCCGGCCGTTGTAGCCCCACTTGTCGGCGGTCCCGGTCTCCGCCGAGCTGCCCCTCCCGAAACACCGGTGGAACGTGGCCATACTGCCGCAATACAGGCCGCCCCCCGAGCCCAAGCTGCTCTCGTACGTTATCTCCAGGATAAGGTTGTCGGTATTATTATAGGTAAACGTCGCGGACATCGGGACCGGGTAGAAACCGCTCCGCGCCGGAAGGACGTAGTTTGCAAACGAGGCCACGAGCACCGGCGTATTGCCGCCGTAGTTGTTTTTGAAGTTGGTCGTCAAAGCGGACAGGCCGGTGTGGCAGAGATAGAATTTCACGCCCGCGAAAGTACCGGTCCCCGCCGAACTCTTTTGTAGCTCGAACTCGTTAACGGTACCGCCGTATTTAATCGCGCTTTGGTCGAAGAGCATCTGGATGCGGCAGCCGTTGGGAAAGGCCAGCGGCCACCACGGGAACATATTTACCGTCGAGCCGTTGTCGACCGTAACCTGAACGCCGGTGGCTCCCGCCGAGGGAACGCAAATGGTAAGGACGGCTAAGAGAATTACTAAAGCGTTTACTTTTCTCATGCGTTCTCCTCCTGATATCCCAAAACGTTAAGGCTACGTCGGCTCTTAATATACGAAATATTGCGCCCTAAAACTACGCAAAATGGGGTTCGCCAATATAAAACCCGGCCTCGCGGCCGGGCTTCCTTCTTTTCCGCCAGAGGAGTTATTGGGCTTTCGCGGGGGGCACGGTTTTATTGGCCCTATTAGCCTTCCTGGCCTCGCGCGCCGCCACCGTCTCGGCGAGCGTCCGCTTGCCGAAGTACGAGTAGACGACGGCGCCCAGGCCGATGAAGCCGCCGGCAATTAATATCACCCATCCTATGCCGGCGAAGATGCCGCCCACGGCCTTAAAGACACCGCCCGGCAACGCGAGCGCGTCGCCCACGAGGGCGGCGCCTTGGAGGAAGAGCAGGCCGACGAAGACCTGGAGCATGACGTGCCGCTCGCCGACCAGCTTGCGCCCCAGGATGCGCCCCAACACGATATACCCGGCGAGCAAGGCGACGAGTACCGCGAGTATGAGGAGCACGGCGAGCGGGATACCGATTATGGTTACGGCGAGGACGAGCACCGCCAACGGCCAGAGGAGCAAGGCCGCCACGCCCACGAGCGCCGAACGCGGGAAGTCGCCGGCGAGGTGCTCCTCGACGCGGCCGAACTGGCGCGGCAGGAAGACGGTCAACAGCAACGCGACGAACATCAGGAAGGCGAAGAAGGCCACTTCCGTCACGGCTTTCACGATGCGGCCGGCCAAACCGCCGACTGCCTCGTCCGCCTTCTTTATGAATTTAAACTCTTTAACGGCGGGGATGCCGCATCCTATGCACACGCGGTCGCCGCCGATCTTCGCGCCCGGCGCCGCCGTCAACTTCCCGCCGATGGCCACGGCGTCGCCGCCGATATCCGCCTTCGGCCCCACCGTCGCGTCGCCGCCGATGCATACGGCGTCGCCCGTAACGGCCCCGTTTACGGTCAGATCCCCGCCCGTGACGACGACGTCGCCTTTGATAACTTCATCTTCTTCGATAACCAGGTCCTCGCCGACGACGACGCGGTCTTCCGTCGCCCCCTCCTCTTCCGCCGTGGCTTCTTCGGCCGAAGCCGCTTCGGGGGTGGCGGCCGTCTCGCCGGTCGCCGGGACCTCGGCGGTACCGGCGGTCGCCGCGGTCTCGGCCGTCTCGGCCAGCGCAAGCCCCGACGCGACGACGAGGACGTTTAAAATAATAAAAGCCGTTACCGGGATGAACGTTCTCATTTCTTATCTCCTCTTAAGACGTCACCCGTTAAAGCTACTAAGCGGAGAGCATCCGCGGCGCCGCGGCCTTTAACCACGCGCGCCACATTAGGTAGAAAAGGGCGATGGCGACGAACGCGGCGAAATAAACCGGGAGCGACGCCCTGACCCCTTCCCAAACCAAATGCGAGCCCGTCAGTCCCAGCGTCGACGCGACCTTCCCGACCGCGTCCGTCGGGACGGCGAAAGCCTTCGCAACCTTCCAGCCGTGGACCGCCGTCACGACCAGGCCCTTGGCGAGCGAGGCCGCCGCGGAACCGACGGCCGGCCTTAAGAAATCGCCCCAGAAAACGACCGCGCCGGCGGCAGCCCCGGCCGCGGCCGCGGCCGTAACCCACGAGAGCACGCGCCCCCGCCGACCTTCCCGCGCCTTCGCGAGGCGAGCACGGCGCATCACGTCGGCGACGAAGGTGGGCGAAGGCTCGAGCCGGGGCGCCGCGGCGAAGACGGCAACGGCCCGGGCCAGCGCGTCGTACTTGCGCCGGCACGACGGGCAGGCTTTGATATGCGCGTCGAAACGCGCCCGGCCCTTCGCGTCAAGCTCATCGTCGAGCGCCTCCCGGATCAAACCTTTGACTTTCGAACACTCGCTCGCCATCTTCTTTCTCCAAATGTTCATACGTATTTCGCCAATTTTTGTTGCAGCTTTTCGCGGCCCCGGTGGATGCGGGCCTTGACGGTTCCGAGCGGCAACTCGAGCACCTCGGCGATCTCTTCGTACGACATTCCCTCGCGGTGCCGCATAATGAGCGCGCCGCGGTACGTCGGCGGGAGCGACGCGAGGGCCTCGTCGACGGCCTCCCGAACCTCGGCACGTTCGACGAGCTCGTCGGGCGCGAGCGTCAGGTCCGGCGCGTCGACCTCCCGAAGACCCTCCCCGGCTTCGTCTTTCCAAACCAGCGGGACCGTCGGCACCTTCTTCTTGCGGAGCCAGTCGAGGCAGTGATTGTGGGCGATGCGGTATAGGAAGGGGGAGACCGCTTTTGAGGGGTCGAAAGTGGGAAGGGCAAGGTAAAATTTTACGAAGGTCTCCTGGGCGAGGTCTTCGGCGAAGGCGACGTCCCCCACTAAGCGGCGGCAATAATCCAGGATAGGCCGGCTATACTTAACGACGAGGTCCTCGAACGCGGCCTCGTCGCCCGCGGCGGCGCGTCGCGCGAGAGCGCCCTCGGCCTCGGCCACGTTCGCGGGTGGCGCGGTTTCCATAACCTTAAATAAATTAAAGCGGAACGGCTCTCGCCGTCCCTAATACTATTACGCAGATGCCGGCGAAAAGTTGCCCTTCGCGCGGCTTAGATGAATAAATCGGATACCCCGGGGCCGACGGCCTCGGCCCCCGCGGCCGGCCGGCGCGGCGACACGCCGACCGCTTCCGCGAAATCCTCGGGCGCCCGGTCGCCGCGCGACGCCTCCGTCAACCCGGGCCAGAAGAGGCGAAGCTGCCCCGCGACGACCTCGACGTCCCGGGCGTGGCCGTCGGCGTAGAGCAATACGTCGCCGTCCGCCTCGAGCCAGCATAAACGCCGGGGCAACTCGGCCGTGTCCGGAACCCGCCCCCGCGCCCGCCAAAAAACGGCCTCGCGCGGCCGCGGAAACAAGCGAAGACGCACGCGCGTGATCAGGCCGGCGCGGCCCCTCGAGCCGAGAAAGAGCTTCGAAAGGTCGTAGCCGGCAACACTTTTCATGGTCCTGCGGCCGGTCGATACGAGTTCGCCGTCGTCATTTATAAAAGAGACGCCGAAGAGGAGGCGGTGAAGCTCGCCGTAAGCCGGCGCGAACGCGTTCCGCGCGTATTCCGCCACTAACGCCCCCACCGCCGTCGCCGGGCCGGCCGCGGTCGCGAAGGGCAGCCATAACCGCGTTTCGCGAAGGCGCGCGCCGACCTCGGCTAGCCTCATAGTCGCGGGGACTTCGCAATAGTAATCGTCGGCGGCGAGCGCGAACGCCCCCGTAAGGCCGGGCCCGGGCGTCACCAAAACCGCTTCGCGCGGGAGGGTACGCGACGGCGGCTCGCCGCCGGCCCACGGGTGGAGGACCCAACCGCGCTCGCGGCACAACGCCGCAAGCGCCCGCGCGCCGGCCTCGTCGCCGAGCTCCGCCGCCACGCGCGCCGCCACGACCTCGACCGCGCCCTCGCCAAGGGCCGCCTCTATCTCCGCACGCACCGCGTCACCGGGCCATCTCGACAATCACGTCCAAGACGCGCGCGGCGCCGCCGCCGTCCACCAAGGCGCGCCCCGCCGCCGCCATAGCGCGCCGGCGCCCATCATCTTCCCATAAACCGCGGATAAGCTCGACCACCGGGCCGCCGGCCCGCAGCTCCTCGGCCCGAAGAGCTACGACCGCGCCCGCTTCGGCGAAGGCGGAACTCTCCGCGGCCTCCCGCGCGACGTGGGGAACGGAGACCGTAGGGACCCCCCGGCTCAGGAGTTCGTATTGCGTGATGCCGCCCGCGGCCAGCGCCATACGCGCGCGGTGGTACAAAGGCAACATCTCCCGCGCCGGCGCGTGCACGTCGACGCGGTGGGGGCTCGCGGCCGCTAGGTCGCGGGCGGCGCGAACGTACGGGTAAGCCGGCCCCAATACCAGGTCCACGTCCAGCGGCTCCACGTCGGCCAGGGCTTCCAACGCCCGCCCCGTGTAATCGGCGGCGTCGGAACCGCCGAAGGTTATCAAAAGCCGCGTCCGATGCGGGTCGTCCGCGGCGGGCGGCTCGTCGGCGAAAGGCCGCGGGAGCGGGACGTAGCGGGTACCGACGAGAAAGCGCTGGGGCGGCCAGAGTTCCTGGTAGTTCGCGAACGAGGGCGCGGCGCCGCCGTTCACGACGACGTGCGCGACGATGGGCTCCCCCATATCGTCGACGGCGCACACCCACAAGCCGGCCTCGCGCAGGAGCCGGTAAAACGACGGGTCTCTTCCGCGCAAGTCCGTTACGAGCGGCGCGCCGCCCACCGCCTTCGCCAAAAAACGCACCTCGTCGGCGAGGGACGGCGGGACCGAGGCCGCGTCGGCGAAGCCCCGACTTTCAACCAGCGCGCGCGCCGCGGCGTCGTCGTTCAGCGCGAAGCGGCAGCGGAAGCCCCGCGCCCGCGCCTCGTCGGCCAGCGCCAACGCGCGCGCGACGTGACCCAGGCCCATGGTCGGGCCGCCGTCTACGCGGAACCACAGCGTCTCCATAAACGTAAATTTATAAGCGGCCCTAAGGCCGCCGCGTCAACCGCTGAGGCCCGCGCCGTCGCTCGTCTCGGAGCCTCTTCGCGAGCCGCCGATACCAAACGCGCAACTCCCGCCGCAACGAGGACCAGGCCGCCCGCGCCGCGGCCTCGCCCGCTTTGGCGCGGGGGCCGTTCCGGCCGAGATGGATGTGGGCGTGCTCGGAACGCATGTCATTCGCTCGTGCCCGCTTCGGCCTTGGCCTTCCTTTTCTTACGCACGTACGAGAAGTGCAAGTAAAGCCACGCGACGACGCCGGCGAGAATAACGACGCCGATGACGACGTCGAACTTGCGGAAATAGTAACGCAACTCGGGCCAACGCTCCCCCATCGCCAAGCCCACGTAAGCGAGCGCGAGGCACCAGAGGAACGAACCGACGAAGGTATAAAGGCAAAACCGACCGAACGGCATGCGCGCGATGCCGGCCGGCAAGCTGATGAAAGTCCGGATGACCGGCAAGAGGCGGGCGACGAAGACGGTCAGCGAGCCATATTTATTGAAAAGCCAATCGGCCCACGCGAGCTCCCGCTCCGACAGCAACACCCACTTTCCCCAGCGTTCGATGAAAGGCCGGCCGCCGTAATACCCTACGGCGTAAGCCGCGACCGAGCCGACGAGGCAGCCGAAGGCGCCCGCGAGCGATACCAGCCACAAGTCGAAGCGGCCCGTCGCGACCAAACTCCCCGAGAACGGCATTATTATCTCCGAGGGGAGCGGGATGCAGGCGCTCTCTATGGCCATACAGACGACGACGCCCGCGTAGCCGAGCGTCGAGATTACGTTTATGGCCCAGGCACCTATGGGTTCTATAACGGCGTCGAAGAGGTTCATTTACCTCCGGCGAAATCGGAAAGACGTTAACGGTAGAGGGCTTTGACGCGGCCGAGGCTCGCAGGCTCGACGGCGACCTCGGACAGGGGCTTCGCCCAATCCAAGAAGTTTTTCATAACCTCGACGCGGTCGCCGTCATACAGGATATTTTCGAAGGGGCAGGAGAAAAGGACGATTTTGTAAGTCCCGCCGTCGGCCTTCTTCCCCACGGCGCGGATTACGGCGCGATGATGGCGCTTGCGCTCGAGGTCCTGCCACCAGGCGGAGGGCGCGCCGCCGGCGGCCGACTCGAGCTGGTCCGGCCAATTCGTACGGTGGCGCCAATTGACGGTATAGGTCTTACCCCTCAAGATGGGGCAAGGCCCTTCGCCCACCAGCTTCCAATCGTCCTTGACTCTGATCCAATTGTCGAAGTTGTCGCGAGGGTACTTGAGCCTGAGGTAATCGGAGAATAAGGGTTTGTAGAACTGTCTCTCGCGCCGCGCGTCCGCGACGCAGTTCCAGGCGACGTACATACCCGAGAGCATCAGCGTCGTCGTACCGGGCGTCTGGCCGAGGAACGCGACGAGCGATTTCTGTTCGGCGGGCGAGAGCGTAATGTTGCCGCGAATAGGGTCGGAGGCGGGCGCGTCGCCCGAGGTGGAGGTAAACCATATTACGACTTTATATTTCCGAAGGACCTCGAAGCTCGGCTCGCCCTGGGCGTAGTGGTCCCACATAACGTACGTGTACCCGGCCTGGCGCACCGCGCCCGTATAATATTCGTCGAACAACTGGGGATTGGGTACGCCGTCGACCTGGTCGGAGACGAGGAGGATGCCGTGGGTGGCCGCGGCGGGAACCGCGGCCAGCGCCGCGCCAATCGCCCAGGTAATAAACCTAGCCGTCATTGTGGTTCTATGTCCCGGCTCTTGTACATCTCCCGGAGCTCGTCGACCTTCTTCTCCTTCATCCCCGCGAGGTCGGCGTCGAATTTTCCCTCCATAATTTCGCCGACGCGTTTGGCGACGTGGGGCGACGGCGGCGCGATGTGCCGGCCGTAAAGCCGTCGCGCGAGAATCGCGACGTAAGGTTGGACCTCGTCCGCGGGACAACGGGTCGTACAAAGGCGGCATAATATACACTCGAACGAAAGTTTGGCCACCGTCTCTACGTCGCCGCGCAGCGCCGCGGACATAAACTCCATAACCTCGAGGTTCTGCGGGCAAATCAGCGTGCACGAGTTGCAGCCCATGCACCGCGCGATCTCGGGATAATGTTCCAAAAGTGTCTTCTCGGTCGGGGCGGTCGCCTCGACTTCGTAGGTGGCCCTGTTGGCCGGGAAAAACGGCAGCTGGACCAGCTCCATCTTATCCTCGACGACGGTCTGACAGGCGAGGCCCGATTTCACACGGTAGTCCTCCGGGACGCGGTAGGTCGCCGAACACGCGCCGCAGACGCCGCCCCGGCAGCCGACGCCGCGCGCCAACTGATATCCGGAGAACTCCATCGCCTGTAGGATGGTAAGGCCGGCGGGCACGCGGTACTTCCGCCCCATAATGCTTATCGTTACCTTTTCGACTTCTTCCACCGGTAGATCCTCCTCAGCTGGGCTCGTCGCGCGTGACAACTCGCCGCTACGTCCTTAAAAACAGGCCGAGTAAAACGCCGATGGCCATGGCCACGACCGCCATCAAATATCTATCGAGGAAAGTCATCGTCTTGGACGGCGCGATGACCTCCGGGACGCGCGTGTCGACGACGAAGTCTTTGATGTTCGTCTCTACCTGCGGGCAGGCGAGGATGCAGGCGTAGCACTGCTCGCAATCCTCGCCCACGACGGCCTCGAGCGCCATGGACGTACGCTGTTCCGTTTTCTGGAGGCGCTCGGGCTCGCGCCTCAGTATGGGGCAGGAGTCGACGCAATTGCCGCAGGCGACGCAACCTTTATCGCCCGCGATCTCGACCTCCGCGAGCGCGAGCCGATGATAGGGTTTTATCCCCTCGGAAAGGAGGCGGCACCGCGCGACGGGGGGGAACTCCTCGTCGAGTATTATGTCCAGGGTTACCTGATAGCGCGGCGGCTCGTAATTGAAATAGGGCGACATAACGCCAGCTCACCTCACTCCCCCGCTCGCGCGAGCGGCGGGTGGCAACGGTCGCAATTGCCCGACGGCGGAAGGACGCCGTCGCGTATCGTCTTCTCGTTGGCCGGGCAATCGTTGAAGAAGAAGGTGCCGCCGTCGTCGAGGCCCGCAGCCTTGGCACCCCATACGTGCACCCGGCCGGTATGGCAGCGGCTGCAGGTATCGGCGCGCGGGACCGCGCTCTCGTACTTCGCATCCAGCTTGTGGACCAGGCCCGCGTGACACGAATCGCACGTCGCATAGTCCGCGCTCGCGAAGAACACGGCGCTGTCGTGGCAACGGCCGCAGACCTCTCGGACGTCGTCGTGGCGCTGATGGTCGTAGGCCAGCGAGACGACGGCCGCCGCGAGCGGCGGCTCGAGGTCCGCGCCCGCGACGACGTTCACCTTCTTATAAGCCTTGTGGCACTTCTTACACTTATCTTCCTTCGACTGCGCATAGATCTCAATGTTGTTGAAGTCTTCGGCCGTGGTTACGGCCATTACCGCGTCTTTAACGCCGAGCCACTTGGCGTCCACGAGGCCGAAGACGCCCGGGCCGAAGTGGCAGTCCTTGCAGGTAACTTCTTCCTTGAAGTGGGCCGAGGCCCGCCACGGCTCCTGGAAGCGCGCGTCGAAGTGGCAGAGGTAGCAGAACGTGTTCGTGCTCGAGAACTCCAAAAAGCCGAAGGCCGCGGCGCCGAGCGCCACCACGACCGACGCCCAAATGACGTGAGCTTTTTTTATTTTAATAGTTAGCGCCATACGCGTCGTTGAACGCGTCCGCCGCCCGGGCCGGCGTTACACGCGCTCCTCGAAAAACTCGGCCTCTTCTTCCCTCTTCTGCTTCCGCAGATATTGGGCCACCGCGGCCGCGACGCTCGGCGCGCTTATCCCCGCCGGGCACTTGGCCGCGCACTTGGCGCACCCCACGCAATACTCCATCAACTTCGCGACCGCGTCGTAGTCGCCGAGGCGCGCCCTCAGCACCATCTCCATCGGGAAGAGCTTGCCCTCCACGCGCTTCACCGGGCAAGCGCCGACGCAGGTCTGGCAGTCCATGCAGTTGAGCGATTGGCCGGTCCCCTCTACCAGCGCCGCCTGTATCGTGTAGTCGAAGAGGAGGACCACGATAAATAAAACGGCGAGCGAATGAAGCGTAACGCGTTGCAGCTTCAAGCTCGTCAGCCACAACGTTACCTTCGATACGAGCGATATCGTCGGCGCGCCCGCGACCCCCTTCCACACGGCGTCCCGCGCGGCGTTGATAGCGCCGTACGACGTATACGTCGCGCCCGTTACCGCGTCCACGTCCAGGTCCGACCGGCCGCGCAAAAGCTCTTTTAGTTCGTCAAACGCGCCCAAGGCGATAGGAATCGTGTCGTAGTGCCGGACGACGTCGAAACGCTCGACCTTATGGCTTTTCACGGTCAGCTCAACTTTAATCGGACCGCGCCTCCCCTTGCCCTCACCTTCGTACGTTCCGTCTTCGGCCAGCAAGACCATATCGTCGAAGTGGCGCGCGCGCCAGGCGCGCATGTTCCATACCTCGAAAGCGGCGAAGCCGTAAAGGCCGACGCCGACGACCAAGGCCGCGGCCAAAAAGTACGCGAGGCCGCGGCTGCCCTCCCGCCAGCGCCTATACGCCCATACCGCAAGGCCGACGTAGAGCAGGCCGAGCGAGACGAGCCGCGCGCCCGCGAAGGTGAGGGCGACGACCGCGAGCACGAAGGCGAGTCGCAGCCAACGGTTGGTGAACGATAGGCGGAACTTAGGCAAGGCGCCGCCCCCCGCGCGAGCGATACCATTCGTAAAGCTCGTCAATATATTCACGGCCTATAAGCCCTTCGTAGAGAGCACGCTCGAGCACGTCGAACGGGACCTTGCCCGCCCTCACCGCGCGGGCCGTCGCGAGCCCCATCTTCCCGAAAATTCCGGCGAGGTCGAGGTGTAGCACGCAAAAGCCGTTGCAGTTGCCGCAGCGAATGCACAGCAAGCCGCGGTTGTTTATAAAGCGCCGGTAGTCCATCGTGCGACACGCGACCGTGAGTTCGGCCTGGAAAGTTATCGACGCGGGGCAGTTCTCCAGCGTCGCGTAGCACGCGCGGCACTCGTAACAATACGCCGCGTCGAACATTCCAAGCGCGATGGGCCGGAGCACGTCCAACGCCACCGCGGCGCCGATGCCGACCATGACGGCGCGGTTGAGCGCGGGCGTCGTCATCCGGTCGCTCAGGTTGGTGAAGGAGGCGTAGCGGTGGATGCCGGGAAGAGCGGCCGGCTTGTCGGCGTCGCGCGAGCGCGGTATCCACTTTACGCGCGGCTTTTCCTTGTCTCTATCGTCTTCGGGCATCGGCGACGTTTTTCATATATTTTAAATTAATATAAGCCGGATAGCAACCGTCAATTCGTGACGCGGGTCACTAACGCGGCAGGAGTAGCGCGATGATCAAACCGGTAATAAAACCGCCCACCGCGCCCTGCAGTAGCTGCTTAGGCGAGCGCATGTCGAGGGCAAACGCGATGATGACTCCGCTTGCCGTGCCCGCAACCAGAAACGATATGAAGAACGGCATCTTATTCCTCCTGTTTTTTCTCGCTCTCCGCTAGGCGCGCACGTACGGCCTCAAGTACGCGCGCGGCCTCGACGGCGCTTTCGGCCGGTAGGAGTTCGACGGCACGCTCGAGGCTTTCTTCGGCGCTGCCAAGTTCTCCCGCCTGGGCCTGGCTCAGGCCGAGCAGATACCAATAGTCGCCCTTCCCGGCCTCCAGCTCCGTTGCCCGGGTGAATTCCGCGGCGGCCTCCGTCGGCCTGCCGACGTGTAAATAGAGCTTACCCAGGTACGCACAAATTTCCGCGTCGTCGGTCGCGAACGTCGCCGCCCACGTGATGTGCTCCGCCGCGTCGACGAAGTCGCCGGCCTCGAAGGCCAGGCGGCCCGCGCCCTTGCGCGCCTCGACGGCCAACGCCAGATCGCCGCAAGCATTCGAGGCCGCGGCCGCGTACGCGAGGCGCGCGGCGTCCACCTCGCCCAGCGCCTCTTGCGCCTTCGCAAGGCCGAGGAAGTACTCGCCGCGGTCGTCGCTCAAGGCGAGGGCGTTACGGTACTGCTCCCGGGCGCCTTCCGCGTCGCCCATCTCGTAATAAACCCTGGCCAACGCAGCATACACGCCGGGCGCGTACCGTCCGTCCGCGAGCGCACGCTCGAAATCTTCGCGAGCTTTCTCAAGCTTGCCCTCGGCAAGATAAAGCTCCCCCCGCAACGCGTACCCGCGCCAAAGGTCCCGATCCGACTTCCGCGCGCGCTCGAGCTCACCCCGGGCGGCGTCGACGTCCCCGCTTCGTAAGGCCAGCTCCGCGAGGCCGCAGTATGCGGGAGTAAAGTCGTCGTCGGCCGCAAGGGCGCGTTCGTAACAATCCCGGCTTTCGGCGTCGTCCCCGGCGAGCCGACCTAACGCAAATAATATTATCGGTTCGTCGCCGTACCGTTCCAGTCTTTCCCGGTACGAGGGCAGCGCGAGGTCTTCCAGCCCTTCCTCGCGCAGCACGTCCAGATAGAGTAAATTCAACTCGACGTCGAGCGGATAGTGCTCGAGCGCGAGTTGTAGAAAGGCGGTCGCCTTCTCCGGCTGACGCTGCTCGAGTAGCTCGTAACTGTGCTCGAGGAAATCCTGGCGCGAGGGGCCGGCGGCGTGCTCGTGGCCCCACGCGACGGTTACGCATACTGCTAAAGCTACCGGAACTGACGCGAGCTTTTTCATCACTCCGGCGCGGACGCTACGGTTTGCTCGAAGACGAAGGCCGTAAGCACGTCCGCGACCAGACCCCCTTCGTCCCACTCTTTCTTTCGCTCGAGGACGCGGCTCAGGTAGTCGTCCCGCGCCGCGGCGTCGCCCCGCGCACCCGCCACGAGCGCGCGGCCGTACAGCACGATCGGGTTCGCCGGGCTCATCTTTTCCGCGGCGGCGACCGCGGCCTCGGCTTCGTCCAACTGCTTCAACTCAGCGGCGGCGATACCCAAGCCGGCTTGCGCCTGAAAGTCGTCGGCGTCTTTCGCCACCGCGGCGGCAAAGGCGTCCCGCGCCTCGGCCCAACGCCCGGTGCGCACGGCGGCGACGCCGAAGTTGGCGTACGCGTACGCCGGCTCGGGGCCGAGGGCTATAAACCTCTTGAGATATTCGTACGACCCCTCGAAATCGCCGACCTCGGCGGAAAGCACGCCGGCGGTATTCAACGCCTCGGCGTTGTCGGGCGACACCGCCAACGCTTTGACGGAATAAGCGAGCGCGCCCTCGGCGTCGCCCTGGGCCCGAACCACCGCGGCCTTACCGTTCAGCGCCTTCACGTCCTCGGCTGACGCGGCCAACGCCTCGTCGAACACGGCCCCCGCTTTTTCCAAATCACCCAATTGGTAGTAACAATATCCCCTCATGACCTGCGCCCGCCGGTCGCGGGAGTTGATGGCGTACGCCTTCTCGTAGTGGTCGAGCGCCTGGGGGAAGAGCCATTTCTGATAGTAGACGTCGGCCAGGTTCCGGTGAGCGTCGGCGAAGCGGTCGTCGCGCGCGACCGCGAGGCTGAGTTCGCCCTCGGCCTCGTCCAATCGTCCCGCCAAGTACAATCCCAAACCCTTCATGTTTCGGCTCGCGGCGTCGTCCTGAAGAGCTATGGCCCGGTCGCAGGCGGCGAGGCCGTCGTCGTATCGGCGAAGTTCGATATATATCCTCGCGAGGGCGAGGTAGTTTTCCGCCACCGACGGCTCGAGTTCGGTCACAGCCTCCGCGGGCGCGAGCGCCTCCTCGAGCTTGCCGCTCGCGTAGTATACGTCGCGGAGCGCGATCAGCACGTCGGGTTCGTCGCCTTGCGTTTGCGCCAACTTGGCGAGGAGCTTTTCGGCTTCGGCGAGCCTGCCCGTAAAACGATAGACGAAAGCGAGATTAAGGCGCGCGTCGACGTCGTCGGCGTCGAGGGCGAGGGTGGCCTTGGCCCACTTCTCCGCGGCCTTGAAGTCGCCCAACCTAATGTATATAACCGCGAGGTCGCGTTTGATGCGTGGATTATCCGGGGCGAGGCGGGCCAGCTTCTCCCATTCCGCCGCGGCCTCTTTGTACGCGTCCTGGACGACGTAGTAGGCGCGCAAATTGTTTAGCGCGGACTCGTTGTAAGGGTTCATCTCCGTGGCCGCGAGGAGGGGCGGGCCGGCGTTCTCGTAGTCCTCCTCGATCACGAGATATATATACCCCAAATTATTTAAAGGTTTATCATAGGTCGGGTCGAGCTCGGAGGCTTTTTTGAACGCGTACTTCGCCTCCTCGACCTTGCCGGCCGCGAGCAATACCGCGCCGAAGTTATTGTACGCGCGGGCGTTGTCCGGATACTTTTCGAGAATTTCGCCGTAGAGCTGCACGGCCTCGGCGAGCTTGCCCTCCGCCTCGAGCTCGGCGGCCCGCTTCAACATATCGTCCGCCGTCTCGGCCGCGGCGGCAACGGCCGCGCCGCACGCCGTCAACAAAAGCAACGCTAAGCCGACTCGCTTCGTCGTCGTCATTCCGCCTCGCCCGCGACCGGCGGCAGCTGACTCCGCGCGGCCCAAGTGAAAGCGCCCCAACCGCAAACAATTAACGCGAACGCCGCGGCGGCCGACACGCGGAACCCGGCCGTCGCGGCCAGCATAAGCGCGCCGACGTCCGCGAAGACGAAGCCGAAAACGTACGCCGCCCAAACCCAAGGCAACGTCGCCGGCTCACGCCCGGCCGCGGCCGCGAGGGCTACGGGAGCCAGCGCGCCTAAAAAGAAACCGACCAACGCGACCAGGACCATCGCGAGGTAGAAGCGCACCAAGAAAGTCCAACCGCCGGTCAAAGCGAACAACGCGTCGTATGCGGCGAGGTAAAACAACGTCGCCGCCGCCACAACCGCGAACGGGAGCCAACGCCGCCGCGCAACGGCGCCGCTCAGCAAGCTCCCCGCCGCGGCCACGCCTAACAACATCGCCCGTGCCCCCGCCCCGCTCCACGCGCCGCCGCCGAGGTAAAACGCGACCTTGGGCTCGAGCGAGGTCGCCAGCGCGGCGAAAGCCGACCCCAGGAACAGGAAACACAGGGCGAAGCCGGCCTTGCCGCCCGTCCGTACGGACCGTTTTCTGAAGTAATAGACCGGAACCAAGAGGAATACGAATCCCAGCGGAACCAAAACGACGCACGTTCCGAGGCCGAAGTACTGGCCGGTGCTGCGCGGCGAAAGTTCAAGACTACCCCACTTTACCAACTTGAACGGGAACGGCCTGTCGTCGGCCGCCGGGCGGACGTCGTAACGATACTCGCCGTAACTTTTATTCCGGGCGTCGGTCGTCAGCAGGGCAGCGTAGGTCTTGCCGCCGGCGGCCCGAGGCGGCGGCCTACCGGGTAAGTAGACCGGCTCGAATAACTCACCCGCGATGCCCGCCAACCCCTCGACCTCGAGCCGCCCGAAGCCGCCCGCCTCGGCGAATATTATAACTAAATCGCCGCGCTTAAAAATTACTATGCAATCTTCGGGCCTTAACTCCCCCTCTCGCCGGAGAGCCTCGTAAAGAGTGGCCGCGAGCTTGTAAGTATAACCCGGGCGCGGCCCCTCCCGGGCGACAAGGGCCAACGCGCCGTGGGCGCTAAGGCCGCGATAGTACTGGCGGAACGCGTCGACCGTCAGGAGATAATCGGCCCTCAGCGTAGGGGCGAGCGCGGCGGGAGCGGGCACGAGCGACGGCGAGAGCAGGATAAGGTCGTAACTGTCGGCCCGCCGCCTCAGGAAAGCGCGCCCGTCGCCGCGGCGTAACGTAACGAGGCCGCCGTCGTCGAGGGCCGCGGGATAATCCGAACGTACCAAAATTTTGCGCGCGGCCTCATCGACGAAGAGGTCGACTTCCGCCCCCGACAACGTCGCGACCGCGCGGGCGTCGAAGTCGGCGCCCAGGATGAGCGCACGCGCGGGCCCTTTTATCCTGCACGCGAACGCGGGCGCGTAACGCGCCAGGAATTCCGCGGAGGGCCTCTTCCTCACCACCGGCGCCGCCTGCCGGCCGTCGACGCTGAGCCACTCGTGGTCCGGCAACCTGCCGACGAGGTCCGCACTGAGCGCGGTGAATTTTTCCGCGGCGCGCCGCTCGCCCGGGCCGGGGACCGTACGTTCCGCCCGGGCCTCGGCGCTCCACGTCGCATCGCGGAGCACGTTCCCGGAGGCGCCGAGGAAGCTCTCGCGCGCGGCCGCCGGCCGGAAGAGAACAGGCGCCGCCGTCGCCAATACGACGGCGACGGCCGCCAAAACCGCGGACGCGACGACGCCGGCCCTCGAGACGCCGACGTAGAGAGAAGCACCACCCGCCGCCGCGAGAACCGCGACGAGGGCGAGGCCGCCCAAATGGCCGAGCAAGTCAAACGCCGCCGCCACAAATAACGCGCCCGCGGCGCCGCCGCCGAGAAAAGCCGCGTAAACGCGGTTAGGCCCGCGCGCGTAAACCCGGAACGCAAGCCCCAACGCGAAACCCACGAACCCGAGCGGCGCCGCGCCCGCGACCAAGTAAACCGCGAAGACGAACCACGCCCCAGCCCCGCCGGCGGGAAGGGGCAAGCGAGCTACCACGGCGCCGACGACGAAAGCTCCCAAGCCGAAGGTTAAGGCGTTCAACGCCAACGTGGCGCGCGCCTTCCGCGCGGCCCGCTCGCCCACGACGGCCACCAACGCGGCGCCGACGGCAAGGCCCAAAAAAGCGCCTGCCGCGGCTACGGCCGCGGCGTCGTATCCCGCGGCTATGGCGAGCGTTCGGCGCAAATATGCCGCGTAAACGAACGCCGCGGCAACAATCGCGCCCATACCCAAATACGGGCTTAGCCTTTTTTCCTCCATAACGGGTCGGCGCGACTACGCGGGTACGGGCCGCGCCCGCGCCCTCGCAAACCTATACAGCGCAACGAGCGCGAGAACGTACGAGGCCGCGGCGGCCAAAAGGACCGCGTTGTGGCCTTCCGTCGCCGCCAATAGGACCGCGGCCGCCGGGCCGATCACGGAAGCGCACCCGTTCGCGGCCCACGCCCAGGGGATCAACGCCGGCTCGCGCGCGGCTATGACCGATATGCCCACCGGGAACGGCATCCCCAGGAAAAACCCCAACGGGACCAACTCGGCGACCACGAGGAACACGCGGGCGGCGAAGGGCCAGCCCAAAGTCGCGGCAAGCAAACGGTCCGTGAGCAGCGGGAAAAGAATCGCAAGTGCGGCGACCACTACGAAGGGCAGCCACCGCCGCGCGCCCAAGCGCGCGCTGACCAAACTCCCCGCGCCGGAAGCGGCGAGAAGCGTCGCGAGCGCCGCGGCAAAAGCGTAGACCGGATGGCCCAAATAAAGCGTGAACTTCTGTATCAGCGGTATTTCGATAAACATAAAGCCCACGCCGAGCAACAGGAAGTAGGCGGCGAAAGACCACGTCCGCCGCGGCCGGATGCCCCGCCTCCGGAAGAAATACACCGGTACCAAGATAAACAAAGCCGATAGTACCGCGGCCTCTATCAGCGCGACCAGCAAGAAGAATTGCCCGGCGTGCGGTACGGCGACGAAATCCGTTCGCGCCTTAAAGCCGGGCGGAGCCGTAACCGTGGCCGTGAGGTAGAGGTTCCGCCACTTCGACGTTAAGAAATAAAAAGGCCTATCGTCGCGCGGCGCGCGGACGTCGTAAAAATATCGCCGGAAAAAGCGTGCCCTATCCTCGGTCAAAAAGAAAGCCGAGAACTCATTAGCGCCGCGCAGGAACGCCGAGGAATAGAGCAAGCGGTAGCCGCGCAGGCGAGCGTCGCGGTCGAGCTGTCGGGCCGCCGCGCCGGAAAAAGGCCGATTTTTTATAAAGAGGCGGGCGTCCCCTTTCCAATCGCGGTAGATCCTCTCGAAGGCTCGAGCCGGCTGCGGCTTCCCGGGAAGCCACAGCGTGCCGAATTTACCCGCGGCGAGGCCTTGGAGCTCGTCGACCTCGCCCGGGCTGAAGCCGCCCCGCTTCACGATGATATTCGCTTGCAGGCCGTTGGTGAATACAGCCATACAATTTTCCGGGCGGCGCTCGCCTTCTACTTTCAGAGCCTCGTAGGCTATGACGGCAAGCCGGAGCGACTCGTGGCCGAAAGTAAAATAATTGCGGGTCACAGTAACGATGCCCGCCGGGCGCAAACGGCGATAGTAATCCTGGAACGCCTCGACGGTATAGAGGTAGTTCTCGGACAAGGCGTGGGCGCCGCTCGCCGCCGCGGTAAACGTGTCCACCAACGAGAGCTGGACGAGGTCGTAGCGCCGCGGCGTCGCCCTCACGAACGACCGCCCCTCCGCGGCGCGGAGCGTCACGTCGGGCCGGTTGAAGATGCCGCCGTTAAGGTCCGCGCAGTATTCCCTGTTTGCCGCGACGACCGCGGGGTTAAGCTCCGCCGCCTCGACGCGGCGGGCGCCGTACCTGAGGGCCGCGAGCACGTCGACGCCGCCCCCCGGGCCGATAATGAGAACTTCTCGGGGGGACTTGAAGCGATAGGATAGGGCCGGGAGGTAATATTCCAAAAAAACCAGCTTATCGAAATCGCCGTCGAAAGAGATCACGGGCGTTTCCGCGCCGCCGTCGATGGCGATCCACTTCACCTCCGGGAAGGGCCCGTGGTAGCGGGCGCTCATGCCGCGGAAAGCGCCGAGGGGAGGCGCGTCTTTGGCCTTGCCCCCCGATAAGATATCCACCCGCCCGAGCGCGTTCCAGTAACTCTTCTCGATGCCGGCCCCCGTGGCCTTGGTCACAAACGGGAGGAACTTCTGGGGGGACGGTTTCACGTAGAAGAGCGCCGGCGCCGCGCCGGCCGCGACCATCCCCGCCCCGGCCAAGACGACGGCCGCGGCGAGACGCCGGCCGCGAAAACGGGCGAAGGCGGCCGAGGCGCCCGCGGCGAGGGTCGCCGTAAACGCGAGCGTACCCGCGCCCCCCACGAGGTTCATCGCCCCCACAACGGCGAAGGCACCGGCCGCGGCCCCCAGGAGGTCGAAGAAATAAATTTGGTGCGCCCGGTCGGCGTAAACGCGGAACGCGAGGGCGAACGTGAAGCCGGCGAAAAAGAAGGGCGTACCCGATATTAAATAATACAAAATCACCGGGAGGTGCGTGCCCGGCGATAGAAGGGGACGCCCCAAGTCCGCGGGAAAATGGCCAACGGCGGCGGTGCCCACGAGCGCGGTCGCGCCGAAGGCGAGCGCGCACGTCGCCATCGTACGCGGGGGGTCTTTGGCGAAACGCGAGCCGGCCGCGGCCAGCACCGCCCCCGCGGCCCCTATCCCCAACAGCGCGACCGAGACCACGAGGAAAGCCATATAGGGCCAGACCATCAGCGAGTATATGCGCGTCAGGTAGACCTCGAGCGCCAACACCGCCGCGGAGAGCAGCAATACGCCGGCGAAAACGCCGCCGCGAACCTTCATGCCACCTCGGCCCTCTTCGATTCCTCGCGCCTCATATTATCCCCGGCAGATAACGCTTCGTCAGCCGCATGTAGTCGACGTAACCGTCCACGTTGCGTTTCAACATTTCCTCCTCGCGCAACGTCCGGACGACGACCGCGGCCCAATAGAGCACCGTGAAGAACCACGAAATATTAGAACATAACATAAGTGCCGCGCCCGCCGTCAACATAAAACCCGCCGTATAGAGAGGGTGGCGGATGTGGCGGTATATGCCGGTGGTGACTACCCTCTTCGCCGCGGCACGCGCGTCCGCGTAGGGCGTAAACGCCGCGCCGAGGGCCCGGTTGGCGACGTGCGCCACCACGCCCGAGCCGACAATAAGGGCCGCTCCCGCCAGGTTCAACGGCAGCCATTGCCGGGGCCTTAATACGATATATTCTAAAAGGGGCATCGCAACCGCCGCGAGCGACGTCCAGGCCAATAAGTGAAACGTCGGCTCGAGAAGCGTCCTCACGACGTCGCCGAAAGTTCGCCGCGGCCTGCCGGCGAAAGTCAAAATCCGGGCGACGATTACGACGGCGATATATGCCAACGCTAGTCGCATCGGCGAACGCGAGTTAAACTTCGGCCGCGGCCGCCCGGCCCGGCGCGGGAGCGAACTCCTTGACGCCGCGGAGGTACTGGATTAACGTCTTGAAAAGCGCAAAGACGATCTTGGGGGTAAGGGGTATCTTCTCGATTCTCGTCTTCCAGCAGAAGCCGTACCATAAAAAGAAGACCAACACGAACAAGCGGTTGGGCTTGCGGGCGACGAGGCGCCGCACGAGCGGCCACAGCCAGGGGAATTCGGCCACGACGCCGAAGAACTTATGGAGGTTCTCGAGCCGCCACTTCGTCCACTCGTCGCCCCACTCGAGCATCGTATTGATCTTGTTGGTCTCCGGCACGTCGTCCAGCGAACCGTCGTAATATCCCCCGGCCACGGCGCGCTCGCCGAGCTCGGTCCTCGGATAGGGGTAGAATATCGACGACCACGCGAAGTCGGGCCGGCAGGCGACGTTGAGCGCGAGCGTTTTTTCGTCCGCCGCCACCGGGTCCTCCACCGGCAGGCCGCACAGGTTCTGCGTCGCGACGCGGATGCCGTGCCGCCGGAGCAACGTCACGGCCGCGATAATCTCTTCGTCCGTGTGGGGCCGCTTGAGGAAATCGCGCCGGAGGCGCTCGTCGCCGCACTCGACGCCCATCCACACGGCGTGGCAACCCGCGGCCTTAAGCAAGCGGAGGTTGTCGGCGTTCAACAAATCCGCGCGCACGTTGCACATAAACGGGACGCCCACTTCGCGCGGCAATCTCTCGGCGAACTCCTCGAGCCACGAGCGCTTGTGCAATAGAAACGTGTCGTCGTCAATTTGCATGTAGCGGAGCGGCCACCGGGCCTTCACGTATTTCATCTCCGCGAGGAGGCTGTCGACGCTCCGCGCGCGGCAGACGTGCCCCAAGCCACGGTACATGTCGTTGAAGCGGTGGTTGAAGCAATAGGTGCAGCGGAAGACGCAGCCGCGCATGGCGAAGAAGATTTTCGTCGGGTGGTCGCGCAGGTCGGCGTCGCCCGCGTACATTACCTCGCGGTCGCCGAAGGGCAACGCGTCCAGGTCCTCGAGCAGGGGGCGGACGTCGTTCCGCACGACGACGCCGTCGCGCTTCACCCAGAGGTTGGCGACGCCGGCGTAGTCGCGGCCCTCCGCGAGCGCGTCCGCCATTTCGACGACGGCCTCCTCGCCCTCGCCCCGGCATACGACGTCGACGCCTTGCTCGTAAATCATCTCCGGAAAGAACGTGGCGTGCGGGCCGCCGAAGGCCGAGACGCCGCGGTAGCTCTCCTTCAGGCGTCGGTTGACGTCCAACAAGTATTGATGTTCGCCGGTCATAGCGCTATAGAGGAGCGCCGCCGGCTCGAGCTCGGCGACCCTTTGGCGCAACGGCTCGAGGCCCAATCGCTGCGCCCGGGCCAGCTCCACGCGATGCCCCGCCCGCTTGAGGGCCGCGGCGAGCATCATAACGCCGTAGCGCTCGACCAGCGCGGTCCCCTTTATTATTAAAACAAACTTCGCGGCCATCGGCTTCCCCCCACGGTGAGGGACCCCCGGATATAAGGGTCTTAAGCGCGCTACTGGAAAACCCAATAATGGAAAGGCGTATAGTTTATTTCGTGAACAAAAGGCTCAGACATTAGCCGGATGGTATCGTTACCCTCGACTAGCCGGGAAGGAATATCGAAGCGGACTTCCCTCCAGACCCCCGCGCGCGGCCCTTGCGGAAGCCAAAGGCCGGCAAAGACGTCGTTCACATAGACGGCCACGGGCCTCCTTATAGGGCGGTCCGTCCGCATCAAGAGCGTCGCCGCGCGGCCGGGGCTCGTCGCCACCGTGAACTCTTCGGATTCGGCGATCACGCGGCCGCCGTCCACCGCCTCCCGGCCGCCTCTGTATTTCGCGCGCAACGCGTACGTCACGCCGCTACGCGCACAACGTTGTTCGTAAGCTTCTTCCGTGCCGTCCTCCCTCACGACCACCCACATGCAATCGAAACACACGAAAGCCCCGCACCGGTAGTTGTGAGCGCTCTCCGAATCCAAATCCGCCACGTCCAACGTATCGACGACCTCCTTCCCGCCGACGACGCGTCGGGGCCGGTCGGCGCCACAATCGCTAAAGTCAGCCGGGAAATAAGCCTTACAAGTATATGATTGGAACGACTCATTACAATAAAATTTCAAACAAGGGCCTGCTACGGTCGCCTCCACCCCCTGCACCCGGTACGGGTAAATGAAGAAGAGGGTCGGCAAGGGGCGTTCGCGCTCGAGGGCCTCCACGATCGCGCCGTCGCCGGCCCGTAGCGCCTCGGCGTAGCGTCTCGCGCAAAGTCCCCCGATGTCGACGATACGGTTATCGGTATAATAAGAAACGTACCCCGCGTCGTGCGTCGCGATAACCGCCTCGGGGCCCAACTCCCCTTTAATAAATTTTACGACGGGCTCGTAGAAGCAATAGACGAAGCGCGAGTCGTTAGCGAAACACGCGCCCCAACACCACGTAGTGGGTAACGTAACCAATACCAGCGCCGCCGCGGGCCAAGGCCCCAGCCGGAAAACGCGAGCCGCGTACGCGAGGCCGTATCCCACGCCTACTATAGCCAGCGCGAGAAGCGGCGCGCCGTAACGGCAGCGGTGCCAGAAAAAATGAAAGTCGCCCAACGCCACGGCGTTCGCCGTTAAAACCGCCGCCGCGGCCAGGAAAACTGGTATAGCGAGCCTACGGGCCCGGAACGCGGCCGCGCCCAAGCCGGCGATAAAACCCCCCAGGATAATCGGCCGGAGGATATAAGCCGTAATAAATACGGAGGCCTTGTACGCCGCCGACGCGGCGTCGATTCGGAGGGCGTACCGCGGGACGTAACCGAAAGCGCTCCCGGTAATGGCCTTTAAAGCGAGCAGCGGCTCGAGCCAAAGTTTAATTTTGTAGAAATCCGGAGGCCGCGGCGAACCGGCGAATGCGGCCAACGGCGACTTCGCGTAATACGAATTCGTCGAAAGTTCTCCCGTGGAAAAATAAAAAAAGGTCCCCTCCGCTATTACGGCCGCCGGTACGACCAGAAGCCACGCGTATCGTGCCGAGGGTTTACCGGATAAACAAAAATACCACGCTACCAAGATTAAAGCCACGACTATGCCTTCCGGCCTGGCCCAAGTTAACAACGCGGCCGAAACGGCGAATCTAACCAGCTCTTTCCGAGCGCCGAAAAAAACCGTCGCCAGAATGAGCGTCGTGAATAGGCCGGTCTCGGCACCGCTTAAATACGCGTAAACGACGGGGCCGGTGGAGGCCAACAACACCCCCGTCAGGCCGGCGACGGACGAGGAGGCCTCGAACGTACGCAACAATCGGTAAATTAGTGCGACGGAAATAACCAGGAGCGCGATGCCCGACGCCGCCGAAAACCAGCCCAATAATACGCCGCGCCAACCGACCCCCCACCCGACCGTCAAATACAACATCCACAGGAGCGACGTACACCCGGCCGTCGGGCCCTCGCCGACCTGGAAGGTCATTACGTATCCGCGCGCGGTGTTCTTCGCGAACTGGAAGAATATCAACGAGTCGTCGATGGGCGGGTCCACGCGACCCTGCGTCGCTAAGGCCGCGCCAACCAGAAATGCGCCCCCTATTAATATGGGCGCCAGGAGGAAGAGCCAAAACCTTCGCCCGGCCTTCGTCGCCGCGCCGGTGCGCGATTTGCCGCCGAGCCCGTTAATCATTGTCGGCCCCGGCCGTTATAACGCCGCAGCGCTCGAGCAGCGCGGTACTTTTTACGATTAATGGTAACGCCGCCGCCATATTTCACCCGCCGTCGGCGAAAAGGCCGCCGCGAACACGGCGGCCAAGGTGATATTAATTAAACGAGACTACCCCCTCGGCACGTTCACGGCCTTGGGAGTCATAGAACCGATGAGCAACGCGGCGACCAGGCCGCCGAAGGCCCCCTGCGCGGCCGCGCCCCAGTCGAAATCGTACAGCGCGAAGGCCAGCATCGCGCCCGCCACCGCGCCCGTTATCAGAAAGACGCCGAACTGGACGTTCCAGCCGCGTTGGATGTTAGCGCCGGTTAACGCGCCGACGAGCTTTATCATTATCAAGTTGATCACGACGACGACCGCGGCGCCGACGAGGACCGCGGGAAGGTTCTGCGTGAAGCCCTCGGGCGTGAATATCTCGAGGTTGATGAACTTCATGAAGACGGCCGCGAGCGGCGCCATCACCGCCATCGCCGCGAAAGAGAACGCCCCCTTGAGGTAGCCGGTCTCCGCGCGCAGCGTCCCCTCGGCCATCATCCCGGCGCCGCCCAGAGGCGACGGCGCGCACGACGTCGTCGCGTTAATCATGTAGGCCGACATCACGATCGCGAGCTGGGTCCAGGTTACGAGGCCGAAGCCCGCCGGGCCGAAGAGGTAGAGCGTCGGCACCAGCGCCGCGGTCAAGATGCGCGAACAGCTCAGCGGTATTATGGTCTGGATCTGGACGAAGACGGCGAGCATGCCGGCGATGCCCAGCACGCGGAAGTCGGAGAGCCCCTTGAGCAAGCTGCTGAGCGCGTCGAAACCGCCCGTCAGGTAGAGCGAGCCCGCGGCCAGAAAGCCCGCGGCCATCGCCGTTACGGGCATGAGCATTATCCCGGCCATAAGGTCCGTGAGCTTCACGCGGCAGAGGAGAATTATCAAAAGGCACGCGACGACGAGGACCGTCTGCACGGGGTACTTGCCGAAGGGCTGGAATATCGAGACGAGGAGCGCGACGGCGAAGATGACGAGCGAGACGTAACCGCGCGTCGGCGCCGTGGCCTTGGGCGCCTCGGCCGCCTCGCCGGGAGGGGCGTCGCGCAGCGCCGAGTCCTCGGGGTATATCTTCGTCGTAATTATTTTGAGAAACAGCGCCATGAAGGCGGTGCCGAGGAGCAGTGCGAAGGACTGGGGCCCGCGCAAGATGCCCAGGCTCGCGGTCGCGAAGTGCGCGCCCAGGAAGCCCTCGCCGATCTGGCCTACGCCGCCGATGGGCGACGGCCCGCACGAGCCGAACGCGTTGCGCGCGAACGCGCCGACGAGGACGATGAGCTGGCCCTTCGAGACGACCCTCATCTCCTCCGGGCCGAAGGCGAACAACAGCGGCAAAAGCGCCGCCCCTAAAATGCGGCCGCAGGGCAACATCGCGATGAGCGGCAAGTTGATGAGGATGACCATCGCGCCGGGCAGGCCGAGCGGCGTCTTCTTGAGCCACTCGATTATAACCTTGAGGGCGTCGAAGCCGCCCGAGGCCGTGAGCGCGCCGGCCAGGAAAAGCCCCGCCAAAAGGGCCGTTATCGGGTGGAGGATGATGCCGCTCAAAAGCTCGCTACCCAAGAGGAGCGCGCCCGGCCTGCCCTCCGTCGTCAGGCGGAAGCCGACGGCCACGGCAATATTAAATAACGTGATGAGGATTAGAACCGTCTGGATGGGAAGGTTTATCTTCCTAAAGAGCGTCAGGACCAGGACGACGACGAAGACGGCGAGGGTAACGTATCCTATTATCGTAAAGGCCATATGGGGGATGCTGCGCGTGAACCTTTAGGGTTGGGAGATTTTTTACGAGCGGGCGTCCTCGGCGACGTCGCGCGCGCATTCCCGGCGGGGCCCGCGCGCCCGCGCTACGCCGGCACCGACGTAGTACCGGCCCGCGGCCGTCGTGACCACCACGGCGTCGCCCGCCTTGAAGCGACAAACGCATTGCGTGCAGCCGGGAACCGCCGCCTCCACGACGCGGCCGTCGTCGAGCTCGACCTCGGCACGGCGGGGCGCCAGGCCGAAGGCGCCCTCGGCCGTAAGGAAGCGCCGCAGGCGGCCCGGCCTCCCGGCGCGGAGGCGGTAGACCTCCAATACGACCATGGCGCTCAAGAGCAGCGCCGCGGTGCCGTAAAACAATATGCCGTAATCGCCCGTCAAAACGTTAAACCTCGGCCATGAAAACGCGCGCCGCTTTCGGGTCCGCGACCAGCAGGTAATCGTCCGCGAGCGCGACGCCCCGCGGCTGTTTTAAATTCTCCAAACCTTTTACCGAGCCGAGCTTGTGGCCGCTCTCGTCGAACGCCAAAACTTGCGCCGCGCCGGCGTCCGCGACGAAGAGCCGGCCGTCCGCGGCCGCGGCAATACCCGCCGGTTCGCGGAAGTCGCCCTCGCCCACGGTAGCGACGACGTCGCCGTCGAGGTTGAAGACCTTGACGACGTGGTGCCCGGCGTCGGCCACGTAGATGCGCTTCTCGGCGTCGGCCGCGACGTAACGCGGCAGCTTGAGGTCCGTGGGGCCGTCGCCCAGGCCGCCGAGGATGGCCCGCGTAACCGGCTCGTCGGAAGCCAACCTCGTGCTCTTAAGGTCGACGTATTGCACGCGGTGGTTCCGCGTATCGGCGACCAACGCGCCCGCCTCGTAACAACAAACGCTTTTGGGTCGCAGGAACTCGCCGTCCAGGTAGCCGAGCCGACCGAAGGACCGGCGGTGGTTGCCGGCGGCGTCGAACACCTGAACGCGGCCGTTGTTGGTGTCGGCGACGAAGACCGCGCCGTCGGCCGCTACGTCTATGCCCATAGGGAAGTTGAACCGGCCGTCCGCGGTGCCCGGGCCCAGGCCGACGTACCGGTTACGGCGGGCCGCGAGTTGAACGATGCCGTAGCGCCCCGCGTTCGCGACGTATACGGTCCCGTCGGGGGCGACCGCGACGTCGAAGGGGTTTATGAGTTCGCCCAACCGCGAGAGGTCGGGAAGTTCCCGCTCCTCGGCCCAAACTACTTCGGGGAAAGCGCCCGCGAGAACCGCGAACGCGCCGGCCGCGGCGCCCGCCCTCAAAAACTCGCGCCGGCTTATTTTCGCCGTGCCGCTTTCGTCTTCGGGCATCTATTCGCGATTATACTTCTTCACGCCGTCCACGTACGCGTCGCCGCCCGACGCGTCGTTCACCACGACCACCGGGAAGTCCTCGACCTCGAGCTCGCGGACGGCCTCCGGGCCCAGGTCCTCGTAGGCGACCACGCGCGCGGCCTTAATGCGGTCCGCGAGCAGCGCCGCGGCGCCGCCGGTCGCGGCGAGGTATGCCGCGCCGTACTTCTTGATGGCCTCCTTGACGGCGTCGTTGCGCTTGCCCTTACCTATCATTAACTTCAAACCCTGCTCCAGGAGCTTGGGCGTATAGGGGTCCACGCGACCGGAGGTCGTCGGGCCGGCGGAGCCGATGACGTTCCCGGGGCGGGCGGGCGAAGGGCCCACGTAGTAGATGCAGGCGCCGTCGAGGTCGACCGGCAGCGGCTCGCCTTTGTCGAGGAGGTCGACGAGCCGTTTATGGGCGGCGTCGCGCGCGGTTAGCATGCGGCCCGTGAGAAGGACCTCCTCGCCCGCTTTCAGTTTCTTGATTATCTTCGGGTCGTCCACCGGGATGTTTATCTTAGTCGCCACGATGAAGTACCTCCTGGGCATTATAAAAATATTGCGCCGCCGCCGCCAGCGATTGCGCCACTATAACATACGACCGAACGCTACGCCAAGTTTTATTTACGGCCACGGCCTGGAGCGTAACGTCGCGACACGAGGATGGGGGCGACGTTCGCCGGCTCGAGCGGGACCCTCCCCCCTAACATTTGAGATAACTTAATCCGCTTAGTCGGCGAGCCACGTGCGCGGGCCGAGGAAGCGCGCCTCCCAATAAGGGTCGCGGAGCGGCGTAACGGTAACGCCGCGGGGCGAGGATTCGGCGTGAATGAACTTACCGTCGCCGACGTATATGCCGACGTGCGAAGGGCCCGAGGTATAGGTGCGGAAGAAAACCAGGTCGCCGGGCATCATACGGCGTTGGGAGATTTTGCGGCCCCTTCGGTACTGATCGCCCGCGCCGCGGGGAAGCTGGAAGCCGTTCTCGGCGAAGACCGTTTGAACGAGGCCCGAGCAGTCGAAGCCGTCTGGCGACGTGCCACCCCACGCGTACGGCGCACCCAAGTATTTTCTCGCGGCCGCGACGATCCCGTCCCGGAAGCCCACGGGAGGCGGACGTTCGACCTCCTCGAGGAAGGGGTTTTCGCCTTTGACTTTTAAATTTTTTCCCCGGACCCACCCCAACGTTCCGTCCGGCGTCTTGACGAGATACATCCCCTTGGCGTAGTCGTAAACGTCGACGAAGGTATGGTAGGGGACGAAGGCCACGACCTGGGTGTCCTTCGCCGGGCGAGCGTACAACGGCGCTTTCCCCGCCACGTCCGGCAAAGAGCGCTTGACGTCAACGTCCGTGAACCTCAGTACCACCTGCGAGACGTCGCCCTCCAGTTGCCGCCTCTCCAGCTCGTATTTAAAGGGCTTGGTCGTCTCGACGGTAACCACGACGCGGTACCGGCCGCGTTCCTCGAACCCCTCCAGGCGGATGTCGTTCACGACGCCGTCGCGCGGGGCCATCGTGTAGATGGGAGGATTTATGCGGAGGTCGGCGAGTTCGAACGCGACGACGTTGGCGTCCGCCCGGCCCACGGTACGTACTTGGGGCGGCAGCTCTCCCGTCGTGTCGAGGTAAACTGCGTCCTCGAGCTGGTGGTAGGTCACCGCGGCCAACCAGTCGGCTTTTTTAAACCACGCGCCGACGGCACTTCCCGCCGCCCAAAGCGATACAAATAAAACGAATAATATTCTCATAAATCCGAGGCCCGGGGGCGTCGCGGCATTTGACTTTTATTCGTATCCCTTATAAAATGATTAGGTCAAAACCGTCGAAATATCAAGGACTAAATTCTTCGTGGCCATGACAACCAAAGTCGCCGTCGTCGCCGGGTTTCCGCCGCCGCCGGGAGGAATGCCCCACCAGGCCGAGATGCTCGCCGACGTCCTGGCCCGCGACGGCGCCCACGTCGTCAAAATAAACACGAACCCGTTCGGCCGGCGCAAGCCGCGCGGGCCGCGGTTCCTGCACGTGCTCCGGGAATTGCGGAAGCTGCGAGGTTGCGACCTGGCGTTGATTTTCGGCGGCTCGTACGCGTCGTTCTTCGCGTTTTCGGCCGTCCCGCTCGTCGCGGCGCGGCTTCTGGGAGCGCCGGCGGTATTAATGTATAAAGGCGGCCTGGCCCGATTCTTTTTTAAGAAGTGGGGATGGCTCGTGCGCCCGTTCTCGCGGCTCGCGCGCGCCGTCGTCGTCCCGGGGCGCTACCTCCAGGGCGTCTTCGCGAGTTTCGGGATGCGCGCCCACGTCGTCGCCGACATCGTCGACGTGGCTCGCTTGCCCCAGCGTCGTCCCGCGGGAGACGGGCCGCCGTTCATCCTTTGCCCGCGGCGCCACGATTACGTGGGCGGCGTCGACCTCGCGATTCGCGCCTTCGGAAGGGTGGCCGAAAAGTTTCCCGCGGCCGAGCTGCACCTGTGCGGGGACGGCGACGCCCGGCCAAAGCTCGAGCGGCTGGCCGGGGAGGTAGCGCCGGGCCGCGTGCGGTTCCACGGCTTCGTCGCTCACGGGGAACTCGCGCGCCTTTTAGAAAAGGCCACGCTATTGGTCAACTCCACGCGCGACGACAACCACCCCAACAGCGTGCTCGAGGCGATGTGGGCCGACGTACCGGTAGTGGCCGCCGCGGTCGGCGGCGTCCCCACGCTCATCCGCGACGGCGAGACGGGCTTCCTCGCGGCGCCCGAAGACCCGGAGGCCCTCGCCGCGAAAATTATTTTTGTTTTAAATAACCCCGGCGTGGCGGCCGAAGTTGCCGCGCGCGCCCGCGAGGCCGTCGTCGAATTCATCTGGCCTTACGAGCAAACGGGTTTATTAAAAATCCTTCTCGACGTCGCAAACGTACGGCCTAAGGGGCCAGGCGCTCGAGATTAGCCCTCGCGGCCTCGTCGCCCGGCGTCAGCTCGAGAACTGCCTCGAACATTTCCCGCGACCTCTCGGGATTACCCTCGCTCGCCGCGGCGAGCGCCCAATCGAAGTAAACGTCGGCCAACCCCCGGCGGAGGTCCTCGTTCTCCGGCCACAACGCGAGGCCGCGCCGGTAGGCGGCCGCGGCGGCGCGTTCGTCGCCCGCGAGGTAGAGGCGCCGGCCCGCGAGCAACGCGTCGACGGCGCGGTGCCGCTCGTCGCCGGCCTCGTCCCGCAAACGACTCAACGTCTCAAGGTTGGCGACGTCCGTTCTTTCGTAGAGCGAGCGCGGCGCCGTGTACTCAAGCGCTAACCGGTCCGCCGTGTTCGGCGATACCTTCTCCGTCGCGAGGCGGAGCGCCTCGGCCGTCGCGATTAAATAAGGGCGGCGTTCTTCCGGCAGCGGCGTCCGGTCGAGGCCGCCCAACAAGATCGTGTCGCGGCCCGTATACCAGAGGCTCGCCGAGGGGAACGCCTCGCGGAAAGAGCGGACCGCGGTAAGGAAATCGGCAGGCGCGAGTTGATAAACCGGCAGCCACTGCGCCATCACGCCCCCCGGCTTGAGGAGGCGCGCGCAATTACGAAAATGTTCGACCGTGAACAGCGACGACGAACCCTTGGTCCAGGGGTGGATGGGGTCGGAAGTTATTACGTCGAAGCGCCTCGCCGTGCCCAACACGTAGGAGCGGCCGTCTTCGCGCACGAGCTCCACGCGGGGGTCGTCGAGGGGCGCGCCGCTAACGTGGTCGAAAAAGCGGGATGCCGCGGGCACGGCCGGGTTGATCTCGACGCACACGACGCGGCTCAGCCCCTCCTCGGCGGTTATCGCCCCCAACGTTATCCCCGTGCCGAGGCCGATAACCAAAACCTCCCGGGCGCCGGGGCAAGCCGCGAGGGGCAATCCGCCCAACTCTTTCTCGACGCGCACGTCCTCGTAATTGGTGGAGGCCACCGTCTTCCCGTTGATCTTGAGCGAACGGATGGCGCCGTACGACACGACGGCCACGGACGCGTCGACGCTCTCCTCGTAAAAAAGCAATTCCTCGCGCGCGGCGTCCGATAAATCGGGGCGCCCGTCCTCGTCCAGGTAATACCCCGGGCTTATCCCCGCGCCCAGCGCGAGCGTATGGCGGCTCGGCCCGGGGGCCGCGAGCGCCAACAATACGACGGCCGGCGCCAACGGGCCCATCCAGACCGCGCGGCGCCGCGTGAGCCCCCAAAAGAACGCCGCCGCCACCGCCGTTACGGCCGCGGCGCGGAGGCCGCCCACCGGCCCCAGCGCCGGCAACAAAAGGAACGTCCCGCCCAGGCTGCCGACGATAGCGCCCGCCGTATTCGCCGCGTAGAGCGAACCCACCCGGCGTCCCGTCGTTTGCTTTCGCGCGGCGGCCACCGTCACCGGCAGAATAATCCCCAAGAAGAACGACGGCAAAAACAATACGGCCGCGGCGATCGCGAAGACGAGCGTCAGAGCCACGGCGAAGCCGCCGGCCGAGGAGCCGTAAATCAAAAGGAAGAAATGGGGCGCGACGCGCAGCGCCACGATGCTGACGCCGAGGCTTGCGCCGGCCCCGAGGCAGGCCGCGCCGTAAAACCACGAGCTCCCCCCGACGGCCGGGCCTAACCGCCGATGCACAGCCGAGCCGGCGGCGATGGCCAACAGTATCACCGCGAGCATCGCCGCGAACGCGTACGTCGCCGAGCCTACGACGTTGGCGAGCGCCCGCGTCCAGAAAACCTGGGCCGCAAGCGCCGCGGCGCCGGCGACGAAAGCCGCGGGCAAAACCCGCCAAAGGGGCGCGCCGTCCGGCCGCCTCGGCGCCGCAGCGGCCCGCACCGAAACGGAGCCCAGGCGCGCGGCGATAAGTACGGCCGCGGCCGCGACGGCAAGGTTGGCCGACGCCACTACCTTCAGCGTCACGCTCGCGCCGGCGGCCCACAACAGCCAAAAGCCGCCGACCAATACGCCCACCGCGGCGCCCACCGTATTGGCGGCGTACGCGCCCGAGAATGACCGCGACGTGCCGCCGCCGTATTCCTTCAACGCCGCGACTACCGCCGGCGTCGTCGCGCCCATCGCCGCCGTCGGCGCCAAGAGAAGCAGACACGCGACGCCGAAGCGCAAGAGGTGTAAGACGCCGGCTGCCCCCGGATCGTACGCCGCAAAATACAACGCGTCGGCGCCGCGGTACAAGTACGGAAACGCCAACGCGTAAAGGCCGACGAATAACTCCAGGCCCGCGTACCAAAACAGCGGCCGGCCCAGCCGGTCGACCAACCGGCCGCCGAGGGCGCTGCCGAGGGCGAGGCCGCCCATGAAAGCGGCCAGCACCGCGGCCACCGCGGGCGCCGTCCCGCCCAGCGTCACCGCGAGCATCTGCATCCAGACGACCTCGTACACCAGGCCCGCGGCGCCGGAGACGAAGAACAGCGCGATAATAAAAGCCGCGGCCGGAAAACGTCGGGAGGCGAACATAACGTTACGCATAATAACAAGCGTCGACGACGCGCGAAAGTCAAATCGGCCTCGGGCCCGGCGCGGCGGCCGTTGGCGGCGAACCGCGGTTATGTTATTATCCTCGCGTGGCCGCCAAGGACACGCAAAACAGGCGCCGCGTTGCCGATATAGCGAAACGTTTGGCCGACGTGTACGGCACGCCGCGGCGGCGGCGCCGGGCCCCCTTCGACGAGCTGGTGCAAACGGTCCTGAGCCAAAATACCACGGACGTGAACAGCGCGCGGACCTTCGCGTCGTTGAAAGACCGGTTCGGGCGGCTCGAGGACCTCGCGACGGCGGACGTGCGGGCCGTCGCCTCGAGCATCCGGCTCGGCGGCCTGGCGCGCGTCAAGGCGCGCCACTTGAAAGAGATGACGCGGGAAGTGCTGCGGCGGCGCGGCAACACGGATTTATCTTTCCTAAAAAAAATGGCGGACGGCGAAGCGGAGGCGTGGCTCACGTCCCTACCCGGCGTCGGCGCCAAAACCGCACGCGTCGTCCTCCTCTTCTCGCTCGGCCGGGACGTCTTCCCGGTGGATACGCATATCCTAAGGGTGACTAAAAGGCTCGGCTTCATCCCGGCGAAGGCGACGGCCGACGCCGCCCATAAATTTTGGGACGAGTATTGCCCGCCGGGCCGCGCGCGCGAGCTCCATCTAAATTTAATACGCCACGGCCGCGACGTATGCGCCGCGCGGCGGCCGGCGTGCGACGCGTGCGCGTTGGCCTACCTCTGCCCCTCGCGCGGTACGTTCGCATGAGGATCCTTTTCCTGTCGGACCGCTCGCTGAACCACACGCACCGCTGGGTGGAGTACTTCCACGGCGCGGGGCACGAGTGCCACCTGATAACCTTCGAGGAGGGGCCGCCGGTCCCGGGGAAGACCTATTTTATCGAAAGCCGCCTGCCTCGCAAGTTCATGATTAAATACCTCGCGTGCTTGCCGGCGGTTCGGAAACTCGCCCGGGCCATAAATCCGGACATAGTCTCCGCCCAGGAACTTGGCTCGTACGGGCCGCTGGGGATACTTTGCGGCGTGAGGCCGGTGGCGGCGTCGGCTTGGGGGACGGACGTCCTACTCGAGCCGGATTGGTCCTGGCTCCACCGCAAGCGCATCGAGTTCGTCCTCAAGCGCGCGGACCTCATAACGTCGATGGCGGACCACATGACGGCGCGCATCGTCGCGCTGGGCGGCGACCGGGAAAAAATTGTCGTGAACCACTTCGGCGTCGACGAGGACGTCTTCACGATGACGACGCGGGCCCCTCGAGCCGCAGACGAAGTCGTCATCATTCACACGCGCCACTTCAAGCCGGTTTACAACTTCGAGCAACTGCTCGCGGCGCTGCCGGCCGTNNGGCCTAAGGTCGAGGCGCAGGTCCGGGAAATGGGCCTTGCCGGGCGCGTGACGTTCCTCGGCTCGGTGCCGCTCGCGGAGGTGGCGGCGCAGCTGCGCGATGCCGACATCTTCGTAACGACCTCCCGCTCCGACGGCGCGAACATATCGCTATTGGAGGCGCTGGCCGCGGGTTGTTTCCCGGTGGTGACGGACATACCGGCCGCGAGGCAGTGGCTCGAGGCGGGCGCCTCGGGCCTGTCGGTCCCGCTGGACGACGGCGCGGCGCTGGCGGGGGCCGTAATAAAAGCGGCTCGCGACGTCGGCCTGCGCGAACGCGCGCGCGACGTTAACCGCGGCGTCGTACTCGCGAAGGGCCTGTGGCGGGAAAATATGCGGCGGAGCGAGGAGGCGTTCGNNGCCTGCGCGAACGCGCCTGCGAGGCCAACCGGCAGGTCGTATTGGCGAAGGGCCTGTGGCGGGAAAATATGCGGCGGAGCGAGGAGGCGTTCGTGGAGCTGGCGGCGAGGTGGCGGCGGGGAAATAATTAAAACAAATCGTCGGTTTCGACGCTACCAACTTCCCCCGATGGCGAGAACACGTCGGGGATTTCTTTTAAAATTTTCATAAACAACGACGTCGTCGCCGCCAGGTCATAGACGTTATGATTTAATATCGGCTCGAGCGGCCGCGCGTCGCCGATTTTTAAAAAACGCTCGTAAAGCTCGGGGACTTGCGAGGAATGTATGTCCGGGGGGCGTCGTAGGCCGAGGACGAATTGCTCCGCGTCGGCCAGGCCGCAGGCAGGCATATTAAACTTCTCTTTGTAATGTTTGCGGACGAGCCACAAGAGGTCGACGTGGCGGCGCGGCTCCTCGTACGGCAAGCGCCAGTAGCGGAGGCGGTCGCGGATTATCGGGAGGTCGAAGGTGCGGCCGTTATAGGAGAGGAGTACGTCGACTTCGGCCAAGGCTCGAGCCGCGGCCTGCAGGACCGCCGGTTCCTCGTCCGGGTGGCCCGCGAGGTATTGCTCGAACTCGACGCCTCGCGGGGAAATCCGGCCCAGGCCAACGAGGAAGAGCGGCTTGGGCGTCCGGCCCATCGACTCGACGTCGAAGGCCGCGCATAAACGTGGAAGTTTTTTGGGAATATCGGCCTTCGGGTAGCCTTCGGGCCACTCGGGCCGGCAGAACCAGAACCCTTCCTCCCGCGCCGCGGGCCACAACTGCTCGAGGGGGACGACGCTGTCGGCGGGCGGTCGGGGCCTTTGGGGAGCGTCGCCCCGCGCGCGGGCCCGGGCTACCTCCCGAAGTTTGGCCCGGAAGTCGCGCCCGTTACTCATCGGTTGACGTCGGGGACGTCCGGGGGCTCGCTCGCGGCCTTTTTGCGCTCGCCGAAAGTCGCCCACATCCCGCGCCGCGCGTGCCGCGCCTCCTTCTCGTACTCAAGCCAAGCCTTCGTGGGTACGTGGCACCCGGGCACGTCCGCGACCTTCGCGAGGCCCGCGCGGATAAGCTCTATATTGAGGTTCCACCACTTGCCTTCCCTGGGGTAGTATATAACCGCGCGGGTTTGCCCTTTCTCGTTCACGGGGATATTGGGGCAAGCCTCGACGCGGACCTCCCGGCCCGCAACCCGCTCCTTGACGAACGCCAACGCGTCGCCGTAGTAGGGCGACTTCTTCTTAAGCGGTTGGACGCCGATGAGGGCGCATTCCCCTAAAATTTTTACGCGCAAGACGTTGGGCGCGAGCACTTCTTCGCACGTCGCCGTGACGGGTTCGATCTCGAGGCCGGCCGGCGTCTTCGTTATCTCGTCCTCCGCGGCGAAACTCGCCGCCGCGAACGCGACCGTCGATAGATAAACTCTCACGATTGAATTTCTCATGGAAAACCTCGCCGCGTCATTCGTACCGCAGCGCCTCGATGGGGTTCAACCTCGCCGCCTTGTTCGCCGGGTAGATGCCGAAGAAGAGGCCCACCCCGAGCGAAAACAGGAAGCCCAAGACGACGGACCACGCCTTGATCGCCGCCGGCAGGTAAGGCACCGGCGCGCCGGCATCCGAAAGCACCTTCGTCAACAAACTTACCCCCTCGCCGATAATTACGCCGAGTACGATCCCCAGAAGGCCGCCGGTAAGTGATATCACCGTCGCCTCGCCGATGAATTGCGCCATGACGTCGCGTCGCCGGGCGCCGAGCGCCTTGCGGACGCCTATCTCGCGCGTGCGCTCCGTAACCGAGACGAGCATGATGTTCATAATGCCGATGCCGCCCACGAGAAGCGACACCGCGGAGATGCCGATCATGACCGCGAACGCGGCGCCGGTTATCTGGTTATATATATCCATAAGCGAGTCGGCGGTGTATATTTCGAAGTCGTTGTCGGCCTCCGGCGGGACCTTGCGCTGCTCCCGCATAACCACCTCGGCCTGGTCGATGGCGGTATTGACGAGCTGGGGCGACTTCGCCCGCACCGTGATCGCCGAGCTTTGCATCCCCATTTCGTCTACCGGTTTGCCGAAAGCTTTGCGGCCCGCGCCGTGCGGGATCACTATGTAGTTGTCCATCGAGACGCCGAAGATTTCGCCCTTGTGGCCGAAGACGCCCACCACCTGGAAGCGATGGCCGTTCACTTTTATCCGCTCGCCGATTATCCGGCCCTCCGGCGCGAGCGCCTCGGCCACCGCGGAACCCACGACCGCGACGTACCGGTCGGCGTCGATGTCGGCCTGCGTCAGCATCCGGCCGTCCTCCACCCACCACGAGAAGATCTCGTCGAACTTCTCCGTCTGGGTCGAGCCCACAGCGAGCAAAGCGGTCTTTTTATTACCGTACGTCGCCCGGCCGACGATCTCGGTATAGAAGTCGGCCACCGCCACCGCCGGACAACGCCGCGTTATCGCCGCCGCGTCGGCCTCCTCCAAGTCCTTGCGGGGCTCCTCGCGGCGGGGGCCGAACTGGACGGCCTTATATTTCTGGATGAAAAAAGTGTCGGCGCCGAGGAAGCCCATCTGATTCGCGAAGGATTGGTTCAGGCCGTCGATGATGCTGACCATCGCGACGACCGTCGTGACGCCGATGATGACGCCCAGGATCGTCAGGAGCGCGCGCATCTTGTGCACCCACAGCGACGAGAACGCGAGGGACGCCGCCTCGCGGTACTGGTAATAATAACGACGAAGATTGTGCCAGAACGGCTTCATATCGTCACTCGTACCTCAGCGCGGCTATGGGCTCGAGACGGGCCGCGCGCCGCGCGGGATACAGGCCGAAGAAGACGCCCACCGCGGTGGAGAATATGACGCCCAGCGCCACCGCGCCGGCCGAGAGCGAGGCCGGGACCGGCGTCGCGGCGCCCACGATATAAGCCAGGGCCGTCCCGCCGGCCACGCCCAAAACGCCGCCGCCGGCCGATAGCACCACGGCCTCGATTAGAAACTGCATCAGGATGTCGGCGCGCCGCGCGCCCACCGCCTTGCGGACGCCTATTTCCCGCGTCCGCTCCGTGACCGAGACCAGCATGATGTTCATGATGCCGACGCCGCCCACCAAAAGCGATATGCTCCCCACCGCGACGATGACGACGAAGAGCGCCGCGGTGAGCGCGTCGAACGCCTTCACCATCGCCGCCTGCGTGATGATCTCGAAGTCGTTCTCCTCTTCGGGTCCGAGGCGGTGACGCCGCCGCATGAGGTTCGTCACCTCGTCCACGGCTTGGCCCTCCAACTCCGGCGACCTGGGCCGCGCAATTACCATCACGCCGTGGGCGATGCCGCGCGTCCCGAACATCTTCTCGAAGGCCGTGATAGGGACGATAACGGTATTATCGCGGCTCTGGCCGAAGACGGAGCCCATGGGGTACGCGTCGCCGACGACGGTGAAGGCGTGGCCGCCGATTTTAACGCGTTCGCCCAGGCCGGAACCGGCGCCGAAGAGCTTGTCGGCTACCTCGTAGCCCAGGCCGCAGACCTGGCGGGAGTGGTCGACCTCGGCGTTAGTGATAAAGCGGCCCCGCCGGATCTTAAGCCCCTGCATCTGCTGGAACTCCTCGGTCGTGCCGATGACGATGACGCCCTTGACCTTCTTTTCGCGGAACGACACCTCCTTAATCGCGACGTTGCGGGGCGCGGTGTAATCGACGGAGGGGCAGCTCGCGGCGATGGCCGCGGCGTCCTCGACGGTAATGTCGGGCCGTTTTAAGCCCTCGTACCAATCCTCCCAATTGGTGGTCATGACGTTCATCCGCGTCACGAAGAAAGTGTCCGTGCCGGCTGCCGCGAAGGCGCTGGTAACGTAGGTGCGCAGGCCGGCGATGAGCGAGATGAGGCCGACGACGGTGGTGACGCCGATGAAGACGCCGAGCACCGTCAAGAGCGAGCGCATCTTGTTGGCCCACAGCGAGCGCGCCGCCAGCGCGAAGGCCTCGCGTACGTGCGCCCGAAAGACGACGAACCGTTCGCGGGATAGTTTCATCGTTTATATTATACCTTATAACGCG
The DNA here is from genome assembly GCA_011773985.1 of Candidatus Zixiibacteriota bacterium. GTDB lineage: Bacteria > RBG-13-66-14 > B26-G2 > WVWN01 > WVWN01 > WVWN01. The sequence continues at coordinate 134,903 of WVWN01000001.1, read as the reverse complement.
CGAACGGCGCAAAAGAATGTTGGCGTTTATACAACCGCCTCCTTTTTAACTTTCGGATGCCGGCGCGAGATCTTATAATATTTATAATGAAAATCGACGCCGTACTCGCCGAGCTGCAGCTCACCAAAGGCGACGCCGTCCGCCACGTCGAGCACGTCCCGGCGCGGGAGGCGCGCTACCGCGAGCTCGAGCCGCCGCTCGCGCCGCCGCTGGCCGAGGCGCTGCGGCACCTGGGCATCGCGCGGCTCTACAGCCACCAGGCCGAGTACGTCGCCGCGGCCCGGGCAGGCCAAAACGTCGTCGCCGTCACGCCCACCGCCTCCGGCAAGACGTACTGCTTCCTGTTGCCGGTGCTCGAGCGCTTCTACGACGAGGGCGGCGGCGCCGCGCTCTTCCTCTATCCCACCAAGGCGCTTAGCCAGGACCAGCTGCGCAACCTAAACCGCTTCCTGGCGCTCGCGCCGCCGGTGGCCTCGCGCGTCGCGCCCGGCGTCTACGACGGCGACACCCCCGCGGCCGCGCGCCGCAAACTCCGCGACGGCGCCAACCTCCTCATCACCAACCCGGACATGCTCCACACCGGCATCCTGCCGCACCACGCGCGGTGGGGCCGGTTCTTCTCGTCGCTGCGCTACGTCGTCGTCGACGAGCTGCACGCCTACCGCGGCATCTTCGGCTCGCACGTCGCGAACGTCCTGCGGCGGCTCAGGCGCATCGCCTCCCACTACGGCGCGGCGCCGCAGTTCCTTTTGACCTCCGCCACCATCGCCAATCCCAAGGAGCACGCCGAGCGGCTGGTAGGCGGCGGCGTGACGCTGGTAGACGAGTCCGGCGCGCCGCAGGGCGACCGCTACTTCATCATCCTGAACCCGCCGCTCTCGGACCGGGGCTTGGGCCTCCGCCGCTCCGCCAACGTCGAGGCGTCGGAAATTCTTCAGGCGCTGGTTAAGGAGGGGGTCCAGTCGGTGACGTTCGCCCGGGCGCGCGTCGTCGCCGAGCTAATCTACAAGTACGCCCGGGAGGCGCTCGGGCCCAAGTACGGCGACAAGCTCCGCAGTTACCGCGGCGGCTACCTCCCCCAGGAGCGGCGCGAAATAGAAAAGCAGCTCTTCGGCGGCCAGCTTCTGGCGGTTACGGCCACCAACGCGCTCGAGCTCGGCATCGACGTGGGGGGAATGGACGCCGCGGTCGTCGTCGGCTTCCCGGGGTCCATCGCGTCGCTTCTGCAGCAGTCGGGCCGCGCGGGCCGGCGCGCCGACACGTCGCTCGCGGTCCTCGTCGCGTACGACGACCCGGTGGACCAATACCTCGCGCGCCACCCGCAGTACGTCTTCGGCCGCTCAGCCGAGGCCGCGATCGTCGACCCGGAGAACGTCTACATCCTCTCGGGGCACCTGCGCTGCGCCGCGGCGGAGCTGCCGCTAACGGCGGACGACCTGGCGGCCTTCGGCTCGAGCGCGGCGGACGTAGCCGAGGTCGTCGCCGACGAGGGCAACATGGCCGCCAAGGACGGCAAGTATTGGTGGCTCTCGAGCGACTATCCGGCGGCGGACGTCAACCTCCGTTCCTCCTCGGACAATACCGTCACCATCGTCGACGTAAAGGAAGAGAACGCCGTCGTCGGCACGTTGGACTACGAGAGCGCGCTCGAGCAGCTCTACCCGGAGGCCGTCTACTTGCAACAGGGCGAGACGTACTTCGTCCGCGAGCTGGACTTAAATCAGAAGGTCGCGTTCGTCGAGCGGGGCGACGTAGACTACTACACGCAGGCGATGGTCGAGGCGACGCTGCGCCTTTTGAAGACGCTGGAGTCCCACGAGAACGCGGCCGGCGCGTACGGCCTGGGCGAGGCGCTCGTAACGTGGCGAACCATCGGCTTCAAAAAGATTAAGTTCTACTCGCTGGAGTCCATCGGCTGGTCGCCTTTAGAGTTGCCGGCGGTGGAGCTGGAAACCGTCGCGCTCTACGTCGCGCCCGGGCCCGAGGTTATAAACGACGTTTCGCGGATGGGATATAATCCCTTCGAGGGCCTGGTCGGCCTGAAGAACGTGCTGCAGGCGGTGATACCGTTGTTGGCGATGTGCGACCCGCGCGACCTGCGCGGCGTCGTGGACTCGTCGAACCTGGGCACGCCGGCGGCGTTTATATACGACGTCTACCCCGGCGGCCTGGGCTACGCCGAGCACGCGTACCGCCGCCTGGACGAGGTATTAAAAGCGTGCGAAGAGCTAATCGCCGGTTGCGAGTGCGAGAACGGTTGCCCGAGCTGCGTCGGCGTATCGACCTTCACGCCGAACCAGGTACGCGACCCGGACCTCCGGCGCGGCCACTACTTGCCCCATAAGGAGGCCGCGCTGGCGCTGGTGCGGGCGCTGTTGACGTGAGCGACTTAAAATCTTATTATCTCCCTTGGGGCGCGTGGGTCGCTGTGCTTGTGGTCTTCGCGTTCGTAGCGTTGCCGGAGGCGCCGCAGCCGCGCGCTCTCAACATAGACAAGGTCCGGCACGCCGCGGCCTACGCGCTGCTGGGCGCGCTCGCGGCGCGGGCAATGGCCGGCGCCGCGCGCCGCGGCGGAACGTTCGCGTTCGTCGTCGCCTTCTTCACCGTACTGCTGGTCGGCGCGGCGACGGAAATCATCCAAGCCTTCGTCCCGGGTCGCAGCGCGGACGTCGTCGACCTGGGCGCGGACCTGGCGGGAGGGATATTCGGCGCGCTGGCGTACCTCTCGGCGTTCGCCGGCCGCGCGGCCGGAACAGGAGATACAGTTTGATAAGGCGGACGTTTCGCATTCTGAACGGCGTCGGCCCGTATACGGAGCGGCGCATCCGGCGCGAGGGGATCTCGAGCTGGGACGACTTCCTCGCGCGGGGCGGCGTTAAATTTACGTCGGCGCGGCGTAACGAGCTCTGGACGGAAGAGCTCGCGCGATGGCGTACGGCCCTCGAGCGGCGGAACGAGAGATTCTTTCGCGAGAAACTTCCGCGCAGTGAGCACTGGCGGCTTTTCGACGCCTTCTGCGACGACGTCGCCTGCTTGGATATCGAGACCACCGGCCAGGCGCCGCCGTACGACGAGACGACGGTCGTCGGCGTGTACAGGCCGGGGCGGGGCCTTAGCCAACTCGTCGCAGGCCGCGACCTCTCCGGCGACGCGATTGACGCCGCGCTGGAGGGCGTCAAACTCCTCGTTACGTTCTTCGGCGCAAACTTCGACGTACCCTTCCTCAAACGCGAGTTCTCGTACCTGCAACTCGAGCTCCCCCACTACGACATCTGCTTCGCGGCCAAAAGGCTCGGCGTCACGGGGGGCCTGAAGAAGGTCGAGAAAAAATTCGGCATCGCGCGCGACGGCGACGTCGACGGCCTCGACGGCTACGACGCCGTAAAACTCTGGCAGGCCCACTGCCGCGGCCGGCGCGGCGCGCTCGAGCTCCTGCTCCGCTACAACGCCGCGGACACGAAAAACCTCGTCCCCCTCGCGGCCATAATTTATCAAAGGCTCTGCGCCCGAGAAAACGACTTGGGCGCGTAAACTAACGCCACCATAGGAGGACCGAATTGAGGTACGCAATAATTATCCTAAGCGTCCTGACGGCTTTGGCAGTAACGCTCGGGGCCGCCGGCTGTCGCGGGTGCGCCGAGAAGGCCGACCTCGACGTCGTCCCCGGGATGAAGCATTCGGGCATACCGGACGCCCACGCCGCCAAGGAACACGAAAAGGAGATTCAGCAGCTTAACAAAGAAATCGAAGAGTTGACGAAGGAAACCGCGAAGATCGCGATGGACCGCACGATGAGCGAGGCCGAGAAGCAACGGCGCATGGAAGAGATCGAGAAAGAATTGCAGGTAAAGGGCGAGCGCTTGAAGGAGATCGCCGAGGACATCACGAACCGCGACCTGTAATCCCGCGCGCGGCCGAAGTTACATAAGGGCGGCTCAGACCGCCGTTGCCGCCAGTGGGAAACCGACGGCCGGACCCGTTTCATAGGCCGAAGACCGCCCAGTAAATCGGGCGGTTTGTTTTATTAACCTTTACCGCGGCGGTCGTTTGGGGTATAATCTTGGAAACGGATAAAATATGCTACGCACCCACACCTGCGGCGAACTGAACGAGCGTAACGTGGGCGCCGAGGCGACGCTTTGCGGCTGGGTTTGGAAGAGCCGCGACCTGGGCGGCGTTCTCTTCGTCGACCTCCGCGACCGCTACGGCTTCACGCAGCTCGTCGTCGACCCGGCGGTAGACAAGGAGCTGCACGAGGCGGCTTCCAAACTCAAAGGCGAGGACGTCGTCCGCGTCGCCGGCGAGGTCCGCCTCCGGCCCGAGGAGCAGCGCCGAGACGACGTCCCGACGGGCGCCGTCGAGCTCCACGTCCGCAAGCTCGAGGTCTTAGCTCGAGCCAAGACGCCCCCCTTCAACCTAGCCGAGGAAGAACTGGAAGTCCACGAAGACCTCCGCCTGGAGTACCGCTACCTCGACCTGAGGCGGCCGCATATGCAGCGCAACCTCGCCGTTCGCCACCGGGCGGTCAAGGCCATCCGCGAATACCTCTCGGCTCGAGGCTTCGTAGAGATCGAAACGCCTAATCTAATGAGGTCGACGCCGGAGGGCGCGCGCGACTACCTCGTCCCGAGCCGGCTGCACCGCGGCCGCTTCTACGCGCTGCCGCAGTCGCCGCAGATGTACAAACAGCTTCTGATGGCCGCGGGGGTGGACCGCTACTTCCAGATAGCGCGCTGCTTCCGCGACGAGGACCAGCGCGCCGACCGCCAGCCGGAGTTCACCCAGCTCGACCTGGAGATGTCCTTCGCCGAAGAGGAGGACGTCTTCGACGTCACGGAGGGCGTCTTCGCCGCGTCGTTTCGAGAGGGCATCGGCGTCGAGCTCGAGGTCCCGTGGCCCCGCCTCACGTGGCGCGAGGCGATGTCGCGCTACGGCCGCGACAAGCCGGATACGCGCTTCGGCCTCGAGTTCGCAGACGTAACGGAATTATTTAAAAACAGCAAATTCTTAGAACGCGGGCATAAGTACGCGGAGGGCGCGGCTTTCGCTTTAAAGGTACCCGGGGGACTCACCCGTAAACAACTAGGCGACGTCGAGCAAGCGGTAACCGCGGAAAAATTCCCGGGGGTAATGTCGTTTACAGTCGGGGGTAACGGCGAAATAAAGGGTCCGGCTCTGAAACATTTCCCGGGAGGATTCGGTAAACAATTATTAAAATATACGAAAGGCGAAGAGGGTGACGGCATCTTAGTCTGCGCGGGGGAATTCGGCCACGCGGCCAACGTGCTGGGAACGGCCCGATTGAAAGTTGCCGACGTATTAGATATTAAAAAGGAGAAAGGTTTTAATTTTTTATGGGTCACGGACTTTCCCCTCTTCGAGCGGGACCCGGCGACGGGCGAGCCGGTGCCCTCCCACCACCCGTTCACGTCGCCGCGCCTCGAGGACGCGGATAAGCTCGAGGCGGCGCCCTTCGACGTGACGTCGCGCGCCTACGACGTTACGGTGAACGGCGTGGAGCTCGGCTCGGGGAGCGTCCGCATTCACGACGCCGCGCTGCAGCGGCGGGTATTCAAGGCCTTCGGTTATTCCGACGAGGAAATAGAGGCCCGCTTCGGCTTCTTTCTGCGCGCGCTGGAGTACGGCACGCCGCCCCACGCCGGCATCGCGCCGGGCCTCGACCGCTGGGTCATGGTGATGCGCGGCGAACGGTCCATCCGCGACGTCATCGCGTTCCCGAAGACGCTGCGGGCGTCTTCGCCGATGGACGGCTCGCCGGCGCCGGTGGCGCGCGAACAGCTCGACGAACTCGGCCTGACGCTCAAAGACGAAGGCCCCGAGGGTAAATAAAGTTATGCCCGAAGAACGACGTCCGGAAATCCTCTGGGTCGACGACGAGATAGACCTGTTGAAGTCGCAGATTCAATTTCTGGAGAACCGCGGCTACCGCGTGACGACGGTAACCAACGGCCCGGACGCGGTAGCGCTCGTAAAGGAGCGACCCTTCGACGCGGTCCTTCTCGACGAGATAATGGTGGGGATGGACGGCATAGAGGCGTTACATGCGCTCAAGGCCGTGGACGCGTCGCTGCCCGTAATCATGGTCACGAAATCGACGGAAGAGACGTTGATGGATGACGCGTACTTCGGCGAGATCGACGACTTTTTAGTGAAGCCGGTGAGCCCCCACCAGATCCTGTCTTCCCTAAAAAAAGTGCTGGACCTCGAGCGCCTGCGGCGCGGCCGTTTCGTCGGCTCGTGGGGAGAATACTACAACCGGGCGCAGCAAGTCATAAACGACCCGGCGGCCACGTTCGCCGACTGGGCCGACCTTTACTTGGACATGTGCCGCGCGCGGCGCGAGATCGCCGATTTGAATTTGGCGGCGCTCGAGCCCTTACAAAACGAACTGGTGGCGGAGGCCGACCGGACCTTCGCGGCCTACCTATGCGAGCGGTACCCCTCTTGGGTATCGGGCGGCGCGGACCGTCCGCACCTCTCGTGGGACGTACTGGACGAATTCGTCTTTCCCCACGTCGAGGCGGGTCGCCGCGTTTATTTCGTCGTCGTAGACTGCCTTCGCCTCGACCAGTGGTTGCTGCTCGAGGAGCGCGTCGCCGGCCTTTACCGCATCGAACGGTCTCTATATTGCGGCGCGTTGCCCTCCTCCACCATCTACGCCCGGAACGCGCTCTTCGCCGGGAAGCCGCCCGCCGAGATTGCAGGCCGTTACAAGGACGCCTTCCAGGAAGAGGCGGCCCTGGGTGAATCGCTGAACCGCTACGAGGAACAATTCCTCGCCGACCACGCCGCGCGCCACGCCCCCAAAGCCAGAAAAATACGGTACTACAAATTCGCGAACCGCAAACAGGAGAGAAAGGCCCGGAAAATCGTCGAGACGCTTTCGCCGCGCCCGCTGACGGCTTTCGTATTCAATTTCATCGACACCGTGACGCACGAATCGGGCCGCGGCGGCGCCTTGGGCGCGCTCGCCTCGTCGGCGGAGGCACTGCCACGCCTCGCGCTAACGTGGTACCTCGGCTCGCCGCTCGAGCAGCTCCTGCAGAAAATCGCCGAGGACAAAGAGGCGGTAGCGGTCGTCACCTCGGACCACGGCTCGACGCTGACGGATACGCCCGCGGTCGTTTACGCGGATAAGGAGGCCACGAAGACGCCGCGCTATTGGCTGGGGCGGGACCTCCGCCCCGAAGGCGAAGGCGCCTACTTGATTCGACACCCCGAGAACTTCGGCCTCCCCGCCGACTACCTGGCCAAGACCTACGTGCTCGCGCAGGGCAGCCGGCACCTCGTCTTCTCCTATCACCTGCGCGAGTACCACCGGCGTTTCGAAGGAGGGTTCTATCACGGCGGCGTCTCGCTGCCGGAATTGGTACTGCCGGTCGCGGTTATGACGCCCAAGTAGATGCGTAACGACTTCGAAGAGAGGGTTTGGGCCTGGTGCCGCCGGGAAGGAATACTGCCCCCCGGCGTTTCGATCCTTGTCGCGGCTTCGGGCGGCGCCGACTCGACGGCGCTACTCCGCTGCCTGCACGCGCTGGCAGGCGGCGAGCGGTGGCGCCTCGCCGTCGCCCACCTCGACCACGCCCTCCGACCGGAAAGCGCCGACGACGCCGCATTCGTACGGCGGCAGGTCGCGTCGCTGGGCCTACCCTTCTTCGACGCGCGCGTGGAAGTGCGCTCGCTTCCGAGCTGCGCGGGCCGTTCGCCCGAAGAAGGCGCCCGCCTCGCCCGGCGCTCGTTTCTCAGGCGGGCCGCAAGGACGTTCGGCGCCGACGCCGTCGCGCTGGGCCACACGCTCGACGACCAAGCGGAGACGGTCCTTCTGAACCTCACGCGGGGCGCCGGAACGCTGGGCCTCGCGGCGATGCCCCCCGCCGCGGACATCTTCGTCAGGCCGCTGCTGGCGCGAAGCCGGGCCGAGATTCTAACTTACCTTGACGAGCTGGGCGCGCCCTGGCGCGAAGACCCGACGAACCGCGACCCCACTTTTTTACGAAACTGGTTCCGGCTCGAGGTATTGCCGGCGCTTGAGGCGCGCATGCCGGGCGTACGCGCGTCCTTCGCGTCGCTCGCGGCCGGGGCTCGAGCCGAAGCGGCCGCGCTCGAGCGACGAACCGCCGTCCTCATGTCGCGCCTCGTTATAGACTCGGGCCGCGACGAGGTCCGACTGGCGGCGTCGTTCCCGGCCGCTTTGCCCGACGCCCTCCGCGGCCGCGCCGTAAGGCAACTGTACCGCGGCCTCGTCGGCTCGACGCGGGGGCTGGAGCGCCGACACGTAGAAGACGTGCTTTCGCTTCGGGAAGGCCGGACCGTCTGCCTGCCGGCGGGCGTTACGGCGCGGCGCGAGGCCGACGGCGTATATTTCAAGCTTACGAGGCCCGAGCCGGCACTCCGGGACTGGTCGGCCGAAGTCGCGGTTCCGGGGCGGACGCTCGTTGCACCCGCGGGCGTCGAGATAACGGCGACGGTGGCGCGGGCGCCCGACGTACTGCGCGGCCGGGGCCTGGCCGAGGTTTGGCTCGACGAGCGATTCGCCGCGACGCGGCTCGAGGTCCGCGCGTGGCGCAAGGGCGACCGCGTGCGGCCCGCCGGCCTCGACGGCAGGAAGAAACTACAAGACATATTTGTCGACGCCAAGGTGCCGGCGGGCGAACGGCGACGCTGGCCCGTAATTTGCGAGGGCTTAAATATTCTATGGGTACCGGCGCTCGCGCTAGCCGAGGGCGCCGCGGCATCGCCCGGCGCCCGGTCGGTCCACCTGCGGTGCCTCAGGCCGGGGGTGCCGGAGGACGCCGCGCGCCGGGAAAGGACGGACCATGGACTACAAAGGGAACGTGGATAGGGTTCTCTACGACCGCGACATATTGGCGGAAAGGGTCGCCGAGGTGGGGCGCCAGATAAAAGCGGACTTCGCCGGCAAAGACCTCGTCGTAGTAGCCGTGCTTAAGGGGGCGTTCGTTTTCGCCGCGGACCTCATCCGCGCCGTCGACCTACCGATGGCCGTCGACTTCGCGGAGATAATAAGCTACGGCGAGGGCACGGAGACCACCGAGGAAGTCGTGCTGACCAAAGACGTGGGCGTGAACGTGAAAGGGCGCGACGTCCTGGTGGTCGAAGACATCGTGGATACCGGCCTGACGACGGCCTTCCTCGTCGACCACCTGCGCATACGCGACCCGCGACGCGTCGACGTCTGCGCGCTCTTATATAAACCGGCGAAACAACGCGTCGAGGTGCCGCTGCGCTACGTATGCTTTGAGGTGGGTGACGTCTTCGCCGTCGGCTACGGCCTCGACTACGCCGGCCGGTACCGAAACCTGCCGGAGATCGTGACGCTTAAAGAGCTCGAGCGGGAGGAATAAAAGCCGCGCCAACGATAAAGTCGCCCTCCGGGGCGGCTTTTTTTAACGGCGAGAAAGGTCCGAAAGCCTTTTAAACTTGCTTTAGTAACTTTTTTATGTTAAAAAATGCAACTTGCTGCGCTCGAGCCGCGGGGCGCTTTACTTATGCAGCTGAAATTCGGACGCGTCGACCTGGTCAAGGAGTTCCTTCGCTTCGCGCGCCTCGTGGTCGCGGCGCTCGTCGCGATACTGTTGGGGTACCTCATCCTCGTCGTGGGCTTCGGGCGCCTCTTCGTCGCGGGCGGCGAGGAGGTCGCGGTGCCCGAGGTAATCGGCCACAACGTAGACGAGGCCGAGATGATGCTCGCCGACGCCGGCCTGGTAATAAAGGAGATCGGCGTCGCCAAAGACTCGTCGCTGCCCGAGGGCTTCGTCGTCGAGCAGGAGCCGGAGCCGGGCATCAAGGTCCGCAAGGGGCGCACCGTCAAGGTCCGCGTGAGCGCGGGCCTAGCCGAGGTCCACGTTCCCAACGTCGTAGGCCGGACGCTCAGACAGACGGAACTGGTCCTCACGCGCATAGGCCTTAACGTCGGCGAGGTCACGGACGTACACGACGACACCGTACCCAAGGACCACGTCATCGACCAGACGCCGAAGGCGCGCGAGAAGGTCAACCGCGGCACCAAGGTGAACTTGCTCGTGAGCCTGGGTTCGGAAGAGGTTACGATACTGATGCCCGTCAACCTCGTCGGCCTGACGGTGGACGACGCCGCCAAAGCGCTGAAGGGATACGAGCTCGCCGTCGGCAGCATCACGACCGAGCCGTCGACGGCGGTGCCGGCGGGACGGATAATCCGCCAGTCGCCCGACATCGGCGAGCAGGTGAAGAGGGGCGAGGCGGTGGACCTCGTCATCTCGAGCGGGCCGCCCGCGCCTTAAAGGTATGGCCAAAAGAAAAGCGGAACTCGCGCCTTCGCTGTTATCGGCGGACTTCGGCCAGATGGCCGAGGCAACGCGGCTCGTCCGCGACGCGGGCCTGAAATACCTGCACCTCGACGTGATGGACGGCGAGTTCGTCCCCAACATAACCTTCGGCCCGAAGATGGCGGCGGACCTGCGGGGCGAGGCGGGCGACCTCGTTATGATCGCGCACCTGATAGTCGCCCGGCCGGAACGTTGCGTCGACGACTTCGCCGCCGCGGGCGCGGACGTCATAACGGCGCACGCCGAGGCGACGCCGCACCTCCACCGCGTGTTGCAGCAGATCCGCGCGGCGGGAAAGAAGGCCGGCGCCGCGCTCAACCCGGCGACGCCCCTCTCGGCGCTGGAAGACGTGTTGGACCTGGCCGACTTTATATTGATAATGACGGTCAACCCGGGATTCGGCGGCCAGGCGTTCATAGAAAGCGGCCTCGCCAAGATCGCGCGGGCCCGGGCGATGGCCGACCGCGCCGGCCGCGAGGTATTGATTGAGGTTGACGGCGGCGTAAAAAATGATAATATTAAGCGCGTGGCGGCCGCGGGCGCGGACGTGATCGTCGCCGGGAGCGCCGTGTTCGGCGCGCCGGACCCGGCAAAGGCCATAGCGGAACTACGCCTAGCGCTGAACCCTTAGGAGCCGCGGCGGAACGCGGCTCGGAGGTGGAACCTTTTGGCGGTTCGCATCAGACTCCGGCGCACGGGCGCCAAAAACGCGCCGCGCTACCGCTTGGTCGTGACCGACGGCCGCGCCAAACGGGAAGGCCGATTCATTGAGACGCTCGGGTACTACGACCCTACGGCGGACCCGGCGGTCTCCGAGGTAAACGAGGAACGAGCTCTATATTGGCTTTCGGTGGGCGCGACGCCTTCCGAGACGGCGAAGCGCCTACTATCGAAAGCGGGCATAATTAAGAAGTTCGCGGAACGGAAAACGACCGGCAAGATGGCCGATTAAATATTCGACGCGGGCTGAATACGAGACCGGTTTCGTTTAGTTTTTATTCAAGTTTCCGATTTTGAGCCTATACCCCAAACCTGAGCTCGAGGCGCAGGAGGTGCCGAGGTGAGAGACCTGATCGAATACATCACGAAAAATTTGGTCGAAAAGCCGGAATCGGTAGTAGTCAACGAGGTCGCGGGAGAGAAGACGACCATCATTGAGGTATCCGTCGACCGCGAAGACATCGGCCGGATAATCGGGAAGAAAGGCCGGACGGCCCGGGCACTCAGGACCATATTGAACGCCGCGGCGATGAAGCAGAACAAGCGCGCGGCGCTCGAGATACTAGAGTAACGCCCGGTGGGCGTCGTCGCGATAGGCCGGATCCGCCGACCCCACGGCCTTAAAGGCGAGGTCGTCGTAAACGATTTCACCGAAGGGGTCTTCGCGCCGGGGCCCGGGCTGGGAGTCGTCCTGCTCGGGCCGAACTGCCAAACGGCGACCGCGATAGAGACGTGGCGGCGAAAAGGGCGGGACGCCGTCGCGAAGTTTACGTGCATAAACGACCGCGGCGCGGCCGAAGAACGCCGCGGATGGTCGGTGGCGGTCGCGCGCGAGGCGGTGCCGGAGACGCCGGCCGACGTCTTCTACGAGTTTGAGCTGATAGGGTTGGCGGTGGAAACGACGTCGGGGGAGGCGGTGGGCGCCGTCGTCGAAACATATAGCGCCGGAACGCACGACGTCCTCGTAATCGAGGGCGGCGAAGGGACGTACGAGGTGCCGTTCGTCCGGGCGCACGTCGCGGACGTAAGGCGGGGAGAAAAAGTCGTCATCGTGCCCTACCGCGAGGAGTGACATGGCGCCGGCGCTCGCCTTCGACATCATCACGATTTTCCCGACGTTCTTCGAGGGGTCCCTCGCCGCCGGCGTTCTGGGCAAGGCGCTCGAGCGGGGACTCTTGGAGGCCCGCGTCCACGACTTGCGCGCCTACGCCGACGACGCGTATCGCTCGGTGGACGACTATCCGTACGGCGGCGGCGTCGGCATGGTGATGAAGGCCGAGCCGTTCTTCCGCGCGGTCGACGACGTGGAGGCGAAGTTCGGCCGGGGGTGGCGCGTGTTCCTGACGCCGCAGGGGCGGCCGCTGGTCCAAAGTATTTGCCGGGCGCTCGCCGCGAGAGAACATATAGTATTGCTATGCGGCCGGTACAAAGGCGTGGACGAGCGCGTCCGCCAGGCGCTCGCCGACGAGGAAATTTCGATCGGCGACTTCGTAACGTCGGGGGGCGAGGTTGCGGCGCTCGCGCTGGTGGAAGCGACGGCCAGGTTGATACCGGGCGTGCTGGGCGACGAGGACTCCGCGGCCAGCGACTCGTTCGCCACCGGCCTGCTCGACCACCCGCACTACACCAGGCCGCGGGAGTTTAGGGGAATGGCCGTCCCGGAAGTGCTGCTCTCGGGCGACCACGCCGAGATCGAGAAGTGGCGGCGCGAGCAGGCGCTCAAGAGGACGCGCGAGGTCCGGCCCGAGATGCTGGAAGATAAGGGCTAAGCCGCGGCGGCCGGCGAAGCAGAATTTTCGAATAATCTATTAATTAGGAAACCGCGCGAGCGTGTGAGCGCACGTGGGTAATATATACATCGCGCTCGTTCATTGGCCGGTGTATAACCGGGAGGGGGAAACGGTCGCGACGTCGGTGACGCCGTTAGATTTGCACGACATAGGCCGAATAGCGCTGACGTACGGCGTCGCCGGATACTACGTAACGAACCCGTACGAGTCGCAGCGGCGCCTGGTAGAAGAAATTATTTACCACTGGCGCGAGGGCATCGGCGGCGAGCACAGCCCGCAGCGGCAGCGCGCGCTCTCGGGCGCGAAAGTGGTCGCGACGGCCGAGGCGGCCTTCGACGACGTCGCCGCCCTCGAGGGGGTCGAACCGTTCGTCGCGGCCACGACCGCGCGCCGGATGCCGGGAGCCCTCCCGACCCGCGAACTGGCGGACGCGGCGGGAGGAAGGCCGGTGTTGCTGCTGTTCGGGACCGGCTACGGCTTGACCGAAGACCTGTTGTTGGCGGCGGACGCGGCGTTGGAACCGATTGCGGGGAGGGGCGACTTTAACCATCTTCCCGTGCGCGCCGCGGTCGCGATATACCTCGACCGCATATTCAACGGCAACGTCCGGTCCGAAACCGAGGAATAATAAAACCCGGTAGTCGAAGGATTAGTTTAAACCAAAATACGAGGTGCCAGAAATGCATCCCGCCGTTCGCGAAATAGAAAAAACGGCGCTCAAGGACAAGACTCCGGATTTCAACGTGGGCGACACGGTCCGGGTAGAAGTCGAAATCGTCGAAGGCGACAGGACGCGGACGCAACCCTTCGAAGGCGTCGTCATCGCCCGCAAAGGCGCCGGCCCGCGCGAGACCTTTACGCTTCGGCGGATAGCCTCGGGCGTGGGCGTAGAGCGGACCTTTCCCCTTCACTCGCCGCGGCTGGCGGGCCTAAAGGTCGTCCGGCGAGGAAAGGTCCGCAGGTCCAAGCTCTACTACCTACGCCGGAAAGTAGGCAAGAAGGCGCGGGTGAAGGAAGGTAGGATACGCCGCGCCGGTACCGAGGCCGAAAAAGAAAAGACGCCGGAGGACGAAGCACCGCCCGAAGAAACGACCTAAATTATGGCGGAAGACGCACCCACGTTTTTCGGGCCCTCCTCGCCGGACAGGCCGCTCGGGCTGGAAGAATTCGAGCGGCGCTTCTGGGAGGAGGGATACGTACGCGTGGCCGGCGTGGACGAAGTCGGGCGGGGCGCGCTGGCGGGGCCGGTCATAGCCGCGGCGGTCATACTGGCGCCGGCGTTCGACTGCACCGGCATACGCGACTCCAAACGGCTCGACGCCGCCCTTCGGGAGGACATATTTCGGCGGCTAACCGAGGGCGCGCCGGCCTGGGCCGTGGGCGTCGCGTCCGCCAAATTCGTAGACGAGTTAAACGTTTTAAACGCGGCGCTGGCCGCGATGAAGAAGGCGTGCGAGCGGCTCGCGCCCGCGCCCGACTTTCTGCTCGTCGACGGAAACAGGCCCGTTCCGATGGTCATAAGACAGAGGGCCATAGTGGGCGGCGACGCCCGCTGCGTCTCCATCGCCGCAGCGTCGATTATCGCGAAGGTCTACCGCGACCGCCTAATGCGGCTCTTTGACGATAAATACCCGGGCTACGGCTTCGCCGGCCACAAGGGCTACGCGACCGCCGAACACCTCAACGCGTTGGCGGAGCTTGGGCCGTCGCCCGCCCATCGGCGGAGCTTCGCGCCCGTGGCGCGCTTATACCCGGAAACGGAGCATCGACTTTTCCACCAATGAAATGACCGGGGACCGCAAAAGGGAGGCGGCGAGGCGCCGGGCACTCGGCCGCGCAGGCGAGGACGCCGCGGCCGATTTTTTACGCCGCCGGGGCTTCGAGCTCGTCGCCCGGAACTACCACACGCCCTTCGGCGAACTCGACGTCGTCGCGGAAAAGGACGGCGGCCTCGTCTTCGCGGAGGTGAAGACGGCGCGCGCGGGCGCGAGCGTGGACCCCCGCTCCCAATTCACGCCGCGAAAGGTGACGCGGATATACAAAGCAGCCCTTTACTTCCTCGACAAAGAGCGCCCGGCCATAGAACCGGATTTCCGCTTCGACTTCCTCGTCGCCGTAAGGAAAAAAGGCGGGTACGAGATCGAACACTACGAAGCGGTGGCGCCCGACGACTACCTGCCGCCGAACGAACTCGAGAGATAAAACGCGCAATGGGGCAAGCACCGCCCGAGCTGGCGAAACCAGCGGTCGAAGAGGTCCGGTGTCCGCCGGGCGGCGCCGATTCTGCGCTCGAGACGTCGGCCCGTTTTATTTATCATAAACTGGGCTTCGGGATGGCGCTGCAGGCCCTCGCGCGAATGTTAAAAAAGCGGAGCGGCGTGATCTACGTCGCGGCGCCCAACAAAAAGTTATGGTAAAAAGATCGGAAAAGGTCGCCGTCTTCGCGCCGTGCCGCGTCGCCTTCGCCGGCGGCGGCACTGACCTCCCAGAGTACGCAGGCCGCTTCGGCGGCGCGGTCCTCTCGGCCGCCGTAAGCCTGGGCGCGCGGGTATGGGTCCGCCCCCTCGACATGCGCACCGTGACGCTCATCCTCGACGACTTCGAGATCCGCGCGGACTACGGCGACGGCGCCGAGATATTACAAGACCCCCGGGCCGAAGTGGCGCTCGTAGGCCGGACCCTCGCCGAGCTTAGGCCCGCCGGCGGCGTCGAGGTAATCGTACGGACCGGCCTTCCGCCGGGCTCGGGCCTGGGCGCTTCGGGCGCGGTCGGCGTTGCCGTCGCGTACGCCCTCCATTTATTTGCCGGGCGGCACCCGGCCAAGGAAGAGGTGGCTGAGGCCGCGTCCGTAATAGAGATAGAAAAGTTAGGTCGGCCCATAGGCCGGCAGGACCAGTACGCCGCGGCCTTCGGCGGCTTGAATTATTTCTATTTCGAAAAAGACGACGTGCGCCGCGAACCTATAGACCTCGCGCCGTCAAAACGACGAGACTTCGAAAGCCATTTTATGTTATTCTTTTCCGGTCGGTGCCGGGACTCCGCCGAGGTACTCGCCGGTCAGAGGCAGCGGGTCCTCGAGGGCGACGGGCAGACGTTGGAGCAACTCCACCGCCTCAAAGCGCTCGCCCACGAGATGAGTTCGGCGCTGGAAGGCGGAGATTGGCCCCGTTTCGGCGAGCTAATGCACGACGCGTGGCTCGCGAAGAAGGAGGTTTCGGCCAACGTCGCCGACGACCGGGCCGCGGCCGCCTGCGCCGGGGCTCGCGAGGCCGGCGCGTGGGCGGTCAAGGTTACGGGCGCGGGGGCGGGCGGTTTCTACCTCGTGATGGCGCCGCCCGCCGCCCGGGACGCCGTCGCCGCGTTCCTCCAAGGAGAGGGTTTCGAGCGTTACGACCTCGCCTTCGACTACGACGGCGTCCGCGCCGTTGACGAAGAGGTATAAACATATATGTCCCGAGTTGAAGAGGAGATAGACAAGTACCTTGCGTCGGTTGCGGCGGTGGTTCGACAGGTCGACGCGAAGGCCGTCCGGGATGTGGTGGACGTCTTCGACCGCGCCTACCGGGAGCGCGGGACGATATTCCTTTTCGGAAACGGCGGCGGCGCGGCGACGTCGGCGCACCTCGCGTGTGACCTCGGGAAGGGGACGGCCGCGGCGGGCCGCCGGCGCATCAAAGCGCTCTCGCTGTCCACGAACGTGTCCGTAATAACCGCCTGGGCCAACGACACCGATTACACCAACACCTTCGGCGAACAGCTCTATAACCTCGCCGACGAACGCGACGTCGCCGTAGCCTTCTCCGGCAGCGGGATGTCGCCCAACATCATAAACGCCCTCAAAGTCATAAAGGAACTGAGGGGAACCGCGGTCCTCTTCTCAGGCGGCGACGGCGGCAAGGCCAAGGAATACGCCGACGTCGCGGTCCTCGTGCCGTCGCGCAACACGCAAATCGTCGAGGACGTCCACATGGTGTTGGGGCACGTCATCTTCACGCTGCTGCGGGACCGGATGGCCGGCAACGAGGCCGAAGGCACGGCCGGCAAGCCGTAAGGCGAAAAGTTAAACCGTGGAGACGTTGTTCGGAGCGAAGGGCCGCTACCCGGCCAGCGTGATCAAACTCGAGCTCGCGTCGTGGCAGACGCCGGTAGACTTCGCGGAACTCTTAATGGCGCTCGCCGTCGTCCACAACCGCATCCTCGTCCTGCGGAAATGTAAGGGCGTCGTTAAAAAAGGGCACCTGCTTCACCCGGCGTTGTACCTGCCCGCGGACGAGTTATTGATAATAAAAAATTTCCCCGGCGAGGGCCGTCCTCTCGAATTCTACGCGTACCCGACGATCGCGCGCACCGTCGCCTCTTTCCTGCAGGAGGTCGCAGCCGCGGCGCCCGCGGACGTCCCTTACAAAACGCTCATCACCCTCTTCAAAGACGAACTGGAGGTCCTCAAGAAGCGCCGCTACCGCGAGGACCAGATTCGCCGCCTGCTGAAGCTCGACGTTCTCAAGGAGGGCCTGACCGGCGCGCGCGTGTCGCGGGAGGAAGCGGTGGAGGGGGCGCCGTAGTGGCGGCCCGCTTCGAGCTCGTCGCCGACTTCGGCCCCGCCGGCGACCAGCCGCAGGCGCTCGAGCGGCTGGCGAAGGGCATCCGCGCCGGCCAAAGGCACCAGACGCTGTTGGGGGTGACCGGCTCCGGCAAGACCTTCACCATGGCCAACGTCATCGCCCGCGTCGGCCTCCCCACCCTCGTCATAAGCCACAACAAAACGCTCGCCGCCCAGCTCTACGGCGAGTTCCTCCAGTTCTTCCCGCGCAACGCCGTCGAGTACTTCATATCTTATTACGATTATTACCAGCCGGAGGCGTACCTCCCGGCCCAGGATATTTACGTCGAGAAGGACGCCGACATCAACGAGGAGATAGACCGCCTCCGGCTGCGCGCCACCGCGTCGCTACTCGCGCGCGACGACGTTATCATCGTCGCCTCCGTCTCTTGCATTTACAACCTCGGCTCACCGGCGGAGTTCCGCGACTTTCACCTCTTCATAAACCGGGGTCAACGGCTCGAGATAGACGAGCTGAGCCGCGACCTGGCCGCCATCCGCTACGAACGCGACGACGTCGAGTTCAAACCGGGGGCCTTCCGCGTGCGGGGCGACGTCGTGGACATCTTCCCGGCGTACGAGGACGAGGCGCTGCGCGTGGAGTTCGGCGGCGACGTCGTCGAGAACGTATGGCGGCTCGAGCCGGTGGCCGCGCGCAAGCTGCAGCCGCTCGAGCGCGTCGCCATATACCCGGCGAAACACTTCGTAACCGGCCGCGATAAAATAGAGCCCGCCCTCGTCGCCATCGAACGCGAGCTCGAGGAGCGCCTGGCCTGGTTTAAGAAACAAAATAAAATCGTAGAGGCCCAGCGCCTCGAGACGCGAACCCGCCACGACGTCGAGCTTTTGGCCGAAATCGGTTATTGCCCGGGAATCGAGAACTACTCCCGGCACCTCTCCGGCCGGGCGCCCGGCGAGCGCCCGTACTGCCTCCTCGACTACTTCCCGGAGAAGTGGCTCTGCATCGTCGACGAGTCGCACGCGACGCTGCCGCAGATCCGGGGGATGTACCACGGGGACCGCACCCGCAAGGAGGTGCTGGTGGAGTACGGCTTCCGGCTGCCGTCGGCGCTCGACAACAGGCCGCTGCGCTTCGGCGAGTTCGAAGAGCTCGTCCCCCAGCTCGTGTACACGTCGGCGACGCCCGGGCCATACGAGCTCGAGCACTCCGGGCAAGTCGTGGAGCAGCTCATCAGGCCGACGGGCCTGGTGGACCCGCCGGTGGTGGTTAAGGCCGCGGAGGGCCAGGTGGACGACCTCGTCGGCGAGCTCCGCGACGTCGTCTCGCGGAACGAGCGCGCGTTGGTCACGACGCTCACGAAGCGGACGGCCGAGGACCTCGCCGAATACCTGGCGGGGTTGGACTTCAAGGTTAAATATTTACACTCGGAGCTGGACGCCATCGAGCGCGTGGATATATTACGGGACCTGCGCCTGGGGAACATAGACGTCGTCGTCGGCATCAATCTTCTGCGCGAAGGGCTGGACCTGCCGGAGGTCTCGCTCGTGGCGATTTTGGACGCGGACAAGGAAGGCTTCTTGCGGGACGAGCGGTCCATCATCCAGACCGCGGGGCGGGCCGCGCGCCACGCCGGCGGCAAGGTCGTCCTCTACGCGGACCGGGTGACGACGTCCATTAAGAACGCGGTGCGCGAATCCGGGCGCCGGCGCCAGGCCCAGCTCGCGTACAACCGCGAACACGGCATCGAACCCCGGAGCATCGTGAAGTCGGTGGAGGCGGTACTCGCGACGACGTCGGTGGCGGACGCGGGCCAGCTCGAGGAGGCGCCCGCGCCCAAAGAGCCGGCGGACGTCCAGGCGTTCCTGGCGCTGTTGGAATACGAGATGCGGCGCGCCGCGGAGGAGTTGGCGTTCGAGAAGGCCGCGGCCCTGCGCGACCGCATACGCGAGCTACGCGGCGGCCCCGGCGAGCCGAGTGCCGCGGGTGCGAGGTCGCCAGGCCCCAAACCGCGGCCCAAGAAAAAAAGGCGACGCCCAAGGAATTAAATGAACGTCGATAAGCGAAACGGAATTTCTATGCTCTTAATTTTCGCGGTTTTCCTCGAGGTCCTCGTCGTCGTATTGGCCTTCTGCCCGTACGGCTCGCTCGCGGCGATGCGAGGCGCGCCCTCGGGCTTCATAAACGCCTCGTTTTTATTCGGCCTGACGCTGGCCGCGACGGTCCTCCTCCGCTTCGTTCTGCCCGGGCCCAGGACGCCGGAGCTCTTTTACCGGCCCGGAGGGCCCTCGCTGGGCCGTACGCTCTACTATGGCTTAGCCGTGGCCGTCATGTTGACGTTATTCCGGGCCGCCTTGCTCGTCGCCCTCCACTTCGCCGGGACGGAGCTCGCGACGACGCTGCCGACGTCCCTCATCCGGCAGGGCCCGTTCGCGGCTATGGCGCGGGCGGTCGTCGCCCTCGCGGCCGCGTATTTATTCTTCGGATACGTGCAAGGGTTCGTGGGGGGCGCGCTCGGGCGCCGGGCAGGGCTCGTCGCGGGGGCGACGCTCGCCGCGACGACGGCCATATGGCCCGCGGTGGGGGGCGCGTATTGGGCGGGCGGCCATCCCGCCTGGCTCGCGTTCCTGGCCTGGCGCCTGCCGGAAGCGCTCGCGCTCGCGTACTTATACGAACGCACGCGCAACGTATTGGCGCCGCTCGTCGCCGTTCTCTTGATAGAATGGCTCGGCGCGCTGGGCGTCGGCATATACGCCATATCCGGGAGATGGGCCTTCGCCTTCTTATTCTCAAGTGCGATAATATTCCTGGCCGCGGTCGGAATTCTCGTGGCCGAACGGGGCCGCGCGTTACGGGCGGTGGGAGGCTTCTTCGCCTTGCTTTTAGGCCGCTCGGCCGGCGCGGGCCTCCTGGACGCAATCCTCTTCGCCGCGGCGCTGGCCGCGAGCTACTCGCTCGTGCGGGCCCTGGACCTCATCGAAAACCGCGTAATCGTAGCCCCTTTATTAGTTGTAGTACTTCTCGCCGGCGCCGTGGCGCTGTGGCTTCTGGAGCGCGCGGGTGGCCCAAGGCCGAAGACGCCGGCGTTGGAATAGACCGGATATGAAAGCGGGCACCGGCTCGGGCGACTTCGTCGCCGTCGTCGCCGGGCACTTCCTCGAGCTTCGCGGCCGGGGGACGATGCTCTCGCCCGCCGACCTGGCTTGCCTCGTGGAGTGGGAGCGCGCGGGCGTCGACGCGGCCACGGCGATGCGGGGGATAAACGAGGCGTTCCGCAGGGGGGGCGAAATCCGCTCGCTGCGCCAGTGCCGGTGGGCGGTGGAGGAGGAACGCCGGAAGGTGCAACGCGGCGGCGGCGCCGCGCGGGCCGAGAAAAAAGAAGAACCGCCGCTAAAGGAGAAACTGGCCGGCCTCGCCTCGGCCCTGGAGGAAGCGGCGCGAAATGCGGCGGAGCGGCACGCGGCGGAAGCGGCACGCGAGGCCGCGGCCGCGGTACGGAAGCTCGCCGACCGCCTCGACCGGGGCAACGTCGCGGCCGCGCAAAAGGCGCTGGACGAGATAGAAAAAGAACTCTTCGCCCGAATAGAAAAGGCCGTCCCCCCCGCGGACCTGGCCGCCCTCGAGGCGGAAGCGCGCGGCCAATTGCGCGGCCGGAAACTCGGGGCGGAGGTGGCGCGGCGGACGGTGCAGGCGATATTGACGAGGAAACTGCGGGAGCGATTCCGCCTCCCGTCTTTCGCGGTGTAAGCATGGCTGAGGACGACCGCCTGGAATTCAGGCTGCCGGATTTCGAGCTCGACGACGACGCGGGGGTATGCCCCAAATGCCTCGGCGCGGGCGTCGTCGTCGAAGACGAGGACGGCGTCCCGCGCGCGCGGGCGTGCGACTGCCGAAGGACGGATGGGACCACGCGGCGGCTCGCGGCGCTGGGCATACCGTCGAGGTACAAGAATTGTTCGTTGGACAACTTCAGGATAATAGAGGGTTTTACGCACCCCTCCGTCGTCCGCGCGTACCGCCAGGCCCGCAGCTACGTGGACAATTACCCCGCCGTAGACGCGGGCCTACTATTTATGGGGCCGGTAGGGGTCGGGAAAACGCACCTCGCCGCGGGCATAATCCAAGAATTAATTTTCAAGAAAGGAGCGAGCTGCCGCTGGTGCGACTTCTCGGACCTCCTCGCTGAGGTAAAGAAGAGGTACGCGGGCAGCAGCTTCGACGAGTACGCCATCCTCGAGCCGCTCGTCGCCGCGGAAATCCTGCTGGTAGACGACCTCGGCTCGATGAAGATACGCGATTGGACCCTCGACATACTCTCCTACGTCATAAATCAAAGGTACGTGAACAAGCGGCTCTTAATAGCCACGACGAATTTCCTCGACGAGCCCGCGGGCACGGGCGAGACCCTCGGCGAGTTCGCCCGCGCGGAAGAGACGCTCGCGGACCGCATCGGCCCGCGCCTGCGCTCGCGGTTGCACGAGATATGTAAGACCGTCCTGATGAGGGGCGGGGACTACCGGGAAACCCAACGGCAGCCGGCGCTATTGCCTAATATGTAGCGATGAATACGGCGGCGTATACAGAAGCTTCCCCGACCTTCCGCACCATCTTCAACTTTTTGAGGCTGTGGCAAATCCCCGGGTTGATACTATTTGCCGCGGGGCTGGCCTTTTCCATCTCTTTACTCAACTGGGCCATCTTCGCGTTCGTGTTGTTGCCGCTCATCGTCAAGGCCGAGCTCACGCGCAGGCCGCCGCTGTACCACACGTCGCTCGATTGGCCCTTCTTGGCCCTCTATGCCTCTATGATAATTTCGTCGGCGACGGCTTATCTCGTGGGCGGCGTCGAGTTCGGGAACCGCTCTTTTTTCTGGACGCTCACGTACGCGGCGCCGCTGATTTACTACACCGTCGCCTTCGGGTTGCCGGGGCATCGGCGGTGGGTGCCCGGGGCCATGGCGTGGGCCTTCTTCCTTGCGGCCGCGGCCAACTCGGCCTACGCCGTCTTCCAATTCGCGCGCGCCGTGGCGGAGGGGGCCGACGTATTCACGGTCCGGCCCGGCGGCCGACTGTTCTATATGACGTACGGCGGCGTGATGATGCTCGCGATAACCGTGGCGCTGGCGGCCTTTCTACGGGGCAACCTCTCCGCGCGGGGCCGCGTCGGCCTCGCGACGTTGCTCACGATAATGCTGGCCGGCCTCGCCGCCTCGCTCGTGCGGTCGGCTTGGGTAGGCCTGGCGGCGTCGGTCTTCGTAATAGCGGTCGTGGCCGACCGCCGCCTCCTCTGGGCGTTTCCGGCCGTACTCGTACTTGCGGTACTGATCGCGCCCCGTCCCATCATAAAAAGGGCGGAATCAATCATAAACGTCGCGAGCGAGCGCGCCGCGGGCGAGGCGGAAGGGCCGCCCGAATTCCGCGTGGACATCTGGCGCACTACCCTGAGAATAGCCCGCGATTACCCCTTAACCGGGATTGGGGTGCATAACACGCTCCGCCTCTACGATAGCTACAAAGACAAGACCTCGGTCGAAAGCCTCGTGCCCCACGCGCACAATAACTACATACAACTAGTCGTAGAGAGGGGCGTCGTCGGCCTCGCGGCTTTCTCCTTCTTCGTATTCGCGCTGTTGAAATTATTCGTACGCGGATATCGGCGCGCGCGTTCGCCGACGGTACGCGTCCTCGGCCTGGCGGGCATCGGCGCGACCGTGGGGTTCCTGGTGGAGGGCTTCTTCGAGTACACTTTCGGCGATTACGAGATAATGGCCATACTGTACGCACTGGCGGGCGCGCTGGTCGCGGCAAGCCGCGCGGAGGAAGGGCGAACCGCGGCCGCGCAGGCATTATGAGAAGTCGCGTGCTAATATTCGGCATAGACGGCGGGACCTTCAACGTCGTCGGGCCGATGCTCGAGGCGGGCCGCCTCCCCAACCTCGCGCGCCTTCAGGCAGAAGGCGCCGCGGGCACGTTATCCACCGTTTGTCCGCCCCTCACGGCGCCGGCCTGGGCCACCTTCCAGACCGGCCTTAACCCCGGCCGCCACGGCGTCTTCGACTTCCTCGCGCCGCCCCGGCACGGCTACTATCGTCGCCTGCAAAACGCCTCCGCGCTGACGGCGGCCCGCGTCTTCGACACGCTATCCTCCGCCGGCCGGACCGTAGGGGCCGTGAACGTCCCGCTCACGTTCCCGCCGCGCCCCGTAAACGGCTTCGTTATACCGGGCATGCTCACGCCCTCCTTCGCCGACAAACACCTGTACCCCCCCTCGCTGGGCGCGGAGATCCGCGGCGTCGGCGAATATTTCATCGACATGGACCCGGCCAACTTCGAAGAGGTCCCCGACGAAGCCTTCACCGAAGACCTTTACCGCGTCGCCGAGGCCCGCAAAAAGATCGCGTTGCACTTGTGGAAATCGCGGCGGCCGGACCTCTTCGTCGTCGTCTTCACCGGCGTCGACCGACTGATGCACTTTTACTGGGACAAGGCCGAGCTCGTTCGCCGCCACTACGAATGGCTCGATGCCGCGTTGGCCGAATTTATGGAGGCGGGCGGCGAGGACGTTACGACGCTGGTGATGTCGGACCACGGCTTCGGCCCGGCCGAGGGCGAAGTCGACCTTGCCGGGCACCTCGTCCGCCACGGCTTCATGACGCTGAAGAAGAAGAAAAATCCCTCGCCGCGGCGCGTTATGGACGCGGTCGCGAAACTGGACGTATTAAACCTTCGCAAGCGCCTGCCCCAACGGTGGCGGGCCGCGGCGCGCGGCCGCGTTATGGAGCGGCTGTCCGTATTCGCCGCCGTCGATTGGAAGCGGACGAAAGCCTTCCCCGGGACCGCGACGCAGTACGGCGTCTACCTAAACGTCGCGGGCCGGGAGCCGGAGGGGATAGTCGACCGCGCGGACTACGAGAAGGTTCGCGACGACCTCGCGGCCGGCCTGGAAGAGCTCCACGCCGGCCTGCGGGGCCGCGTCGTCCGGCGCGAAGAGGTATATCACGGCCCGTTCGTGGACGACGCCCCCGACATCTACCTGCCTTTGTGGGAAGACGGAATCCGCCTCGTGGAGTTTTCCGACGACCCGGCGGTAGCGCCGCGACGGCGCCGCGCCGGCGAGCATCGGCGCGAGGGCATCCTCTTCGCGCGAGGGCCGTCGGTCTCGGCCGGCTCCGCTCCGAACGGGGCGACGTTGGCCGACGTCTACCCCACGGTTATGTACTTGATGAAGGAAGCCGTGCCCGCGGGGCTCGACGGCCGCGTGCTGGCGGAAGTCGTTACGCCGAAAACGCTGGCCGCGGCGCCGCCCGTCTACTTCGATTACGACGTGGGGGGCGCCGGCTACGTCGACGGCGAGGACGCCGAGGTCCGCGCGAGGCTCGAGAGCATGGGCTACCTGGGCTGAGCCGCGGTGACGGAAATAATCAGAACGGAAGGGGTGGTACTCAAACGCCGGGACTTCGGCGAGACGTCGCGGGTGGCCGTCGTGTACACGCGGGACGCGGGCAAAGTGCAGCTTTTGGCCAAAGGGGCCCGAAGCCCCAAAAACAAGTACGGCGCGGCGCTCGAGCCCCTGAGCCGCGACGAATTCGTCTTCTACTGGCGCGAAAGTAAAGAGCTATTTACGTTATCGGAAACTTCCCCGCTCCGCCCCGGGCGGTTCATCCGCGAAGACGCGAAGGCGCTGCCGTACGGCCTTGCCATGGCCGAAGCGGTGGACAAGCTGAGCGGCGAGGGCGACGCCGACCCCAGGCTATACGAGCTGCTGGCGTCGACGCTCGAGGCGCTCGACGGCGGCGGCCCCCCCGCGCCCCTCCTCGCCCAATTCCTCCTAAAATTGGCGGCCCGGTTGGGATTAAAACCCGAGCTCGATAAATGCGCCGCTTGCGGCCGCGTGCGGCCCGCCGACGGCGTGGCTTTGGTCCTCAAGGACGGGACGGTCGTTTGCCGCGCGTGCGAACCGGCGAGCGGCGAGGCCATCGCCATATCGCCCGCGACTTACAACTTCGCCAACGCCCTCACGACGTTCGAGCCGCGCCGGCTAAGGCGCGTAAAGGCCGGGCCGGAGCTTGTCGAACAAACGCTCTCGTTCATCCGCGCCCACCTTCATTACCATACCGGTTTGGAAATAAAAAGCTTAACTTTGGCGTGTTACTCGTAACCCCGGGTATTGCAGGAGTTATTTGACGTTTTGGCGCCGAGGTGCTATAATTTTTTGTAGAACTATAAATTAACATTACGCCCCGTTACGGCAGGCCGGCTGCCGGCGGGAAGGTAAAAAACCGGATATGGCGAAAACTCCTCAAGAGGGCGACGCCGCTGCGAGCTTCGCCGCTGCGCTGGCTCAAGCCGCCGGCCTGGCCGGTACGCCGGCTTTCGTCGTAACCGGCGAAGGCGTAATCGCCGCGGCCGCGAACGCCGCCGGGACGATTTTCGGCTACGAGGGCCCGGACCTCGCGGGCCGCCCGCTCGCGGGCATCCTCGCGGGCGGCGAGCGCGAAGTGCTCGAGCTGTGGGAACGGGCGCGCGCGGCCGCCGCCGTGCCCGACAAACCGGTGAACGTCATCTCGAGCGAGGGCGAAATCGTCCACGCTATCCTCTACGCGCGACGATTCCCGGTGGGCGGGGAAGAGTTTCTAATCGCGACGATTCAATCCGAGGGGGAAAGCAAAGGCGCTCCGGGCCTGCGGCAAGAATACCTGCTGGACAACGTGCCCGTCGGCATCATCGCCTGCGACCGGGAATTCCGCGTCACGCGATGGTCGCAGGGGCAAGAGATAGAATCCGGGATACCGGAGGAGGACGCGCTCGGCCGCGAAATCTTCGACCTCCTGCCGAACCTCGAGCACGAACGAATGGGACGCAAAACGGTGCGCGAACGCCTGCGCGACGTCCTCGAGACGGGCAAGCCCTACCGCATCGAGCGCTTCCGCCACAAGGACCGGTTCGGCCGCGAGGAATACCTCGACCTTAGGATCTCGCCCCTGCGCGACCCGAGGGGAAACGTCGTCGGCTTAGTCGCGGTCAACGACAACGTAACGCCGCAAATCCGGCTGGAGGATGAACTGGAGGAAAAGACGAACCGCCTAGTCTTCGAACGCAACCGCCTCGCCCACCTCTTCCGCGTCGCCGGCCGGATAAGAGAGCACGAGAGCCTCGCCGATAAATTCCAGCTCATCGTAAAAGGTATAAAGGGTTTGGGGTGGGAGAAGGTTTACATGAAAGTCTTCGGCCCGGTGCCCGGCCCGGGCGAGACCGCCTCGGCCGGGTACGGCGACGAGGAAATCGAGGCCCTCGGCGGAGCGCTCGAGTCGGCGCGGCAAACCAAAGAACTGCTGGAGAGCGCGGCGCTGCAACCCTACCGCAGCGGCAACATCTACCACGTCCCGCACGGCGCGGAGACCGCGGACCTCATACGGAGGGTGAAGCCGTTCGAAGGGGGCGGCCGCATCGGCGACTGGGACACGCGCGACCTGTTCATGGTAAAAATGTACGGCCGGGAGGGCAAGGCGGTCGGCTACGTAATCCTGGATGACCCGATCGAACACAAGAAACCGGGCGACGAAAGTCTCTTCATGTTGGAGCTGTTCGTAAGTTACGCGGCGCTCGTCGCCGAGGAAGCGGCCGCGGTGGAAACGCTGAGGAACCGGACCAAACGCCTTCACGCCGTGGCCAGCATCACGCGGGTGATCAACTCCATTCGCGACCCGGAGGAGTTGATGGTGCGCGTACTGGAAGAGCTTAGCAACTTCCTCGAATTCATGCGCGGAGCCGTTTACTCCTACGACGAGACTCACCGGCAATTCAAAATCGTCGCGAGCAAGAACCTCAGCGCCGAGAGCGTCGAAATAGCGGAACTGACCGCCCACCGACGGCGCCCGGGGTGGGTCGTGGAAAACCGCCAACCGCTGCTTATCGCGGACAGCGAGACCGACGGCCGGTTCGCCGGCGAGGACGAGGACGGCGCACGTTCCGAGATCTTCGCGCCGATCGTATACGAGGGGCGGAGCCTGGGCTGCATCGGCGTCTACCACGACGAGGCCGGGGCGTTCCACCAGGGGGACCTGGATATATTGACCGCCTTCGCAGACCAGGTCGCGGTTGCACTCCAGAACGCGCGCCTTTTCGAGGAAACGGCGCAACGCACGCAACAGCTGTACGACCTCAACTCCATCGGGAGCATCCTGTCCTCCGTCCTCGACATAAACGAACTCTACCCCACCGTGGTCGAGCGCGTACAAAATGACCTCCGCTTCCAGAACGTAACCATCCTCACCGCGGACAAGGAAACCGACTCGCTGGTGCTCCAAGCGTACAAGGTCCAAGGGGCCGCGAAAGTGCTTTTCGTAGACTATCGCCAAAGCGTCAACGCCGGCGTTTGCGGCCGCGTAGTCCGCACGGGCCAGACGGCCCTCGTCCCCGACACTACGCGCGAACCCGATTTCTTGGACGTCGACTTCCTGCCGCCGATGCTGTCGGAGCTCTGCGTACCGATAAAGATGGACGGCGAGGTGGTCGCGGTTCTCAACGTCGAAAGCCGCTGGCCCAACGCCTTCGACGAGGCGGACGTCGCCGCGCTCGAGACCCTCTCGGGGCAAATAGCCGTCGCCCTCCGAAACTCCACGCTCATGGAGGAAGTGAAACAAAAAGCGGAGGAACTCGCGCGCGCGAACCGCGAACTCCGACGGCTCGACGAGATGAAGGCGGACTTCGTCTCCATGCTCGTACACGACCTTAGGACCCCCATGACCGGCATCCTCGGCTCGGGCGAAATAATCGAAGAACTGTTGGCGAGCGAAGTCGACGAGAGGATAATGAACCTCGTCCGGATTATACCCAAAGAGTCCAAACGCCTTATAGAACTTATAAACAACATATTGGATTTCTATCGCCTCGAGGACACGGGGATAAAGATAACGCCGGAGCCGATAGCGGTGGAGAACCTCGTGCGCGAAGCCTACGACGGCGCCAAGGTGATAGCCGCCCGGCAAGGCGTAGAGTTTACGTCGTCCGTGGAACCGGACCTGCCGCCCATAATAGGGGACGAGGCCAAATTGCTCCAGGTCCTCTCGAACCTCGTGGGAAACGCGCTCAAGTTCACGCCCGAGGGCGGTTACGTAAAAATTTTCGCGGGCGGCGTCGCCGACGGGATGGTAACGGTCGGCGTGGCCGACACGGGCGTGGGTATTCCTAAAGCGGACATTCCCCACTTATTCGAAAAATTCAAGACCTTTCGGAAAGACAGCGACCGGCGGGTGCGCGGGGCCGGCCTGGGCTTGTACATAGCGCGGGCGATCGTAGAAGCGCACGGCGGCTCCGTAAAAGTGGAGAGCGAAGAAGGCAAAGGGTCCACCTTTACTTTCACCGTACCCGTGGCGGAGGCTTCGTAAGAGCGAGGCGGGAGTAATGCGGAGTTGAAAAGCGCCGTCGGTTGGCGCCTTTTTAATAGACGGCGACCGGCGGCGTTATTATAATAAGGGTGGCTCGCGCCGCTACCGACCGGTCATGGATATTAAATTCCTGCACGTAGCTGACCTCCACCTCGGCGTCCGTTGTTACGAACGCTGGCTCGAGGGCCGGCCCGCGAGGCTCGACGAATTCCTCGCGGCGCTGGATTGGGCCGTGGACCTGGCGCTGGCCGAAGAGGTCCACTTCGTCGTTATCGCGGGCGACGTGTACGACAAATACAGCACGACGCCGCTCGTACAGCGGGAGTGGGCGCGCCGCGTGGCACGTTTGCGCCTTGCCGGTTTGCCGCTGGTCATAGTTTTGGGAAACCACGACCGCCCCCGCCGGCTTCCCGCGGTTAGCGGCCAAGCGGTGTTCGGCGCATTGTCGTTGCCCGGCGTTCACGTCGTATCGGAACCGGAGCTTGTTGCGCTCGAGACCGCGGCGGGGCCGGTTACGGTGGCGGCGGTGCCCTGGCTCTTCGACGGCCCGGGCGGCCGCGTCCTCGCGGCCATAAAAGATTTGAAGCACCTGGTCCGCGAGGAATGGGGGCCCCGGCTCGAGGAGCACGGGCCGGCGATCTTCGCCGGGCACGTCTGGCTCGAAGGCGGCAAGCCCTCATCCGAGGCGACGCTCCTGTTCGACGAGGCCATTATGGCCGCGGCAACGATCGCCCACGCCGCGTTCTCCTACTACGCGCTCGGCCACCTCCACAGCCACCAATCGCTCCCCATGCCCGAAGGCGGCCCCGCGGTCTACGCCGGTTCGCCCGCGCGGATCGATTTCTCGGACGAAGGCGTGCCCAAGGGCGCGGTCCTGGTGGAGCTCAAGCGCGGCGCCGCGCGCTGGCGTTTCGTCGAGACGTCGGCCCGGGAATTCGTGACCGTCGCGATAGAGGCGGAAAGCGAAGCGGAGCTCGAAGCGGCGGTGCGGCGGGCCGCGGCCGGCCGGCGCTACGACGGCGCGGTCGTCCGGCTGAAGGTAACCGGGCCCCCGACGCTCGCGCCTTACGTGAAGGGCAACGTTCTCCTCCCGGCCTTCGAGGGCGCGTTCACGGCCAAAGTCATCTTCGAGCCGCGGGCGACGGAAAAGCGACGTCGGGCCGGCATCAAGCCGGAAAGCGACCTCCGCGACGCGCTGCGCCAATATATGGCCGAAAAGCCGCCGAGCTTCGACGTAGCGCTGGCCGAACTCCTGGAGCGGGCGGCCGAGCTTGGCGAAGGGGGCGGCGCCGACCAGTGATCCCCGTTTCCCTCAGCCTAAAAGATTTTCTGAGCTACGGCCCCGAACTCCAAACGCTCCCCTTTGCCGACCTATCCCTGGCGTGTTTGACCGGGCCCAACGGCGCCGGGAAGTCGGCGCTGTTCGACGCCATTACGTGGGCCCTTTGGGGACGAGCTCGCACGCGTTCCAACGACGCGCTCGTGCGGCGCGGCGGCAAGGCCGCGCTGGTGGATTTCGAATTCGAAATCGGCGGCGCCACCTACCGCGTCCGCCGTTCCTACACGCTTAGGAATGGTAAACACGATGCGGTTCTTTTCAACGTTTCGAAACCCGGCGACACGGAAAAGGAGCTAGTCGAAGCCCAGGGGGTGACCGCGGTCGCCGAGGCCGTGGACGGCCTGGTCCGCCTGCCGTACGATTCGTTTGTCGCGAGCGTCTATCTGAAACAGGGCGAAGCCGGCTTCTTTACGAAATCGCTAAGGCCGCGGGGGCGCAAAGAACTCCTCTTCTCGTTGTTGGGTTTGGACCGCTTCGTCGCGCTGGGCGAGGCGGCCTCCCGCGCCGGCCGCGAGACGCGCGAGGCGCTGGCGCGCGAGGAAGCGGTCGCGGCCGACCTCGCGAACGAACTGGCGGCGCGGGAAGAAACGCGCCGAGCCGCCGAGGCCGCCGAGGCGAACGTACGGCAAGCAGAGCGGGCCGCGGAAAAGGCGGCGCACGGCGCAGCCGCGGCGCGCGAACAGGAAAGCCGCGCGCGAACCCTCCAGGCGTCGTTCGCCGCGCAGAAGGCCCGCCTGGCCGAACTCCGGGGGCAAATGGCCGCGGCCCGCGTACGTAAAGAGGAAGCCGCGGCGGAGATTAAGGCGCTCGAGGCTATAACGGCGAGCCGCGAAGAAATAACCTCCGCTCACGACGAATACGAGGAGGAACGGCGGAGACTGGGCGAGCTCGAGCGTAGAGGCGAACGGTGGGAGACGTTGACGCGTCGGCTCGAGGGGATTCTAACGCGGGCCCGGGAAAGACAGCTCGCCGCGGAAAAAGAGCTGGCCGTCGCCGAGGAAAGGTTTCGCGCCGCCGCGGAGGCGGTAATCTCTTTAGAGGCGGAGGCGGCGCCGCGCGCCGAGCTGGAACGTGCCGTACGCCGGCTCGAGCCGTGGCGGGCCAGATACGTCCGACTAAGAGATGGCGAGAAGCAATATCGCGCGTGGGAACGGCGGCTCGCCGAGGTCCGGAACGCGTACGATAAAAAAGCCGAGGGCGTCCGCGCGAAACTGGCCGGCCTTCGCGTTATCCTTAAAAAATTGGAAGGGTTGGCCGAAAAATTATCTCGGGCGCGGGACGCCGGGGCGCAGGCGGAAGTGGAGCGCGACGCGGCGCTCTTGGCGTTAGAAACGTTGGAGCGGGAGGAGGAGCGCGCGGCGGAACTCGCGAAGCGGCTCGCGGCCGCGGCACGGGACGTCCAACTCGCCGCGGAAAGGTTCCAAAACCTCCGGTCGGAACTTGCGAAGGTCGGCGCGGGCGCGTCGCGCTGCCCCACCTGCGGGCGGCCCTTCGACGAGAAAAGCCTGGCCCGGGCCCAAAGCCACTTCGAGGCCGAGTTGGCCCGCGAGGAAAACCTCCTCAGAGAACGCGAACGCCAAGTCGCCTGCCTAAGGAAAGAATCCGAGGCGGCCCGTTCGCGCTTGGCCGGCAAAAGCGCCGTACGGCAACGCTTCGCCGCGGCCCAGGAAGCGCTGGGCGGCGCAATTGAAGAAGAGGCCGCGCTCCGGCGGACTCGAGCCGAGGCGGAAGCCGTCGAAAACGAAGCCGCGGCGTCGGAAGAGGAGTTACGTAAACTCGCGTCGTCCGCCGAGGCCAAAGCCGTAGCCGAGGCCGAAAGCGAACTCGCCCGGGCCGCGTTCGACGAGGGGGCGCTGGAGAAGGCCGCGCGTCGAACGGAGGAACTCACGACCGCGCGGCACCGACTGAGCCAGGCCGCGCGAGCGCACGAAATGCTGAGGGCCGCGCTGATAGCGCGGGACGCCGACGACGACGCCCGGAGGCGCCTCCGCGAGGCGCTACGCGGCGACTTCCTCGAAGGGGCGGAACGGGAAGAAGCCGCCCGGCTCCGAGGGGAAATTTCGACGTTGGCCTTCGACGCCGGAGCCTTGAACTCGGCCCGGCGGCGAACGTCGGCGATGGCGGAGGCCAAGGTTCGCTTCCGCGGCTTAAAGCTCGCGGAAGAAAAGACGCCCCTCGCGCGGGAGGTTTACCGTCGGGCGTCGCAGGAGCTCGAAAAAATCGAGCTCGAGGACGCGAGGTTGACGGATGAGCTGGCGGGCGCGCCGGACGCGGACGCGGCGCTGGCGGAGGCGACCGCGGAACTCCAAGCCGCGCTGGAGGAGGAGCAGGCCGCGGGCGAGGCGAAGCGGCGGGCGGCGGAAGAATTGGGCGCGGCGCGCGCCGAGTTGGCCCGCCTCGAGCGCGCGGCCAAACGCTTCGCGCAAGTGGACGCGGCCCTCAAATCCCGGCGGCGGCAACTCGCCGTCGACCGCTACCTCGCCGCGGCGCTCGGCCCGGACGGCATACCGGCCCTTATGACCGAGCGGGCGCTCGCCGAGTTGGAGGCGGAGGCCAACGCCGTCCTCGCGCGCCTTTCGGACGGCCGAATGGGATTGCGCCTGGAAACGCAGCGCGAGAAGAAGACGGGCGGCGTCGCGGAAACGCTCGACGTCGTACTCACGGACGGCGGCGAACCGCGGCCTTACGATTCCTTTTCCGGCGGCGAAGCGTTCCGGGCCGACTTCTCCTTGCGACTCGGCCTCTCGAAATTGCTCGCCCGGCGCGCCGGCGTGCCCCTGCGTTTCCTCGTAATCGACGAGGGCTTCGGGACCCAGGACGAAGAAGGCCTTACGGCGCTCGTGGAGGCGATTGCCCGCGTCAAGGCCGACTTCGATAAAATATTGGTAATATCCCACCTCCCCGAGCTGCGCGACCTCTTCCCCTGCCGGGTGGAGGTCTTCAGAGACGGCGACGGGACGTCGCGCTTCAACGTTATAACCTAAGGCGAGGCCGCGGCCCCGCCGGCACAAAATCGTTCTGCCGGCCTCGGCGGCTTAATAATAAAGTTAAATAAAATTAAACGAGGCGTATGGACCTCCCGCATCTACTCGTCACGCTGATATTAATCTTCGTAGGCGCCAAAGTCCTGGGCGAGTTCGCGAACCGGATAGGCCAGCCTACGGTTCTGGGGGAGCTCGTCGCGGGCGTCCTTCTCGGCGTCGGCGGCCTCAAGCTCGTCGACCCCCACGCGAACGTCTTCGTACTGCTCGCCGACATCGGCGTCATCATCCTTCTGTTCGAGACCGGCCTGGCGACCGACGTCCGCGAACTTCTGGAGGTGGGTTGGCGTTCGCTCGCCGTAGCCGCGGTAGGCGTAATCCTCCCCTTCGTCGGCGGTTTCGTCTTCGCGCTCGCCTTTGGGTATACGAACTTAATAGCCATCTTCCTGGGGGCTACGCTCACCGCGACGAGCGTCGGCATTACCGTGCGGGTTCTCTCGGACCTCGGCAAGCTCGGGACGAAAGAGGCGAAGATAATTCTGGGCGCCGCGGTCGCGGACGACATAATCGGCCTGATAATACTCGCCGTCATACGCGACCTGGGAATGAGGGGCGAGGTGAGCGCGTTAAAAACGGCTCAGATTGCGACGCTAGCCGTCGGCTTCTTCATCGCGGCCATCGTCGTCGGCAACGTATTCGCGAAACGGCTCGTGAAGATCATCGAGAAGGCGCGCACGAGCGGGACCCTCATCGTGGCTTCGATCGCGTTCGCTTTTCTCTGGTCCCTGGGCGCCGAGCTGGCCGGTTCCGCGGCCATCGTGGGTTCCTTCGCGGCGGGCCTCGCCCTCGGCCGCACGCACAAATTCGACGTAATCGCCCGGGAACTGAAGCCGGTGGCCTACATCTTTACGCCTATTTTCTTCGTCAAAATCGGCGCCGACGTCGACGTACGCTACTTCAATCCCTTCAACGAAGCCAACCACGCCATACTCGTCGTGGGAGGCTCCCTCTTCGTCGTCGCGATTGTCGGGAAGGTTCTATCGGGGCTCGTGGTATTCGACAAACGCGTTAACTCGACCGCGGTGGGCATAGGTATGGCGCCGCGGGGCGAGGTCGGCCTTATCTTCGCCGAGGTCGGCCGGCGCGCGGGCATAGTCACCGCGGACCTCTTCGCCGCGGTGGTCGTCGTTATGGCGCTCACGACGTTCATCGCGCCGCCGCTCTTGAAGTTATCGATGGTCCGGCGGCCGCGCGGGATGTCGCTGTGGGCCTGGTTCTTTGAGCCGGCGCGCAAACGCGTCTCGAGTTTGATATGGGGCCGCTGAGGGCCGGCGACGGCGCAAAGCGACAACGGCAAATGTTTTATGAAGAAAAAATTCTGGCGCGGCGCGAACTGCTCGAGCGGTTAAGGGCGCTCAAAGGCGCCGGCCAAAAGGTGGTCTTCACCAACGGCGTCTTCG
The DNA here is from genome assembly GCA_011773985.1 of Candidatus Zixiibacteriota bacterium. Lineage (GTDB taxonomy): Bacteria > RBG-13-66-14 > B26-G2 > WVWN01 > WVWN01 > WVWN01. The sequence continues at coordinate 100,322 of WVWN01000001.1, read as the reverse complement.
ACATCCTCCACGCGGGCCACGTCCGTTATCTCGAGGAGGCGAGCCGCCTCGGCGACGTGCTCGTCGTGGCGGTGAACGCGGACCGGTCCGCGCGCCGCCTCGCGAAAGGGCCCGCGCAACCCTTCAACGCCGAGAGCGACCGGGCGCTCGTGGTCGCGGCGCTGCGGTGCGTGGACTTCGTTACCATCTTCGACGAGGACACGCCCTACGAGCTTATAAAGGCCCTCCTCCCCGACGTACTGGTGAAGGGGGGGGACTGGCCGCGCGGCGAGATCGTCGGCGCCGACGCCGTAACCGAGGCCGGGGGCGAGGTCCGTTCCCTGCCTTACGTCGAAGGCTACTCGACAACCTCCTTGGTCGAACGGATCGCCGACGCGCGCAACCACGGCGGAGGTAAGGATGCCGAATAAAAGGGCGACGGTGATAGGGGTCATCCCGGCGCGGTACGTCTCGAGCCGCTTCCCGGGGAAAGCGCTCGCGGACGTCGCCGGCAAGCCGATGGTGCAGCGGGTCTTCGAGCGGTGCGCCCGGGCCTCGCGCCTCGACGCGCTGTACGTCGCGACCGACGACCAACGCATCTACGAGGCCGCGAAGAAGTTCACCGACGACGTGCTCATGACCGCGGCCGAGCATCCGAGCGGCACGGACCGCGTCGCCGAGGTCGCGGCCCAGACCGCGGGCGACGTATACGTCAACGTCCAGGGCGACGAGCCGCTCATCGAGCCGGCCGCGGTAGACGCGGCGGTGACGCCCTTCGACGAGGACGACGGCGTCCTGATGACGACGCTCGCGCGGCCGGTCCCGGCGGCCGAGGCCGCGGAGCTCGCCTCCGCCGACGTCTGCAAGGTGGTAGTCGACCGGAACGGCGACGCGTTGTACTTCACGCGCGCGATGGTCCCGTTCCGATACCGGCCGCAAGTAAAGCTTCCCTACCTCAGGCACGTGGGCGTCTACGGCTACCGCCGCGATTTTCTTTTACGATTTACGACCCTCGGGCCTACGCCGCTGGAGGCGCTCGAGGGCTTGGAAATGTTGCGGGCTTTGGCGCACGGCTTCAAGGTCCGCGTCGTCACGGGCGACTTCGTCTCGCGCGGCGTCGACACGCCCCAAGACCTGGCGGCGGTGGTAGAATACTACTTGAAGGCGGGCGAAGGCGGGGCCGGCGGCTAGGTTGCCCGAGCGCCCCGGGTATGTTATAAATTTATCCGCTAGGTAGTGGTAAAGAAATTATGGTCGCAAAGCGGGTTTCGTCGGGAAGACTGGTCAGGGTAGAGCAACGGCGCCGGGGCCGCAAGTGGCGCGTGGCGTTGGGCGTCGTGGCCGCCGCGGCGGTCGTCGCGGTTATCACCTTCGCCCTCCGTTACAAATCGGAGCGGGCGGAACCGGAGGAGGCGAAGCCGCCCCCGCGCACGGCCGAAACCGCCGCGGCCGCGGAAACGGCGGCCACGGTCGAGACGTTTACGCCCGCGGCCGAGCAGGTCCTGGCGTTGGTCGTCAACAGCACCAAGGTCCCCCAGCGATTCGGAAACGCGCTCGCCGCGCTCGAAGATTTCAACGTCGAAAGCGGAAATACGCTCCGCCTCGAGCAATACCGGCCTAAGATCTTATACACCGAAAAATCCGCGGTGTACTACCGGGAGGGTTTCGACAGTTGGGCCGAAGGGTTGGCCGCGGCGTTGGGAGCCGACATACCGCGCGAGCGGGTGGACCTCACCGTCATTTGCGGCCAGGACATATCGAAACTTATCCTGGAAGCTCTCGCCAAGAACGTCCCCGCGCCGGGGGGGACCAACGTCGAAGTCCTGAACGGGTGCGGCATCGAAGGCGCGGCCGCCAAGATGAAGGAGCGCCTCGACGCCAACGGTTACCGCGTCGTCGCCGTGGGCAACGCCGCAACCTTCGATTATAAGGAAACCATTATCGAGGCCGGCGAAGAGAAGCGGGAGGCGGCGCTTCGCTGCGCGAGCCTCCTCGGCCTCGACGGTCGCCGGCTCGAGCCTCACAGCTACGACGTCAAAATCATTATCGGCGACGACTACACCGTCGCCGCGGAGGTCCCGTAACCGGACGTTCGCGACGGCAGCACCTTATGGAGTCATCAGCGCAAGGTAAAATTAAAAAGGTCATCATCTGCGGCGCGGGCGAAGCGGGCGAGATGATAGCGCGGGAGATCGCCAAGCATCCCCGCCTCGGGTTAAAGGCGGTCGCATTCTTGGACGACGACCGACGGAAAACGGGCCGGGAGGTAGCCGGCGTGCCGGTGGTCGGCGTTACCGAAGAAGTGGCCAACGTGGCCCGGCGCTACGGCGCCGACGAAGTTCTCATCGCGATGCCCTCCGCGGCCGGCAGCGCCGTGCGCCGCATAGCCGAACGGTGCATAGCCGCGGCCTTGACCTACCGCATCCTGCCGGGCATCTTCGAAATAATTCACGGCGACGCCCGGCTAAGTCAACTCCGCGAAGTCGAAGTCGAGGACCTCCTGAAACGCGACCCCATCGAGCTCGACCTTGGATCCATCCGCGAAAGCGTGACCGGCAAAACGATCCTCGTCACGGGCGCCGGCGGCTCCATCGGCTCGGAGCTTTGCCGCCAACTTACGTCTTTCGAGCCGGCCAACATCATATTGATGGGCCACGGCGAAAACAGCATCTTTAACGTCGCGCTGGAGCTCGAGCAAAAGTTCGCCGCGACGGCCGCGGTCCCGGTGGTGGGCGACGTTCGCGATCCGTCGGCGGTGAGCGCGACGTTCGAGAAATACAACCCCGACATCGTGTACCACGCCGCGGCGCACAAACACATTACGTTGATGGAGCAGAACGTCGAAGAGGCCGTCAAGAACAACGTGACGGGGACGCGCGTCGCGGCGGAGGAGGCGATCCGGGCCGGCGCGGGCCGCTTCGTACTTATATCCACCGATAAAGCGGTCAACCCCGCGAGCGCGATGGGAGCCTCCAAGATGGTCGCCGAGTTGGCGGTGCAGTGCCTGCGCTCCCGAGGCCCCACCGAATTCGTCACGGTCCGCTTCGGCAACGTCCTCGGCTCCCGCGGCAGCGTCATCACCCTTTTCAAAAAGCAAATATCGCAGGGAGGGCCGGTCACCATAACCCACCGCGAGATGACCCGCTACTTCATGACGGTTTACGAGGCCGTGCAGCTATTAATCCAAGCCTCCGCCATAGGCCAAAACGGCGAGATTATGATCCTCGATATGGGTAAGCCGGTGCGCATCGTCGACCTCGCGTACGACCTCATCCGCCTTTCGGGATACGTCCCCGAGAAAGACGTCGCCATCGAATTCGTAGGCATAAAGCCGGGCGAAAGGCTGAGCGAAGAGCTCTTCGCGTCGCACGAAGACCTGAAGGAAACGGCCATCGACGAAATCATGGTGGCCATCCCGCCGCCCGTGAAAGCCGAAGTGGTGATGCCGAAAATACGGAGATTGGAGGAGGCCGCGGCGGCGATGGACCACGACGTGACGGTCCAACTCCTTCGCGAGCTTAGCCCGTCGTATAAACCCACGGCCGGGCCCTTCCGGCTATGAGTCAAAAGCGGCACCGCGGCGCGTAGAAAAGGCCGACCCTCGCGGGTCGGCTTACGCTTTACGTGAAGGGCGACGGCTAGCGAATTACCGCGAGCTTGCCGCTCTTCTCCAGACCCGCGCCCGTGACGCGGTACAAATAGACGCCCGAGGAGGCGGCCTCGCCGTCGTCCGAGATGACGGGCCAATCGTAATAAGGCATCCCCGCGGCGTGCTCGTAAGAAAATATAAGATGGCCCGAGAGGTCGTAGATCTCGACGGTGCAACCGCCGCTCAAGCCGTCAAAACGTACAAAACCGGCACTCGCACCCGCCTTGAACGGGTTGGGATATACCGCGAACGGCCCGGGCTTGCCGCGGGGGGACGGTTCGGCGACGAGCGCCGGGTAATGGACGCGCGCGAGATGCGCCACCGTCGCCGTGCCGGCGCGCGCGCAGTCGACCTCGAGCTTCATCCTCAACGTGTCGACGGTATCCCGCGTGGTGTGATAATAAGGGTTATCCTGGCCGCCGCCCGGGCCCTTCTCCCCCTCTATAAGCAGGATGGCGTCGTAACCGGCGTTCCAGAAAGAGGCGTGGTCCGAACTGCCGGCGCCCGGGTCCACCACCAGGTCGAAGATATGGTCGATTTTATACAACCGGCCGGCCTCGATTAAATATTCGCCGAGCCACTTCGACGCGTCGTTGGTAATGTCGGAGGTATCGTCGCGCTTGCCGCCCTCCTCGTCGTACGCCACCATGTCCAGGTTCACGACGGCGATTATCTCCTCGCCCTTCTTAGCCGCGTTCTGGGCGTAATGCCGGCTGCCCAAGAGGCCCTGCTCCTCGCCGCACCACGCGATGAAGCGCAACGTCCGCTCGAAGTCGAGGCCCGCGAGGGCGCGCGCGGCCGCGAGGGTCGCCGCCGTGCCCGAGCCGTCGTCGTCCGCGCCGGGCGCGAGCTCCAAGGGCCGTCCGGACGTGGAGTCCATATGGCCGCAGATTATCACGACCTCCCCCGGCCGGGTCCGGCCCTTCTTCTCGGCGACGACGTTCCGCCACCTATCGTCGAAGCTCTCCAAGAGGGAATCAAACGTCGCGCCGCCGTCCGCGGTCCGGTACAGCGCCGCCGAGCCGCCGAGCAGACCAAAAGAAGCCGTCGCGAAGTCGCAACTTTGAAAGTTCTCCTCGTCCACTTGTTTATACTTCCACGTCCCGCCGCCGTCGGCCGTATACAGAAAAGCGCCGTTGAGACCCACGACGTAACCGTGTTGCGCGTCGCCGAAGCGGACGTCGTAGAAATAGGCCCAGACAGGCTGGGCCAGGTTGACCTGCCGCCAGTTCTGGCCGCCGTCCGTGGTATGCAGGAGCATCTTCGCCCAACCGCAACACCACGCCTCGTTGGCGCTGACGGCGTAGATCCCGTATAGGCGGGCCGTAGTATTGCTATTCTGCGCCGTCCACTTCTGCCCGTCCTCCGTGCGAAGGATAACGCCGTTCCGGCCGCAAGCCCAACCGTGCCTCGCGTCCGCCATCGCGACGTCGTATAAGCGCTGGCCCGTCGGCGTGTTCTGCTCGGCCCAACTCGAGCCGCCGCTCGAGGTGTGGAAGATCTTGCCGCGGTCGGCGGCAATCCAACCGTTAGCCGCGTCGGCGAAACCCACGCCGAAGAGATAACCGTCGTACGGCACTCTTTGCGCTACCCAGGTCGTGCCGCCGTTTGTGGTCTTGAGGCAGGTGCCGGCGGCGCCCACCGTATAGCCGACACTTTCGTTCACGAACTGGACGCTCCACAAGAACCCCTTCGCCGGGGCGTCCTGCCGTTGCCACCGGTTGCCGCGGTTTTGGGAATGGTAGATCGTTCCGCCGTCGGTTACGACCCAGACCTTGCGGCCGTCCGTGGGCGTCGAGACGCCGTCGAAGCCGATCCCGAAAAACTCGTCGCTCGACGCCTCGTATCCCAAATCGTCGAAGAAGTCGTACGTCCACGCCGCGGCCTTTTCGTAACCCCTGGCGTAGGAGAATCGCGTCTTGAAATCCTGGAGCGTTGAAAGGTATTCTTTTACTCGAGCGGGCGTAATGGCCTTAAGCGCGGCGTCGACATCGCCGTTAAACGTGGGGCTGGGTTCCTCGCCTTCGTCCGGGCGCGATATCCGCCGCGTGGGAAGTAGGCGCACGAGTTGCGCCCGCAACCCGGCGGCGGCCACCTCCGCCTCCCGGCCCCGCGTCGCGGCGAGGAGGTAGACGCCGTCGCCGAAGGCCGCAAAATCGCCGTACGCGGCGGCCCCGTCGGCAGCGCCGGGCTCGTACTCGTAAACGAGGTAGTACGTCGAGGTCTCCGGGTCGTCGTGCCAAACGCGGTAGGGAGCGAGGCGCGGAAGCGCGCGGCCGTCCGCCAAGTATAGATGCCCCACCGGGGAAGCCGCCAAGTACCAAATGCCCGCTTCGCCGGAAGGCTCTACGAGCTTGGGACTGCTAACGAGAAACTCACCCGGGAGTACCGCCCCGGCGCAGGCGGCGCAAACTAAAATCGAAAACGTGATCGTTCTCATTTCGTCTCCTCGGCCGTTTCTTCAATTATGTAAATTAACACCGCCGCCGGGCCTTGTCAAGAACGTACTACCTCGGTCGTCGCTTTTGTATTCATATCCCTTTCCAATTATGTTAACCTAAGCCGGTTTAATGAGGACCGCCCGCTCGGCGCGCATTCCTCCCAGGCCACGAACCCGCTCCACGAAAGGAGATTCAATATGCCCCGGACAGCTACCCTAAATATCCTCGCCGCCTTCGCCACCGCGCTGGCCTTTACAGGTTGCGGCGGCCAGAAGGACGTCGCGAACGCCCCCGAAAACGTCCGCGAAGCGCCCGCGTCGACCGCCGCGCCGTACGAGGCCGAAGCCGCGCCCGCAACTGAAACGGCAGGCCAAACGCTCTTGGAATCTCGGTGCGCGGTCTGCCATACCCTCGACAGGGTGAAAAAGAAAAAGCTCGACCGCGCCGGGTGGGAAAACATTATCCAGCGCATGAAGAAAAACGGCGCGAAAGTTAACGACGAGGAACGCGAGGCGTTGGTCGAATACTTGACCGCGACCTACGGCAAATAACCCCGCGCTAAGCTGGGGCGCTCACCTCCGCGAAAGCCGGAAGGAATCATCGTGTCGAGGAACTATTGCGGGCCCGGCGTAGCCGTCGCCGTCGCGGCGTCCGCCTTTGTGTGCGCAGTTTGCGGCCGCACCTCCCCGCCCAATGACGCCGCCCCCCTTACGGCGGCCGCGGCGGCCGTCGCGACCGGGGACTGGGGCCACGGCCTCCCCATAGACGAAATCAAAGTACCCCCCGGTTTCCGCATCGGCGTCTACGCGTACCCCGTGCCGGGCGCGCGCTCGCTGGCGCTGGGCGAAAAAGGCACCGTCTTCGTGGGTACGCGAGGGAAGGGCAAGGTTTACGCCCTATCGGACCGCGACGGCGACGGCCGCGCCGAGGAGGTCGCGACTATCGCCGAAGGCCTGAACAACCCCAACGGCGTCGCGTCCCGGGGTGGCGCGCTATACGTCGCCGAAATTAGTCGCGTTATCAGGTTCGACGATGTCGAGAACCGGCTGGAGCGGCCGCCCGCGCCGGCGACGGTCAACGACACCTTCCCGCGAGACAAGCATCACGGTTGGAAATTCATCCGCTTCGGCCCGGACGGAAAACTTTACGTCCCGGTGGGCGCGCCTTGCAACGTGTGCGAGCGGGACGACGAGCGCTACGCTTCCATAATGCGCATGAACGCGGACGGTTCCGGCCTTGAGGTGTTCGCGCGCGGCGTCCGCAACACCGTGGGGTTCGACTGGCACCCCGACACGGGCGAGCTGTGGTTTACCGACAACGGCCGCGATTGGATGGGAGATAACGAGCCCCCCGACGAGCTCAATCGGGCGCCGAGGGCCGGCCTGCACTTCGGCTTCCCGTACATCCACGGAGCGGACATACCCGATCCGACGTACGGCAAGAAGGGGAGGCCGCCGGCGTTCACGCCGCCGGCCAAGGAGCTCGGGCCCCACGTCGCGGCTTTAGGGATGAGGTTTTACGTCGGCGAAATGTTCCCGCCGGCGTACCGGGGACAAATAATCATCGCCGAGCACGGCTCTTGGAACCGGACGACGCCGATCGGTTATCGCTTAACGCTGGTCCGGCTCGACGGCAACGGCGCGGCCTCGTACGAGGTCTTCGCCGAGGGCTGGCTGCGCGGGCGCATAGCCTGGGGCCGACCCGTCGACGTCCTCGTCATGCCCGACGGCACGCTCCTCGTATCGGATGACAAAGCGGGCGCCGTTTACAGGATTACGTACCACGGCTAGCGCCGCCTTAGGACAAGTGCGGGCGCGGGGCAATAACCCGCGCCCTTAAGCTACGTTCAAAGCCTTCGGCGCCGTCGACGATGACTACGCCCTTCACGACCTCGCGTTGCGCGGCCAAACGTTTCTCCTTAGCGCCAACCGACCGCCCACCCGCCGGAAGTAACCTCCGCCGCCTCCCCCGCGCCGCGGACGTGATCTGTCTCGCCGAAAATTACGGGAAATAAAACTCGAGCCGACGGCAAAGCCGGCGCGCGCCGCGGGACCGGTCACGACGGCCAAGGCCCACACGCTCATATAATCAGGGCACGGGAACCTTCCCGTACCCTGCTCGGTTGTACATTAATCCCTGGGGCCGCGTCATTAACCAGGCGCGACTTAACGCCCGCGTGCCGCCCTTCGCTTAGGGAACGCCTCGCGCCCTCACCGCTTTTTCTTGGCGCGCGTAATGTAACCCTTTAAAATTTCGAACCGGGTTTTCTCGCTCGTGCCCAAGAAATGCGCGAGGGCGCAATTGACGACTAACGACTTGGACAACGCCGCATCGGCGCAATAGCGGCCAAGGCGGTCGTTAACGCCCAAGTCGAGGCGTACCGTAACCGATTTCGTCTGCGCTCCACCCATACGACCCCCTACGTTAATGCTCCGTCGTCCCGGTGAAAGTGAAATCTTTAAAATAGACGGCCGGCGAAACGGTCCTTATGCCGTTCGTTACGCCCAGCAGGCGCCGATCCCGGCCGAGCGTCCGCACGTTCGAGAACGCGCGCAACATACTCTCGGTCCAGCGGAGATTCTTCACGCCGTATTTAATCTCGCCGCCCTCGACCCAGAACGTTCCGTCCCGCGTCATCCCCGTAAAAACGGCTTGCATCGGTTCCACGAAGCCGTTGACGTAGTGGAAGCGCGTAGCGTAAAGCCCCCGCTCCATCGACGCGAGCATCTCTTCCACCGACGAATCGCCCGCCTCGAGCGCAAGGTTTAGAGGGAAGGGGCCGTAGCCGGCGCCGGGCGGCAAGGCGTGGCCCGTGGTCTTCTTGGCCTCCTTCGCCGCGGTCGCGAGGTCGTAACACAACCCGCTCGCGACGCCCTTCTCGACCAACGTCACGCGCTGGCGGGGAACGCCCTCGAAGTCGAAGGGCAGCGGTACGGTTTCGGGGGAGAGGCCGTCGTCGACGATGGTGATATTATCCCCCATTATCTTTTCACCCATACGCTTCGAGAGCAAGCTCCGACCTTCCTGGTAGGCGCGCGTGTCGAACACCACGAACGCGAGCCAGGTGAAAAGCTCGGCGACCGCGTAGGGTTCGACGACGAGGTCGTATTGGCCGGGCTCGACGTCGCGCGGCACTCTCGAGAGCTCGGCGCGGCGGACCGCGTCCTCGGCCAGGGCGGCGACGTCGATACGCGTAGCGTCCCACCCGCCGCCCTCGCAGTAACCGCTCGCGTCTTCGGCCATGACGACGCCCACCAGCTCCGCCTCCGTGTAGGGGTGGTGAACCATAACGCCTTTGGAGTTGGCCACCGTAAGGGCGCCCCCCTCCGTTCGGAACGACCCCGCGGCCTTCATCTTGGCGGCCTTGGCCGCGGCGATGACTTCGCCCGCGGCGTCGGCTCGCTGGTCCGGCGTGTAGTTCGCCGTAACGTCGCTGTAGCTTCCAACGGCGGGGACCGCGCTCGGCTCGGCGAGGCCGGCATAGTCTTCCTTCTCGCCCTGGACGCGGGCGATGGCGAAGGCCGTTTCGGCGAGTTTTTTGGTGTCGCCCTCCCGGTTAACGTTGCCCCGGGCAACGCCCACCTTCTTACCCACCGCGGCCTGAACCGTAAGATCTACGTGGCTCTCGTCCACGTTCTGGTGTATCTCGTTCTCGCCGAACCGCGTCACCGCGCGCCGGTAAAACTCGAGCAGGACCAGCGTCTCGTCCGCCCGGGAGGCCTGGAGCGCCCGCTCGACTATTTTCTCCGCATCCGCACGTTTGAAAGCCAACGCGTTCTCCTCGCCATTTGGAGGGTTTAAGGTTGCTTAGGCCCGGGTTCGCCCGCGGGGGCGGGACGGCGTTCCCTGAACGACGTCACCCCCCGTTTGCCGTGGGCGATAATGTCGCCCCCCACCTGGGCGCCCACCGCGATAAATACCTCACGAGCCACGACGCTGCCTTTTATGACCGCCTTGCGACGGACCTCCGCGACCTTGCGCGCCCGTACGTCGCCCTCAACCCGCCCGGACACGATGACGTTAATGCCCGAGACGTCGCCGTTCACGGCGGCGGGCGTCGCAACCATCACGGTCCCGTCGACTTCCAAGTCGCCTTGGATAACGCCGGCGATAAGCAGATTGGCCTTGCCCCGATAAGAGCCGTGGACTTCGGCCCCGTCGGAAATATAGGAGTCGAACTCGACGTCTGCGAAGCGCCGGTCGTCAGGTTTGTTTGCCATTAAACCCAGGGTTAACGAGCACGCTGAGCCAAAATTAAAATAATACTAATTAAATTTTACATCTACGGGGGCCGCGTGTCAACTCCTATTTCGCATCGAAAGTAGAACGCGGGTTACGGGCGCGCCGCTCCCGCGCCCGGCGGAACCGTATAAGTAGGCCATACGCCTTTTTTAATTCTTGACACGGTAACGCCATCGTGGTAAATTTTTTTAATCGTTAAACGGATACGAACCGCGCCGGGTCCTTCCGCGGTAACGTTAAGTGCGTCGTCCGAAACGTACGAGGTACCCGATATGAAGTCGGTCCCTTTGGGCGTGTTTATCATTATGGCCTTAGCGGCCCCGGCTTTCGGCCAAATGTTGCAAGCGGCGGAGGGTGTTACGGCCCGGGACACGCCCCTCGACGCGGGCAGCTCGATCACCCTAACCTGGCAGCCTTCGCCGGACGAAGCCGGGCGGAAAGTGCAAGTCCTCGCTTACGAGGTTTGGCGGGCTACGCGCGCCGCGGGCGAGTACGAGAGATTGGGCGAGGTCGAATCCGGCAAGGAAAATTATGAGTTTACGGACGAAGAAGCCGAGAACGGCGTCGAATATTTCTACAAGGTTCGTGCACGCGGCGAGAGGATGAGCACGGACGCGGCGCCGGCTGGGCCGGTCAAGGCGACCGCCGAATGGTTCCACCCGGACCGGCTCAATATGCTCGTCGCCTCCGTCGTGCTGGCGGCATTCGTGCTGTATTTTATCTCGCAAGCACGGGCGGGCAAAGAGCTCTTCATCCGTCGCATCGCGGGCCTGGAGGCGGTGCAGGAAGCGGTGGGGCGGGCCACGGAAATGGGCAAACCGGTCCTCTACGTCCCGGGGATAGCCGACATTGACGACATCCAGACCATCGCCGCGGTAACGATACTGGGAAGGGTAGCCACTATGATAGCCGAGTACGACGCCGCCTTACTCGTGCCGTGCTCGCGTTCGCTGGTGATGTCCACCGCGCAAGAAGTCGTCAAAGAAGCTTACCTCGAGGCGGGCCGGCCGGACGCGTACCGTCGCGAGAACGTCCGGTACCTGACGGACGACCAGTTCGGCTACGTCGCCGGCGTAGACGGCATTATGTTGCGGGAGAAGCCCGCGGCCAACTTTTACCTCGGTACGTTCTACGCCGAATCGCTAATCCTGGCCGAGACCGGCCACTCCGTCGGCGCTATCCAAATAGCCGGGACGGCGATGCCCTCGCAACTCCCCTTCTTCATCGCGGCGTGCGACTATACGCTGATCGGCGAGGAGCTATTCGCGGCGAGCGCCTACCTCAGTCGGGAGCCTCGGCTCCTGGGGAGCCTCGTCGGCCAGGACCTGGGTAAAGTCATAATATTGATCTCCATAATCGTAGGCGTCGTTACCGCGTTTCTGGCGCAATTCGGCTTCGAACTTTTCGGGCGGTCGATCGCCCTCGAGCAACTCTTCGTGGTGAAGTAACCGCTCCCCGGCGGCTTTCGCACGAGGAAGCTTTCCGGCAAGGAGAACCTATATGCGGCGCGAGATACCTATGATCGTGGCCTTCGTCGCGGGGGTAACAATAATCCTCGAGTTCTTCGTGCCCGCCCTCCGCGACGTCGCGAGCCAAATCCAGAAATGGTACCTGGTGGTGATCGCTTTCGCAATATTAGTGGGGGCGTTTAACCTCCTCCGCATCAACTATATGAAGATTCGCTACCGCCGCGCCGATTGGCCCTATTCCTTCGCCCTCATCGCCGGCCTCTTCGCGATGGCCATAATCGGCATAGGCTGGGGTATCAAAGAAGGGACCGTCTTCGACTGGCTGTTCAACTACTTGATCTTCCCCATGTCGTCCACGGTATTCGCGCTTTTGGCGTTTTTCGTCGCCTCGGCGGCGTACCGGGCTTTCCGGGCCCGAACCGTCGACGCGACGCTACTGCTCGTCGCGGCCGTCGTCGTGATGCTCGGGCAAGTACCGATAGGTTCGGCCTGGGTCCCGGCGTGGTGGCCGGATTCGTTGGTTTTCCTCACGCCCGACTGGCTCAAGGATAGAATAATGAACATCTTCAACACCGCCGGGCAGCGGGCCATATTGATCGGCGCGTCGCTGGGCGTGGTCTCGACGTCGCTCAGGATACTGCTCGGCATCGAGCGGTCGTACCTTGGAGAGGAGTAGACATCGTGAGCGGTTCGTCTCAGGCGCCGGGAGGTTACGCTCGATGAAATTCGTCCGTTGGTTGGCCGATATTGACCGCCGAATTATTTTCCTGGTGATCGCCGTGGCCGTCGTGATCCCGCTCTTACTCCCGCTCGGGATGCGCGTCAAGGTAACGCCCCAAACGGAAAGCATTTACGAAGAGGTGGAGAACCTGCCGCCGGGCTCGAACGTCCTGGTCGCGTTCGACTACGACCCGGCCGCGGCACCCGAGGTCCATCCCATGGCCCTGGCCTTCCTCCGCCACTGCTTCACCAAAAAACACAAGGTCATAATTATGGCGCTCTGGCCGCAAGGCGCCCAGATGGCGGTGAGCGCTTTGGCCGAAGTGGGGAAGGAATACGACCTCGAATACGGCCGCGATTACGTTAACCTGGGCTACAAACCGGGCGGCGACATCGTCATAAAGTCGCTCGGGGCGTCTTTGGGGGAAGTATTCCCCAAAGACATGGCCGGCGAGCCTACCGCCGGCTTAGCCATACTGGCCAAGGTCCGCAACCTGAAGGACATCGACCTCGTGATGGACCTCTCGGCGGGCGACCCGGGCATCCCGGCGTGGGTTCGCGTGGCCAACGCGTTGTACCAGCGGAAGGTGGCCGGCGGCTGTACCGCGGTATCGGCGCCGCAGTTCTTCCCCTACCTGCAGACGGGCCAACTCGTCGGCCTGTTGGGAGGCCTCAAGGGCGCCGCGGAATACGAAAGCGTGTTAGCGTACGCGGGCAAAGCTTCGCGCCGCATGGACGCGCAGTCGATCGCGCACCTCGTAATAATTGTTTTCATAATATTCGCGAATATCTCCTACTTCATATTACGCCGCCAGCGCGAGGAGAAACGTGAAGGCCCGAGGACCGGTCCCGCCGCGTCGCCTTAACCCGGCCGCGCGGGCTCTCAATTCGGAGGCACGGTAATGGACGGCCTAACTTTGCTCGGGACGTGGATCGCGGCGCTTTTGACGCTGTGCATACTCTCGTTTCTGTATAAGGACAACCCGTTTTATAAATTCGCGGAATATCTATTCGTAGGCGTCTCCGCGGGTTTCTGGATCGCGTACAATTACCACAACCTGCTGCTCCCGAACCTGATCGACCCGCTCAAAGGCGCCTTCGTCGTGCTCTTGTTGGAAGGCCGTCTGGACTTTCGTTGGCTAACGATAATCGCCGGCCTGTTGGGGGTTACGATGTTGTTCCGCTTCTTTCCCAAAGCGGCGTGGGTCTCGCGGTACGGCATCGCGTTCTCCGTCGGCCTGGGCGCGGGCCTGATGTTCATAGTCTATCTCCAGGCGAACTGCATCTACCAAATTTGGGGGACGGTAAAACTATCGCCGGTCGTGATAACCGAGGGCCCCGGCGGGCAGCACTTCGACTGGCCGACCTCCGTAAGCAACACGCTCCTGATAGTGGGCGTCGTGAGCGCGCTCGTATATTTCTATTTCTCGAAAGAACATAAGGGCGTGCTGGGCAGTACGGCGCGTCTGGGCATCTGGTTCCTGATGGTCTCCTTCGGCGCCGCCTTCGGCTACACGGTTATGGCGCGTATCTCGCTCCTCATAGGCCGGATGGAGTTCCTAATCGACGGCTGGCTCCGGCCCGCGGTCATCGCACCGATACAGGGGGCCCTGGCCTCGTTGGGTTTATTATAGAAACGGCTCAACGCGAAGCCGACGAGCGGGAATAACCCGGCGACGTATATGCCTCGCCTATTTGACACGGCGGACCAACCGGAATACGGCGAGCTATCGCCCGAACGACGCGACGAACTAATCGAAAAGATCGCCCGCGCCATCGTGGAACGGAGCCTAACCGCGCCGGCGATCTTCTTTTTGGAGTCCGCTAAGCCCCTCTCGTTCATCGGCTCGCAGGTGATGGTCTTCTTCGACCCGCTGGTCCGGTCGATCTTCAACGTGCGAGCGTACAACGACGTGCGGCTCGCGCTCGAGGAACGCGAAAACGTCGACCGCCTGTTGTCGGCCATCGAGCGTTACGACGCCGAGTGGCGGGCCGAGATGAAGGAAAAAAAGAGAGGTAAGAAAAGAAAGTAAGGCCGGCGGCGAACGATTCTCTTTGTGGCGGCCGGCCCGTTGTAAATATGGAGCTCTCGAACGTAAAAACCATACTGGCCACCGATTGCGGCAGTACGACGACGAAGGCCATCCTAATACAAAAGGAAGGCGACGAGTACCGCCTCAAAGTGCGGGGCGAGGCCCCCACCACCGTCGAGAAACCGGCCGAGGACGTGACGCGCGGCGTCCTGAACGCCGTGGGCGAGGTCGAGGAATTGACCGGCCGCAAACTCATAGCCGACGACAGGGTCCTCGTAGTCGAGGACGAGAACGAGGGCGCCGACATCTACATGTCCACCTCCTCGGCCGGCGGCGGCCTGCAGATGATGGTCGCGGGGGTCGTCAAGACCATGACCGCGGAGTCGGCGCAGCGCGCGGCGCTCGGCGCCGGCGCGATCGTCATGGACGTGTTGGCCTCCAACGACGGCCGCCTCCCGCACCAGAAAATAGAGGCCATCCGACGCCTGCGCCCCGACATGATACTCCTGTCGGGGGGCGTCGACGGGGGAACGGTAAGTCACGTCGTCGAGTTGGGGGAGCTCATCGGCGCCGCGGACCCGAGGCCGCGCTTCGGCGCGAGCTTCCAACTTCCCGTCATCTACGCCGGCAACAAAGACGTCCGGCCCAATATCGAACAGACGCTGGGCGAAAAAACCTCCCTCTACGTCGTCGACAACATCAGGCCCGTGCTCGAGCGCGAGAACCTCGGCCCGGCGAGGCACGAGATCCACAACCTCTTCATGGAACACGTCATGGCCCAGGCGCCGGGGTACTCCAAGCTCATGTCCTGGACCGCGGTGCCCATTATGCCCACGCCCGCCGCGGTCGGCGCCATAATTCAGACCATAGCCGAACGGGAGCGGTTGGACGTTATCGGCGTCGACGTCGGCGGCGCCACGACCGACATCTTCTCCGTCTTCCAGAAAGTCTTCAACCGAACCGTCTCCGCCAACTTGGGGCTGTCCTACTCCATCTCCAACGTCCTCGCGGAGGCGGGCTTGGCGGACATAATACGGTGGGTCCCCCTTCCCAAAGCCGAGCTCGACGAACGCGCCCTGCGCGACCGCATCCGCAACAAGATGATAAGGCCCACGACGATACCGCAGACGCTGACCGAGCTCATCATCGAGCAGGCCATCGCGCGGGAGGCGCTCCGCCTCGCGTTCGTCCAACACAAAGGCCTCGCCGTGGGCCTGAAGGGCATCCAGCAGGAGCGGACCATATCGGACGCGTTCAGCCAGACCATGACCGGCGAGACGCTCGTCAACATGCTGACGCTCGACATGCTGGTCGGCTCCGGCGGCGTGCTCTCCCACGCGCCGCGGCGGGTACAGGCCGCGATGATGCTCATAGACGGCTTCCGCCCGGAGGCCGTGACCTTCCTCGCCGTGGACTCGATATTCATGATGCCCCAGCTCGGCGTCCTCTCCACCGTAATGCCGGTTGCCGCCACCCAGGTATTCGAGCGCGATTGCCTGGTGCGTCTCGGCTCGTGCGTCGCTCCCATCGGCAACGGCAAGGCGGGCCACGCTTGCCTTAGGATCACGGCCGACTGGCCGGGCCGTGGACACGTCGAAGAGGAGATAGGCTACGGCGAGATGGTCCTCTTGCCGCTGGGCGTGGGCGAGAAGGTCGTGGCCAAACTGGACCCCGTACGGCCTTTCGACCTCGGCGAAGGGAAGGGCCAAGCCATCGAGACGGAACTCGAGGGGGGCGTCGTGGGCGTCATCCTCGACTGCCGGGGCCGGCCGCTACATCTGCCCGAAGATGAGACCGCGCGCGTCGACGCGCTAGGACGTTGGCTTACGGCGCTCAACGTTTACCCCGGATATGGCGAACAACGAACGGCATAGATTGAAATCGAACGTAAAACGCCGGGGGTATTGCGGACGGACGCAACTCGGCTCGCCGAAGGGAGAGACGTTATGACGTCGCGACGCAAGCGGTTACTCGCGTTTCTGGCCTCGGCGCTCGTCGTGGCCGCGCCGGCGCGCGCGGCCGCCGACTGGTGGTACGCCGTATACGACGGCGACGAACATATCGGTTACTGCCACGTCGTCGAAAGCACCGCCAACCTGGGGAGTGCCGTCGTCCAGCGGTTCACCGCGGTAACGGAAGCCCGGCGCGATAAGATGGGGCAATTCTCACTCAAATGGACCGCCGACCGTTACCTCAGCGGCGGCACCCTCGTCTACTACGCCTCCGCGGTTACGGAAAAGGGCAAAACCACGGCCGTCAAAGCCACGCGGACGAAGGAAGGTTTCAACGTAACCATAACCAAAGGTGATAAGGTCGAGACGATAGACGTCCCCGGGGCGTCGTTCGGCATGGTCGAGGCCGAGGAGGCGTTGGCGAGGCTCGCGGCGCCGGGGAGTAGAATCGAGGTTCAGGCCCTCCAGCTCCGGACGGGGAAGGTCCGCAAAACGAAGTTAGAGTACGTCGCTGACCAGACGCTCGAGGTGTCGGGCGAGATCGTCCCGACGAAAGTAATTCAGGCCAAAGGGTGCTTCGGCGACGCGACCTTCTGGTTCGCCGAAGACGGTTCGCTGGTTAAAAGGTTGGGGCGAACGCCGCTCGGGAAAGTTGCGATGACGCTGACCGACGCCGGCTCGGCGAGGCCTTGATTCCGAAGTCAGTTGCAAAGCATCCACCCGACGGACCACCCCGAGGAGGGCCGATCTAGGTAGCCGAGTTCTTATGGTCCACGCTTACACCCCGGGCCTAAAAGTCGTCGAGACGGCGCTGGTGCGCAAACAGCGACGTCTTCCGCTCGCGGGCGAGGTGCTCGTAAAAAAGGGCGATAAAGTTAAAGCCCTCGACGTCGTGGCGCGCACGTTTTTACCGGGCAACGTCGAGACGGTGAACGTAGCCAACAAGCTGGGCATGCCGCCCGAGGACATTCCCAAGTACATGTTGCTCGAGAAGGGGGCGAAGGTCGAGGAAGGCCAGGTAATAGCCCGGATGAAACAGCTCTTCGGCCTCTTCACGTCGAAAGCCGCGTCCCCCGTCAAGGGGACCGTCGAGACGGTGTCCGACGTTACGGGCCAGGTCATCATCCGCGAGCCGCCCATGGCGGTCTCCGTTACGGCGTACGTCGACGGGGAGGTCGTGGAGGTCATAGGCAACGAGGGCGTCGACGTGGAATGCGTCGGCACCTTCGTCCAGGGGATCTTCGGCATCGGCGGCGAGGCGTACGGCGAGATGAAGACGGTCGCGTCCGCGGCGCGCGACGTGCTCGGCGCGGACGACATCGGCCCGGAGTGCGAAGGCAAGGTAATACTGGGGGGCAGCCTCGCCACCGCGGCGGCGCTCAAGAAGGCGATCGAGGTGGGCGCGGTGGCCGTCATCGCGGGCGGCTTCCACGACCGCGACCTGCGCAGCTTCCTGGGCTTCGACCTCGGCGTCGCGATCACCGGCCACGAGACGTTGGGCGTCACCCTCGTGGTTACGGAAGGCTTCGGCGAGATGCCGATGGCACAGGCCACCTTCGAGTTGCTGACATCCCGCGAGGGGATGTTGGCCTCCGTCAACGGCGCCACCCAAATCCGCGCGGGAGTAATAAGGCCGGAGATAATTATACCTAACCCGGGCAAGGTCGTGGCGAGGGTGGGGAGCGAGGAAGGCGACGAGGCCAACCTGGAGGTGGGCTCGCGCGTACGCGTCATCCGCGAGCCGTACTTCGGCAAGCTGGGCGAAGTCACGTCGCTGCCGGTGGAATTGCAAGTCTTGGATACGGAGGCCAAAGTCCGCGTTCTCGGCGTCAAGTTCGACGACGGCGGCGAAGACGTAATCCCGCGCGCCAACGTCGAGCTCATCGAGTCGGGCCGGGACTAATCTCCGTTAGAGGATAGGATTATGAAAAATCTAACGCGCGCGTTTACAGTTTTCCTCTTCTATTTCGCCGCGACGGCGTTAACCGCGGCGGAAGAGGCCGAGCCTCCCGTCACCGCCCGCGACGTCCCCAACGACGCCGGCGGCGCCGTAGACATTACCTGGTTGGCGTCGCCGCTGGAAAAAGAGGAGGGCTTCCAAGGCTACGACGTCCAACGGCGCGCCCCCGGCAAGGAAGCGTTCGAGACCATAGCCGAAATTACGCCGGGCGAGGCCGTCTACCAGGATAAAGAAGCGGAAGACGGCGTCCCGTACGAGTACCGCGTGCGCGCCCTCCCGGCCGAAGGGCCGCCCGTCGTCCTGGGCGTATCGGGGGCGGCGGCCTCCGGCCAGTGGTTCAACACCCGGCGAACGAACGTCCTCGTCGGCGTCATCTTCGTAACGACCGTGATCGTCTTCTTCATCTACCGCGCCAAAGGCGGCGCCGAGCTCTTCGTCCGCAAGATCGCGGGCCTGGAGGCGGTGGACGAAGCCATCGGCCGCGCGACGGAGATGGGCAAGCCCATACTGTATGTCACGGGCCTCGGCGACGCGTCGGAAATCTCGACTATCGCGGCGATGACGATCCTGGCCAAGGTGGCCACGAAGACCGCGGAGTACGAGACGCCGCTCATCGTGCCCTGCTACGACCCCATCGTCATGATGGTCGAGAAGGAGATGGTCCGGGAAGCCTACGCCGAGGTGGGCAAACCGGACGCCTTCGACGAGGACTCGGTCTTCTACGTTACGACGTCGCAGTTCGGCTACGTGGCCGCAGTGGACGGGATTATGGTTCGCGAGAGGCCGGCGACCAACTTCTACATGGGCGCGTTCTATGCCGAATCGCTCATCCTGGCCGAGACCGGCGCCGCCACCGGCGCGATACAGATCGCCGGCACGGACCGCGTGACGCAGCTACCGTTCTTCATCACCGCGTGCGATTACACGCTGATGGGCGAGGAACTTTACGCCGCGACGGCCTACCTGAGCCGCGACCCCCTGTTCCTGGGCAGCCTCAAGGGGCAGGATTGGTCGAAGGCGGTAATTATCACCGCCATGGTTATAGGCACGGCCTTGCTGATCGTATCGGTACATTTGGGAACGGGTTTCGCGAAGCTTTTCGAGACCGGGGCCGGCTAACGGCGTCGGGAGATACTTATGAGAAGAGAACTACCGCTCGCCATCTGCTTCATAATGGGCGTCATCATGACGGTGCAGTTCTTCATCCCGCACCGTTATTCGCAGTGGCTCTTCGAGAACATGCTCCGGTGGCTGATCATCGTCTTTACGTTCGCCCTCATCCTCGGGATCTTGAGCCTGATCAAACTCCATATCCAAAAGGTTCAGTACCGGCGCCGCGACTGGCTTTACAGCATCGTGGCGCTTACCGGCCTCGGCCTCTCCCTGGTAACCGGTTTCATGAAAGGCCCGGAGAGCATTAGCGAAGGCCAACCCTTCATGACCCTATATAACTACGTACAGATCCCGATGCAGGCGACGATGTTCTCGCTGTTGGCGTTCTACATCGCCTCCGCCGCGTTCCGGACGTTCCGGGCGCGGACGCTGGAGGCCACGCTGCTTTTGATCGCGGCAGTCGTGGTCATGCTGGGGCGGGTATCCTTCGCCGCGATCTTCAAGGACTTGTCGCTCGGCTTTTCGACGTGGGTTGAATCCTGGCTCCCCGGCTTCGCAGAATGGGTTTTGGATTATCCCAACATGGCGGCAAAGCGCGGCATCATGATCGGCATCGGCCTGGGCGCGATATCGACCGCGCTCAAGATCATTCTGGGAATCGAACGCTCATGGTTGGGAGGCGGCGACTAACGGCGCGGGTTGACGCCGCGGAGGTGCGGCTTTGAATATATTCGAAAAATTCCTCTATATTGACCGGCGTTGGATTTTCATCCTCGTCGCGCTGGCCGTAGCGGTCCCGCTGGTCTTCCCGCTGGGCCTCGCCGTGACGACGTCGCCGCCGGTGGAAAATGTTTACAACGAAATCGAAAGTTTGAAACCCGGGACGCCGGTGTTGATCTCGGTCGACTACGACCCCGCCACCCAGCCGGAGCTCGGGCCGATGACGATCGCGCTCTTGCGTCACTGTATCGCGCGGAAATTGCCGGTGATCGTAACGGTCCTGGTACCGGGCGGCCCCGGCCTTGCCGTCGATATAACGAGCAAAGTCGCCGAGGAGATGGGCGCCCAAAGAGATGTCGACTACACCCTCCTGGGCTACAAAGTCGGCGTGTCGGCAGTTATCCTCTCGTTGGGCCAGGATTTCCGGATCAGCTACCCCCGCGACTACTACAACACGCCGCTGGACGAGATCCCGCTGATGAAGAACGTCAAGAACTACAACGACGTTGGCCTCGTCGTGTCAATCTCCGGGACGGTAATCCCGGAGTATTGGGTAGCCTACGCCCACGAACGGTACGGCCAGAAAGTGGCCGCGGGCGTGACGGCCGTAATGGCCGCCGACTTCTACCCCTACCTCCAGACGGGCCAACTCGTCGGCCTCGTCGGGGGCCTTAAGGGCGCCGCGGAATACGAGAAACTCATCGACCGGCCCGCCGACGGCCTTAAGGGGATGGACGCTCAGACCATCGTTCACCTCTTGATCGTCGTATTTATCATCCTGGGAAACGTCGCGTACATTTTCATGCGACGCGCGAAGAAGCGAAGCGAGGCGAGCGCCCGCTAAAGCGTTATAAAACCTTCCCTCGCGGAGTACCGAATATGCATCTCTCGACCGATATCTTCATATGGATCGCCGCGTTGTTGACGCTGTGTATTTACTCGTTCCTGTACAAGGACAACCCGTTCTACAAGTTCGCGGAACACCTGCTCGTAGGCGTCTCGGCCGGGTACCTCTTCGTCATCTATTTTTGGAATAATATGTGGCCCAACTTATTGATCCCGCTCCGGGACGGCTTCGGCATCCTACTCACGGAGGGGCGGTTCACCGGCAACCTGGCCGCGTTGGTGCCGGGGACCCTGGGCTTGCTCCTCCTCACGCGGCTCATCCCCAAGATCGGCTGGATCAGCCGCTGGGCCTTCGGCTTCTACTTCGGCGCTTTCCAGGGGATTGTCATCACGGGTTACATGCAGGCGTTCATCCTGGCCCAGGTTTACGGGACTTTCATGAAGGGCGGGAACCCGGTCTTCTCGCTCGTACTCATGGGCGACTTCTTCACCCGCCCCGCGTGGGGGCCGTTCGTCCTGGCGGTATCGGGACCGCTAATGATCGCGGGCGTCGTGTGCACGCTGACGTACTTCTTCTTCTCGACGGAGCACAGAGGCTTCGCGGGCGGCGTCGCCAAGGTGGGTATCGTCTTCCTGATGATCGGCTTCGGCGCCTCCTTCGGTTATACGGTCATGGCGCGCGTTAGCTTGCTCATCGGCCGCCTTCAGTTCCTAATTCGGGACTGGCTGGGTTTAATCAGCTGACGTCATCTTAATCAATAAGGGACGTTATCGCGCGTACTTTAAACGGGCCGGCCGGCGATTGCCACGCCGGCCTTCTTTTTGCGAGGTGGGTCGTGATGGCGATACGCTTGACTTAGGTTTCTACGAACTTGTTGCGCCGGCGCAACGTGAACTGTTCAAGTCTATACGAAAACCGCGGCCTTTGCGTTGGGAGGGGCGGCGGTTTGGAGCGCCAAGGCCGAATAACCGGGATAATCTGCGGCGGGTACCACTTGAACGCGGCGGCGTTTTAACTCAATATTCTGTGATGACTTTAGACGAAGACCTACGGGAAGAAATCGTCCGGCGGATCCGCGAAGTGGCGGCGCCCACGCGCGTTATCTTATTCGGTTCTTACGCCCGCGGCGACGCGGCCGACGACAGCGACGTCGACTTGCTCGTGGTGGTTAATGCGACGCCGTCGCGCCGGGATTTGGCCATAAAGATTCATCGGGCGCTCGGCGGTTTGGGGAAACCGGTCGACGTCATCGTCGCGACGGAAGATATAATGGCTCGCTTCGGCGACATCCCGGGGGTAATATACGAAGAGGCCGCATGCGAGGGGGTAGAGCTCTATGCCGGCTGAAAACGCCCGCGAAGTCGCGGCCAAGCTCCTCCGTAAGGCGGAGGTGGATTACGAAGCGATGGTTGCGATGCGGGCTCGCCGGGCGACGCTCGCGCCGGTTATCGGCTTCCACGCCCAACAAGCGTGGAGAAAGCGGTTAAGGCCGTAATGGTATTAAATGGCTTACGTCTCAAACGTACCCACGACGTCGCATCTTTACTGTACGACCTTAAGGAAGCGCGCGTCGAAGGCCCTACCGTGCAAATAGCGCCCGAGGCTTTAACGCGTTTCGCGGTTGAAGCGCGGTACGTAGAAACGCTGGAGGAGCCGGGCATCGTATCCGTTGACGACACGTTGTTTTCAGATGTTGAGCGGGTACTGGCGTGGGCTAAGGCCTTTATGGGTTAAGAACCGGCGGGCGGGGACCTCTTCTCGCTCGGGCCGTCAGATTTTCCATACGCCGGCGCAGGCGCGGCGACCGCGTTGGAAGGGGTGGCGGTTTCGGCGGCGAAAGAATATGCTTACTGAGAGGAGGGACCCAATGTTAAATAAAAAAATAGCCGGCGTATTTACGGCCGGCGTATTATTATACCTTCCGCGTCAACCCAGATCGCCTCGCGAGCCGTTCTTAACGAAAACCGGCCCGCGGGGCCGGTGAAAAAATGTGCCGGGCGGCCAAAAGGACGCCCGACACGGGTATTGGGGGGGGTCTATGGGATATCAGGTCTTAGCCCACTGCCAGGATCGAACTGGCGACCTCATGCTTACCATGCATGTGCTCTACCAACTGAGCTAAGTGGGCGGAAGCACTCTATCTTGGGAGCACGCCGGGTCGCCACAGGTTACGGTTATCATATAACACAGAGGCCACCCCTTGTCAAGGAAAAAATTCACAAATCAGGTTTGACAAAACGGCATAGTGGTATTTATAGCCCAACAACGGGAAAATGGCCCAAATACCGTCCAATCAAAGAAGATTTAAAAATGATTCTTTTAATTAGGTACGGGATTCCGCCTCGGGCGGGTAATTTTTAGAACGGCCGGCCTCGCCCGCGAGGATGGGCGGCGCCGGAAATTTTGACTTGGGCTTACGCCGCCGCTGTGTTATATTTTCCAAGAGGCGGACGATGATAGCTCTTTAACCTTTTACTTCAGCGAGGGACGTATGGAATTCGAACTAAGGCCGATAAAGGCCGTACCGCCGGCTGAGATAGATTTCGACAGCCTCGGCTTCGCGTTCATTCCCACCGAGAAGATGTTCGTCGCCCGTTACGCCGGCGGCAAGTGGACCGACCACGGCCTAATAGCCGTCAGCGAGTTCTGGATGCACCCGGCGGGCGGGGCGCTGCACTACGGCCAGGCCATCTTCGAGGGGACGAAGGCGCGCCTGACGCGCGACGGCGAAATCGTCCTCTTCCGCGTGGAGGACAACGCGCGCCGCATGGCCGACGGCTGTCGGCGGCTGATGATGCCCGTATACGAGGAGGGCAAATTCGTTGACGCGGTGACGCAAACGGTCCTGGCCAACAAGGAATATATGCCCACGGCCGACCAGGGCGCGATGTACATCCGACCCGTGATGTTTGCCTCCGGCCCGGTGTTGGGCGTCAAGCCGGCGGACGAGTACCTCTTCCTCGTCTTCGTCTCGCCGGTGGGGCCGTACTTCAAAGAGGGCTTCAAGCCGATTAAGTTGAAGATTTCGAAGGAGTACCACCGCGCGGCCGCGGGGGGCGTGGGCTGCGTCAAGGCCGCGGGGAACTACGCCGCCGGAATGTACCCCAACTCGCTAGCCAAAGAGGACGGCTACGCCGAGATCCTATACCTCGACGTGGACAACAAACACTTCGAGGAGGTGGGCGCGGCCAACTTCTTCCTCCGCAAAGGGGACGAGCTGGCCACCCCCTCGCTGGACGACAAGACCATACTTCCCGGCTACACGCGCTCGAGCGTACTGCAGCTCGCCGCGGACGAGGGCCTAAGCGCCGTCGCGCGGGACGTAATGCTCGAGGAGCTGTACGAGGCCGACGAGTGCCTCTGCACCGGGACCGCCGCGGTCATCACGCCCATCGGCCTCGTCGAAGTCGACGGCAAGGAGGTGACGGTCGGCGACGGCGGCGTCGGCAAGTACTCGCAGATATTCTACGACAAGCTAAACGCGATAATGCTCAAGGAGGCGCCGGACAAGTACGGTTGGGTGATGACGATCGGGAAGAAGTAGGCCTCGATATGTCGAAAAAATAACCCGCCCGGGAGGGCGGGTTTCCTTATTATGACGCCAATAACGCTACCGGAAAGGAAAATGGTTCGGTGCCCGACTAATTACTTTCGGGTACGTCCGCCCAAAACGGCCACGAATATCTGCCAACCTACCGGAATAAAGCCTTCACGCGCCCGAGCGAGGCGGGCGCGACGGCGGTATACCCTTCGTAGCGATAAATATAACCGTTTTGACACAGTATGTATAATCTTACCCACTGGTCGATGGGCCATTCTACGCCCGCGGCCACGCCCAACGGCCTCGCCGGCATCTTTTCGAAAACTTCCCACCGCCTATAATAATCCCAATATGCGTTGGCGCTACCGCGGACGCCGGCCCGGTAAATGTCGATAACAGAGACCCGGTAGTCTGGTTCAGCCTCACGATTACGTTCTCGTCCCGGCACGAGGCAAACAGGCCGCTGCCGCGGACCGGGTTATATACGGAAAAACCCAGGCCGTAAGGCTTGCCAACGGGGCAGCGGAACGAGCTCGCGAGCGACCCGGCGGTCGTGAACGCGTAAATGTAGCCGTTAAGGCGGTTGCTCACCCACATCCAATTGGCGCTATAGGCTTCGTACGTAATACCGCGCGCCCCCGACGGGACCCGTATGGTAAAGCTACCGGTTATGGACCCGTTGTACGGGTTTAAAGAATAAACGGTCGGCGGCGACCCGTCCGCCAACGCGTATAAAGGCCCGTATTCGAAGCCCACGTCTATAACGCCAGGCGGCGCCGGGAAAGAGCCGACAAGGCGCGGCGGCCACTGGTGGCCGCCTCCGGCCGCAGGCAACGTCGCGGCCGCCGCCATTACGCGACATAAATCCCTCGCCATTTCACTCGCCTCCTCACAACCTTCAAAGCACTTCTCTTATTATCCGACTCTCGCGGAATCTAAGCCCGCATCTTCCACCGCGCCGGACGCGTCGTAACGGTCGGGCCCCGGTCAGTCGCCGGTGGCCACGACGGTCTCCCTCTCAAACATGAGAACGACCGTACGCGCCGGGGCGCGCGGCCGGTGCGACACGCCTTTGGGTACTACGAGACCCTGCCGCGGCTCGAGCTCGACCGTCCGCCCCTCCAAGTCTACCAAAAGTTTGCCGTCGAGCACGAAGAAGAACTCGTCCTCGCGCTCGTGCTTGTGCCAGTGGAACTCGCCCTCGAGCACGCCGAGGCGCACGACGGCGTCGTCGACGCGGCAGAGCGTCTGGTTCCACCAGCGCTCGGCGCACCCGTCGGCAAGCCGGCCTACCTCCACGACCTCCAACGGCCCGTACTTCACGTCGGTATGGATGGAGTATTCCATCGATGCTCCTTAAAACGCCGGCTCCGCCCCCTCTCACTCTATGCTCGGCAAATCCACGCCCTTCTCCCGAGTTCCTTCGCCGGTAGCGGCCGATTTCATATCGCCCGCCCGCGGCGGCCTTAAAGGCCGCCGCTTCGGTCGCATATTAACCCTAGCCGCGGCCCTCGCGCGAACGCTCTCGCCGCCTCGCGGGCCGGGGGCACCCTCTTAAAAATTATAACACTTTATGGCCACGTTGAAATATATTAACATACCAGCAGAAAACAATCAGCGCCGCTTAGGCGAGGCACAGCCCCGCCGTCGGCGCGTAACTGATACGGGCGTAAGCCCTCAAGTAGGGCGGAATCCCATGGCCTTCCTTAAAGAGGCCGCGACGGCAATCCTCGCGCACGGCGGCGGCAACTGGGTCTGGAAAGCCCTGACCCGCGCGGGCCGGCGGCCGGTGGTCGTCGTATACCACCGCGTTCTCGCCCGGGGCGAACGCCCGCTCGACCGCACCCAGCGCTACGTAACCGCCGCCGAGTTCACGAGGCAAGTAACGTACCTCTCGCGAACGCGGCGGGCGACGACGCTCGCGGAATTGGTCGCGGACGCGGACGGCGCGGGGCCGGCCTTCGCCGTTACCTTCGACGACGGGTACGGCGATACCTACCGCGTCGCGTTCCCGACCTTGCGCGAGCTAGGGGTAACCGCGACGGCGTTCGTCACGACGGAGGTGGTGTCGGGAGGCGCGTGGCAGTGGTGGGACCGCCTCGCCCACGCGTTGTCGGAATCGGTCGGCGAAACGTTCCGCGCAGGCGGCCGGATTTATTACCTCGCGAACGAAAAGGCGGTCGATTCGGCGCAGGCCGCGTTGACGGCCGCGCTCAAACGCTCGCCGCGGCGCGAAGCGATTGTCGAAGACATCGCGACCCAACTCGGCGTCGCGGCCGGCGTTCCCGAGGGCTTGTATATGAGTTGGGAGGAGGTCCGCACCCTCCACCGCTGCGGGTGGACGATCGGTGCCCATTCCCAAACGCACCGCATATATACGACGATGACGGGGGAGGAGACGCGGGCCGACGTCGAGGGTTGCGCGGCGCGCATCGAGCGGGAGATCGGCGAACGGCCCCGGCTGGTCGCGCCCCCCAACGGCGAATACGACGACGAAGCGGTCGCGATCTTCCGCCGAGCCGGGTTTACGGGCGCCGTGACGATGGTCGGCGGGCCGATACGGCCGAAGGCGGGGCCGTTCCGGATCGCGCGCGTCGCGCCCAACGGCGGCGAGCCGTGGGCCCTCTTTATGCTCCGACTGTCCGGCCTGTACGATATGGTCAGACGCCTGTAAGCCGGGCGGGGGACCGTTATGATCGCGGGTATAAAATTCGAACGCGCCTCGGAAGCGGAGGTCCTCGCGGCCCGCGCCCTGTTCGAGCGCGCCTTCGGCGGCCCGGCCTCCCCGGAGAGGTGGCTCCGGAAGTACTTCGGGAACCCGGCGGGAGCCGTCGTCGCCTTCGCCGCGCGGGGCGGAGAGGGACTGGTAGGTTTCGTCGGCTTGCACCCGTCGGCGTTCTCGGCGGGCGGGGAACAAGTTACGATTTACCAACCGGGCGACGCCGTGACCGACCCCGCCCATCAGCGCCGCGGGATACTGAACGAACTCTGGGCCCTCGCCGGCGAATGGTTGTGGGACCACGGCGCGCCGTTCGCGATCAGCTTCCCCAGCGCCCCCATCTACGAGTTGCACAAGAAAACGGGGCACGCGTTCGTGGGGCGCTTGCGGCGGTGGGTAAAGCCGCTCGCGGCCGCCGGCTCCCCCCTCTGGCGCCGAATCCCCGCCGCGGCCCTCTCCGGCCTCGCCTCCGCCCTCGCGCCAACCCGCGGGTTTCGGCCTGCGGAGCGATTAACGGCATACGACGACCGGATCGACGAGGTGGGGGAAAAAGCCCGGCGGCGGTGGAAATTCGTCGGCGTCCGGGGGGCGTCGTTCCTGGAGTGGCGGCTTCCCCTGGGCGGCGGGACGGCAGCGTGGATCGTGCCCGCGGGAGGGGCGGCCGGTTACGTCGTCGCAGAGCGGACGCCCCGCGGGATGTGGATTAGGGACCTTATCGCCGCGGAGGACGCACCGGCCACCGTCGGCAGCCTCCTGGCGGCCGTCGCGGCCCACGCGCGCGAGGGAGGCGCCGAGCACGTAACCCTTCCCTACCTCGGAACCACCTACCGCGCGCCGCTCCTTCGGGCCGGCTACCTCCCCCTAGCCGGCGGCGCGCCGTTCGTAATATACGAAGTTACGCGCCCCTCGCCGGAACAAGTACGAGCCGCCAACTGGCTCGTAACCGACGCGGACCGCGACATCGCGTGCCGCTGAGGCCGGGCCGCCTTCAACGGCGTTCGCGTTTACGGCGAATCCGGTAGGCTCGGCAAATCCACACCCTTCTCCCGCGCGACCGCGATGGCTTCCTCGTAGCCGGCGTCGGCGTGGCGCATGACCCCGGTCCCCGGGTCGTTGGTCAGGACGCGCTCGAGGCGCGCGGCCTGCTCGCTCGAGCCGTCGGCGACGATGACCTGGCCCGCGTGCAGCGAGTAGCCGATGCCGACGCCGCCGCCGTGGTGGACGCTCACCCACGTCGCGCCGGAGACGGCGTTGAGGAGGGCGTTTAAAATAGGCCAATCGGCAATCGCGTCCGAGCCGTCGCGCATCCCCTCCGTCTCGCGGTACGGCGACGCGACGGAACCGCCGTCGAGGTGGTCGCGGCCTATAACGAAGGGCGCTTTGGCTTTTCCGGTTTTAACCAGCTCGTTCATCGCGAGGCCCATCCGCGCGCGGTCGCCGTAGCCGAGCCAGCATATCCGCGCCGGCAGGCCCTGGAACGGGACCTTCTCCCGCGCGAGGCGTATCCACCGCGCGAGCGCCTCGTCCTCCGGGAAGAGTTTCAAAACCTCGTCGTCCGTCGCGGCGATATCGGCCGGCTCGCCGGATAGCGCGGCCCAGCGGAACGGCCCCTTGCCGCGGCAGAACATCGGCCTGATGAACGCCGGCACGAAGCCGGGAAACGCGAACGCGTCCTCGACCCCGGCCTTCTTCGCCTGCGCGCGGATGTTGTTGCCGTAGTCGAAGGTTACGGCGCCCCTCTTCCGCATCTCGAGCATGGCCCCGACGTGGACGGCGACGGTATCGTAAGCCCGCTTCGTATACTCTTCCGGGTCCTTCTCGCGGAGCGCGATGGCCTCCGCGAACGTCATCCCCGCCGGGACGTAGCCTTGGAGCATGTCGTGGGCGGAGGTTTGGTCCGTAAGGGCGTCGGGGATTTCGCCGCGGCGCGCGAGGTCCGGATGCGTATCGCCGGCATTGGCCACGAGCCCTATCGACAGCGGCTCTTTTTTCTTCAGCGCGTCGTCGCGCCAGCGGAGCGCCTCGTCGAGGTCATCGGTCATACGGTCGCAAAGGCCCGCATCCACGCGACGCCTAATGCGCGCCGGGTCGACCTCGACGTCTATAATAACGCCCCCGTTCATCGTGACCGCGAGCGGCTGGGCGCCGGACATGCCGCCCATCCCCGCGGTGAGGACCCACTTGCCGGCGAGCGAGCCGCCGAAGTGCTGGCGCGCGCACTCGGCGAAGGTCTCGTACGTGCCCTGGAGGATTCCCTGCGTGCCGATGTATATCCAGGAGCCCGCGGTCATCTGGCCGTACATGATGAGGCCGCGGCCTTCGAGCTCCCAGAAGGTCTCCCAGTTGGCCCAGGCCGGTACGAGGAGCGAGTTGGCGATTAGGACGCGGGGCGCGTCGGCCGTCGTCTTGAAGACGCCCACCGGCTTGCCGGATTGGATTAAAAGCGTCTCGTCGTTATCCAGCCGCCGGAGCGTTTCGACTATCTTGTCGAATGCTTCCCAACTGCGCGCGGCCTTGCCGGCGCCGCCGTAGACGACCAGCTCCTCGGGTATCTCGGCGACGGCCGGGTCCAAATTGTTCATCAACATCCGGAGCGCCGCCTCCTGGTGCCAGCCCTTACAGCTCAGCGTCGTGCCGCGCGGCGCCCGGACCGTTCGCGCTTTGCTCGCTATCGCCATAACGGTCCTCTCCTTATTATATAACCTAACACATTCCAATTATAAAAAACGGTAGCGGCGGGGGCAATACATTAATACGGTAGCAGCGGCCTTTAAAGGCGCCGCCGCGGTTTTATAATTATGCGGAGGGCGACCCCGCAGCGCGCGAGGTAAGCGAGCGCGGCGAGGAGGCGCCCGGAGCCCGCGTAGGACGCGCGGCCTTTTCTTTACCCGCGCGGCCGGAGCGGCCCCGAAAAATTTTAATAAGAGTACGGCGGCGTTCGGGCCGCCTACGGTTTCGTCCCGGAGTCGTAAAAAACCCCGCTACGACGGCGGGGTTTTTATTGCGAGTCGGCTAGGCGGCGTTATTTATAGAGCGCTTTTATTTGGCCGAAAGACGCGGGGGCGACGCCCACGCCGCCGGTATAGAAGTCGATCCAGCCGCCGGTTCGCCCTATGACTATGGAACCATATCCGGAGCGAACTTGGTTCGTCTCATAATAACGCACTTCGGGGGTGCCGGAGGGCTTGTAGGGGGAGATGTTGAAGGACTTTACCCACGTCCCCACAGATACCGGGCCTACAATCGTGAACGAGCCGACGGTGGAACCGCCCAACCGCAGGTCCATGTTAATGTAACCGCCGGCGCGCAAAACGGTGTACGCGATAGGGATATTGACTTTCGCCGAATTGAGTTGCGCCGTACCGAGGTTGCGGGGTCCGTATACCGTGTCGCCGACGTGCCACCAATACGGGTTACTCCGGATAATCCACGTATCGGTAGAGAGCGGGAATGTGGCTACCACCGTCGCGCCGAACGCGAACGAGGGGACCAATAGTAACGCAAGCCACTTCATTTGCGTACCTCCTTTTGGGTTTCTGTGCGGGCATATATAACATAGGTGATAAAAATTATCAAGTATTTAATCAGTACTTCCGTAATCGATTAGGGGCTTCCCCCCTCGAAATTCCCGAAAAGGGCGTGGGGTAACAAAACGACGGGGGGAAGGTAAACGACGAGGCGGCGTATACTTAGCGTAATCGATACGACATAACAACGCGCGGACGCGCGGGCGGAGGGGGCGCGAAAGTTTTTCATAAAAGGCCGCGGCCTTGAGGGCCGGCGCGCGTTGTACGCGTTATGAATAATTACTACTCGCTCGCCTCGCGCCAGGCGAAGCCCCACTCGGCCGAGCCCTTGACCGAGCGGGCCGCTATGTAGTATTCGCCGCCGCCCTTTATCCGGACGAGCGCCTTGCCGTCCTCGTCCTCCACCTTGACGTTGCCCGTACCCCGCTCGTCCTCTCTGACGTTAACCAGGCGGGCCTTGTCCGCTACGCCGT
The DNA here is from genome assembly GCA_011773985.1 of Candidatus Zixiibacteriota bacterium. Taxonomy (GTDB): domain Bacteria; phylum RBG-13-66-14; class B26-G2; order WVWN01; family WVWN01; genus WVWN01. The sequence continues at coordinate 68,937 of WVWN01000001.1, read as the reverse complement.
CCACGCCGAACGTGCACAAATATTTTCCGTCGCGCGTCACGTCCACCTCGACGACGGCCTTAGAAAAACAGTTGAACTCTATTTCCACTAATTCGGCGCTCGTCGTGAAAGAAAAGGTGTCGACGTCGCCGGTGCCGGTCAGGAACCCGGAGTAGGTGTGGATGTACGCGAACGCGGCCACCGCCGAGGCCGTCATAAGTACGGTGAGGAAACCTATGCGGGTTTTTGCTCTATCCATGCCAGCCTCCTTTTGAGTGCTCTCGTTGGCGCCTCCTTAACTCGAGACTTCGTATACCATAACCGGCGGCCAATATCAAACATTAATTCCGCGACGCGCCCGAAGCGCGAATTTCTAACGGACGAACAGGCGCTAGCTATTAAATACGACGTGCACACGTTTGGGCCATTATGCTATAATTAGATAGAAAAGGGGAACCGCCGTGGTCACGATAAAAAAGCAGATAATAATAGGCAACGATGGCAGGCCGGTCGCCGTAGTCATCGACCTCGAGACTTTTAAAGAAATCGAGGAACTACTAGAAGACGTCGCGGACCTGAAAATAGTCGAAGCGCGCGCCGACGAGGCGGACCTAGACTGGGAATCGGTAAAAGCCGAGCTTTGACTTGTACCGGATAAAAATTAAAACGTCGGCGTTTAAAGAACTCGAGCGGCTAGGGCCCCGAATCAGAGCGCGCGTCAAAAGTTCGATTGAAGGTTTGAAGGAAGCCCCCCGCCCCACAGGGGCGCGAAAACTCACCGGAAAAGAGAACTTGTACAGGATTCGGGTAGGCGACTATCGCGTGGTATATGGCGTGGAAGACGAAGCGAAGACCGTCACGGTAATAGCGGTAAGGAAGCGCGAAGTAGCTTATCGGTAATAAGCCACGGAAGCTTAGTTAACGCTTGCATTCGCGCGGCGATTTGTTATACTTCCCCAACGGGCGAGTTTCTCGCCCGTTTTTGTGCGTCCGGCGTCAGCGGAGGTTTTTCATGTCGGTAGTCGCGATGATAGGCGCCCAGTGGGGCGACGAGGGGAAGGGCAAGGTGGCGGACGTGCTGTCGCGCGAGGTCGGGGCGATGGCGCGCTTCAACGGCGGCAACAACGCCGGCCACACCGTCGTCGTGGGTTCGGACAAAATCGTATTGCGGCTGGTCCCGGTCGGCATACTGCGGCCGGACGTCCGGTGCTACGTGGGCCGGGGCTGCGTGGTAAACCCGGCGTATCTGTTGGAGGAGCTCGAGCGCCTCGCCTCGCTCGGCGTCGCCGCGGAAAACCTGACCGTCGACTGGAACTGCCACCTCATCCTGCCCTACCACGTGAAGCTGGACCAGGCGGGGGACGAGGCGCTGGGGCGTCGGCGCCTGGGCACGACGGGCCGCGGCATCGGGCCCTGCTACGCCGACAAAGCGAGCCGGCTGGGCCTGCGCGTCGCGGACCTCTTCGACGACGGGCGCCTCGCGGAGCGGCTGGGAGCGCTCGCCGACCGCCACGCCCCGACGCTCGAGGCGCTGGGGGTGGCGGTAGACGAGGTGGAGGTCTTAGCGGGGCTACGGGAGGGGGCGCCGAAGCTCGAGCCGTACGCGGGCGACGTGGCCGCGGCGATGCGGCAGGAGGTCGCGAGCGGCGCGAAGGTATTGCTCGAGGGGGCGCACGGTTTGCTGCTCGACGTCGACTACGGCACGTACCCGTTCGTGACGAGCTCGACGGTGCACCCGGGGGGCGCGGCCGCGGGCCTGGGCCTGCGGCCCGGCTTCGTCGACGCGGTCCTCGGCGTCGTCAAAGCTTACCAGACGCGCGTGGGCGAGGGGCCTTTCCCGACGGAGCTTTCGGGCGAGCTGGGCGAGCGGCTTCGGCGGCGCGGGAATGAATACGGCTCGACGACGGGCAGGCCGCGGCGCTGCGGTTGGCTCGACCTAGTTTTATTAAAATATAGCGTAAATACGGCGGGCGTAGACCTAATAGCGCTGAACAAGCTGGACGTGTTGGACGGCCTCGAGCCGGTCAAGGTATGCGTGGCGTACGAGCTGGACGGCGAGCGCCTCGAGGGGGCGCCGGCGTCCCTCGACCACCTCGGCAGCGTCGAGCCGATATACGAGGAGCTTTCCGGCTGGGCCGACGGCGCGAGCGGCGCGACGTCTTACGACGCGCTGCCCAAAGCCGCCAAGGATTATATAAAATTTATCGAAGATTACGCGGGCGCGGAGGTGGCGTTCGTCTCGACGGGGCCGAGCCGCGACGACGGCTTTATGCGCCGTCAGGTCTTCGAGTAAGGGGCGAGGGGTTGCGGAAGTTAATAATATTTGTTATAAATTGGCGGTCGGGAGCCGCTAGCTCAGCCCGGTCAGAGCACCGGCCTTTTAAGCCGGGAGTCCTGGGTTCGAATCCCAGGCGGCTCACATTTTTGAAATAAAAAACCGCCCCTCGGGGCGGCTTTTTTTATTCAAAATAGGGGCGCAAGGCCTTGCGCCCCTACTTAAACAGCGCCTTGACGCGGCCGACGGAAATGGGTTCGACGGCCGGGTCGCTCCAAACGAAATATTGGACGCGGTAATTGACCGTATCCGCCACGTAAACGCGCTCGCCGTCCCGAGAAACGGCGACGCCCCGGGGATACTGGAACTGGCCGTTGCCCGACCCGCGCGCGCCCCATTTCCCCAAGAACGAACCGGCCGCGGTGAAGTACTGGACGCGGTGGTTGAACCAATCGGCGACGAAGACGTCCTTGTTGGGCATAACGGCCACGCCGGCTGGGTTGTCGAACTCGCCGTCCCCCGAGCCGCTCCGGCCCCACCGGCCGAGGTACACACCCTTGGCCGTAAAGTATTGTACGCGGTGGTTGCCGCTGTCCGCGACGTAAAAGTTGCCGTTGGGCGCTACGCCGGCCCCCAACGGCCCCTTAAACTCGCCCTCGCCGGACCCGTTTGTGCCCCACCCGCCCAAGTATGCGCCGTTCCTCGTGAAGTACTGGACGCGGTCGTTGGCCGCGTCGGTGACGTAGACGGTACCGTTGGGCGCGACCGCGACGCCGTACGGTTCCGTGAACCGCCCGGGCCCGGACCCTCGAGAGCCCCAGGTGCCCAAGAAATTTCCGTCCTTGGTGAAGTACTGGACGCGGTAGTTGCCGCCGTCCGTCACGTAGACGTCGCCGTTCGTCGCGACGGCCACGCCGTTGGGTCTTTTAAACTGGCCGGAGGCGGACCCCTTGACGCCCCACCTCCCGAGGAACGAACCGTTTTTGGTGAAGTATTGGACGCGGTCGAGGGTGCCGTCGGTCACGTAAACGGCATCGCCCGCGCCGACGGCCACGCCGTTAGGCAGCTTGAATTGGCCGCTGCCGGACCCTTCGGAGCCCCATTTGCCTTTATATACCCATACCCCAAAAGCCGCGGTACCCGAGAACGCCACCGCCGTAGCCGCAAAAATCGTTAGCCCCTTCATCGCCTTCGCCCCCGCGGTATGCAAAACGCAGAAACATAACCCCTTAGCTTATAATTATAATAAAACCGAAAATATAATTTGTCAAGCTTAAACTAATAGCCCCGGGGAGCGACCGGGCTCGGCGTTAGATACTATTTTATCGTAAATAAAAACCGCCCCTCGGGACGGCCTTATTTTCTCGGTCGTAAATATTTAAATACGGCGGCCCGCTTCTACGTCGCGGATAGCTTTAAACACCGCATCCAATACTTCCGGGAAACTTTTCCCGCGGTCGCTCCCACGTCCGTGGGGCGGATCAAGGCGTTGTTTAAGTAGGGGGCGACTGGCCAGTCGCCCCTACGACCGTAGGCCGCCGCCGAGGCGGCTTTTCTTAATAAAGAAAGTCCTTGACGCAGGAGTTGATTAAAGTATATAATTAACTAGAAAGAACGAGGAGGGAAGTATGGTAGAGGAAATTATTCCCGGCCGGCGCAGCCTCAGGGCCAGCGGCGGTTTTGTATTTCGACGGCAAGCTCACGGCGACGAAGCATAATTACAAGCCGGCTTGCCTCGATAACGTAACCATAGGAGAGTAGTAAATGTGATGAAGAAGGCTATAGCCGCAGCCTTTTACTTTGGTTTTATTGTAGTACCGTTCGTATGTGCGTGGCGGTTCGTAGCGTCGTACCCTACGCCCGTATCTAACCCCCGTGGGTACCAAGTATACTCGATATCGAGGGGTTATGTTGTTAGCGCCGGCTCCACGCCATACGTATACTGGTATTATCTGTTAAACGGGTCTATCTTATCGAGTTTCCCGGCACCTGGCGGCGCTGGCGCGTGGGGCATAACCGGTAGTCCTTTAAGCGGGTTCTACGTTTCTAATAACCGAACTTCTTGGATATACAAGGTCACAGAAACTGGGTCCGTAATAAGTTCATTCCTATGTCCTGTCGCACGCCCGGCCGATATGGACTTGAGGTGGTCTCCGCGCAACCTTTATATAGCAATTCCGGACCGTAACATAATAGCCGTGGTCAATGAGGACACAGGGTCGTTGGTAAGTACGTTCAAGGGCCCTGGCTCGCGGCCGACGGCCTGTTGCGGTTACCAGACGACGTTAATAGCGGACGCGGCGACTCACACCATATACGAGAACGGCGTCCCGGTAATAACCGGGATTGAGACGCCTGTGGGGGCCGACTGGGATGCGACTACGGATAACGATTACTCCGTCACGTTGTTCGTCGCCGACGACGCGACGGACCGCATTTACATATATATCAAAACGGTAGCGGTCTTGCCGGCGTCGCTTGGGCGGGTGAAGGCGCTGTTCGAGTAGGGGCGGCTGGCCGTTCGCGCAGTTATGCCCGGGCCCTCGTTTAGCGGTCCGGTATTGCGCGCGGAGGAGCCGAGATGAAAAGGAACGCGTTTTTAGGGGCCGTGGTTCTTGTTACCGCGGCGTTACCGGCGTTTGCCGACTACGTTTACGAGGGCAAGTGGGGCTCGTTGGGGTCGGGGGAGGGCCAATTCAATTGGCCTATTGGAATTGCCTTAGCGCCTAACGGTAACGTCTACGTCGCGGACGAGTATAACCATCGCGTCCAATATTTCACGTGGAACGGCTCTTTTCGAGGTAGTTGGGGTACCTACGGTACCGGTAACGGGAATTTCAGCCATCCCGAGGGCGTTGTAGTAGCTCCCAACGGCAACGTGTACGTAGCCGACACGCAGAACGACCGCGTCCAATACTTCACGGCGACGGGGTCGTTTCTCGGCAAATGGGGTAAGCTCGGTACGGGCAACGGCGAGTTCAACCAACCTACGAGTATAACCGTCGCGCCCAACGGCAACGTTTACGTCACCGAATGGTACAATAACCGCGTCCAGTACTTCACCTCGAGCGGCTCGTTCCTCGGCAAGTGGGGCTCGTACGGCACCGGCAATGGCCAATTCGACACTCCCAGAGGCTTAGGTTTTCTATCGACTAACTCCCTGGTCTACGTTGCGGACCGGGGCAACCACCGCGTCCAATATTTCACCTCGAGCGGGAGCTTCCTCGGTTTGTGGGGCTCGTACGGAACGGGGGACGGCCAATTCGTTTACCCCGGCGGCGTGGGCGGCACGACTGACGGTGTAATTTTTATTACGGACACCGGCAATTCCCGCATCCAATACTTTACGTCGAGCGGCTCTTTTATCGGCAAGTGGGGGTCACACGGCAGCGGCAACGGCCAATTCAACAGGCCGCTCGGGGTAGTACCTCTAGCGAACGGTACTCGCGTCCACGTGGCGGATTCTTATAACCATCGCATCCAATACTTCCGGGAAACTTTTCCCGCGGTCGTACCCTCGTCGGTTGGGCGGATCAAGGCGTTGTTCAAGTAGGGTATGGTAAGGGGCTTAAGCCCCTTGTCCAAGGCCGACCTTCAGCTCGAGCCGTTTCGCGCGGGGGCGGGCCGGTCTAAAGACCGGCCCCTACATGTCTCGCGTTTACGCGGAACCGCTCGCGAGTAGGCTCATTAAAAAACCGCCCTTCGGGGCGGCCTTATTTTTACCTACTTGTGTTTTACGATTTACGACGCCGGCTCGGCCTCCTCCTTATTTAAAACCGTATACACCTTCGCGAGCACCTCGCCGTCGAGGGCAAGCTCGAAGTGGTCGAGGTCGAAGTAGAAGACCTCGGCTCGAGCGTCGTCGCCGAACGGGCCGACCGCGGAGGTGACGGTCACGATGCCGTCGCCGAAGTCGAGGGGCCCCTCGCCCATATAGTTCTCGTACGCGTTGCCGACGAAGACGTAAACGGGCGGCCTTTTGTAACCCTTGGCCTCGGCGTTTTGGCGGCCCTCTTCGAGCCACCTCACGAAGTCGCTGTTCTCCTTCATCTCGTAGAGGGCGGGGCTGTTGTAGTCGCGGCCCTCCTCTTTCAGGCTGCCGTAACTGGGGGTCGCGATGAGGAGGAGCTTGGCGACGTCGTACCGGTAGCTAAGGCGCCGAATCTCGAAATCGGATATGCTGAAGAAGCGGTTCCACTTATAGCCGCTCTTCTCTTTATAGGGAAACTGGTAATTCTTCCGGCCGGGCTGGCCCGATTCTACGTAATAACGGCACACGAGGCCGCCCACGCTGTGCCCCAATAAAATAACTTTTTTGACGATGAACTTTTCCTTGGTCCACTTTATTATGCGCGCAAGGTCGTAGGCCTGGTACTCCAGCGGACGGTCGCGCGAGTCCGGATAAGTATAAGTTACGACGTCGTAGCCGAGGTCCACAAGCCCCTGCGCGTGGCCCACGGCGGCTATATTGCGCCGCTCCGAATATATGAAGCCGGCGAACACCTCGACCTCGCCGCGGACGCGCCAGAAATAGGCGTCCGAGGTGCCCATGCCGTGGACCAGGATGACGGGCGGGCCGTGATAGTCCGGATTGTCGAAATATTTTATGCGAATGGGATAGACGCCGGCGGTCCCGTGTACGCCGAAGTTGACTTCGCGATAGTCGCCGCCTATGCCCGCGAAAAGGCGGTCTTCGAGCAAGGCCTGTTCGTCTCTCGTACTCAGCGCGACCAACGTGAAGACGCCGACCAACAGGATGGGAAACGCCGCGGCGTCGCGCAGCACTACGCTACTCTTTAATCGTAAACCTTTCATATTCAGTCTTCGTATAAAGGCCGCCCTCGGCCTTCGTAGATCGCCGCCACCTCGTCGGCGTACGCGCCTTCGCGCCCGTAAATTACGAGCGGCCTCATGACGACCGTCTCGCAAGCGCCGCCCAATCGAGAGGCCACGAGCACGAGGTTCGCACGCGCACCCTCGCGCGGCTGTACGAAGCGGAGCCGCTCAACGCGGAAGCCCGCGCCGCCGAGCGCGGAAAAGATTTCTCCGAGGCGGCGAGGCCGGTGGACGAAGTAAAAACGACCGCCACGCTTTAGGGCAAACGCCGCGGCGAGCGCGAGGTCCCCGATTGTCAACGTCAGCTCGTGGCGCGCGGCCGCCTTCTCCGGGGCCGGATTCAACCGCCCGGCGCCGGCCTCGCGGAAAGGCGGGTTGGCGCACACGACGTCGAAGCGGTTGCCGAACGCCGGCGGCAGTTCGCGCAAGTCCGCCTCCACGACGGACATCCAGGCCGAGGCCCTGTTTTCGGCGACGTTCGCGCGCGCCAACGCGGCAAGGTCCCCCTGGAGCTCGACGCCCGTAACGTCACGTGCGCCCCGGCACCGGGCGAGCGCGAGGCCCACGACGCCCACGCCGCAGCCCGCGTCCAAAATCCGGTCGTCCGCCTCGAACGCCACCCACCACGCGAGAAGGATCGAATCTACGGAGAAGCGGTAACCCTCGCGCGGCTGCGCCAAGAGCAACCGGCCGCCGAAGAGCTCGCACCTGTCGACGACGTCGGCGTTGGGCGTTTTAACTTGCGTCGGCCTTACCTCCCTCGCTCGCGCCTGCCCGAGGTATAAGTTTCGCGGCCAACTTCTCGTTGAGGAGGCGTTCGTAGGCCGCCGCGGGGCGCTCGGGCGGCGCTCCCGCCCGGGAAGTACGCGCTGCCATAGCGTCGCGCACCTCCTCCGCGGTTACCGCCACGTCTTCGCGCCGTGCAAGCTCGCGTATGACGAAATAGCGACTCAGCTCGCGCCGGGCCGCGGCCGTCCGCTCGGCGCGGTCCTTATCGCCCTTCGGGGCCGGTTCGTCTTCTCCCGCGGTCAAAAAACGCTCCACGAACCAGTCGTCCAAGGGCACGTCGGCGTGGGCCGTGACATCTTCGACGAGCCGCCCGTAGGCGTTCACGTACGACATCTCCTCGGCGCGCGCCTCGAGGCGGCCCTTGACGTGGGCCCGAAGGTCCGCGAGGGTACCCTCGCCCAGGTCCTTGGCGAACTCGTCGCCGAGCTCCGGCGGGACCCTCTTCTTGACCTCCATAACTTCTACGGGCGCCTGGACCTTCTTGCCGGCGTGCTTCCTCGACGGATAATCGGCGGGATACTCTATAGCCAGCGCGAAGGTATCGCCGACCGCTTTGCCCAGGACCTGAGCGCCGAACGAGTCGCCCTCCTCGCGGACGCGGGCCCATACCCCGACGGTCGGCTGCGAAAACCCTTCCGGCGGGTCCTCCTCGAGGAACTTCAAAACCACCAAGTCGCCGTCGAGGCTGCCGCGGCCCTCGACGGGCTCGAGGCGGGCGTTCACCTGGCGGAGGTCCTCGAGCGCCCGGGCGACGTCTTCGTCGCTTATGCTACGACGGTCGCGCTTTATAACGAATTTGGAATAATCGGGCAAGGTTATCTCGGGGAAGACCGCCACCTCCGCGGCGAAGGCGATGGGACCCTCCTCACTCGCCGACGCGACGTGGTAGCGCGGCGAACTCACGACGTCGAGCTCGAGCTCGGCGGCGGCGCGTTCGAAGGCCAACGGCAAGAGCTCGTCCACCACCGTCCGCAGGACCTGGTCGGCGTACGAGCGTTTGAGAATCCGCCGCGGCGTTTTACCCTTCCGGAAGCCCGGCACTTTGACCGTTCGGGCAAGCTCGGCGTAGACCTCGGCCGCCTTGGCCTGGACCTCCGCCGGCGGTATCTCCACCTCCAAGCGGACCGTGTTCTTGCCCTTTTTCGTTACCTCAACCATATAATTTTTTTAAATAATAAATTTGCGAGAGGCGGGACTCGAACCCGCACGGCCGAGGCCACCGGCTCCTAAGGCCGGCGCGTCTGCCAGTTCCGCCACTCTCGCGTCCGCCCGAAGCCCGTACGTTCTTCGAACTTTTATTTTAACATATTTTCCCTTTAAAACTAAGCCTTATAAATCCGCGCACGGCTGAAGGGTTGGCTTAAAATTGACCGGGAACCGACGGGGGGGTGCGCCAGTTAGTTAAACGAGATGAAATTTTAATTTGATTTGGATTAATTAATATGCTAATTTTGAAGTTACTGTCCGCCGTATAGGGCCCCGTTTCGAACGGGCGACGCGCCAGGACCCACGGGCGCGCCGCCGGCCCGCCCAGGAGGTAGTATGGCCCAGCATTTCCTGTTTACGTCCGAAAGCGTCACCGAGGGACACCCCGACAAGATCGCGGACCAGATTTCGGACGCCATTCTCGACCATATATTCGAACAGGATAAGTTCGGCCGCGTGGCCTGCGAGACCACGGTCAACACGGGCCTCGCGCTCGTCTGCGGCGAAATAACCACCGATTGCTACGTGGACATACCTAAAATAGTAAGGAATACCATAAAAGAGATCGGTTACACGGACGCGGAATACGGCTTCGACTACCAAACGTGCGCCGTGCTGACGTCCATCGACGAGCAATCGCCGGACATAGCCGCGGGCGTCCTCCCGACCGACGCCCGGGAGCAAGGCGCCGGCGACCAGGGGATGATGTTCGGCTTCGCCTTCACGGAAACGCCCGAGCTGATGCCGTTCCCGATTATGGCCGCCCATAAAGTCGTGCGCCGCCTGGCCGCGGTCCGCCGCGACGGGACGCTCCCCTGGCTCCGCCCGGACGGCAAATCCCAGGTAACCGTAGAATACGCGGACGGCAAGCCGGCGCGCGTGGATGCCGTCGTCGTCGCGTGCCAACACCACCCGGAAGTTCCTTCCGAAGAGATAAAGGAGGCCGTGCTCGAGCACGTCGTCTGGGCCGCCATCCCGGCGGAAATGCTCGACGGCAAAACCAAATATTACGTAAATCCGACGGGCCGTTTCGTTCTCGGGGGGCCGCTCGCGGACGCCGGCCTCACCGGCCGCAAGATCATCGTGGACACGTACGGCGGCATGGGCCGGCACGGCGGCGGCTGCTTCTCGGGCAAGGACCCCTCCAAGGTCGACCGCTCCGGCGCCTATATGGTGCGCCACGTCGCCAAGAATGTAGTTGCCGCGGGGCTCGCGAGCCGCTGCGAGATCCAGGTCGCCTACGCCATCGGCGTGGCGCAGCCGGTCTCGGTGACGGTCGATACTTCGGGAACCGGGAGAATCGCCGACGAAAAAATAGCCGCCCTCGTACGCGACCACTTCGACCTCAAGCCCGCCGCGATAATCGAATACCTCGAGCTGAGGCGGCCCATATTCAAGCAAACCGCGGCCTACGGCCACTTCGGCCGAAATGAACCCGACTTCACCTGGGAGAAAACCGACCGCGCGGATGAACTTCGCCGCGCCGCCGGATTGTAAAGACGCGAGGAGCCACCATGCCGAGCGACGTAAAAGACCGGAAGTTAGCGCCCGAAGGTAAAACAAAAATAGAATGGTCCGACCGCCGCATGCCGGTCCTGGCGTTGATACGGGAACGCTTCGAGCGCGACCGGCCGCTTGAAGGCCAGCGGATCAGCGCGTGCCTCCACGTCACGACCGAGACGGCGAACCTGGGCCGGACGCTCAAGGCGGGCGGCGCGGAAGTGGCGGTGTGCGCGTCGAACCCGCTTTCGACGTCCGACGAGGCCGCGGCGTCGCTGGCGGAAGATTACGGCGTCGCGGTCTTCGCGGTGCGCGGGGCCTCGCGCGAACTCTATTACCGGCACATCAACCAAGCCCTCGACCTCGAGCCGACGATAACGATGGACGACGGCGCGGACCTGGTCACCACGGCCCACACCGAACGGCGGGAACTTCTGGAGCATATACGGGGCGGGACCGAGGAGACGACAACCGGCGTCATACGCCTGCGCGCGATGGCCGACAAAGGCGACCTCCGCTACCCGATTATCGCCGTCAACGACGCCCGGACGAAACACCTGTTCGACAACCGCTACGGGACCGGTCAATCGACCGTGGACGGCATCCTCCGCGCCACGAACTTGCTGTTCGCCGGCTCGACGGTGGTCGTCGCCGGTTACGGCTGGTGCGGCCGCGGCTTCGCGATGCGCGCCCGGGGCATGGGAGCCCACGTAATCGTGACCGAAGTCGACCCCGTCCGCGCGCTCGAAGCCCAGTTGGACGGCTACCGCGTTATGACCATGGCGGAAGCGGCCCCTTTGGGCGACCTCTTCGTTACCCTCACGGGCGACATCCACGTCATACGCGGCGAAAACTTCGAGTCGATGAAGGACGGCGCCGTAGTCGCCAACTCGGGACACTTCAACGTCGAAATCGACCTCGACGCGCTGGGGGAGATGGCGACGTCGCGGCGCGTCGTCCGGCCCAACGTCGAGGAGTACGAACTTCCCGACGGCCGACATATATACGTGCTCGCGGAGGGGCGGCTCGTGAACCTCGCGGCCGCGGAAGGGCATCCCGCGACGGTTATGGACATGTCCTTCGCCAACCAAGCGCTGGCCGCCGCGTACCTGAGCGCGAAGTCGGACGCCCTGGAAAAGTTGGTATACGCGGTCCCCCGGGAGATCGACGACGAGGTCGCGGGCCTCAAACTCGACGCGCTGGGTATAAAGATCGACGTCCTCACCAAAGAACAGGTCGAATACCTGGCGTCCTGGCACGTAGGGACATAACGCGCAACTCCGCGCGGCGCCGAGGCGGGTTGACGGCCCGCCTTTTTTTAGTATAATCGCAAACTAGAATGAAGGGGAATATGCCGAGCGTAAAAATAAAGCCCCTCGCGCGCCACGCCGAGGGCGCCGGCCGGTTCGAAATATTCCGGAAGATAAAGGCCACGCGGGCCTCGCCGGCTCTCTTGAAGAAACTAAACAGCATTTTTTTCAAATACGCTCGCGGCGAGGCGGACCGGACGACGCGGCGGTGGTACGCGGCCCGACGGGAAGAGGGCGTGCCGACGGCCGAACTCGCCAACCTTACGCTCGCTTATTACGAAAAAATCTTGCGGAAGCTACGCCCTTACTTCGAGCTCGACTTCGCCGTCGGGGGGGACGAGCGAACTTGTCGTTACCGGGGGGTGGAACCCTTTTTAACCTGGCTCGAGCGCCAACGCAAAATTCGCCCCCGGATGTTGAAGATATCGTTCCTGTCGCCGGCCGCCAACGTATTGATACAGCTGAAGAACCACCCGGCCTCGGACCGTTCGTACATATGGGCCACGGGGGACGACCACGGACCTCTCGAGCGCCTCTTTCGCGCGTTAAACGAAACGCTGACCGAGGCGGGCGGCAAGTGGGGTTGGCTCCGCTCGCGCCATTTCAACTTGGCGTTCGCGAACATCTGCGCGCTCACGTTCGCCGGCGGCCTCGCGCTCAAACTCCACGAGCTACCCTGGCCCTCGGTCCTCACGGCCTCGCTCAGTCTCGACCTCGCCCTCGCGCTGGGCCTTATACTCCTTTTTCCCCAAGCCTGGCCGCAAGTAGAATACGACTTCGCCAACGTCAACCGCGCCGCCCGACGGCGCAGGGTCCTATTGCGGACCGTTTACATAACCGCGGCCACGGCCTTTACCCTAGCCGGCATCTGGGCAATCTTTACAACCTTTATCCGCGTCGTATGGTGACACGCGTCCTACGCATCCTCGGCGCGTGGGCGGTCGCCGGCCTTCGCGCCATATTGGCAGCACTCAGCTTCTCCCTGAGCGCCGCGGCCGCGGTCGTACGCTACCTGCGCGGGCGACCGCTCCGGACCAAGCTCAAGGCCGCGGCGGCCGCGACCGCCTCGCTCGTACTCGTCCTGACCCCCTTCGATAAGGCCGACCCCGGCGTCGTCCTCCTCCCCACCGACGGCACGGAAATAACGCTGCCCCACACGATGCTCCCGGGCAAACTATACAAATTAACGGTCCGGGGGACGTACGTGGGCGCGAGCGACGGGAGGCGCTACGACGCGGAGTACATAACCCAAAGCGACCCTTTCGATACGCCCCGCTCGTCGCTCGTCATTGACGACCGCCTCGCCTCCGCCGACGTGCGAGACAAGGCCAACCACCGCTACACGTACTACGTCGCGGGCCGCGGCCGCGGGGCCCGTCTTCGCGTCGTGGACCGGTTGACGGCAGCCGGCCCCGAGGGCGGTTACTTCGACAACGAGGGCTTTCTGGAGGTAACGCTCGAGGAGGCCGATTTCCGATTATACGCAGACGAGGACCCGGCGCGGCAGGCGCTGGCCACGACGTTTCGCTACTCGTTGGACCCGCCGCCCCGCGCCAACGACGCCGTCGTCTTGGAGATATTCGCTCGCGCGCCGGGGGGCCAAGAAAAGGTCTTCGAGGCCGCGAGCGACAGCTACGTCGCCCCCTCGTCCGGCTTTCCGCTCCGCCTGGGCAGAAAACCCCGCAACGAATTTACGTGGTACGGCGTCGCGAATACGGGGCCCAAAGCCTATAAGCCCGTGCCGCCGGGTCTATACGACGTGCGCATCTCGGTTAAAAGCGGGCGCGACGTATTCTACGCCTTTCCCCCCGACGCCAAATCGCAATACCTGACCGTCGCCGTTCTGCCCGCCTCTTCCGACCCGCGTCGAAATCCGCAACCTATAATCGCGCAAGACGACCGAGGTCGCAACGCCTTCCCCTATTACAGCCCGCGGGCAAGCCACCCCATCCTGGGGCCGATCGAAGGCGTCGAACGAATCTACGTGCCCGGCCGAAACTTCGGGCAGCCGGGGTTCCTCTACTACTCGCCCGTCGGCGCGGGCGGGGCCGCAGTCGCCTCCGGCGCCGTCTACTACGTCAAGCGCACCGTAAACCTGGCCCTCTCCACGCTCGCGGAGTGCGACCCCGCGTACGAATATAGGCCCCTCAGAAATATTTCCGGCGTCTACGACGACGAATTGGTATCCAAGCTCGCGGAGCTGAGGGTGCGACTGCCGTACGACACGTCGGCGGAGGAGCGGATACTCGACGAAGTGGACAACTTGCCGCCGGCCCGAGGTTACGCCGCGACCGCCGAAGAGCTCGGCCGCATCATCGGCCCGCCTACGCTCGAACACCTATTTAATCAAAAATTTACGATCGAGGGTTTCCCGGCGAAGTTATCCCTGCGCGAGTTCGACAATTTCCAAGCCTACGACGAGCGAGACCCCCACCACAGCCTGTATCATACCTTTTGGGAAGTTGGAACGCGCGTCAACGCGGAACGGCGACGCTATCGGGCGCCGCCGAGCTCGGGCGCGCCGACCCCCGGCGAAAAATACGACCCCTCGGACGCCGACTTCGTGGCCCTCGTTATGGCCATATCGTATCAGGAATGCGGCTTCGTCCACACGCTGGCGGACGGCATCTGCTACCGCGTGGGGCGCGGGCGGGGTTCGGCCACCGGCTACATGCAGTGCACCGCGGACCTCATAAAGGGAACGAACTATAAGATAAGCTATCCGACGCCGCGCGGCCCGGTCGCCACCCGTCTGAACCGTCTGCCGCGAAATTCGCGCTACGCCGTGCGCAACGTCGCGCGCTTCAACGTCGAGATCGGCACGCAGTTCCTCCGCGAGGTCGTGGACCAGGCCAACGCCAAAGCGTTCGGGCCGGCTTTCGCCGAGGCGACGGCCGGCGACGGCGTCCTATCCTGGGCTTCGGAAAAAGGGCGCGTTAACCGCGTCAAGCTCGCGGGCTCGATGTACAACGCGGGCCCCGCCGCGCTCCGCGTCATTATAACCGAGGTCTACGACGACCCGGCGACGCCGGCGCACAACGAGGGGGTCGATTACTTTTTAAACGATTGCGAGGGCGACGTCGCGCCTTTCGCGGCGCGGTTCCGACGGGACCTCTATGAATATTCGCGCGGCCGCAAAAAATTCCCCATCCAGAAAAAAGACGCCGCCGGGAACGCCCGCCTCCAAAAACTCATCCGTTGGCTCGGGCCCTTCTGGCACAAGAAAAAAGAAGGGATAAGCTGGGAGGAGGCGGCGCTGATGAAACTCGACCGCGAGGTAATACCCTACGTCGACGGCGTGGGGACGAATTTCTTACTCTTCCGAAAAAACGGCGCCTACTATTTCAAGACCAGAAACTTCTACGGCCTATGGCAAAGGCCCGCGCGCATCCCATCTACCGAAGAGGATATCAGGCCCGCGCGCGGCATTATGCCGCGGCCGCGCTAAACGAACTACGCGCCCCGGACGTCACCGCGTACGCGCGAGCGCCGCGGCGCTCAGCGGCTCCAACGAATAGCGGACTCCCCGCTCGAAATCGATCGATTCGTCGAGCGCAATCTCGTTTCCCCGCCTCACGATCACTCGCCGACGGCCGAGCGGAACCGGGATAGCCTCGAGCGGCGCGTCGCCGACGTAATTCCCGTCAATAAAGACCTTACCCCCTTCGCCCCCCACGGCCAAAAGCGCCGTGGGGCCGCCCGCCCCCGCGACGTCGAATCTGGTTGACTCGAGCTCGGCGGCGACGCCGAGGGCGAGGTTAGTTGCGACCACATAGGCCGGTTCCGCGTACTCGTACCTGGGCAGGCGCGCGACGGCCCAGCGGACGCCGTAGGTTACGAGAATCGCGAGCGCCGCCGCCGCGACTACAATGGCCACGCCGCGCGGGCGTCGCAACCGTTGGCTAATACGCCGCCGCCGGATCTCGTAACCGGCCTTGAGCTCTTCTTGAATAAGGGGGTCTCTTTCCAAATCGGCGGCCGGCGAAGCCGCGCCCCTTTGGACGCTCTCGCGCCTCGCGGCCAACGTCTCCTCGAAATAATTCCGCCCGGAAACTTTAACCGGTTCGACGTCGTAGACCTCTATCTCGACCTCGGGCGGCACGTCGCCCTCGAGCCCCGTACCGCAAACGTTGCAACTTGCGACCTCGTCCGGGTTCTCAGCGCCGCATACCGCACAACGTTTAACCATCTCGAACCGTTCCTTTTACCGGGGAGCGCGCCCGGGCTTCCGCCCCGGCGAGACGCTCCAAGATCTCCAACGCGGCCTCGGGCGCCGGTACACCCTCGGCGAGCGTAAAGGTAACCGAAGTTTTCGCGCCGCGCCCCGCTTTAACGTCCACCGCGGTTACGGCCGGCGGCAATTCCGCGGAAGATACCTTTTCAAACTGCCCCGCACGGAACTCCAACGTAACGCAACGGCCCTCTATATTCACGGCGCACGCCCCCGCACGTCCGCCCCCTAAGCTCAACCTCCGAACCGTCAACAGGCGCTCAGCCGCCGCGGGAACGGGGCCGAAACGGTCGCGGAGCTCCTCCGCGAGCGCCGCCAACGCCGACTCGTCGCAAGCCTCGCTCAGCCGCCGATAAATGCCGAGCCGCTGCCTTTCGTCGGGGACGTACGAAGCGGGAATGAAAGCGTCGAGGTCCAAGCGCACGTTAACGTCCGCCCGGGGGGGAAGTTCCTCGCCCCTCAACCTGGCGACCTCGGCGGCCAATATCGTCGTATAGAGGTCGAGGCCCACCGCGGCTACGGCGCCGCTCTGCTCCGGCCCCAGCAGGTTGCCCGCGCCCCGAATCTCGAGGTCGCGCATCGCGAGGCGGAAGCCGGACCCGAGCTCCGTCGCGTCCTTGAGCGCCTGGAGCCTTTGGCGCGCGGCGTCGGTAAGGGCGTGGCTCGGCGGCGTGAGCAGGTAGGCGTACGCGCGGGTATGCGAACGGCCCACCCGCCCCCGCAATTGATGAAGCTGGCTCAAGCCGAAAGCGTCGGCCCGGTTAATTATAATCGTATTCACGTTCGGGAAGTCGAGGCCCGCCTCGATTATCGCCGAAGAGACGAGGACGTCGAACTTGCCGTCCGCGAAATCGTGCATGATGCGCTCGAGGTCGCTCTCTTTCATCTGGCCGTGCGCGACGCCGAACCGCGCCTCGGGCACAAGGTTCGAGAGATAATCCGCCACCGCTTCTATGGTCTTCACGCGGTTGTGGACGAAAAACACCTGACCTCCCCGCCCGAGCTCCCGCGCGACGGCGTCGGCGATTAAGTCCTCGTCGAAGGGCGCGACGAGCGTGAGGATGGGCAAACGCTCCAGCGGCGCGGTCCCGATGAGCGAAAGGTCCCTCAAACCCGCGAGCGCCATATGGAGCGTCCGCGGTATGGGCGTCGCCGTGAGCGTCAACACGTCCACCAACTTCCGCAGCTGCTTGATGCGCTCCTTGTGGGCGACGCCGAAGTGCTGTTCTTCGTCGACGACGAGCAGGCCGAGGTCCGCGAACGAGACGTCCCGCGAGAGAAGGCGGTGGGTTCCGATTACCACGTCCGCCTTGCCCGCGGCGAGGTCGGCCAGTATCTCTTTCTGCTCCTTGGGCCTTTTAAAACGGCTCAACATCTCGACGCGGACCGGGAACGGGCCGAGGCGCTCGCGGAAAGTCGCATAGTGTTGGTCGGCCAGGACGGTCGTGGGAACGAGGACCGCCACCTGCTTTCCGTCGGCGACGGCCTTGAGCGCCGCGCGCACGGCGACCTCAGTCTTGCCGAAACCCACGTCGCCGCAGACGAGGCGGTCCATGGGCTTCTCGGCCGTCATATCCTCGGCCACCTCTTCTATCGCGCGGAATTGGTCCGGCGTCTCGACGTAGGGGAAGGTTTCCGCGAGCTCAAGCTCCCAAGACGCGTCGCCGGCGAAAGCGTAACCGGGGCGGGCGGCCCGCGCGGCGCAAATCTCGATCAACTTCCGGGCGAGCTTTTCCGCGGACTTCTTCGCGCGCGCACGGGCCCGCCGCCAAGCGGCACCACCCAGGCGGTCGAGCGGCCTATCCCGCGGGTCGCCTCCCACATATTTATACACGACGCGCAGATTGTAAACCGGGACGTAGAGGCGGTCGCCGCCCTCGTAAGTTAGCGTTATAAACTCCTCTTGATGCCGGCCCACCTGCAGCGCCGTCAGCCCTTCGAACCGACCCACGCCGTGGTCGGCGTGGACGACGAGGTCGCCGGCCTCGAGGTCAAAGGCGGAACTTATCCTCACGGCCTCGTCGCCCGGCTCGTAACGCGGGGGGCGCCTGCGCCTGACGCCCGACGGCCGTCGCCCCAATATTTGCCAGGCGGGGAAGACGGCTAGGCCGACGTCGTCCCATATGAACCCGCGCCGCGAGGGCTTGAGGTCATATCGGATCGGCAGGTCTTCGGCGCGGGCCGCCGCTATCTCCCGGAAACGTTCGCCCTGGTCGGGACGTTCCACGTGCACGACTACTTCGCCCCGGCGTCGGAACGCGCGCACTTCGTCCACGAAAAGCTCGAGCCGGCCGGCGAGGTGGTCCACTTCCCGCGAGCGAAAACCCGGGCCGTCGCGCGCGGCGCCCGGCTGCACGCTCAGGACGTTGCCCCCCGCCTCGCGGGACGAGGTCAGGAATTCGTCGAAGTCGACGAAAATTTCGTCGAGGCGGGGATACGGGAACGAAAGCTCCCCCGCGCGGCCCCCCTCGAGCTCCATCGTGGAGGCGACCGCGGCGGCATCGTACAATACGAGCAGGGGCGTCTCGCCGAAGTAATCGGCTACGGTGGCCGTCTCCGCGTACAGAAAGGGGAGAAGGTTCTCGACGCCGTCGAAGTACCGGTGAACGTCCAGCGCTTCGTACGCGTCCTCCGCGGCCTCGTCGCCGAAGCGTTCGCGAATCTTTCGCACCGCGGCGTTTATCCCTTCGGGCGAGAGCACGACCTCGCGCGCGGGGTAAACGACGAGCTCGCGCAATTCGCCCCCCCGGCGCTGGGTCCAGACGTCGAAGGCGCGAACGGATTCGACGACGTCGCCGAAGAGCTCCAGCCGCGCGGGCGCGTCGGCGCCGGCGGGGAAGATATCCAAGATGGCGCCGCGACGGGCGAACTGCGCCGGCCCTTCGACCATGCCGACGCGTTCGTAGCCGAGCCAAGGCAAGTCGGCCTCGAGTTCAGCGAGCTCTAGGGTTTCGCCCGGGCGGTAGCGCCGCACGGCCCGGCGGAGCTCGCCGGGCGGCGGCAGCCGGCGCTTGAAGGCCTCCGCGGCCGCGACGCACCAGGCGCCGCTTCCGCCTAAAGTTAAAAGGGTCTCGATGCGCGACGCCGACGTCTCCAGACTCGGCGACACGGGTTTAAGGGGCAATACGCCGTAAGGTTTTAGCAGCGTCACACCCTCGCCCGCATAGCTCGAGGCGTCCGCGGCGAAGGCTTCCGCTCGCTCCGAGGTGGCGAGCACCGTTAGCACCGGGACGCCGAGCTCCCGCCGCACCGCGGCGACGAAAAGGGCCGCGGCGCCCGCCGCCAAGCCGCCGACGGACACGACGTCGCCGCGGCTCGAGCGCAGGGCCGCCGCAACGTCGCGGAATACCGCGTGGCGCGCGACCCTATCGCAATAATCCATCCGGATACCGGGAAAGGGCATACTTCGACTTTATATTATACGAAATATTTGACGTAATAAAAGATGCTCCGCCGCTTCCGCCGAACTCGTTAGCGCTTGACTGGGTAGGGGCTTATGTTATGCTTGCGGGAATATGGCCCCGATGAAACGCAGGATCGCGAAGAACACCACGGCCCTCTTCGCCACCCGGATAATAAACCAGGTGGCCGGCTTTTTACTCGTCGTCTACGCGTCCCGGCGCCTGGGGGTCGAAGATTTTGGAAAATATTCCTTCGTCGTCGCCTTCTACCTCGTCTTCGAGCTCATCTCTTTCTTCGGCCTGCAAAATTTCCTGCCGCGCGAGATAGGTCGGCGCCGGGAGGAGGCCGGGAAGTACTTCGTCCACGCGGCGGCCCTGGTGGGGGCGGTCGCGCTCGTGCTCGTCGCCGCGATGAACGGCGTCGCCGCCGTCTACGGCCTCGGGCGCGACACCTACCTCGCGGCGGTCGTCGCCTCGTTCGCGCTCTTACCGGCCTCGCTCGGCGCTGCGGCCGAGTCAACCTTTATCGGCATCGAGAGGGCCGAGTTTATCACCCTGCTCACCTTCGTAAAACGCACGCTGGTTACGGGCATAAGCGTCTTCGTATTGTGGTTGGGGCACGGCGTAATCGCGCTGTTGATCGTGCGGGCCGCGGTGGAGTTCGCGTCGGCATCGCTCTCGGTGCCGCTATGCCTCTGGCAGACGCGGGGGGGCGGCGTCCGCCTCGACGTCGTCTTCGTGCGGCGGCTGCTGCGGGGCGCGATGCCCTTCGCGGCCCTGGCGGTCCTCGCGTCGATATACTGGCGTCTCGACGTCCTGCTGCTGCAGCGGCTTGTGGGCCCGGCGGAGGTGGGCATATACTCAGCGTCGTACCGCTTGATGTTCCTGCTGACGCTCGTTCCCGAATCGTTCATGAACGCGGTCTACCCCAACCTCGCGCGAACGTGGCGGGAGGACCGGGGGCAGTTCGTCCGCCTGGCGGAGCGGTCCCTTCGTTACTTGGTAGCGTTCGCGCTTCCCGCCGCGGTGGGCGCGTACGTCCTCGCCGAGCCGGTGGTATTGTTGATATACGAGGTGGACTTCGCCCGTTCAGTAGCGGTCTTTTCGCTCCTCATCTTCGCGGTCGTACCCATCTACGTGAACAACGTCTTCTACCGCGCGCTCTTCGCCGCGGAACAGCAGATGAAGAGCGTCCTCATACTGGTCGTGAACATCGTCGTGATGACGGCCGGCGGCCTGGTGCTGATTCCGCGTTGGCACGCGGTGGGTGCCGCGGCGGCGCTTTTGATTTCCTTGGTCGCGGCATTCGTGCAAAACTACCTCTTCACCTTCGCGCTCGTCTACCGAAGCCGCCTGGGCGGCGCCGCGCTAAGGACCGCGGGCGCGGCCGCGATTATGGGGCTCGCGGCCTGGGCGCTGAGGCCGTACGTGCCCTGGCCGCCGCTCATCTTGATCGGCGCGTGCCTTTACGTACCCTTGCTCTTCGTCCTGCACGTACTGGGCGGCGAGGACGTCGCGGCGATACGGGAGATCCTCGGGTTCGGCCTGGGCGACCGGGGGCGCGCCTCCACCGACGAAGATAAGTAAAAAAACCTATACTTTCGGAAAAGGCTATGTTAGCTTACGTCGACGCTCACGAGCCGCAGGTCGGCGAGGCCCGCGGCCGACCCCACGTAACTATGACCGAAGAGAAAACCACGTTAGAGCCACGATGGCTCTGGTACGCGCTGTCGTTTATCCTGCCCGTAGTCGGCGTAATACTCGGCATTAATTACAACCGGCGAGAAGCGCCCGAAAGCAAGCGGTTCGGTAAAAAGGCCACCGTCGCGGCCATCCTGGGCGTCTTCGCCTATTGCGCCCTTTACGCCGTATTTTTTATCGTGCTCGGCGCCGCCGAGTGGCTGGCGTAGCGGAGCCGAACTCTATTGTTCATAATCCCTAGCTCGTTATTACGTTAGGCGCGTATTAACCGGCGGAGATAAAGTGCGACAGAAAGCGTCTCCGCAGTAACCGCGGAATTGGCGTGGCGTACGGCTAAGCGCTTAAACCTTAACTCGATCAGAGGTATATATATATGACGGACGGGGACCGACCGCTCGAGCCAAAGGTACTTTGGTATATACTCTCGTTTATAATCTTTCCCCTCGGCATCGTACTCGGCATTATCTATATGCAAAAGCCGGAGCCCGAAGTCAAGGCCTTCGGCAAGAACTGCCTAATTGCCGGAATTATAATGTGTATCTTACTTTGCCTGTGCACGGTAATTTTCAACGTCTTCAGGATAAGCGTACCCATATTTAGGGTTTCATAATAAATCTCGGCGCCGCCGGGCCGGCGGGGTCGGGCGGTCCCCGCAACACGTCCGAAAGGAGTTTCCAAAATGAGCAACGAAATACCGGAAATCGAAAAGAAAGCGGCGTTTCTTTTCGGCGAGGCCGGCGACCCCGTCGTCGAACAATTCCGGGGATTGGTAGAGCTGGCTCGGTGGGCTCTCGTCTTTGCGCTCGCGGTGTATTCCTTCATAGTCCCGTTGTTCGGGATAATTTTCGGCATTATACTGATAAAGGCCGCGGTCATACCGAAGAACAAAGGCCTCGGGAAATTGTGCCTTATCCTCGGCATAATAAGCGTGGCCCTTTGGTGTATCTATCTCCTCGTGTGGGCCCTGGCGCTCGGCGGCATTTTTGCCGGCTTAGGCAGCGTTAGCTGAGGAAATTAGGGCAACGTCGTCCCGGGTTCAAAGGCCCGTATCCGCGCCTATGGTTAACGTCGAAACGCCACCCAAGCGAAGGTGGTTATACTACGTCATTTCGTTCATCTTTCCGTTGGCGGGCATCGTCGTCGCGGCCATCTATCTGCGGAAGCCGGACGCGGCGTGCAAAACCTTCGGCAAAAAGTGCCTGGTCGCCGCGGTCATTCCCCTCCTGCTGTGCTGCGTCTCCTATATCCTCCACCTCGTCGGCGTTTTAGACGTTAAAATTTTCGGCGACTTAGCGTCGCTCTTCCCTCGAGCCGTATAACCTTAAAAAGCCGGCCCGCGCGAGCCGGCTTTTAAAATACTACTTACGTTCCCTTGAGATAACGACCTTACACCCGGGACTTCGGAAATCGTAATACAATTAAAAAACCAGGCCCAGCGAAACGGTATGCGCGGCCTCCGCGGTGAACTCCTCCTCCACGAACGCGTAGTCGAAGCTTACGGTGTAGCCGCCCCGCGGCAGCAGGACCGCGGCCCCCAGCGTCGGCGCGCCGTCGTCAAGGCCCGCGCGCAGCGCGACCCGCTCGTCTAGCCAGTACTCCGCGCCGCCCCGGTAGCGCCAACGCTCATCCTCCCCGCCGTCGGCCTGCAGCGCCAGGAGCAACTTGCGCCAAGGCCGCAAGCCGAGGCCGAGCAAGCCTCGCGTCGGCACGTCCTCGCGCGGCGGGTCCGGCGTCGTCTTCTCCCAGCGGAGGCCGGTGGCGACGTCGCGGACCGAGGCCGCGGCCGTAATCCATTCCCGGGGCGTCGCGCGGACGCCGCCGTCCAAGCCGTAGCCGGAAGCCCGCCCCTCGGCGATCGCGCAATAATAGAACCGGCCCGTCACGCCCGCGCGCAACCACTCCCAAACCACCGGCCGCCCGAAGCCGAAGACGAACATGTTCTGCGAGTTCGTTATCTCCTCCGTCGGGTTGCCGGCGTAATTCCGGCCGACGAGGTCGTCCACGGACGCATTGGCCCACGCTATGCCCATGCCGGCGCCCGCTATGATGGGGCGGCCGTAACCCACCTCGACGATCCGACGGTCGAAGGAGAGCGC
>WVWN01000001.1:28053-45604 GCA_011773985.1 Candidatus Zixiibacteriota bacterium | reverse complement strand
TACATAGCGGCCAGGCCGTCCAGGGCTACGCCCGCGCCGCCCAGCGCGAGGGCGCGGCCGTCACCCGCCATAAGCGCGAACGCCGCCGGGAGGCCGCCGTCGCCGCGCTCCCGGGGCCAGGCCGCCGGAACGGCCGCGGCAAACGCGACCATAAAAATCACGTACTTCGTCTTCATCTCAGGCCGCCTCCCCCTCAGTTGAGAACGACGAACTTGCCGCGCGCCGCGGCCTTGCCGTCGACCTCGAGCGTGAAGAAATAGATACCGTTCGCGGCGGGCGTTCCGTCCTCACGCTCGCCGCGCCAATACTCGTCTATGCGCTCGCCCGGGCCGCGGTACTCGTGGTTAACCAGGCGTATCACCCGCCGGCCCGCGAAGTCGTATATGTCGAGCGTAACGGTCCCGCCCCGGCCGAGGCCGTAACGGATGGTCATGAAGTAATCTCGCTCCTGCGCGAACGGGCTCGGGAAGGCGAACGCCGCCGGCAGGTCGACTCGGCCCGCGGGCGGCGTCAACTCGATCTTGCGCCACGTAGCGCCGCTGTCGCTCGAGTAGCCGAGGCCGAAGTCCGTTCCCGCCCAGACCTCCGTCGCGGAGGCCGCGGCGACGGTCGTCACGTAGGGGGTAGGCAGGCCCGCCTCCACGCCGTAATTCTGCCACGTCGCGCCGCGGTCACTCGTCCGGCTGACGCCCCCGGGCGTACCGCGCGCGTACGTCCCCGCCCAGGCCCACGGCCCGGCGGAGGCGAAGCCGTAGACGGTGTGCGAACCGAGCCCTTGCGCCATATCGTAATTAAACCAGCTCGCGCCCCCGTCCTCGGACTTGTAGACGCCGTTCCCGAGGATGTTAGGGTTCGCCGGGTCCGACGGCGCGGTCCCTACCCATACGACGTCGCGGCCGACCACGTTCTGGATATTAACCACCACGGCAAAGCCGATGACGCCCTGCCGCGCGCCGTAGAAGGTCCAGCTCGAGCCGTTGTCCTCCGATTTGAAGACGCCGAGATTGCTCAGGAAACGAGGCGACGCGGGGTCGTTGGGGTCGTAGTTCGGGTTGGGATATGTCACCTCCGCCGCGGCCCATATCAGGTTGCCGCGTTTGGCGAGCGAATAGAAATGTTCGGCGCGGCGGCCCTCGCGGTCCTTGGGGACGATCAGCTCCCACGTCCTGCCGTTGTCGGCGGATTTGCCGATGCCGCCGTCCCAGAGGGCCACCCATACGACGCCCGCGCCGTCGACGACGACGTCCCAAGCGAGCTCGAGCGGCCCGTCGGCGGGAAGGCCGTCCTTCTTACCGTAAACCCGCCACCGACCCGCCGACGCGTCGTAGTGGGCGAGGCCCCGGCCGTGGTAGATAACCCCCTCTCGTAACTCCTCGACCTCGATGCACGAGGCCCAGATGTCGCCTCCGCGGGCGGCGACGGCCAACACGTCGTCGGACGGCAAGCCGGTCTTACGGTAATTCTTCCAGGTTGCGCCGCGGTCGCCCGTGACGCCCAGGCCGTCGACGGTCGCGACCCATACCGCGGAGCCATCGACCCAAATGTCCTGGACGACGTCGGACATCTGCGGCGCACCACCGCCCACATACGCCTCGACCCCTGCCGCGTCACGCGCCAACCAAGAACGTTTAACCGCGCCGTCGACCGTCGGTGCTAAGGCCAGCGCGGCAAAAGCCGACAGGATAATAATTCTTCGCAAAGCCATCCTCCGCTCAGCACTTGCGCTCTCGCCCGGGGGCGGGCATCGCCTCGGCCGCGCGTTTTGCGCGGCGCCGTCGCTGGCGGCCGCGAACCGCGAAATACGCGGCGACGTAAGCCAACGCCGCGGCCGTGGTCGCCATAATTATATTCCCGATAAAATAAATATACGTCGTCCGCGAGAGGGCCCAGACGTATCTTTCGTACCGTATCTGCGCGTAGATAACTTGCCAATCCGTGCCCGTGAGCGCGGCGCCGAGTACAGCCGAAGCGGCCCAAAAAAAGGGCGACGTTACCGGGTTCATAACCGCCGTGCCGGCCAACGCGCCGGCCTTATTAAAACGAAATACCCATGCCAGCACGTACGCGACCGGCGCCGCCAGAAAGAAGGTAGGGAAAACGCCGAGCCACACGCCTACGGCGACGCCCGAAGCAACCTGGTGGGGCGACGCGTTGATCCGAACGACGTATACGTAGAGCAACTTGGCGAGGCGGCCGAGCCGCTGCCACAGGTTCTTCGGCCGTGCGTGCCGCGGCCTTCTAAGCCAATGAATCCGCAATTATTATACCGCCGGGGCGGCTTCGGCGCAACTATTCCGGGAAGACGCCGAAGTAATCCTCGGGTTCGCGGCGGGTCCTCTTCACGAGCGCGTAGAGCGGCTTGTAAATCTCCATAAATATGAGCGGCAAGGACGAGATAACGAGCATCAAACCCCAATCCCGAAGAGACAACGGGACCGTGTGGAATATCGGTTGGAGGAAGGGGATGTAAACGACGCCGAGGTGCAGCAATAGCGAAAAGCCGACGGCGTACAACAGCCAAGGGTTCGAGAAAGGCCCGAGCGCGAAGAACGAGCGCGTCTGGCTGCGGCAGTTCAGCGCGTGGAAGAGCTGACTCAACGTCAGCACCGAGAACGCGAAGGTCCGCGCCGTGGCCAGGCCCTCGCCGAAGCCGTACAGCACCGTCAAGTAAGAACCGAGCGTCGCCGCGGCGATAAAAAGGCCCTGCGTCGGTATCAATCGCAACTCGTGCCCGTCAAAGAGGAACGCGTGCTTCGGCCTCGGCCGCTTGAGGAGAAGGCCGACTTCCGGCGGGTCCACGCCGAGGGCGAGCGCGGGCGCGCCGTCGGTGATGAGGTTTACCCATAAAATTTGAATGGGCAACAGCGGTAGCGGCCACCCGCCGAGCGTCGCGATTATCATGACGAGGAGCTCGGAGGCGTTGCACGAGAGCAGGAAGTGAACGAACTTTTTTATGTTGGCGTAGATGCCCCGCCCCTCCTCGACCGCGGCGACGATGGTGGCGAAGTTGTCGTCGGTGAGGATCATGTCCGACGCCTCCTTGGAGACGTCGGTGCCGGTGATGCCCATCGCCACGCCGATGTCGGCCTCTTTGAGCGCGGGGGCGTCGTTGACGCCGTCGCCCGTCATCGCCACGACCGCGCCGCGCGCGCGCAAGGCCCGCACGACGCGCAGCTTATGTTCCGGGGTGACGCGCGCCAGCACGCGCACATCCTCGAGCTCGTCGATTAACCCCTCGTGGCTCAGCGCATCTATCTCCCGCCCCGTCAGGACGGCGCCTTTCTCGTCCAGTATTCCGACCTCTTTAGCGATGGCCGCGGCGGTGGCGCGATGGTCGCCCGTCACCATTATGGGCGTGATGTGCGCGAGGCGGCTCTTCCTCACCGCCTCGTAGACTTCCGGCCGCGGCGGGTCGTCGATGGCGACGTACCCCCGGAACGTGAGGTCCCGCTCGAGCGCCGGCGTCACCTCTTCGTCGTCGCTCAAGAGCCGCGTCGCGACCGCGATGACGCGCAAGCCGCGCCCCGCCAGGTCCGCGTTGGCCGCCTGTACGGAAGCCCGGGCCTCCGCCGTTAGCGGCCGGACGGCCGCCCCTTCCTGAATCGCCGAACACAGCTCGAGAACTATTTCGGGCGCCCCCTTCACGACGGCGACGCGGTCCCCGTCGCGACCGAAAACCGCGGTCATCCTTTTGCGCCCGGAATCGAACGGGACCTCGGCTTGAAACTCGTAGCGGCCGGCGAGCGCGCGCGCGTCTACGCCGACGTCCAAAGCCGCCTCGACCAGCGCCGCCTCGGTCGGATTGCTCCGCTCGCCGTCGAAGGAGAAATCGCCCACGCCGACGGCGCTAATGAAGTCGCTCGTGCATAACAAGGCCGTGGCTAAAAGCTCTTTCAAATCGTCGGGCGCGTCGGGCCTTACGACCTCGCGGCCGTTTACGTAGGCGCGCCGCGCCACCATTTTATTTTCCGTCAGCGTCCCGGTCTTGTCGGCGCAAATAACCGAGGTCGACCCCAACGTCTCAACCGAGGAAAGGCGCCTGATGAGGGCGTGGCGTTTGACCATCCGCTGGACGCCGATGGCCAGCGAGATAGTTACGACCGCGGGCAGGCCCTCGGGAATCGCGGCCACCGCCAACGATACGGCCGTCAGGAACATCTCGTGGGCGGGCAGGCCCCTCAAAAGGCCGGCGGCGAATACGACGCCGCACAAGCTAAGGACCGCCCAAACCAGGAACTTTCCCAACCTCGCGAGGCGCCGCTGGAGCGGCGTATGCTCTCTCCCGACTTCCTGGACCATCGCCGCTATTCGTCCCAGCTCGGTGCCCATCCCCGTCGCGACGACGACGCCGTTGCCGCGGCCGTACGTTGCGACGGTCCCGGCGTAAACCATGTTCCTGCGGTCCGCGAGCGGCGCATCGTCGTCGAGCGCGAGCGCCGCCTGTTTCTCAATAGCCAAAGATTCGCCCGTGAGCGCCGCCTCGTCCACTTGGAGGTTGTACTCCTCGACGAGGCGCAGGTCCGCGGGGACGCGGTCGCCGGCGCGCAAGCGGACCAGGTCCCCCGGGACGACCTCGCGCGTGTCCACCACTATCTCGCGGCCGTCGCGCACCACCGCGGCCTTGGGCGCCGCCATCTCGCGCAAAGCCTGCAGCGACTTCTCCGCGCGGTACTCTTGGACGAAGCCCAGGACGCCGTTGAGGACGACGATGGCGAGGATGGCGGTAGCGTCGACGTATTCGCCGAGAAAAAGGGAGACGATGCACGCGCCGATGAGGACCAATACGAGGAAATCGGTAAACTGGGCCAGCAGTATCTTCGGCCCGCGACGGGCGCCGACCTGCTTCAACGCGTTTGGGCCGTAACGCGCCAGGCGCGACGCAGCCTCCTCGGCCTTCAGACCGACGCGAGGCGACGTATCGAGTTCGGCCGCCGCCTTTTCCGCCGGCAACGAGTGCCAAATTACGTCGACGTTTCCCGCCATTCCTACTCGCCCGAGAAGATATGTTTAACGCCTTGCGCGAGCGCGGACAAGAAACCCGCCCGGCGCCGGCGGCTTAACTCCAGATACGCACCTCGGACTTGCTCGAGCACGTCCGCCTCCCTGTCCGCCGCGGGCCGCTCTTCGCGAAGTTCTTTGGGCAGGTCCGTCTCCGCGAGTACGCGCGCGGTCGTCGCGCGGGCGAGCTCCGCCGACAACGCGAGGTAGTCGTCATCTCTCAAAAGGTGACCCCACTCGGCGACGACTGCCCTCATCCGCTCGCGGTTGGGGTTTATCACCCGCGCCAACATCGCGGCCTCGAGGGCGAGGAACGCCTCCGCCGCGGCCTTCTTCTGCTCCGGCGAGTACGGCGAACTCTCGCTCGCGTACGTCGACATCAACCGTTCCTCCACTTCGACGACCCTTCGACGCGCGGCCTCGTTCTCGTCCAGAAGGGCGTGGAGCGGCCCGTACGCGTTGCTTAGTGCGACGTCGAGAGCGCGGCGCCGCCGCGCGACCGCGAACACGAGGGCCATCGCCGCCAGGCCGAAGAGCGTTCCTACGCAGAAGTAACCCAGCGACGCAAGTGAATTTCCCATAGCACTCTCCCCTTTTGACCTGCGATCACGTTCCGGCCTTCCGCGGAGCCGCCGCCAGCGCGACCATCACGGCCGCGGCCAACGCGGCTATCGCTATCGCGGTTCTACTTATCCCCAAAACCGGGACCAAAGCCACCGCGGTCACTACCGCGCCCGCGGCTGAGCCGAGCATGTCCGCGCCGTACAATAAGGCCGCCCCCCGCTCGCCCCGGGCGCGAAGCGCTACGACGAACTGCGCGCCGCCGCACAACCCCGCGCCGAGCGCGACGCCGCCGAAGACGACGTGCACGACGCCGGCCGGCGCCGCGCCCCACCGCGACAATAAATAGAATACGGGAGGCAGCGCAAACGCGACTAGAATCGTATAACCCAAAATATCTATCAACCGCTGGCGGTCGGCCTCGGACGCGCCTGGCCGGGGGAGCAAGCCACCGAGTGCGACGCCAGCCATAAAGGCGCCGACGATCAAAGCGAGCTCCAAGTAGGCTGCGCCGTATACTACCTGGTAACCGAATATGATCAAGATCTCGAGCGAAATCTCGACGAACCCCTGTGCCGCGACGGCGAGCGTCAGCGCGGGCCCGCCGCTCAGCCGCCGGCGCCATATAAGCCACGGCGCCGCAAGGGCCGCGGCGAACGCGATAATATACCATAAACGCAGGCGACGCGCGGCAGCTAATACGGCTCGCTCCGCGCCGCCGACCCTCGACGCCCAGAGTGCCAGGCCGTAGTACAGCGCCTTGGGCTTCAAGTCGGCGTTTACCTCCGCGGGGAGGCTCGTCGCGCGTGCCGCGGCCTCGAGGCGGTCCGGCGTGAGGCCGTATTTGAAATGCGCCTCCGTAAGGTAATAATTTTTAATATGGTACCGGCGCAGAGTTTGCACGTAAGACGCGGCCGACGCGTCCAGCGGCGCCTCCGAAGCCAGGAAGATAAAACGCTCGCCCGGCAAATACGCGACGTGGGGGAAAACGGCGGCCGCGGTCCGGTACGTCGAGCTGAGAAACTCGGCTAAGTCGGGCGAATAATAGTTGGCGGCGCCGGGGGCGCTGAAGGCCAGAAGGCCGCCCGGCGTAATAAGGCGCCTTACGTCTTCGAAGAACTCTACCGTGAAATAACGGTTGACCTGCGCCGAGACGGGCGTCGGCATCGCCACGACGACGACGTCGACCCGTAAACCCTCGGCGGCGGCGCGGCGCACCCAAAGGCGGCCGTCCGCGGCCACGTAGCGCGCGCGGGCGAGCCCCGGTATGCGCGGGCGGAACGTCTCGGCCGCGGCCTCGACGAGCGCCGCGTCCAACTCGACATATGTAACGTCTCGTACGGAGCGGAATTTCTTAAACTCGTCGAGCGCCCCGTTCAAGCCGCCGCCAACCAGGACCACCCGCGTAGCCCGCGGACGGAGCAACATCGCCGGTTGGACCGTCTCCTCGGCGGCAAGGCGGTCCGGGTACGACGCGACCAACAAGCCGTTCTCGTAAAGGGCGTATTGGTCGGCGCGCGCCGCGGCCACTACCGCGCCGTAGGGCGACGTGCCGTACGCGAGCACCTCCTCGCCGGGGAAAGACCGCTCGAAAAACCAGCGGCGCACCAGCTCGGCGCGAAATGCCGTCACGAAAATTCCCCCGCCGAGTGTCAGCGCCCCCAACGCGACCGCGGCAAACTTACCCCTTCGCCCCCCACCGGCGGCCGCCGCGGCGGCTACCGTCGCGCAAAAGAAGACGAGCGCCCCGGCGGTTAAAGGCGTGACCCAGCGGTAAAGCAGCGTCGTGAAGAGCAAGCCGGCCACGCAGGAGCCGGCCGCCTCGGCAATATAAACCTTCCTCGCGTTGCCCGCGGCGCGGGCCACGAGCGCGAAAGTCGCGCCGCCGAAGAAGGCGGGCGGGCCCGCGGCCGCGAAGGCAAAGGCGAACGCCTTGAGCCAGCTCACGACCTCGCCCGGCAGCGCGCCCAATATGGGCCGGCCGCCCCAAACCAGCCACAGGCCCAACAGGTAAGAAGCGCCGAGCGCGGCGAAGGAAAGTGCCGCCCCCCACCAACCGGCCTTACGTACCCGACTCGCCGCCAGACTGCCGAAGCCCCCCGCGGCGAGCCAGGCGCCGAGGGTTAGGCCGACCGCGATCTCGTTGCCGCCCGAGAGCGATAAGTACTCACGCAAGAGCTCGAGCTGGCTGACGATGGCCGCGGCGCCAAGACAGAACGCGAAAACGACCGTCAACATAAAACCTAAAAAAACAGCGGCGTCCCACGCCGCTCTCGGCCGGGGAGTTCCGTTTAACCCAAACTACGAACGGCGATTTTAAGCCAAGGTATTAGCAAGCTGCGCAACGCCCACAGTGCCGCCAACGCGACCAACGGCGATATGTCTATGCCGCCGAGGTTCAGGCGGAGGCGGTAGTAAATAAAATCGCGCACCGGGTTGAGGACCGGGTCCGTAACCGCGTACAGGAACCTGACGACGGCGTTGCGCGGGTTCGGCCTAAACCAGGATGCGATGGCGCGGACGACGATAACGACCATGTAAATGCTGATCGCCCGCTCGAGGATGACGAGGATTACCAGTAAGCCTTCGCGCATATCCTTACTTAAAAACGGGTCATGTCCCCCAGCCGCTGCAAGCGCTCGTCGACGTCGCGGCGAGTCAGGCCGGCGAGGCCGCTCGTTCCCAAGCCCTCGACGGCGAAAGAGGCCACGGCCGCGCCGTACGCGACGGCCCGGCAAAGGTTGGCCGGCGAGACATCCTCCGACTCCGCGAGGTAGCCCAGGAAGCCGCCGGCAAAGCTGTCGCCCGCGCCCGTCGGGTCCGCCACCTCGCGTACGGGAAAAGCCGGGAGGACGAATTCGAAATCGCGC
Organism: Candidatus Zixiibacteriota bacterium; assembly: GCA_011773985.1. Lineage (GTDB taxonomy): Bacteria > RBG-13-66-14 > B26-G2 > WVWN01 > WVWN01 > WVWN01. The sequence continues at coordinate 37,175 of WVWN01000001.1, read as the reverse complement.
GCCATCAGGATTGCCCCATGCTCACCTTTCTTAGCGAGTACGTACCGCGGCCCCAGCTCGAGAAGGCGGGCCATGGCGCGGATTAAATTAACCTCTCCGCCGAGCATCTTCGCTTCCGCGTCGTTTACCGTCAAGACGTCGGCGCGTTTAATGACCTCTTCTACGTCGTCGCGTTGGCAGTCGATCCAATAGTTCATCGTATCGACGGCGACGAAGGTGGGTTTACGCAACTGCTCGAGTACTGCCAGCTGCATCAACGGGTCGACGTTGCCGAGCGCGACGAACGGGTGGTCGCGGTACGCTTCCGGGATTACGGGGCTAAAGTCGGCGAAGACGCCCAGCTCAGTGCTCTCGGTTATAGCTACGTTTACGTCGCCTTCGTAGCGGCCGCACCAGCGAAAGGTCCGTCCCGACCGGCGCTCGAGGCCCGCGCAATCCACGCCGCGGTCGAAAAACATCTGTGCCGCCTCCTCGGGGAAATCGTCGCCCACGACCGCGACGACGGCGACGGGGGCAAACAACGACGCCGCCAACGAAAAATAGGTCACGGAGCCGCCGAGCTCTTCCTCGACACGGCCGCCCGGCGCTTCGATCGTATCCAGCGCTACGGACCCTACGGCGAGTATGTTCATAACGCCCGCGGGAGGCGATAACACTTTGACTTTAAGCTTATTTCAACTATAATGCTACCATACGGATTTTCGGGTGTCAACGACCGGCGGAAAGAACGACGTGGAAGCCGATAAGATATTCAAAGCCAGAGCGATTATAACGGCACCGGGCGGGGCCGACGCGGAATTTCTGGCGGTGAGGCGGGGGCGCGTCGTGGCCACGGGCAACCAAGCGGGAGGCGCCGCTTTCGAGCGGGCGGGGGTGCCGGTTGTCGACTTCGGCGACGCCGCGGTGTTGCCCGGGTTGTGGGACGCCCACGTCCACTTGCTGTTGACCGGCCTGGCCCTGCGGCAAACGGACCTGAGCGGCGCGCGCAGCCTGACCGACGTTTTCGAGGTCGTCCGCGAGGCCGCCGGGGGCGCCGATGAAATCGCGATTTGCGGCGGCCTGGACGAAACGCGCCTCGCCGAGGGGCGGCTCCCCACGGGTGCGGAACTCGACGCCGCTTCGCCGCAAAAGCCGGTAGTCGTCGTGCGGGTGGATTCTCACTCGCTGGTAATCAACGAAGCGGCGCGCCGCCATCTAAAGGTAGAAGCGTCGTGGCCGGGGGTAGAGCTGGATGCGGACGGCCGACCGACGGGCGTATTACGCGGGCGCGCGAACGAAATGGCGCGGACGAAAATCTACAACCGCGTCGACGCGGGGACGAAGGCGACAGCTTACGCCGAGGCCGCGGCGCTCGCGGCCTCGCGCGGCGTCGTCGCGCTGTGCGCGCTCGAAGGGGGACGGCTGTTCGGCGAGGACGACGTACCGGTCCTGCTCGCGTGCCGCGACCGACTCCCGCTCGAGACTTTCGTCTTCCCGCAAATACCCTCGGCGACGGCCGCGCGGGAACTGGGCCTGCCCCGCCTCGGCGGCTGCATCCTGGTCGACGGGTCGTTGGGCTCGTGGACCGCGGCGCTAACCGAACCCTATGCCGACCGCCCGACGACGCGCGGCGAGTTATACTTCGCGGCCGACGACCTCAACGCGGTCGTCCTGGCGGCCCACGCTACCGGCCTGCAGGTCGCACTCCACGCCATAGGCGACCGGGCCGTAACGCAGGTCCTCGACGCCTACGAAATCGCGGCGCAAGAACACCCGCGGGCCGATTGCCGCCATCGCGTCGAACACGCCGAGCTCGCCGCAGACCGCGACCTGGAGCGCGCGGCCAAACTCGGCGTTACGTTCTCGATGCAACCGGCGTTCGAATGGTATTGGGGCGGCCCGGGCAAGATGTACGAGTCCCGGTTGGGAAAACGGTCCCGCCGAACGAACAGATTGCGGTCGGCGCTCAAGGCGGGCGTAGCCCTCGCGGGCGGTTCCGACGCCAACATAACCCCCTTAAACCCGCTATTGGGCATCGCCGCCGCGATGGCCCATCCCAACGAAGGCGAGCGCCTGTCGTTCGCCGAGGCCTTGGCGATGTTTACCACCGGCGCCGCCGCGGCCGCGTTCGCCGAGGACGATTGGGGTACGCTCGAGCCGGGCAAACGGGCGTCGTTCGCCGTGCTCCCGCGGGACCCCCGGTCGTTGAGCCCCGAAGAAATCGCGGCTACGGAAGTCGTCGCGACCGTAGTACGAGGAGAGTTTACTTACCGAAGGGGAGGCGAAGCGGCCGGCGGTCAAGAGCCGCGCGCGGCCTCGTAGACCGCCTCGGTCCTGCGCGCGACCTCTTCCCAGGAATACAAATCGGCGACGCGGCGTTCGGCCGCGGCGCCTTTTTCTTTCAACTCCTCCGGGACGCGGATTAACCTCCGCAATTGCTCCCGAAGGGAGGCGACGTCGCCGCTCGGGAAGTAGAAGCCGGCGTCCCCCAGCGCTTCGACGTTGGCTGGGATGTCCGAAGCCAAAACGCCCGCGCCGTGGCTCATCGCCTCGAGCAACGCGATCGAAAGGCCCTCCAACGTCGACGGTTGGACGTAGAGGTACGCGCCGGCGAAGAAGGCCGCGAGCGGCGGGCCGTAGACGTAGCCGACGAAGCGCACCCGTTCGTCCGCGGTCCCCTTCAGTTGCGCGAGGTACTTGCCGTACGGGTCGTCGCCCACGACGACGAGCGGCACGTCGGCCCGGGTATCGCGGTAGGCCTCGAGCAAGAGGTGGATGCCCTTTTCCGGGACGAGCCTGCCGACGGTCAGGATATAACGCCCCGGCTCGAGGCCGTACGTCTTTAAATCTTCGAGGTTCACAGGGCCGGGCGCGCTGACGGCGTTCGGGACGTACGCGGTCCGCCGACGGTAGCGGCGCGCGAAGTAGCGTTCGAGCTCGCGCGAGACGACGATGGTCCGCGAGGCGAGGCGCGCCGCGGCCCGCTCGCCCAGGCGGAGGTACGCCGAGGCCAACGGGCCCCACTTCTCCCGCCGCCAGTCCAAGCCGTGGACGGTAACTACGACGCACTTGCCTAATAACCGCGGGATGAAGGCGAGCGTGGCCGGGCCGAGGGCGTGGTAGTGATAAATGTCGAACGGGCGGGGCGCGGCGTCGAGGGAGGCGAGCAACGTGTGGGTCCACGCGTCGAGGTGCTTGGTGTTCACGCTGGGAAGGCGGCGGAGTTTTAACCCTCCTACCGAACCGTCGGGAGGCGTGTAATATCGTCGGCAATAAACGGTAACGTCGTGGCCGCGCCGCGCCAGGCCGCGGCCGAGCTCCTCGACGTGGCGCTCGACGCCGCCGTGGAGCGCGGGAACGCCCTTGAGCCCTATCATAGCCACTCTCACGCCGCGACCTCGCGGTAGATTTCGAGCAAGCGGCCCATATGCTCTTTGAACGAGAAATCGCGCGCGAGGCGCTCCTGCCCCGCGGCGCCCAGCTTCCTCGCGGCCCGAGCATCCCCCGCCAACCGGGCCAGGACGTCCGCGAGGCCGCGCACGTCGCCCGGCTCGAAAAGCACTCCCTCGACGCCGTCCGCTAACATCTCGGGGACGCCGCCGATGCGGGCCGCCACGACGGGGGCGCCGGCCGCGAAGGCCTCCAATATTACGGCCGGCGTATTCTCGGGCCAGCGCGACGGCACGACGACCGCGCGCGCCGAGGCCATCTGGGCGGTGAGCTTACGCGCGTCAAGGTGCCCCAAAAATTCGACGTTACCGGGGGCGTAATCCGCCGCCAGCCTACGGAGTTCGGCCTCTTCCGGGCCCGCACCGGCCACCTTGAGGCGGACCGGGGGGCCGGCCAGGCCGACGGCCTGGACGAGCACGTCCACGCCTTTCTCGCGCGCGAGGCGGCCGGCGTACAGGAAATAATTTTCCTTACGCGCGATCTCAGCCACCTTGATGTCCACCGCGGGCGGCAGGAGCGTCACTTTCCCGCCGTCGTAACCGGCGGCCCGCACCTTTTCGTCGAGGAAGGCCGAGGGGACGACGACGCGGGCCAGCTTGCGATATACGCCGGTACGCCGGGCCACGAGGTGCGCGACGTAACCTACGGTCGACGCGCCGAGTTTGCCCTTTACGCATCGCCGCGTTACGCACGAAAAGTATTTCCCCTCCGCGCACCGGAAGCAGGGTTCGTCGCAGCTGTAGAAATAGTGGTTTGGGCAGAACAGATTGTAATCGTGCAGCGTCATAACCGCGGGCACGCCGGCTCGAGCTAACGCCGCGACGACGGAAGGCGTAAGGTGATACGCGACGTTGTGGAGGTGGGCGATGTCGGGTTTGACGGCGGCGACAAACTCGCGCACGCGCGCCGCGGCCGCCCGCGACCAAATCGCCGCCAGCGCGGCGCCAACCGGCACGTGGGGCGCGGCGAAGTCGTGGTAAGGCGGGTAGTACTGCCGGTACTCGCCCTCGACGTTTTCGGGATGCGCCGTCCCGAAGAAAAAGACGTCGTGGCGCCGCCTCTTAAGGGCCCGGGCGACGTCGAACATGTAGCGCTCCGCGCCGCCCCGCCGATATAAAAATTTATTTACGTGAACGATACGCACTCAACGCCGGCGCCGCCCGCGCCGGGAACGGAATTCGTAATAGCTCAACACGCCTTGGGCCGCGTCGAGAAAACAAGCCAGAAAACCGGCCCAACCGTCCAGAAAACCGCCCTTGAATAAATAGCGGCGCCAAAACCGGACGGCGGGCCTTATAAAGAAATAATATACGTCCGCGGCGATGCCCGCTCGCTGGCCGCGCCGTTCGAGGTAGTCGGCGCCCGCGGCCACGTAGAGCGGCAACTTCCGAAGGTAATCGGAAACGGTGGGGTAGGTCCGGTGGTAAAGCGGCGCGTCGAGCCTGCCGACGCGGCCGTCCACGCGCAGCCGTTCGTGTACGGAGAGGCAAGGAAAACGCGCGCGGCCCCGCCGGAACAGGCGAAGCTGATAGTCGGGGTACGCGCCGCCGTGTTTGGCGTACTTCCCAAAATAGTTATTTAAACGGGGGAACTCGTAGGCGGCGTAAGGGGCGTCGCCGTCGGCGACCGCGGCCTCCACCGCGGCCGCCAGCTCCGCGGTAACGCTCTCGTCCGGGTCGAGGTAGATTATCCAATCGCCGCGGCACGCGTCGATGGCCTTCGTTTTGTTTACGTTCAAGTTGAAGTCGTTTTCGACGGGGACAACGACCGCGCCCGCCCGCCGGGCAACGGCCGCCGTATCGTCGGTGGACTCGGCGTCGGCGACGACGACCTCTTCCGCGAACGTCAACGTCTCGAGTAGCGCGGCGAGGTCGCCGGCCTCGTTGTGGGCTAGTATCGCGACCGATATGCGTGGGGTTTCGCCTTGCATCGGGTTATGATTTATGTTAACCTAAAAAGTCAAAAAAGGAACACGCTATGGCGTATAGATGCGACATATGCGGCAAAAGGCCGATGTTCGGCCACAACATAAGTCACGCGCACAACGTCACGAAACGCAAGTTTATGCCGAACCTGCACCGCGTCCGCGTGCGAGTCGACGGCCGCGTAAAGCGGATCCGGGTATGCACGCGATGTTTGAAGGCCGGCAAAGTCCGTAAAGTATAAAACGCGCCGGAGCGCAATAAAAGCCCGCGCGCGGGCTTTTTTTATTTTACGGCCCGGCCCGCGCCACGTCAAGCCAATTCTCCGCTTGACATTTAACGCGCCTCCTTTATAATCTCAATATAAGGGCGCCAAAACGGCGGCCTTTTTCCCATCGGCGTATGCACTCAAGCGACGGAAAAACGGGCGACAGGCCCCGGGTCCTGGTGACGGGAGCCGCGGGCTTCATAGGCTCGAGCCTCGTGGACGAGCTTCTCGCCCGGGATTACGAGGTTCTGGGGATTGACAACTTCCTCGGAAACTACCCCCGCGACGTAAAACTATCCTATTTAAATGCGGCTCTCGGCCACGCCGGCTTCACCTTTCGCGAGCTGGACCTCGCCGAGGACGAGCTGGATGGCCTCGTCGCCGGCGTCGACGCGGTATTTCATCTCGCCGCCCGGCCGGGAGTGCGCGAATCCTGGGGCCGACATTACGAGGAATACTTAACGCACAACGTCCTCGCGACGCAGCGGTTGTTGGAAGCGCTTCGCGCGCGGCCCGAGGTTCCGCTCGTCTTCGCCTCCTCGAGCTCGGTTTACGGCGACGCCGCGCGGCTCCCGGTGAGCGAGGACGCGACGCCGGCGCCGGTTTCGCCGTACGGCGCGACGAAGCTCGCCGCGGAGGACCTGGTCCACTTATACGTCGGAAGCTACGGCCTTAAGGCCACGATATTGCGCTACTTCACGGCGTACGGGCCCCGGCAACGACCCGATATGGCCATCTACAAGTTCATCCGGGCGATCCTCGCGGGCGAGGCCATCGCGCTGTACGGCGGCGGGGAGGAACGGCGCGACTTCACGTACGTGGGCGACGCGGTGAAGGCCACGGCAGACGTGCTGGCGCGGGGTGTTACGTCGGGGACGTACAACGTCGCCTCGGGGAAGACGGCCTCGCTGAATGAGCTGGCTGCGGCGCTCGAAAAAGTCCTGGGGAAAAAGGCGAAAGTCGCGCGCGAGCCGCACCAACGCGGCGACGTACGCGCGACGCACGCCGACATCTCCGCGCTCCGGAGGGCCATAGCGTACGAGCCGGCCACGCCGCTCGAGGAAGGGCTCGCGGCGCAGGCGGCTTGGATGGTGGACCAGCTTTCGGCGAGCGCGGCCGGGGACCGGCCGACGGTTCGACGGCGCGCGGTGTACGCCGCCAAGTTGTCCGCGGTAATAGTTAACTACAACGCCGGCCACGTCGTACACAAATGCATCGAATCCTGTTGGAAAAACCCGCCCGCCGACGGCGAAATGGAGATAATCGTGGTGGACAACGCCTCGGCCGACGGCTCGGCGCAATCGCTCGCCCTCCGGGACGATATCATCTTGATACGTAACCGCGAGAACCTGGGCTACGCCGCGGCCAATAACCAAGGGCTCGCCTGCGCCCGGGGAGAATACTTCATATTGCTCAACCCGGACGTAGAGGTAGGCCCCGGCGTCTTCGACGGGTTGATAAATTTCCTGGACGAAAATCCGGAGGCGGGCATCGTAGGTCCGGCGCTCGTAGAGCCCACGGGCCGCCTCCAGGAATCGTACCGCCGCTTCCCCAACCTGCTACATTTACTCGGGAGTCGGCGCTCGCCCATCTACCGCCTTTGGCCCCGCAATCCCATCTCACGCCAGGGCTTCTACCGGGACCTCGAGCTCGCCGGCCCCGTAAAGGTAGACTTCATCGCGGGCGCGGCGATGATGTTCAAACGAGAACTCGTCGAATTGATAGGGCCGATGGACGCCAAGTATTTCATGTACGTCGAGGACGCCGACTTCAGCCGACGCGCGCGCGACGCCGGCTATTACACCTATCTGCTGCCCAACTTCACCGTGCTCCACCACCGGGGCGAATCCGCGGCGCTGCACCCCTACCGCACAGTATTCATCCACCATATCTCGATGATGCGCTACTTGAGAATACATCAGCCGTTGCAGTTCGCCTTATATCTGCTGCTGTTGCCGGCGGTGGGCGTACACATCCTGTTCGAGCTGGCGTACGCGTGGCGCGCGGCGCGCCGCCGGAAGAAGTCGCTCGCCACGGCGCGAATTGACGCGGGCGAAGGGCCGGCGGAAAAGCTCGAGGAGATATCACGCGCGGCTTAGCGAGCCGCGGTGAAAATATGAGAGCCGGGAGGGGAACCGAGGTGCGCAGGCTTTTCAGACCCTTTTTCGCCATTGCCGTCGCGACGGCGACGTACGCCTCCTCGAGCGGCGCCGCCTACTTGCTCGTACCGATGGACGACGCGCAGGCGGACCACCTGCGCGCGTACGGCGTCTGCTACGCGGCCCTGCTCGAGGGAGCGCGCGCGGAATGGCTCCTCAACTACCGCGGCGGGTCCTTTCTTATTGCGGACTTCGAGGGCCTGCCGGAAATGTGCCGGGAGCGGGGCGTCACCGCGGAATACGTCGCCGACCCGGGCCCGATTCACGCCGTAATCGAAGCCAACAACATGGAGGCGGTGCCGCTCACCAAGGCTCCGCGCGTCGCGCTGTACGCGCCGCCCAACGAAGACATGTGGGACGACGCGGTGATGCTCGCGCTCGACTACGCCGAAATCCCGTACGACGTGATTTGGAACGACGCGGTCCTGACGGGGGGCCTATACCAATACGACTGGCTCCACCTGCACCACGAGGACTTCACGGGGCAATTCGGGAAATTCTACGGCTCGTTCGCCGGGACGCCGTGGTACGAGATGATAGTAGCCCAGTACGAGGCGGAGGCTAAAGCGGCGGGTTACGCCTCGGTCGCCGCTTACATGGGCGCCGCGGCGGAGGCGATCGAGCAATACGTCGCGGCCGGCGGCTTCCTCTTCGCGATGTGCGCGGCCGCCGACACGCTCGACATCGCGCTGGCGGCGCGCGGCCTGGACGTCGTCGCCGAAGTCTTCGACGGGACCCCGGTGGACCCGACGGCGAGCGAACGCCTCGACTACTCGCGGACGCTGGCCTTCACGGATTTCGAATTAATACCCAACCCCTACATATACGAATACTCCGACATCGACACGCCGCGTTCGAACTCGCCCGCGGTGGACCCGACGAACAAGGGCTCTTTCACGCTTTTCGAGTTCAGCGCCAAAGCCGACACCGTGCCCACCATCCTCACCCAAAACCACCGCAACCGGATAACGGAGTTCATGGGTCAAACCACGGCCTTCACCCGTAAAACGCTGAAGAAGCGGCTCGTCGTCCTCGCGACGGTGGACGGGTACGAGGAGGCGAAGTACGTCTACGGGAATCACGGCGAGGGTTTCTTCTCCTTCCTCGCGGGCCACGACCCGGAGGACTTCCAGCACTTCGTCGGCGAGCTGCCCACGGACCTCCGCTTCCATAAGAACTCGCCCGGCTACCGCCTTATCCTAAACAACATCCTCTTCCCGGCGGCGCGGCGCGAGGAATTGAAAACGTAACCCCACACAGGACGCACAGGTTTACCTCGGGCTTCGTGGCCCGCGGGCCTCGCGCCCTCACGACGGCGCGGCGTCAATAACCGAACAGCCTCGT
>WVWN01000001.1:6982-28045 GCA_011773985.1 Candidatus Zixiibacteriota bacterium | reverse complement strand
CGCGATAAACGACGATATCGTCGCCGAGCCGCCGTACGATACGAGGGGGAGCGGGAGGCCGGTGACCGGTACGAGGCCCACCGCCATCGCCGCGTTCACTACGAACTGCGTGAAGAAGAGCGCGCCGAGGCCGAACGCGAGCACGCCTCCCCGCCGGTCGCCGGCGCGATAAGCGATCAGGAACGAGCGGAAAACGACGACCGCGAACAATATCACTACGAGCAGGCATCCCGCGAAGCCGAACTCCTCGCCCCACGCCGACAACACGAAGTCCGTGTGGCCCGCGGGAACGAACTCCAGGTGGACCTGGCTCCCGTTTAAAAAACCTTTGCCGAAAAGCCGGCCCGAGCCGAGCGCGATCTTGGCCTGAATTATGGAGTAGCCGGCGCCGTGGGGGTCCGCGGTGGGCGATAGGAACGCCAGTATGCGGGCCTTTTGGTAACCTTTGAGCAACCCCCAAATTAAGGGGGTCGCGGCCCCGGCGAAGACGTTGACGCCGAAGAAGAACGCGCGCTCCCACCACGCCGCTCGCGCGATCAACGCGATTATAACCACCGCGCCGAGGAAGATGAGGAAAGCGGTAAGCTGAAACGAAACGGCCAACGCCACGAGCGGCGATAACAACAACAACAAGTAAGGAAGCGGCGCCCCCGCCCAGAAAAGGCACGCGAAGAGGAGCGGCACGAACACCGCGGCCGTCCCCAAGTCCGGCTCGAGCGCGATGAGCACGGCGGGAACCGCGGCCACTACAATCGGCAGGACGAAATGGGAGATACGCTCGAGCCGTCGGAAGACGTCGAGGACCAGCGCGAGCGTCAGGACCGTCGCGACCTTCGCGAGCTCGGAGGGTTGAAACCTGAAGAGCCCAAGGGAAAGCCACCGGCGGGGCGTGCCGCCGTGCGACGCGGCTTCCGCGGCCAGGAGGGCTAAAGCCACTACTACCAGTAAATATATAACCCACGAGAATTTAACCGTCGTCCGGTAAGGGACCGCGGCCGCGAGGGCGCACGCCCCCCACCCCAGCGCCACCCACAAAAGTTGTTTCCAAAAAACGCCGCCCCCGGCCGCCGCGGAATAGACCGCGACCAGCCCCACGACGCTCAACAGGAAAGCCGCGACCAATAAAGGAAGGTCGACGCGCCGCCCTATCCCGCGTAAAGCCGCCATTAACGGGACGCCACCGCCACGAACGCATTCTTCGCCATATCGACGGGAGTCACGTCGGCGGGAGGCGCCGGCCACGCCCCTTCGCCGATAATATTCTCCCGGCAATAGCCGACTACCTTTTTAGCCCATTTTATGTAAGATTCGCCGTAGCCGCCGTTCTCTATGAGGATGCACACCGCGACCCTGGGCCGGTAGGCCGGCGCGAAGCCGGTAAACCAGGCGTGGGTATCGCCGAAGGGATTCTCCGCGGACCCGGTTTTTCCGGCCAAGTAATGGGCGTTTACGCCGAAACGGTTAACTACGCCGATAAGGCCGCGCATAATGGCTTCCCGCGACGCGGGTTTGAAATCGACCACGCCGCGGATATGAGGAGGGGAAGTCGCGCGCACGACGCCGTCGCAATCCACGACCCGGCTCACGAGCCGCGGTCGGTAGATACGGCCGCCGTTCGCGAACGCACCGAAAGCCACCAACTCCTGGATCGGCGTAAGGAGAACCTGGCCCTGGCCGATGGCGTTGTTGATGACCTCGCCGCGGGGCCACTTCTCGCCCCACTTGCGCTCGAGGAGCTCGCGGCTCGGTATAAGGCCGGGATTCTCGTGGGGGAGGGGGATGCCCGTAGGCGAGCCGTAACCGTACGCGCGCGCGTACTTGCTCAGGTTGTCGATGCCTGCGCGCAGGCCGACCTGGTAGAAGAAGACGTTGCAAGAATTCCTCAGGCCGCCGGCGACGTCGAGCGGCCCGTGGCCGGAACGATTCCAACAGTGGAACACCCAGCGGCCGTAACGGAACGCGCCCGAGCAGGGTCGGGGCATATCCTCCTCCGGCTCAACCAACCCCTCTTCCAACCCCGCGGTAGCGGTAATCAATTTGAAAGTGGACCCCGCGGGATAGGAACACTGGATGGCGCGGTTGAGCAGGGGGTGGTCGGGCGCGTCGGCGTACGCGGCCCACTTGGCCGCGGAAATGCGGCCCGCGAAGTCGTTGGGGTCGAACGTGGGCGAGGAGGCGAGGGCCCAGACGTCGCCGTTCGTAACGTCCATTACGATTACGGCGCCCCGACGCCCAACCAGAATACCCTCGACCAAACGCTGGAGGCCCACGTCCAGCGTGAGGTGCAGGTCGTAGCCGGCGCACGGGGGCGTGACCTCCTCGGCGTATTTCAGGCCGAGCTTCTTCTCGAGCGCGTTAACCTCGACGGTCTCGAAGCCGTCGCGGCCGCGTAAGTACTCCTCGAAGGCGTATTCCAAACCCGCGCACCCCACCGTATCGCCCAATTTGTAACCGCGGGCCCTCAGCGCCGCGAGGCGCTCGGGCCCTATCTCGCCCACATAGCCCAAGAGGTGGCCCGCCAAGGGGCCTTGCGGATAGCAACGCACCGGCCTCGAGACGACCGTCATCTCCGGGTAACGCGCCCGCACCTCCTCGAAAGCGAAAATTTCCTCGGCCGAAAGGCCGACGGCGACCTCCGCCGGCTCGTACGGGAACTCGCGGTTCCTCTCGATGGTGGCCGCGAGCGCTTCGGGGGTAGTTCGCAGGTAGGCGGCGGACCGCTCGAGCGCGGCCGCGGGCACGGCCTCAGCCGTCGGCAGCATCCAGAGTATCGCGTACGAGGGTTCGCTGCGTGCGAGAACGCAACCGTTGCGGTCGTATATCCTGCCCCGGGGCGCGCGCACGGGGATGCGGCGCAGCCGGTTCTGCTGGCTGAGGGCATAGAAGTCGTCGCCGGAGGCGAGCTGAAGGTCGGCGAGGCGGAACGTGAGGGTCCCGAAAATCGCGACGGCGAAAAACGCCACTACAATAAACCGCGCCTTAGATGCCATCGCCCGTAGCCCCCGCGCCGGCCCGCTCGATCGCCGCCGCGGCCATCAGGCGGCCGGCCGCCTTGCCGTTCCGCCGCGCGGAAATAAAAAGCTCGGCCTCACAAGAAGTGCACGTCGCGACGCGATAAATATTTTCGGGGAGGACGCCCGCCTCTTGCGCCGCGAGCTCGTTCGCCCGGTAAAGGTCGAGGCGGCGAACGCCCCCCTCGTCGACTAAGACCTGGCCCGCTCTCTTAGCGAAGGCGGCCTCCGCCGCCCGGGCGACGTAGTCGCCAACGTCGTAACAACAAGGGCCGATGCCGGGCCCGAGGAAGACGGCGACCTCCTCCGGGCGGACCTGCCAATAATCGTCGAGGCGGGACACTCCCCGGGCGGCGATTTTTCCGAGGGCCCCCCGCCACCCGGCGTGCAAGAGCGCGAGCGCGCCCGCGCGCGCCGCCCACAATACGATGGGAACGCAGTCCGCGGTGAACACGGCGAGCGGCGCGTCGACGAGGTCCGTCGCGAGGCCGTCGCACGCGCCGAGCCACCGCCGCTCCGCGACGACGACGCGGCATATCTCGGTCCCGTGCACCTGGCGACAGCTCGAGAGGCGGCCGTACGGGAAGCCGACCGTCGCGCACAGCCGGGCGACGTACTCCTCGTTTATGCGGCCGTCGTCGTCCAGAACCGGGCCCTCGAAGCCGGCCGCGGGGCCTTCCTCAAGCGTCTTTCTGGTCGTGAAGGCCGCGGCTAAGCCGTCGAAGGCCGCTACCTTGTCGAGCCACAGCGCACCTCCCGGCCCGAGCAGCTCAGCCGGGGCGTATTCGTTTTCGGCGTTCACGTAAATTTCCTCAAAATCGGCGACGTTCGCGACTTTATCATTTTAACATAAATTCCCGGCTAAAATTAACCGAGCGAAAAGCTTGCCTCGGCGCGAACATTGACAAGCCTATTTTAAATAAAAAACGCCCCTCGCGCGGGGGGCGTAATCGTATGGTAACGGCGGGCCACTATCTATAGAGCGCCCTGACGCGGCCGAGGCTCGTGGGCTCGAGGCCGGCCATCGTACCGACGTGGAGGCGGATGTACTGCCCTTCGTCGTACACAGTTCCTACCGCGGCTTTGTCATTATACGCGTATACGCGGCCGGCTGTCATGTTAGAACGCCAGCAGTAGATGTCGTTGCCGCTGTCCCCCCGCCACCGTATCTCCATCAGCAAGTTGTCGCGGTTGTTGTAGTTGAACTTGCGGGCGGTGATGCCGACATTAATCCATTCCTTACCGCTAAGCACAAGGCTCAACTTATCCAAGACGAGGACCGGCTTATTGCCGGCGTAGTTGTTGTCGAAGGTGGCCTCGAGTTTGGTCTTCGTCGTGTGGCACAACGAGACGCGAACATTATTGAACGCGCCGGTGCCGCTACCAGAATGATAAGCGAACTCTACTTCGTTTATGTACCCCGGGACGTTAATTTCGCTTTTTAGCCAAAGGCATTGGAACCTCATAGCGACACCAGCGCCCCTCCAAGGTACCCGATTGCCGTTAACTCGCGTGCCAATTGTTACTACTTTACCAGAGCCGCTAGCCCCGGGGGCCGCCAAAATCGCGCCTACCACAAGTAGAACCGGTATATTCAAGTACCTCCTCATCGCTAATCCTCCTTATTTTTAAAAGTACCCCTTAATATCTCAACCTTATTCTATAACATCGCAATCGGATATTGCAATAAGAATCTTCTGTCAAAACCCTATTAATTTGGTAATATTTAATATATTCAAAACGAATATTAAATTATCTAGTGACCTATTTCAACCGTAAAAGAGTCCAAGTTACCGGTTAATTAATTAAAGGTCGGAAAGTCGTAATAAACGAAAAAAAACTTGACTTAAAAGGCCGCCATAGTAATATTAACTGGTAAAATCCTCGGCAGAAAAAGTAGACCGGGAGGTACGAAAATGGGCAGGACGATTTTTACTACTTTATTCGCCGTCATCGCCCTAGCCGCGGCGGCGTCGGCGCTGGACGTGGGCGTGGGCGCCTTCTATGCGCCGGGAAGGGTTTTCGGCGGAGCGGCCGAAATCAAGGAGCTCAACCCGGGCGGTTTCAAAGGCCGGGTCTCGCTGGGCGTTTACGACAATATCGACTTAGCTTTCGGCTTAGGCTATAACGACTTCGCCTACCGCGAAGACGCCATTACCATACCCGAGGTGGACCCAGTGCTTTCCATACCTATGTTCGTAACGACGCTTGGCGCTTATTACACCCTACCCGTCAGGCCGCTTCGGCCTTACGTCGGCGGCGGCGCAGCCATCGCCCGCGAATCGGCGGAGGGCTATAGCCATAGCACGACCGATTGGTACGGCGGCCTCTACGTCGAGGGGGGCGCCCGTTACTTCCTCATTAACAGATTGGCGGTGGAGGCCGGGCCACGCTACACGCTCCTCTTCGACAAGCCGGTCGTTTACTACGACGGCTGGGACGTTCACGATTTCGTGAGGTCCGAGGACCGGAGCCAGCTAATAGAACTCCTCGTAGGTATTAACTATTACTTCTAAGACGTAATCTTCACGCCGGAATAAAAACGGCCCGCGAGGGCCGCTTTTCGTCGCCGAAGCCGCGCTCAGAGTCGGCACTAAGCGGCGCAGAAACGCGGCGTCGACGTTGCAAGCGGCGCGCGTCGGTATTCTTTATTTATTAAAAAAAGTGTAAAAATCCTTGACAAAGGCCCAGGACCTATCTATACTTTAAAAAAGAATAGGGCCCATAGCTCAGTGGCTAGAGCCACCGGCTCATAACCGGTCGGTCCCAGGTTCGAATCCTGGTGGGCCCATAGCGTTAACTTAAGCCCGAGCGGGCGTTCGCGCGAGGTGACGATGCGCTCGGTATTAAGTATTTTTGTCTTTTTCGGCGCGGGCCTTCCGGCCCTTGGGCAAGAGCCCCCTCCCGCGCCGGCGACCACCCCGGCGCCCGTACTCGCGCCCAGCGTCAAAGACTACCCGGCCTTCGACGGCGGCACGCGCGTCGAGTTCTACGCGGAACAGAACGTCTACCGCGCCTACCTGGCCAACCCGGCGGACTTCACCCTCCTCGAGGAGACCTTCGTCGCGGGGGACTTCGGCGGCGACCTGAGCTTCGGCGGCTTCGCCTACTCGCGGAACCGCGGGAAGGCAGAGCCCGGGCCGACGGAGCCTGAGGATAAGGCCGGCCTCGACGTCTCCTATACCGCGGGCCTGGGGGGTCGGGCATTCGGCGCCTACCGCCGGGACTTCCTCGTCGTGGGGGGCGCGTTCGACTTCAACCGCGGCGCCGCGTCTTTCGGCTACAACGGCGAGGCGATAACGGTGGACCCCTTCTTCACGCTCGACGAGGGCTACAACGACGCGGACCTGGTGAGCCAAAAATACAGCATCACCGCGGTCGGGGCGGCCGCGCTCGAGCCCCACGCCGTCGGCCTCTCGTTCTCGCTCACGCCGGAGCGCATCGAGGGCGACTACGACTTCGAATATCTGCCGCCCGAGGACGAAGAGGGTGATCACCGCGTCGAAAGGCTGTGGGGCCGGCGCGAAGTCAAAGATTATTACGTCAAGGGCGGGTACTCGCTTAGGCCGGGGGAAGATTTCGACGTGGGCGGCGCCATCGGCCTGCGGATACTGCGAAGCAACCTGAACTGGCGCGACGAAAGCGCGGAGGAAGTGCCCGCGGTCATCACGAAGGAAGGGGAAACCGGGACTTTGAAAATGAAAGGGCGCGCCGTCACCCTGGGCGGCAGTGGCCGCTATAAATTACTGGAGAACCTGCGCGCGGGCGGCGCGCTCGCGATGGAGTTCATCCGCGGGATTACGCTGGATTGGAAGGGCGAGACCTGGGACCTCGCGGGCCCGTTCGGCGAGCGGGAAATCGAGGACTACCGGCTCGCGAAGGGGAGCGAAAGCCACTACGCGTTCGGCGGCGGCCTGGCCTTTTATCCCGACGAGAAGACGACGTTGACGTTCGACTACGGTTACGACCGGTTGAGCGTATCGGCCAAGGTGTACGACGAAAAGCGTTCGTTGGTGGACGAGCTCGAGTTCAGTTGCTATCACACGTTCACGCGCTTCGGCGTCGAACGTTGGATTATCGACGAACTGGCGGCCAAAGTGGGCTGGGAGCAGGACCTGTTCAGCTACCCGCGCAACGTCTTCTTCGGCGGCCTCGCCTACAAGTTCGACGGCGATTGGTTCATCAACTACGATTATAGAGGAGGTCAATTAACGGTCAACAACCTATCGCTGTTCGTGCCCTTCGACGACGTGGTCAAACCGGCGAGCCACCGATTCACGGTGGTCCGGTACTTTTAGGGCGCGAGGGGGCCTTGGGCGACAAAGGAGCAATCATGAGGAAGACGGCGATAATGACGGTAATCGTGGCCGCGGGCATGACGGGCTGCGGCTCGGACGATGGTCCGGTTGGGCCGGCGGACGTCCGATATTGGGACATCGCGTGGTCGTCACCGGACACGATCTTAACCGATATCGAAATGCTGGGCGAGAAATCGGGTTGGGCGTGCGGCTACCGCTACAATGAAACGACGGCAACGTACGACGGCCTGATCTACCGTTACGCCGGCGATACCTGGGACGTGGCCCTCTTCATGCCGGCGGAAATGGGCGCCAAGCTGATGGCGATCGACTTCTTGGCGGAAAACGACGGCTGGGCGGTGGGGAACCGCGCAAGCGAAGGCATCGAAACGCCGGTCGTGCTTCGCTACGACGGGGAGACGTGGAACGAGGTCTTCGCGGAAGGCTTGACCAGCGGCCCCCTGAAGCTTTTGGCCGCGGTGGGAGAGAACGACGTCTGGGTATCGGACGGCTTCGACTCGTTCCACTTCGACGGCGTCTGGTGGACCTGGTTTCCGCTGGCCCCGGGGACGGCCGTCGATGACTGGGTCTTCCCGAACGAAAAAGTCGGTTGGGCCGTCAGTTACCGAAGCGGTTACTGCTACCGGTGGGACGGCGAGTTCGGCTTCTGGTTGTTGGAACCGTACCCGCTCTACGACGCGAGGACGTTCTATTTCCGAGGCGACGGCTCGGGCGTCTACGCCGACTACGCGAGCACGCCGCCCGTAGCGGAACGTGCGAACATCTATTGGCGCGAAGCGGGCGAAATACCTTCCTACCGGAGAATATACGCCACGGGCGTGCCCCGCCGGCTGACGGCGTGCGACTATCTCCCCCCCGACTACTTCTTCGTGGCCGGGCCGAATACGGCCTTCGAGGTCGTCGAGGCCAGAGCAGACCCGCTCGGCTACTTACCTCCGAGCGGCCTGGGCACGGTCCGGGCCATCAGCATCGCCGCCCGGGGGGACATCTGGGGCATCATGGGGCAGAGCTTGAACGAAGGCCCCTCGTTCATCGTACACAAGGAAGGGTAACCCGGCCTCTCGAGCGAATAAAGGCCGACGCTTGGGGCGTCGGCTTTTTTACGAAAAAGCGTCGCCTCAGAATAGCCAAAGGTCACTCGCGCGCCGCTAAGCGGTCGTAGACGGCGCGCGCGTCGGCCTCGTCGCGGGCGCCGTACAGGAGAGCGCGGCCGTCGCCGAACATCACCGCCGTTACGTCGCCCACGGCAATTAATAAAAGGCCGTGGGATTTTTTCACCAGGAAACGGCGGGCGAGGCGGCCGGCCATTTCGTCCAGGTTCGGCCTTACGCCCCCTCCCGGGAATATCTCGAAGGCCCGTCCGCCGCAACAACGTCCTACGTAAACGGGGGCCCTCCCCTCGAGAAAAACAAACTCTCGCCGACCACAGGCCGGACAGTCCTCGAGCCGCTTCACGCCAATTGTAACAACGGGTCCGGGGTCCTCGAGCCGGCTCAGCCGGCCGGCCACGGCGTCGCCCTCGCCCCTCAATAAGGCGAAGGTTAAACCGGCGCCGAGCGCCGCGGTCGCGGCCACGACCGCGGGCGATACCCCCACGCGGGCGCAGGAGCCGGCGTCGTCCACGTCGGCGAGCGAGGGCAGCAAACAACGGAGGCAAGGCCCCACGCCCGGGACGACGGCCATCGCCGCGCCGCGTCCCCCCTCGGCGCCCTGGTAGACCAAAGGCCGGCCGACCTTGACGGCGACGTCGTTGAGCAAGAAGCGGAGGCGGAAATTATCCGAACAATCGACGAGCACGTCCAAGCCGGCGGCCAGCTCGGATATGTTGTCCGCGTTCGCGAAAGCGACCACGGCCTCGGCGTTCACGTCGCCGTTGATCTCGGCCAAGCGGCGCGCCGCGGCCTCCGCCTTGGGTACGGGTTCCGCGGCGTCTCGCTCGTCGAACAGTTGGGTCCGGTGCAGGTCCAACGCGTCGACGATGTCGCGGTCTACGAGGCGTAGGTAGCCTACGCCGGCGCGCGCGAGTATTTGCGCGTGGGCGGCGCCCGTCCCGCCGACGCCGAATATGCCCACCCGGCCCGCGCGTACGCGCGCCTGCGCCCGTTCACCCCACAGGATCTCCTGGTAGCGGTACTTCTCCGTCGGGCGCGTCATCCTCAGCGCGTGCCCCCAATAAGGTGGCGCAAGAACCGGCGGCCCGAACGCCAGGTCCGTCTCAACTCCGCGGGCCTCGTGAAGACCTGCGCGAATTTACGGGCGAGGTAACCCAAAGAGAGGTAGAACTCGCGACGCGCGCGGTCGCAAAACGCCACGAGCTCCGACGCCCGTAGCTCGGGGCGGTCGATCACGCAGTTGTGTTGGCCCTCCGGCGTCAACCAGTCGGCGAAAGAACCGGCCCGGAGGAAACCCCGCTCCTCGGCCCAGCGGTAAAGCGCGGTCCCGGGGTAAGCCATCACCGGGAAGAACTGGGCGGTATCGGGCCGCAGCTCCTTGGCGAACGCCAGCGTCTCCTCCATCGTCTGCCGCGTCTCCCCCGGGTTCCCGACCATGAAACAGCCGTGAATCATAACCCCCGCCTTCGCCGCGTCCGCGAAGAACCGTTCGATGCGCGCGCGGTCGATCCTTTTGTTCATGCCGCGGAGCAACTCGTCGCTGCCGCTCTCGACGCCTACGCACAACAGCCGGCATCCGGCGCGCCTCATCAGCTTGAGCGTCTCGAGGTCGAGGTCGCAGCGGGCGTTCGCGCTCCACTTAAGGCCGAGGTCCGCCTCCGCTATCGCCGCGCAGAGCCGCTTCGTACGTTCGGGCTCGACGGAAAAGGTATCGTCCTCGAACATAACCTCCCGCACGTCGGGCCAGGTTTTATTGATAAATTTCAACTCTTCCACAACCGCGGATATGGCCCGCGGCCTATACGCATGGCCGGAGAAGGTCTGGGGGTAAACGCAATAAATGCAGTAATTGGGGCAACCGCGCGCGGAAAGTATCGTCACGATAGGATAGAGGCTGTGGGCATAAAAATAATTGTGGACGTCGAGGAAGCGGGCGTAAGTTTCGGAAACGAAAGGCCACCGGTCCGGGTCGTCGGCTTCGCGGTCGGGGCCGGCCGCGACGCCGCCGTCAAACCGCCACGTAACGCCGGGAGCGGCACCCGGGTTAGCGCCCCCGGCCAACGCCTCCGCGAGCTCGAGCACGGCCCCCTCGTACTCGCCGCGAACCACGCCGTCGAGCCAGGGGTACTCAGCCAGCGTCCGCTCGGGGAGCGCGGAGACGTGCGGGCCGACGAGCACGGCCTTAAGGCCCGGGCAGTTCTGTTTAAGCAGCCGGGCGACGCGGGAGTCGTTCGCGATGCTGGGCGTGCTTGCGGCTATGACCGCGAGTTCGAACTCCCCCGCGGCCGCGGCCTCGACGACGCGCTCCAGCCGCCACCGGCCCTCGGCGGGAGCGTCGACCAACGTCACGTCATGGCCCGCTTGAATTGCCGCGCCCGCGGCGTAGGAAAGCCACATCGGATAATAGATCGTCCCGCTCTTGGTTACCGCCGGGCTTCGCTGTTCGCGGGAGAATTTGGGGAGGAAGGGGGGATTTAGGAAAAGTATTTTCACCGCGTTGACGCGCGCGGGGCGCTAGTCGGGTACGACGGAAAAAATAAACCGGCCGCAAGATTCGCACCTATAGAGCTTCGCACCGGAGCGCAAATCGGCCACGACCTTTGCCGGTATGTTTACGTAACAACCCTGGCATACGCCGTCGGCGACCACGGCGAAAGCGCCGCCCTGGTAACGCTCGAACAAGCGTACATAACCCGCGCGGACCGGCTGCGACAGCGTCGGTATTAGGCGCTCGCGTTTCTCCTCCACCTCGACCAGCTGTACCTCGACGTCCCTCAAGCGCGCCCTCGCCTCCTCGTTGGCGCGCGTAACCTCGGCCCTAAGTTCCTCGAGCCCTCGGCGGCGCTCGTCGATACTTCGCCGCGTGGTCTCGATGCCCTCCAGAAGCTCGAGCAGTTTGTCTTCCGTGTCCGAAATTTGCTCCCTCGTCACCTTGATCTCGCTTTGGAGGCTCTGGTATTCCTTATTCGTCTTGACGGACTCGAGCTGGGCGCGGTATTTCGCCAACAGCTGCGTCTTATCGTCGACCGATGCCTCGAGGCGGCGTCTTTCCCGTTGCTTCTCCTCTAATACTCTTTGTAACTGATCCAATTCCTCTTGCCGGGCGTCGAGTTCGTTCTCCCGCTTCTCCAGCTCGGCCGGCAAGGCCGCGGCGAGAGCGTCCAGCTCTCTCTTGCGCGCGTCGAGCTCCGACAGGGCGATTAAACACTCAAGGCCTTCTAGTTCATCCATAACCTCTCACACTCAGCCGAGAAGGTGGCGCAGCCTGAGTACGAGCTTGGGGTTCTTCCAAAGAGCCTTCAAAAACGTCGCGAATATCTCCGACGACTTTATCTTGCTGACGTCCAACTTATCGCGCAATATCGCGACCGTGTCGTCTATTTCGCCGTCTTCCATCGCGAGGATAACACGTCGGACCTTATAATGCTGTTTGTAGCGGCGGCCGTACGTTTCCATCCACTCCTCCTGGTAGGCGCGGAGTTCCCCAGCCAGGTCGCCGCTCGCCAATCCCCGCCGTATGGCGCGCGCCGCGGACTGCCCGGCCATTAAAGCCTGGCAAATGCCTTCCCCCGAGAACGGGTCCGCCTGGCGGGCCGCGTCGCCGACGAGGGCGACGTACTCGTTCACTATGCTCGGCAACGGTTTACACGCCGGTACGGCGCCCGAGCGGACGGCAACGACCTTGGCATCCGGGAAGCGCCTGGCTACGAACGCGTCGAGGTAATGGAAAGGCCCGCGGCCCCGGGCCTGTGTCGGCGTAATGCCGACGCCGACGGCGTGGAGGCCATCACCCTTGGGGAACACCCAGGCGTATCCCCCCGGCGCGAAGGAACGGCCGAGAAAAAAGTGGATATAATCCGGCGGGTCTTCGGGGGCGTCGGCCAAAATGTACTGGGCGCAAACGTCCATGTCGCGGGCCGAAACCGCGGTCGCGAGGCCCGCCGCCCGCCCCACCGCGGACTCGACGCCGTCGGCCGCCACTAGCGCGCGGCACGATACGGCCCGCCGAGAAAGGCCGTCGTGTACGACGTCTACCTCGACGACGCCGCCCGTGAAACGAACGTCGCGAGCCTCGGCCTCGAGCAGCGTCGTCGCGCCCGCCGCGGCGGCGCGGGCGAACAGGTCGCGTTCGAATAACTCCCGGTCCAGGATGTACCCCACGTTCGGGTAATCGCGGCGAACCGTTACGCCCGCCGGCGAGTGCCCCATGCCGCCGTTAACGACGGTACTCACCCACCTCTTATCCACCTCGACGAGCGATTCGAACTTCCGGCGTGGAACCCCCTCGCCGCAGCGAACCGGTAGGCCGACCTCTTTCTTGCGCTCGAGCAGCAGCGTGTTCACGCCGTCGCGGGCCAACGACAACGCCGCGGCCGAGCCCGCCGGCCCGCCCCCCACGACCACGACGTCGTAGCTAGCCTTTAACGCCTTTTCGACGTACGAGGCCATCACTTCACGAAAGCGTTTCCCAGTATACGCCGGCGAAGAATACGAAAATTAGGAACTTCATCATACGCGCGGTCGAACCGGCCAACAACGGATCGGGTTCACGGCGCCACAGATTCAGCACGGTGTAAATTAAGACGAGGGCCCCCACGGCCGCCACCAACGTAAGGTAACGCCGGGAATACTCCTCGAGGCGGTAAGAAATTACGGACACGGCTACCGCGGCCAGGGCGAAAGCTCCCGCCACCGCTACCGGGAGTCGTCCCCCGCCCGCGGCTATGGTCCTTCTCCCCACGAGCTCGTCCGCGCGCTGGTTCTCGACGTCCCGAAAAATACTCGCGGCCAAAGCTATCAACCCGCCGACGGCGGCGGCGACCATCGCCCGCCCCGCGGCGCCGGCGAACCATAACCACCCGTAACACACGGGGAAGGCCACCACCGCCGCGGCGAGAACGTTTCGAGCGAAATACGATTTGTCGAAAAAATAGTTAATCAACAAAACGAACGCCGCCGTAAAAAGCGCGGCGGCGAAGGGGCGGAAACCGAAAAAAGCGGCCGCGGCTAAGCCGGCCGCGAGCAAGACAAAGCCCAACCACTTCGCCTCGTCAGGGCGAACCAGGCCCCGCGCGATCGGATTGCTCGGGTTCGCCAAAACGCGACTGCGACGGTGGAACCAATCGCCGTTCACGAAAGTGCCCGCTATGACCGTCGCGACCGCGGCGGCGCCGAACGCTATCGTGCCGCGGGGCGGGCCACCGGCAAGGCGCGCGCCGAGCACGGCGCCCGCGAACGCCAAACCCCAATCCGCAGGACGCGTCAGACGTAAGAACGCCCAAACGGCGGCGTTAGGGTCCCGTTTACGTGGCATACCCGCTGGGAACTCCGGTAATAAAAATATCCATCTGCGCCCTTAACGCCTGCCCCGAGATGCCGCAATCTTGGCTCGCGCGTAGAATATCCTCTGGACCGCGGTGATATGAGAAAGCACGGCCAGCAGCAACAGCGCCACCAAAGCCCCGTATCCGCCCACCAAGTAGCCCAAAGAGAATAGGATTACCCTTTCCGGCCGCTCCATTATACCCACTTTACAATCTTTAATCAAACTCTCGGCCCGGGCCTTGGTATAGGAGACGAACAACGACCCCGTCAAAACCAGGACGGCGAGGACGGCCATAAGGCCGTCGCGCGCCGCGGCGTAAAAATAGATTAAACCGGTCAAGTAGGCGGCCTCGCTATATCGATCGATAACGGAGTCCATGAACGCGCCGAAGGGGCTGCCGCGTTCGTTGGCACGAGCCACGGCGCCATCCACCATGTCCGCGAATCCCGCGGCGAGCACGAGCAGCGCCCCCGTGCGCAACCGCCCGAACGCGAACGCTACGCCCGCGGCCGCCGCCAAGGCCAAACCCAGCATCGTGAAAACGCTTGGCCCTATGCCGAGCCGGCCGATTAAACGGGCCGGCGGATAGAGTATCTTTTCGCTCAACCGCCGGCCTAAATCGTGGAAAGCTTTCAACTCGCGCAAATTTCTAAGGTTTACCGACTTCCGTCGGCGTCCCGGACAACCGCTGAGCTTTGTCAATTTTATCCTGAGCGAGGAACTGGGTTACCAGGTCGTACTCCGCGGGGATAGCCAAGATGAAGTTCTCTTGCCCCAACGGCTTTAACGCCGCGTCACCTCTCGGAATTTTCCTAAGCGCGTTGCGCACGCGGCCGCCCAGCTCCCTATCCCCGCCCACGTCGACGAAGGCGAAGACCTCGACCGGGACCTTTTCCGTGTAGGTTAACGCCTCGGCCCCCTTGAACGGCTTGCGCGAGGGAAACAGGTCCGCGCGTACGCAACCGTATTCGACCTCGCCCCCGGCCACCGCGGCGATGACCTCGTCCGCCGTCCCGTTGGGCGCTTCGCGGAGGTCGAAGTCGAGGTCGAGGTCGAGGCCGTTGCGGTTGAAGAACATCTTCTGGGAAAGATAGCCGTCGAGCGAGTCTTTGGAGACGATCATAATCGAACTGCCCTTCAGCTCGGCGACTTCCCGGATCTTTTGGGTCCCTCCTTCCGGCACGATAATACATCCCTGGGCCATCGAGCCTTTATCGGTGTAATTAGCCTTGACGAGTACGATGCACCCGTCGGCGACCTCGGCATAATCCAACGGGCTCGCAAAGACGAACGCGGCCTTGCCCTCTTTGACCAACGAAGAGAACTCCTCGCGCGATTTCGTGGGTTGGAATTTAAAAGGCCGATGGAGCCGTTCCTCCAAATACGCGGCCAGCGGCCCGAACTTCTTGCCCGCCTCGGCCGCGTCGAACGTCGGCCCGAGCGCAACCACAACGGGTTCCATCTCGGAGACGCCCTTACCCCTCTTACAACCCAGGTTAACGATTAATATCGCGACGAAAACCGCGGTAATTAGGATCGTCCACGAACGCTTCATATCGCTCGCTCCCGTCAACGTAAGAGCCGCCTTTTTTAAAAGTTTACCAGCGGCTCAGGAGGGTGTCAAGTTAAAACACTTCCCACCCCACAAATCACGGAACCACGAGAACGGCGCAATCGGCGTCCTCTACGACGCGCTGGGCGAGGCCGCCGAGGGGATACCGCGCGGCGTGGAAGCCGCTCTTTTTACCGATTACAACCAGGTCCGCCTCGGCCTCGTCCGCGACCGTAACCACTTCGATATGAGGCCGGCCCTTCCTCACGATCATCTCGGCGTCCACACCCTCCTCCGCCGCCATCTTGCCGACTTTTGCCACCGCCTCCTCGGCGTTAGCCTCCAGCTCGCGCCCTACTTTCCTCTGTTGCGCCTCCGGCCTGCCGGCGAAATCCGCGACCACCGACGTATCGACGACAGAGATTACGATTATCTTCGCGCCGTCCCTCTTGGCCAGGCGAAACGCCGTCTCAACCGCGCGCATAGCGAACGGCGTCCCGTCCGTGCTCACGACGATGGTATGGAAGCCAGCCGTCTCCGGGAAATTCTCATCCGCCATTTCAATAAGCTCGCGCCGCCAACTTCTCCCGCAAACGCGCGTTAACCACGGCCGGGACGAAACAATCCACCGGGCCCCCCAGCCGCGCGATCTCTTTGACCAGGCTCGAGTTCAGATAGAAGTACTTTTCCGACGGCAACATCAAAACGGTGTTGACCTCGTCGGCGAGCTTGCGGTTGGCCGAGGCCATCTTTAACTCCTCTTCGAAATCGGACACCGCGCGCAAGCCCCGCACGATCACTTGGGCCCCTTTACGGCGAGCATATTCGACGGTTAAACCCTCGAAGCTGTCCACCTCGACCCCCGGCAGCTCGCCGGTTACTTCGCGCAGCATCCCCAGCCTTTCTTCGACGTCGAACAAAGGTTGCTTGTCGGAGTTGACGGCTATCGCCATAATGAGCCGGTCGAATACGCGGACGCATCTCTCCGCTATGTCGAGATGGCCGTACGTTACCGGGTCGAACGTCCCGGGGTACAACGCCACGACGCTTTTATTTGCCATAACCTTTAACGCCCGATCCTATCTCGCGACGGCCAGCCGGCGCGCCGCGGAACCCGCCGACGAAGCGAAACGGCAAACGTAAACGCCCGGCGGGAGCGGCCGACCCGCACCGTCGGCAACGGACCACGTTACGACGTTCTCCCCCTCGCGAGCGCCGCGCGCCACCGTCGCTATCCTCCGGCCGGCGAGGTCGAAAACCGCCAGCTCCGCGCCGGCGTCGTCGGAGGGGAGCGAGAACGCGAAAGTTACGGTGCCGGATACCGGGTTCGGCCTCGGTTGGGCGAAAGCGAACGCCGCGGCCTTAACCCCCGCCCGGGCCTCCGCGGGCCCGAAGGTGCGGTTCGCGCCCGCGTGCGGTACCAGCTCCAGCCAATAACGGTAAGTGATACCGCCCTCGACGTCCCGGTCGAAGAAGTGGAAAGGCGGCCGGCCGCTGACGGGCGCCCGGTTTATTTTCGCGAGGCTTTTACCCCGGCGTTCGCGGTAGACGTTGAAAACGCCGGCCGACCGGCCCCCGCCCGGGGCCCACGACAGAAGGATACCATCCGCGCGGCCCGCGGCCCGGAAATATTTCAACTCGATGGGCGTCAACAACTTCAGAACGGCCTCGTAGACGTCGAGCCGGCCGGCGCCGTAGTCGTTGTCCTTGCCGGGAGGGCCCAGGTCCAGCGCGGTCGTTTGTAATATCTCCGATAAATCCTTGGGGGTGAGGTTCTCGTCGACGTCCAAAAGCAGCGCGGCGCAACCCGCGGCGTGGGGCGCCGCCATCGACGTCCCGGACATATCCCTATACCCCGAGTTGTCGTTGTGCCGGCAGGATTTAATCTGGTTCCCGGGGGCGGCGACGTCCGGCTTCAGAAGGCCCATCTTGGCGCCGTTCTCGTAAGGGTAGTCACGCCACGGGTCGATGGTCTCCCAACTGCTCGGGCCCATACTGGAGAAATAGGCATAAACGTCTTCCTGCGTCGTCGCGCCCACGGCCATCATCGAGGCCAGGCCGCCCTTCAACTTCTGGTCCGGGTGGAGCCACGGCGGCGGACAGTTGCCGGGGGCCGAGACGTTCCAGGGGAGAGGGTCCGTGGTATTGACGGAACGGCGGTAGTTCCCGGCCGATTTAAACTGGATGAAGCCGGCGCTGAGCTGGATCTCGGAGGCGTAGCGCCACGTTGCGTAGTCCGGATTGTTATAAACGCGCCAGCCGAAGGAGAGCGTTCCGAGGTCCGCGCCCTGGCCGATAGCCCACTGCCAGGCCTCCCACGCGGTGGACTCGACGCCGCTTATTTTACAGATCATAATCGTCGCGTCGGGCGCGACGCCGGCTTGAGTCCCGGCCGTGCCGTCGGAGGCCACGATGCCGCACACGTGGGTGCCGTGGCCGTTGTAATCCATGGTCTCTTCGTTGTTGTCGGCGAAGTTCCAACCGTGCTTCGGGAAACTCGAGCCGCCCTCCCACATGTGGTCGCGGAGGTCGAGGTGGTTGTAATTGCACCCCGTATCGAAGACCGCGACCGTAACCCCTTCGCCGCGGTAGCCCATCGTCCAAACGTCGGGGGCGCGAACTTTGGCGACGCCCCAAGCTATCTCGTCGCGAGGAGCGTCCGCCGCCGCGGCCTCGAATTCCAGAACCTGGTCGAGCGGGATCTCCTCGTCCCAGTCGACGCTGCGGACGTCGCGCCGCGCGGCGAGGCGCCGGGCGGTCTCGGCGTCCACCCAGGCGTTTATGCCGTTCACGAGCCACATCACGCGCACGTCGCGCGCGCGGCCCGCCCGCTCGGCTTCCGCGAGTAAATCTAAAACGCTTCGCTGCGTATCACCCGCGAACCGCCGCAGCTCACTTACGACGACCGCCCGACGTTCCGCGCGCGAAATACCTCGCGCCATCGAAGCCATAACCTCCGGGTCGTACCGTTCCCTCATCATTACGTTGACCCGAACCAGCTCGCCCGGCCCGAGGGTTTGAAGGCGGTCGGCGAGCTGAGGCGTCATGCCGTCGAAGGCGCGCGCGGGCACGACGGCCGCGAGGGCGATAATTGCGATTAAAATGGTTCTCATAACGTTCTCCGAAAAGCGGGCCCCTTAACATCCGGCCGACTTCGAACGCAAATGATACTAAAAGACGCCGCGGTAAATGGCAAGGAAAAAAACGGCTTTCTCGATTCCCACCTGCCCCGTGCGAGAACGTCGCCGCGAGCCGAGTGGGCGAGGATTAACGGGTTGATTCTATATAGCATCGAATGAGCTAAACTTACCGACCGCCGGGGGGGAATTTACCGGTCGATAATAACCAGCTTCCCGGCCTCGAGCTGGTCGTTCCCCGCAACGCGATATATGTAAAGCCCCGGCGCCAAGGGCCTTCCGTCGTGACCGGGCCGCCACACGAAATTTTCGCGGCCGGCGGCCACGTCGCCGTGGGCAACTTTTCGCCCGGAGGCGTCGAAAACGGTCAAAGTCGCGGGCGACGAAATGCCGTCGAAAGTTACGCCGGCGGCCGAGCCGTAATTATAAGGGTTGGGAAATACGCGGAAAGGCGGACGGGGCCGCGGCACGCCCTTCGCCGCGACCGCGGGGTCTCGCACGCCGATATACTCCGAGCGCGCGAGATGGGCTGCGGCCGCGGCGGCGGCTTTGGCCACGCGCGTCGCGAGGGGTAAGGTTAGTTTGTCTAAAGTGTCGTCCGACGTATGATAATACGGGTAAACCAAGTCGGGTTTGGGGCCGGGGCCGCCCTCGAAAACGCCTACCGCCTCGTAGTCCGCTTCCCAAAAAGAACAATGGTCACCCGGGCCGCCGTAGATTTCGTAGTCGAACATCAACCCGAGCCCATAGAGATTCTCGACCGCGGCGACGTAGTCGCCGAGCCAAATGGAAGGGGCGTCCACTTTGATTATCGCATCGTCGCGCGAGCCCCGGTCCTCGTCGTACGCGACCATATCGAGAACGATGGCCGCGAGGACCTTCTCGTCCTGAACCGAACATTCCTCCACGTACGCGCGGCTGCCCTCGTAGCTCTGCTCGCCGCCGCCGAAGAGCACGAAACGCAGCGTCCGGCCCACGCCCAGGTCGCGGAAGGCGGTCGCCGCGGCAAGAACGCAGCTCACCCCCGAGGCGTTAGCGTCCGCGCCGGGCGCGCCGTCGGCCGGCCGGGGGGAGGCGGAATCGTAGTGAGCACCGAGTATAATAATTTCGTCGTCGGCGACCGAACCGCGGCGCTCCGCCACGACGTTCTTCCAGAACATGCCCAAACGCAGGTTGATCTTTTCGAAACTCGCGCCGCCGTCGCGAGTCAAATATATCTCCCGGCCGAAGAGGTCGGTCAAGAGGCCGTGCTCGGCGTGGCCGAAGGCCGCGTCACCCCAAAATATCTCCGGCGCGCCCGGTATCGGAAACCACGTTCGGCCGCCGTCTTCCGTTTTATAAATTACGCCTTTGCCCGCGGCGAACCCGGTAGCGGCGTTCGGGAAAGAGACCGTCGTCAAAACGGCCGCCGAGCCCGTACCCACGTACGACCAATTCTTGCCGCCGTCGTTCGTGTACAGGAGCCTCGGGCCCCCGTACGCGGCCCAAGCGACGTCGCCGTCGATAGCGACGAACGACCTGACGTCCACCGGGGGGACGGGGAAGCCTTGCACGGCCCAATGCGCGCCCCCATCTTCGGTCCGATAGACAACGCCGTCGTCGTACCAGCTCGGCACGGCCCAACCCCTCTCGAGGTCGCCGAAAGCGATTATACGGGGGCAACCGAAATTGGGCAACGGCTGCACCACCCAACTCCCGCCGCCGTCGTCCGTGTAGTAGATTCGCGGCGAAGACTCGTGGTTACACGCGGTCCAACCTACGTCGCGGTTAACGAAAAATACGGACCTGAGGATATCGGCCGCGCCCTCGTCTACGCGGATGTTTCGCCAGGTTCGCCCTCCGTCCTCGGTCTTGGCCACCGTGCTCTCGGCCGACGCGGCGTAACCCACCGCGGCGTCGACGAAATGAGCGTCGTAAAGGCGGCCCGGCGCGAACGGGAATTGGCGCTGCCAGGAAGCGCCGCCGTCCGCGGAATTGTAAAATGTGCTCCCGGCGGTAAAGACCCAGGCCGTTTTGTCCGCATCGCCCCAATAGCTTCGCTCAAGGCGTACGCCCCTGAATTCGTGCAAACGCGTCGAGTAGCCGAGGCCGGCGAGGATTTGCCGGGCGTAATCGCGCGCCTCCTCGCTTCCGGGCATATAGGAATACCGGCTTTTGAGATCTTGTAAGTATTGGATATGGCCCGCGACAAGGTCTTCCGTAATACCGTCCAAAGCCGCGACGATAGATGAATCGCGGCCCGAGGGCGGCGGCTCCCCGCATAAAGCCGGCGGCAAAGGGCCAATTAAAAAGTATGAAAAGGCCGCGGCCTTTAAATATTTAACCTTTAAAACCATGCGCATAAGCTCCCGCAACACAATACGATTATACCAAACTTATCGTAAATAGCAAATGGCAGGGCGAGAAAAGAACGTGCGCGGGCCGAAAATAAATTACGAAGAAGCGACGGCGCGTCGAAGGTCGTCCTTCTTCGGGCGCGTAATTATATATTAATTTTAACGAAAATACGGCCGGCCGCCGCGTTAGGCAGGCGACCTGGCCGGACATCGCGCGAAGCGGGACCCTTATTTCGCGACGACTATTTTTCCGGCCTCTCTCTGTTCGCG
>WVWN01000001.1:0-6952 GCA_011773985.1 Candidatus Zixiibacteriota bacterium | reverse complement strand
ACGCACTCGTCACAACCGGCGGCTACCTGCTCTCGAGCGACGCGCCGGCCGGCGAGGTCGTATATCTCAACCGTCGCGGGTGCCTTAACGCCGACGAAGTTGACGCCGCCCGCGGATGTCGCGTAGCAATACGGATTCGGGTAAACGGCGAAGGGTCGGACGAAGGGGACCGCGGCCATCCCCGGCGGCGGAGGTTCGAAGAGGAACGGGCCGACGCCGGCGAGGTGGGCCAGCGTCGCGGCGTAGTCGCGGACGAAGCGGACGCCCAACGCCGGATGGAGCTTGTCGAGGGTATCTTCCGCGGTGTGGCAGTAAGGATAACGCGTAATGCCGCCCACGCCAACCTCCCCTTCGATAACGCCGATCGCCTCGTACCCCGCGTCGGCGAAAGACCGACCGTCGCTAATCCCCCTGTCGTAATAATCATATATGAGGCGGTTACCGTACAGCCGGCCTACCCCCTCCAAGTAATCGAATAACCACCGCGAGGCCGCCCCTGCGCCGGCGGTGAAGTCGTCTCGCGCGCCGCCCTCCTCGTCGTAGCAAACCATGTCGGCGTTTAGTACCGCGACGATCTTCTCGCCTTTACGGGCACAATAATCGGCGTACGCCTTGCTGCCGAATAGGCCTTGCTCCTCGGCGCCGAAGGCGATATAACGCACGGTCCTTTTAAAGGACATATTTCGAAACGCCCGCGCCGCGGCCATAGCGCACGCCGTCCCGGAGGCGTTATCGTCGGCCCCCGGGCAATCCGAAGGGCAATGGGGCCACGCGATGGAATCGAAATGGCCGCCGATGAGTACGATTTCGTCCGGCCTTTCGCAGCCGCGCCTCTCGCCGATAACGTTTTCGGAGGCCAACCCTATATTCCCAACGACGTCGCGGAAACTCTTGCCGCCGTCCGCCGTTACGAATAACTCGCGTTCGGCCTTGGCGCCCAAAAGGCCGTGCGCCGCGTCGGCGAAAGATAAAACGTCGCAGAATCCCTCGCCGGGCTTACGTAATGAACGCCACGTACTGCCGCCGTCCGAGGTGGCGATTAAACGGTCTCCGGCGGCGAAGCCGTGGGCACGGTTCGGGAACTCGATTTGCGTCAAGTGCCCCCCGTGCCCCGGGTCGACGTAATACCAGTCCGTACCGTTCTTCGTGCGGATCAGTCTCGAGTCGCCGACGGCGGCCCACGCCTCGGCCCCAGAAACGGGCGCTATGTCGTTTATCGGGTTCGGGTACGCGGGCGTCGAGCACAACCGCCAACTATTGCCGCCGTCGCGGGAATAGTAAACGAGGTAATAGTCCGTCGCCCAAAGGCGATTCTCGTCGTACGCGCGTATCACACGCACCGGGAAATCCTCGCCGACATGTTGCGGGCGCCACGTCTTGCCCCCGTCCGTCGTCTTAAGGAAGATTAGCTCGTGCCGCCGCCCCGGTACGGTTTTCCCCCCGCCGAACCAACCTACGTTCGCCGAGGCGAAAAATAAGTCGTAGATTCCGAACTGGGCGCCCGGTTCCGCCGGCGCGATTTTATAAATCGTCCACGTATAACCACCATCCGAGGTCTTGGCGATCTTCTTGACATAATCGTCGCGGTAAATAAAACCGACCCGCCCGTTTACCCAAAACGAGTTATCGAGCGAATCGGTCCGCGCCCCGTAAAAAGAATCCCACGAAGCGCCGGCGTCCCGCGTCCTTTTGAAAACATATACGTCGGTATCGACATATATAAAGCCGCCCCTGTCCGCGAATTGGGCGTTCTCGATCTCGGCACAATCGAAAGGGAAAAACGACGCTTCCAGATTTTGGAGGGCGAAGAAGTTGCGGATATAATCGCGGGCCGCGTCGGCGCCCGCGGTTTCCACGGCGCGCGTCTTAAAATCTTGTAGTTGTTTAATGTACGAGGCGTACTCTTCCGCCGTTATCGTGTTAATAGCGCCCTCGATCGCCGGGTCCTTCTTCTCGGGCGGCGCCTCGCCGTCGTAGCGCCACTCCACCGGCGTTACCGGCTCTAGCTTTATCAACTCTATTCTATGCTCGACGGCCCGGAGCGCGCCCGGGCCCAGGCCCCGCTCGAGGCCCACGAGGATTTCATATTCCGAGAGCCGAACCGCCGTACCCAAGTGCTCGAACGCCGCCGGCGTCGCGCCAACCCATTCCGGCGCCCAGACGATGTAGTAATCCTTCGTTCGCGCCTCGCGGTCGAGCAACCGGTACGGCGCCACGCGCGCCAGCGCCGCGCTCGAGCCGTTATACAAATACCCCGCGCCGCACGAGCCCAAATAATAAAGCCCCGCCGCCTCGTCGGGCCGAACTTCCTTATCGGAAACGACGACGAGGTCGCCGGGCAGCGCGAAAGCCGCCGCGGCGAAACCAACACCCGCGACGGCCGTTATTATCGTCTTCTTCATTCCCGCCGCCTCCTTGTAATTATATTTAACGACATCCGGCCCAAATAGTCAAGTTGTAAAAAACGCCCGCGCGCGCGGCGCGGGCCTTTTGCCCGTACTACACACCAAAGCCTTTTCCCTATTTCACGACGACCACCTTCCCGGCCTCCCTCTGCCCCCGCCCCTCGACGCGGTAGACGTAGACGCCGGGGGCGAGCGTTTCACCCTCCGGCGCAGCAGGTCGCCACACGCACTCGTCGCAACCGACGGCCACTTGCTCCCGCGCGACGCGCCGGCCGGCGAGGTCGTATATCTCAACCGTCGCCGGCGACTTAATGCCGACGAAGTTGACGCCGCCCGCAGACGTCGCATAACAATAAGGGTTCGGATAGACGGCGAAGGGCCGGGAGAACGGGACCGTAGCGACGCCCGGCGGCGGCGGCTCGGGGAAGGTCCCGGCCACGCCCGCCAGGTGGGCCAGCGTCGCCGCAAGGTCGCGGGCGCAGCGCGCGCCCAAGGCCGGGCACAGCTTATCGAGCGTGTCCTCGGTAGTGTGATACCATACGTAACCGCGCCTATTCGTTGTATCCACGCGGCCGTGAATCGCCCCCAGCGCCGCATAACCGCGGTCCCAGAACGGGCCGTGGTCGCTCCCCTTGAACTCGTACCGTTCGCATATCAACCCCCCGCCGTACAAAGAACTGACTCGTTTAAGGTAATCGAAAAGCCATCTATAATTGCCGTAGGCCACGGCGTAGTCGTCGCGCAGGCCGCCCTCCTCGTCGTAGCTCACCATGTCGGCGTTGAGAAACGCGATTATCTTCTCGCCCCTCCGGGCGCAATATTCGGCGTACGCGCCGCTGCCCAACAGGCCCTCCTCCTCGCCGCCGAAGGCGACGTACCTGACGGTCCGCCGAAAGGAAAAATTCCTGAACGCGGCCGCGGCCGCGAGGGCGCAAGCCGTCCCGGAAGCGTTATCCTCGGCCCCGGGCGCGTCCGTGAGAGGACGTTCGGAAGTCGAGTCGAAATGGCCGCCGATGATGACTACCTCGTCCGGCGTCTCGACGCCGCGACGCTGGCCGATTACGTTCTCCGCGTACAGGTCTACGTTCGCGGCTACGTCCACGAAGGTCGCGCCGCCGTCGCCGGTCCGGCAGAGCTGTTGGCCCATCGTATACCCGACGACGCCGTGGTCGCGGTCGGCAAAAGAGAGTACGTTGCACCCGGTCACCGGCGGCCGGGGCAACTCGCGCCAGCTCGAGCCGCCATCGACGGTGCGGACGAACTTTTCGCCCATCGCCCAGCCGTGCGAAGGGTCCGCAAAATCTATCTGCCAAAAAGCCCCGGACACGCCCGGGTCGATGCGCTTCCAATTGACGCCGTCCGACGTCCTGTATATGCGGCCGTCGGCGGCCGTCGCCCACGCCTGGTTCGGCGACGCCGCGGCGAAATCCCACAGCCACGAAGGGACGTAACTCGTCCGCCAACTCGAGCCGCCGTCGTTCGTATATACCACGCCGTCCGGGCCGCCGGCCCACCCGTGCTTCGGGCCGACGACGTCGACCCACCGCACGCGAAAACCGCTCGGCGTTTGCTGGTTGACCCACGTGCGGCCTCCGTCAACCGTCTTGACGAAGAACTCGCCGTAGGGGGACCCCTTTTTATACGTCGTGCCGCCGAGCCAGCCCAAGTCCGCGGTCGCAAAGCACATAGCCGCGGGCCGATAACTCAGGGAAGGGTCCCGGCCGACGCGGGACGTCATCCAGGTGTACCCGCCATCCGTGCTCCGGGCGAGTACGCTGTTGAAACCGGCGACGAAACCCGTCTCGCCGTCGAGCCAGTACGAACGGGCGACGTCGTCTATTCCCTCTGGGGCAATCGTGAACCACGTCGCGCCGTAATCCGTACTCTTTTTAATAATATGGTACGAGGAGTCGACGAACATACATCCCCGCGGGTCCGGATAATGCACCCTGATGAAATTACCGAACTTGAAAGGGAAATAGGAAGTTTCCAAATTTTGCACGCCGAAAAAATTAAACATATATTGCCGGGCGCCGTCGTAACCGAAAGAATCCGTAAAGCGGCTTTTGAAATCCTGCAGCGTCTTAATATACCCGGCGTAGCTGTCCGCGTTAATCACGGCTATCGCCGAGCGGATCCGCGGGTCCGCGCTGGCCGGCGGCTCCTCGCCGTCGAAGCGCCAATCGACCGGCGTTACCGGCTCGAGTTTTATCAACTCTATTCTATGCTCGACGGCGCGCAGGGCGCCCGGGCCCAGGCCCCGCTCGAGGCCTACCAGTATTTCATATTCCGAGAGCCTAATAGCCGTACCCAAATGCGCGAAGGCCGCGGCCTTAACCTTCACCCATTCCGGCGCCCAGACGACGTAGTAATCCCTCGTCTGCGCTTCCCGGTCGAGCAGCCGGTACGGCGCCACGCGCCCCACCGCGGCGCTCGAGCCGTTATACAAAAAGCCGGCGCCGTATCGCCCTAGATAATACAGCCCCGCGGCCTCGTCGGGTTTAACTTCCTTAGTAGAAATCACGACGAGCTCAGCAGGTAAAGAAAAGGCCGCCGCGACGGATAGGACGGCGGCGACGGCCGCAACTATCTTCGTCCTCATATCTGCTTACCTTCGCCCAATATTAAACAACATCTGGCGGCGCCCGTCAAGGGGAAATAAAAAAACGGGGACCGCGCGCGACGGTCCGTTCGGACTAAAATGGCCGAAGAACTCTACTATTTAACGACGACGACCTTCCCAGCCTTCTTCTGGTCCCGCCCCTCGACGCGGTAGATATAAAAGCCGGGCGCGAGCACTTCACCTTCCGGCGTAGCGGGCCGCCATACGCACTCGTCGCATCCGACGGCTACTTGCTCTCGAGCGACCCGCCGCCCGGCGAGGTCGTATATCTCCACCGTCGCCGGCGCTCTAATGCCGACGAAGTTGACGCCGCCTGTGGACGTCGCGTAACAATAAGGGTTCGGGTACACGGCGAAGGGCCGGGTGAAGGGAACCGCGGCCGCGCCGGGTTTCCGCGGGTCGTTCACGCCTACGTCGCTTATCCCCGCTAGATGCGCGAACATAGCCGCGTAATCACGGACGAAGCGTACGCCCAAGGCCGGGTGCAACTTGTCGAGGGTGTCTTCAGTCGTGTGGTAGTAAGGATATTCCATTATACCGCCGGGGCCTTTACCGCCCTCGATAGCACCAATCGCCGCGTAACCGACATTTCGGAACGACTGGTCGTCGCTTACGCCGCCGAAATCGTCGTAGTTTAACCGGTTGCCGTAAAGGCCACCGACACCTTCGAGGTAATCGAATAGCCATTTATAATTCCCGCGACCTACGCTGTAATCGTCTCGCGTGCCGAAATCCTCGTCGTAACAAACCATGTCGGCATTGAGCATCGCGATAATTATTTCGCCTTTACTTGCGCAGTATTCGGCATACGCTCTACTGCCCAAAAGACCGTCCTCCTCGCCGCCGAAAGCGATGTAACGTACGGTCCGCTTGAACGGTAGGCTTTTAAAAGCGCGCGCGGCGGCCATGGCGCAGGCCGTCCCGGAGGCGTTATCCTCGGCGCCCGGGGAGGGGCAAGGGTGATTATCCGTGGCCGAGTCGAAATGGCCCCCGATTATAACGATCTCGTCCGGCGCCACGTCGCCCCGGCGCTCGCCGATGACGTTCTCCGCCTCGAAATCGACGTTCTCGATAATACTAACGAAGCTCACGCCGCCGTCGTCGGTACGGTATAAGTGTTTCGCCTCGTAATCGCCGATTATGCCGCGGTCCTTATCAGCAAACGACATAAGGTCGTAAAAAGGCATAACCGGCGCCCCCGCAACTTCCCGCCAATTAACGCCGCCGTCGTCCGTTGCTATTAGCTTCGTTCCGGCGGCGTAGCCGTGCACGGCGTCCGGGAACTCGATCCTCCCAAAAGACCCAGGAACTCCTGGATTTACGTAGGTCCAATTTAAGCCGTCCCCCGTTCGGAGCAAGTAATTCGAACCACAAACCGCCCAGGCTTTATAAGCCCCAATCGCAACCAGATCTACCGCGCCCGCGGGGGCATTGCAAAGCTCCCAAGTCGAACCGCCGTCGCGCGTATAATGGACCGTTGATCCGTCCGAGACCCAACCGTGGTCCGAGTCGTAAAACCGGATCACTAAAGGGCGATCTTGGGGCGTCGGTTGTCCTACCCAACTGCGGCCGCCGTCGGTGGACTTTAATATAAAACCCTTAACTACGTGCTTTGTAACTCCGCATAACCACCCCACGTCGGCGTTAACAAAACAAATATCCTCCGGTATGTAGGTATAATTTTGGGGCGAACCGAAGTCATAAGCTTCCCAGTCCTCGCCTCCGTCCGTCGTTTTGGCGATGCGATTATTTTTACCGGCGATAAACCCGACGCTATCGTCGAACCAAAACGACGATGATATCCAGTCCGTTCCTTTGCCGTTAATAGTATCCCAGGTAACGCCGCCGTCGCTCGTCCTTTTAAAAGTGGCGTAATTCGTCGCGACGTAAATTTTGCCCGGCGCCCCACGGTAAAAGGCGTTTT
>WVWN01000004.1:207-7059 GCA_011773985.1 Candidatus Zixiibacteriota bacterium | reverse complement strand
TACTGCGGCTTAGCCGAGCTTGCCGTGGAGGTCGCCGCTCGTTTCCACGTTCCGCCGGAGGCCGTGCTGGCGTGGAACGCGGCTAAGTTCTACGGCGTCGTGGAGTGCCTGGTTAATTCGGCACGAGAGGCTGAAGCCGCCGGTGAGGAGGAACGTAAGAAATGGCGGACGAAGTAGAGCAGGTCGTTTACGAGGTAACCGTGGAGGGCGCCGACGAGGCGATCCGCGCGTTAAACGAAGGCAAACCCGAAGAAGCTAAGTTCATAATTGTTACGATACGGGAGGTAAAACCATGGCGTGGACTACGGCAGTAGCTGTGAATGATGTCCGGACCGAATATCCGTTATTAACGGCGGAACTATGCTCGGACGCGAGGGTTACAGCTAATAGGGACCGTGCCGAGGCCGAAGTAGAAGCCGTACTTCGGGATAAGTACGAGTTGACGGACCCCGGCGCCGACAAGTACGTCTGGCGCGTATGTTTGGCCCTTACGTTATACCATTGCCTGAATTCCGTTTACGGCGGCGAGGGGTGGACGCGCGAGGGGCGGAGCGCCGTACAGGTCTACTGGCGCGAGTGGGACGACTTTAAGCGCGACGTCACCGTTAATAAAATAAAGTTGTCGCTGCCGGTAGCGACGACGATGCCTAAGCCTACGGTCGGGAATTTCGATTTGGGTAAAAGCGCGTTCAGCAAATTCGGGTTGGACGTAGGCTCGAGCCACGGTTTTCCGTTCGGCGACGACGAGGACTAAGGCCGCGGAGTTATCGCTAACGTTAATCACCCCTGAATCGTACCGGGGGGCCGTATTTGACCGCCGGTAAAAATGCCGTTATAATAGTAACGGGTGCTTGGAAGGGGCCGGATATTTTTGACAATAACCTACGAAGAAGAAGTAACCGTTAAAAGTACTTCGCGGGCCGGCGGTAAAAAATACCCAAGACTTGAGGGGATTGAAATTCTCGTCGTCGTAGTTTCTACGTGGTACGAGGGTACTACACCCGAGGGCTTGCCTATCGAAGACCTTGAGGAGGCTATAAAAGGTTACGTAGTGTTGCTACAAAATACGTATGGGGAAGACGCAATAAAAGTCGTCGGCGCGGGTTACGACGCGAACGAAGGTGTTTTTACGCCAAGTGGCGGGGTTAAACTACGGCGGAAGGTTGGTGGTAAAGAAGGTAAACATGAATACTACTACAAAGAACGCACTATTTTGACTTTGGATGAGGTTTTAGGGTTATTAAA
The DNA here is from genome assembly GCA_011773985.1 of Candidatus Zixiibacteriota bacterium. Classification (GTDB taxonomy): domain Bacteria; phylum RBG-13-66-14; class B26-G2; order WVWN01; family WVWN01; genus WVWN01. The sequence goes on along the minus strand of WVWN01000004.1, from coordinate 5,814 downwards.
ATTTGAGAAGGGGGAAGGGCATAAGTACGACCAGATCCATTTCGTAGGCCACGGCGCGCCTTACAACCCGGAAAAAAATATACCTGGCGGTGTTACTTTTAGAACGGATACCGGCTATAGCGGTTTTCCGGAACCGGGTTCCCATTGGTGGAAGGAAGACGTTTTCGAAGAGATGGAAAGCGAAGAGAAGGGCGTAGCTAGGCGATGGTGGCCTATAAAGCAAGAAGGGGAGACGGTTAAAGGTTTCGTAGAGGACGTAAAGATCGTATTGGCCGCTTGTTTCTCGTGTACCGGAAGTATGAAGGCGTTGTTTGAAAAAGCCGTAGGCAGCGGTAATGTTCATTGTTGCCCGGGTAAAATAGAGTTCGGCGAACCGGAAAAGGATGCGGAAGGGAATATTATCATGAAAGATTGGTCAGAGTATCATGGAACGATCCAGGCGATAGCGGGGTTTCTAGGGATACTCGAGGTTAAGTAGTGAAGCCCGTTTGGTTCAAAAAGGAGGTTTGGCGGTGGTTCCGTTACGGGTTATTGGTTTAATTATGGTAGCCGGGGTAGTGGCGTCGGCGGGTTTTCTAAACCCCACGGAGGCGGGCCGGGTCATATACAGGAAATGGGATGACTATAATGTGGTAACGTACGCTAAGGACCTGGCTACGGGCGAAGAAACGCGTTTATACGCTCTTGAAAAGAGTAGCGGCGCCGCGGTTTGGTTGTTGTTAGGTTTCGCACCCGATTGGAATACTTTGATTTTCGTCGAATACTTTGGTGGTTATAAAGATAAGGACTCTTACGCGGCGATTTGCCGCCTTGACTTCGGTGGTCACCGGGAATTAATTTTCAAGTGGGATAGGGACCCCGATATGGGTTTGGCCGCCGTTTACGACGAAGGGGAAAACGTTTTCTACGTGATTAGAGATAGACTATTTTCGGAAGACAAGCATTATAAGTATAAGACCTCAGTTTATTTGTACGACCCCGATGCGCGGCGCGGCGAAAAGTACGCGGAGTTTGATAACTCCGTATTGTTAACCGGGGGTTCGTTTGAGGGTGAACCCTACGCGAGGTATATCGATTACGACCCTGTCGAAGAAAAATCGTCCGGTTTTTTCGGTTATATTGGAAAAGCTGATAGGGAATTCCACGACCTCGGTTTCCTGTTGAAAAATGGGGAATCATGGTTTACTAGTACCGTCACCGGCGCAGGTTACGACAAATCTGCCGCGCCGGTTTACTTTTCGGTCGTGAAACAATACGACGGTATCCCCTCGAGAGGGGAGTACTATATAGTTTACGTACGGGACCCTAACGGACGGGATTATTACAGGGTTGTTTTAGTCCAATGGGCTATTAACCGAGAGATATTTTACTCGCCGAAGGCGGACGCGCTCGTTTATTATTCATGTTTAGAGGGCGAGGAGTCCGGCCCGAAGATTGTCGTTCAGCCTGTGGATCGCGGGAAACCTACGAAGATTTTCGCGCTTTCGTCAGAAAAAGCGCCGGGTTGTAAAAACCCCCCCGTTTATTCATTAGTCGCCGTAGAATAAACCCCATTTTAAATCCAGGCCTTCTTATCGTTTTACCTTTAGACAGAGGGTTATCCCTTAAAATCGAACGTTTTTTACGATAAGGTGCCGAAACACCTTGGGGGTTAACTATGGAAGAAGAGAACAGGATAATCTGCGAGGTAAAGATCGAGGGGGTCGAGGAGGCGAACGAGGCCGTCTCGCAATTCGGCGACGGCGTCTCCGGCCTTTCCGACGAGCTGAACAAGCTCAAAGAGGAACCCGCGAAGGGTGAGGAAACGGAAGAAGACAAGAAAGCCGAGGCGGCGATAGGGCGCGTGTCTAACATGATAAGCCGCGGCCTCGTCCAAGGCCTCAAGTCCGGCGACGTGAAGGGTGCGCTGGAAAATATGGGCGTGGAGCTCGCGACTACGACAGCGATGTCGGCAATTAACATGGCGTTGCAGTCAGCGCTGAGCTTGATCCCGGGGATTGGGCCGCTTCTTAGCAGTTTTTTCGGCGGCCTGTTCCAGCGGGAAGGCCTGGTCCGAGGCCCCACGCTGGCGCTGGTGGGGGAGCGTGAGCCGGAGTTTATCGTAACGCAGGAACGGATGCGCGCGCTGCTCCGCGGCGGCCGGCCCGGCTACGGCTTCGGCCCGGGCGACTTCGGCTTAGCGAACGTGAACGTCGCCCCTCCCAACGTAAACGTCGAGGTGAGCGTGGCCCCCGGCGTCGACGCCGACATCCAGACGGCCTATAGGGCTCGAGCCGGCGAGGCGAGCCTATCGCAGCTTGAGGGGTAGTCCAGGCCCTTTTCCTCAACCATCCGGAGGCTTAGGCCTCCGGTTTTTTCTTCGGGGGATGTTGGGGGCCTTGGGTAAGCTTTTCCGCGGCCGACAACGCCGAAGCGAAAGAAAAGGGAGCACTCCGGCTCCTTTACTTACGAGGGGAGTGCTTCGCTCAGCGGAATAACGCCTTCACCCGGCCTACCGACGCTGGCTCCACGGCGAAGAAGTCCTTCGGGCAGTGGACGCGATAGATGTGGCTGTCGGCTGTGCATGCGATCCACAGGCGGGCGTTGTTATATGCCAGTCCCCGCGGCGACCCGGCGGGCGACGGGAAGGACGCCACGATCGAACCGGCGGGCGTATGAGCGTATACGTAGTTCCCGCTACCCCGCCACAAGAGGTTGTTACGCCAATCGAACGCGCAATCATAGTTGGAGGCGGTGCCGAGCGGAAAGGAGTTTACGACGCTGCCGTCCCCCAGGCGATGGGTGAACAAGTAGTCGGGGTCGTCGTCGGTAGTGAAGAGGTGGGTCGTCCCCGAGCCGCCGTCGCCGGCGCACCGCGGCGCGCAGCCGTACGGGTCGTGCGCGGCGTTCCACGCCGAATGGATACTGCCGGTAAAAGCGGCCGTCCGGTAAACCACGTCGTTACTCAGGCAGCCGACCCAGAGGTACGAAGGCGCCGAGAACGCGAGGCCGCTGTTGGCGCCGGGCCACGACAAAACGTACCAATTGTATACCGAGCCGCTGATAGGGTGTAAACGATAAACGATGCCCCGGTCGTTCCCGTCTAATACGTATAGGTAATCGGCGGCGCGGGCCAGGCCCCGCGTATCTGTGCCCGCCGGCGACCGGAAAGATGCCTGCACCTGTCCTAAATAAGCCTCCGCGCAGATAGCGAAAGTCAGCGCTAGCGCGGCGGCGACTATTGCGGTTTTTTCCATTTCTCTTATCTCCTCGAATTATTATTAATGGGGAGATTCATGCTTTTCCCCATATTAACATTAATCAACGTCTTCGTCAATTAAACGGCTTTCTCTTCGACTTTCCTCGAGCGCGTCGCGGCGTTCGTTCCTCGCGCCGATTTTAAGGCTCTCTGTGTAAAATATTCTTTTCGGCGCCGTAACACCCTTTCCGGTTACCTTACGCGAGTAGCTTTCCTCTGAGTACCGTAACCGCCTTGCCGCCCAGGCGCACGCGGTCGCCCGCGAGCCACACGCGTACGACCCCTCCCCGCGCCGAGGCTTGGTAAGCCACCATCTCTTCCTTGCCCAACTTCGCGCCCCAGTAGGGCCCGAGCGCGCAGTGGGCCGAGCCGGTCACCGGGTCCTCGTCGATGCCGGCCCCCGGCGCGAAGAAGCGCGAGACGAAGTCGTATTCGCCCGAGGCCCCGCGCGCGGTGACCATCACGCCGCGGACCTGAATAGCGCGTAGGCCGCCGATATCGGGTTTCATATCCTTTACCGTATCTGCGGCGCCCACCTCGACCAGGTAGTCGAACCGCGTCTTGCCGACGTATCCGGGCTCGACGCCGAGCGCAGCGGCCAGCCCCGCTGGCGCCTCCGCCGGTTCCACTCGTAAGGCCGGGAAGTCGAGCTCGAGCCACTCGCCGCAGCGTTCCGCCGTTAAGAGGCCGCTCTTGGTATGGAATCGGGCCTCCTCGTCAGCCGGGAGGTACCCCTCCGTATACAGGACGTGGGCGGAGGCCAACGTCGCGTGGCCGCATAGTTCCACCTCCACCGCCGGCGTAAACCAGCGCAGGTCGAAGCCGTCGTCGACGCGATAGAGGAAGGCGGTCTCCGAGAGGTCCATCTCGCGGCCTACGTTCTGCATCCACGCGTCGTCGGCCGGGCCCTCGAGCAAACAAACCGCCGCCGGGTTGCCCGCGAACGCCTCCTCCGTAAAGGCATCCACCTGGTAGATGGCGACTTCCATCGTTCCTCCTTGTTTCGTTGGATTACGACGAACGACCGCCCAAGGGCGTCGGCGAATATTCGGCGGCGATGGTAACACCCGCTCTAGCCGGTGTCAAATAATTTGCGCGCTCCCAGGGCGGCGCCGTACGTGGCCGCGAGCCGGTTTAAACCGTTTTGAACGCCAAAAGAGTCTTTTGGAATATTGATTATAGGGCGCCGTCTGTTACTAATATGCGGAGGCTTTTACAAGGGGAATAATGAGCACGATAGCGTTTCCGTACAGGCCGCCGGGGTACCGGGAGCGCCAGGGGTACGTCAAGCCGCTGTGGGAGGTCGTATTTCGCCGCAACGATAACTGGTGGAGGTACGTCCCCGATGACGAGGCGTACAACCTCCCGGCGCTCAAGGAAAAGCTCGAGAGCGACAAGTACTCCATCTCGACCATCGACCACGTTACCGTCGAGCTGACGCGCACCGACGAGCTGGTCGATTTTTTGAAAGGCTTGAGCGACCCGAAGCGGCTGCGTATAAAAATATTCACCTACCACATCTTTCACAAAGGGCAGAAGCAGCTAGTTTGGTTCGGCCAGCTCCAGAACCTCCCCGAGGGCGTGGACGCCTACCCTTGGGACAAACTGAAGCTGACGTTCGTGTCGCCCCCCGGCGCCTGGGAGGACGGCGACGCCGTCAAGGACCCCGCGACCAAGAGCGCATACCGTAACAAGCACGTGACGGACCTGCTGCCGGAATTCTTGAAGGAGGCGCGTAAGAAAGGGAAAGGGGGCACCTACGATTGGAAGGTCGAATCCCCGAACGTCCGCAGCGAAGACTACTTCTGGAGCTCGTATGAAATACCGCACAAAAAGCTCGCGCGGACGGACGCGGCCTTCGACCTGTCTAACAAGACGACGGGAATATGTTGGGATACGAAGCGCTCCGTTTTATACGTCGGCGTGAGGGGCCCCGCCGGCAAGAGAGAAAGTCCCTGGCTCGTTTCATTCAACCCTGCGACAAGGAAATGGACGTACATAACACAATTTAAATACGTCGGCGACAAAGGGGAATTGCAGTTCCCTACGGAGTGGGTCGTCCAACACCTCGAATATTCCGCCGCCGCCGACAAGGTATATTTCGTTTGTCAAACGGGACACCAAAACCTTTTAGACGTTGAGGCGCACTTTAAATGCAAGGGCGAAATCGATTTGACCAGCATACCCAAAATAGTTCAACTCACGAACGCAAACCTATTTACGCTACACGACAAGGGGATTTCGATAAGAAGCAAACCTACGTACTTCGACAACCGCGGCGGCGGCGGCGTCGGCGACGTACCTACCGTTGACGACGTAGATTATTACGCCGACGCGAACGCCGGAGCTATAGGTTGGGGTACGCCGAG
>WVWN01000004.1:0-176 GCA_011773985.1 Candidatus Zixiibacteriota bacterium | reverse complement strand
TCTGTTAAAGAATGTGGACCGCTAAAATTAGTTCCGAAAATATATTATACGTTTCCGTCGAACTATATTCTTATGCGCGGTTGTCACGGTTTCGACATAATAAAACCCAGCAATAAAAGGTTACATCCCCACGTACACGATACGGCTTTTATCTTTGACAAGACCGACGGCGGCGG
>WVWN01000007.1:33054-64971 GCA_011773985.1 Candidatus Zixiibacteriota bacterium | reverse complement strand
ATTGGATGCGGTGGTTATTCGAGTCTACTACGTAAATGTTGCCGTTCGAGACGACCGCGATGCCGCGGGGATAGCTAAATTGGCCGTTGCCCGTCCCGAGCGAGCCCCACTTCCCGAGGAACGAACCGCTCAAGGTGAAGTATTGGATGCGGTGGTTATTCGAGTCTACTACGTAAATGTTGCGGTTCGAGACGACGGCGATGCCGCGGGGATAGCTAAATTGGCCGTTGCCCGAGCCGAGCGAGCCCCACTTACCCACGTACGTATACGGGGGCGGTAACGCCCAGGCCGCGGCCGCGAGCGCCGCCGCCTCTAAGATAATTAAAACCGTCTTCATCGTTAGACCTCCTGCTTCGTAATGAGCGCTCTCCAAAGAGCTACCTTGGGTTAACGTTAAATAAAAAAACCCAGGCCGGCGGTTAGCCGAACCTGGGCAGTATTTCGTAACGCGCGGCGCCGTTCCATATTAAACTCGTTTCCCTCTTCCCGGGCATCCCTCAACCCCCTTGCTAAGTGCGCCCGGCTACGTATACCTTCTCCCTTGCGAGCCATTTTGAAATAGCGCGGAACTTCTGTCAAGAGAAATTGTTAATAACGCGAAAAGCGTTCGACCGGAACTTATAAGGCGGCCTTGGCTTCTTAAGCGGCGACGCGCGTTACTATGTTTACGATAACGCGTGTTTAAGTAAACATCGGCCTCTCAAAATCTGATTCGTAAACAACGGTTTAGTCCAACCTGACGTACTAAACACAACCGCAACACCCACGCCGCCAAGGCCGACGCGAAGGGCGTAACCCTAAAAGTAATACCAGATCGTCTTGTACTCGTCCACTTTCTCGCCGCGGCTCTTCAGGTACTCGAGGAAGTCGTAGATGGATACGTCGGCCTCGACGAAGACGTCGGCCGGGGATATGTTCTTCTCCCAAGGCTGGAACTCGTACACGCGGCGGCCGTCCGGGAGAACGGCGATGACGCGGTGGTGTTGCCAGGCGATGACGTTGTGTTTGCCGAGGCGGGGGATGTTGTAGACGGGCGCGTCGGTCCGGACGACGCCGGACTGGAGGCGCGCCTCCTCTTTGCGCTCTTGTTGCAGACGGGCCAGCGGCACGCGGTAGATGTCCAGCTCCTCCTTCGCTTTGGCGTTGAAGAGGTAGTACGGGTCGACGCCGACCCGCCGGAGCTCGAGCCTGAGTTTGCACATCTCGAAGCGGCGGCAGTTGGCGTACGTGAAGACGGCCTGGTTGTAAACGGAAATGCCCCTGTCCCTCAGCCGCCGCACGGCGCGCGCGGCCTCGGGCGTTACCTCCGCGGAATGTTCGAAGTGCGTCACGACGACAACTTCGCGCCGGCCGGGCTCGTTGTACCGGGCGACGAGGTCGGCGAGGTCTTGCGTAATCCTCATCGGCGCGACGACGAGCGCGCGCGTCCCGAGCCGCACCCGTTCTACGGACGGCGTCGCCGCCAGGCGGTCCATTATGTACTCGATGTCTTCGTCCGTGAGCGCGAGGGGGTCCCCGCCGGTAACCAGGACCTCGTTGACGGCGGGCGTGGCCTCGAGCCAGTCGAGCGCGGCGTCGAGCTTTCTCTTGGGCGCTGCGGCCCCGCCGCCGAACGTTCCCGTAATCTCCCAGTTGCGCTGGCAGTAGACGCAAACCTGGAAACAGCCGCTGTACGGCTTCAGGATGGCGATGGTGGGATAGCGCCTCGTCACGAGGTCCACGGGCGACGTATCGCGCTCGAGCATAAAGTCGCATTCGAACTCGCGGGTGCCGCGAAACTTGACCATTTTTTGGACGTACGCGAGCGGCGGAATCACTTGCGCCCGGGTGGCGTGAACGCGGGACCGCGATAAGCGGCGGCGCATAAGCGACGCGTAATAAGGCGTAATGCCGAAGGGGACGCCCTTTCTCGTCGCGAGGTCGACGGCCTTCGCCTCCTCGGGCGAGAGCGAGACGATTTTCTGTAGGGTTTTACCGTTTTTTATGACGTTATCGAATTGCCAATGCCAATCGTGCCACTCGTCCTCCGTCGCGCCTAAAAGTTTTTGTATCCTCCCGGCGTTGCGGCGCCGCTCCCTCACCAAATCCTCGTCGAGGCCGGAGGGGTACTGGGCGAGGCCTTCTTGCAATCGCGCCGCGAGTTGGTCGAGGTTGCGCGAACGCACGAGCGCGGCCTCGCGGCCGTGCACGTCGACGTAGGCCGGCAACGCCAGCCCCTCGTAGATGGGCGACCTGCCGGCCAGGCCGAGGAAAAGGTGGCGGAGCTCTTCGAAAAACCCCGGCGACAACGGCTTCCTTTTCCCCGAATACTTCCCGCGCGCCAATTGCCAAAGCGCCCGCAAGGCGCTAAACCTCGCGGCCTTTTCATAATAAGCCGAAAAAATATTCTTCAGGACGTCTATACAATCGTCGACGACTTCCCACTCCCAACTCGGGATGTCGACTTCCTCGGCGCGGATTTCCCTCTTCCGAGTTTCGAGATAATCGAAAATCGCGGTGCGCGCGGCTTCAAAGGTGGGCGCCTCCTTCAGAAGGACCTTAATTTCAGGCACCGCGGACCACATGCGCCGTTCAAACGTCGTTCGGTCGACCGCCATGAATACCTCCTTTCGCTTGACCCTCCCACACCTCCGCCCCGAAAACGCGCGAAGCTACCCCAAAAATTCCACCATCAACCGCAATCGATAATAACATAATCGGAAAAAAGTTAAAACCTATTGCCCCGCCGCGGGACAGGACCGAGGCGATTGGGCCAGGGTTTTAATAAAATCTTGCTTGGGGTGCGCGTAGGTGTTAGTATACACAATATTAACTTCAGTTTATCTTAACCGTGCCGAAATGACTTTGAGCGAACGCCGGTAAAAATTGCCGCTGGCAGGCACGTGAATAATTCTTCATGCGCTTACGAGAAACCCCTACTACGGGCGTTAACGCCGCGGCCCGACGACCGTTCAAGGAGGCTTATCGATGGCGGTTAAACTCGACGGAAAATCGCTCACGCTCGAGAACCTCGTAAAGATCGCCCGCGACGACGAACCGGTCGAAGTGACCGACGACGCGTGGGAGCGAATTCGAAAATGCCGGGCCATGCTGGACGATAAAGTGGAAAAGCGCGAGGTCATGTACGGCGTAACCACGGGTATCGGCGAACTATCCGAGGTCGTCCTCACGCCCGAGCAAACGCAACAGTTCCAGCGCTACCTCGTCTACTCGCACTCCGCGGGCTGCGGCGAGCCGTGCGACGTCGACGACATCCGCGCCGCGATGGCGACGCGCGTCAACTGCCACTGCGTAGGCTTCTCCGGCCTAAGGCCGGTGGTCGTGGAAACGCTCGTGGAAATGTTGAACAAGGGCGTAACCCCCGTCGTCTTCCAGCACGGCTCGGTGGGCGCCTCGGGCGACCTCTCGCCCATGAGCCAGGTGGCGCTCGTCCTCCTCGGCGAAGGCGAGGCTTTTTACGAGGGCAAACGTATGGGCGGCAAAGAGGCCATGGACGCCGCCGGCATTCCCACCATCGTCTTCGAGGCCCGCGACGGCCTCGCCACCATCAACGGCTCCAACGTTATCGCCGGCATGGGCGCGCTCGAGATCCACGACGCCTACCGCTGGGTTAGGACGCAAGAGGTCGTCGCCGGCATCACGTTCGAAGTCCTCAACGTCAACACGCTGTGCCTCGACGAGCGCCTTCATAAGGCGCGCGGGTACCCGGGCGCCGTCAAGTGCGCGAGCAACGTCCGGCGCCTCATCGACGGCTCCGAGATGCTGGTGCCCGGGAAGATCGGCAAGAAGAAGGTCCAGAACGCGTACAGCCTCCGCTCCACGCCCCAGGTCGTCGGCTCCGCGAAGGACGCCTTCGATTGGGCGCAGCAGATGTTCGAGACCGAGTTCAACGGCGCCGGCGACAACCCGCTCTTCTTCCCCGACGACGACCTCGTACTAACGGGCGCCAACTTCCAAGGGACGCCGCTCGCTTTCGCCCTCGAGCTCGTCGGCACCGCCGTGACGACGGTATGCGTCCTATCCGAGCGGCGCCTCAACCGCCTGATGAACCCCAACCTGAGCGAGGGGCTCCCGGCGTTCCTTATCCACGGCGCCGGTATGTTCAGCGGCCTGATGCTCACGCAGTACACCGCGGGCATGCTCGTCAACGAGAACCGGGTCCTCTGCCATCCCGCGGCCATCGGCTCCATCCCCGCCGCCGCGGACCAGGAGGACTTCGTCTCCATGGGCATGAACACGGCGCTCAAGACGAAGCAGATATTGCGCAACGCCTGGTACATCGCCGCCATCGAGCTTATCGCGGCGTGCCAGGCGGTGGACCACCGGCGGCCGCTCAAGGCCGGCCCGGCCGCGGAAGCGGTATACAAGCTCGTCCGCGAACACGTCGACTTCATGGAGGAGGACCGGCCGACGCAATACGACATCAACCGCACGGTGGAGCTCGTGAAGTCGGGCGAGGTGCTCGCGGCCGCCGAGAAGGTCGTCGGCGAATTGGAATAAAACCGATCTATCGTTACGTAACGCCGGCTCTTTATAAATAATGAAACCCCAACCGCCCAAAGGAACGCGCGACTACCTACCGGCGCAATTACGGACTCGCGACCGCGTTATCGCAACCGTCAAGGAGGTCTTCGAGGGCTTCGGCTACGCGCCGCTCGAGACCCCCGCGCTCGAGCGCCTCGACGTCCTGACCGGCAAGTACGGCGACGAGGCGGACCGCCTCATCTTCCGCATACTGAAGCGCGGTAAGGCCGGCGAACGCGGCGAGGCCGACCTCGGCCTGCGCTATGACCTCACCGTCCCGCTGGCGCGCGTCATGGCCGCGAACCAAGACATCCCCAAACCCTTCAAGCGCTACCAGATCCAACCGGTATGGCGTGCCGAGCGGCCGCAGCGAGGCCGCTTTCGCGAATTCATCCAGTGCGACGTCGACTGCGTCGGGACCGCGTCGATGCTGGCCGACGCCGAGATGATTGCGGTAATGCATGAAACGCTTGCGGCGCTGGGTTTCGAAAATTACCGCGTTAGCGTGAATAACCGCAAAATCTTATCGGCTTTTATGGATTACGCCGCCGTTCCAGCCGAACTGAAGTTTGCCGCGATTCGTGCGATGGATAAACTCGATAAAGTGGGCAAAAACGGCGTCGAGGCCGAGCTGGCGGCGAGCGACGTACCCGAACCGGCGGCTGGGGAAATTATGGGCGTCCTGTTCGATCCGAAGAACAGCGGCCGTATAGATTATTATTTGAATGCGGCTCAGGCTTTCGCCGGCGACTACGAGGAGGGCCGCGAAGGCGTATCCGAAATGCAGAAGCTCGCGGAATATCTAAATTACTTCCGCGTTCCCGACGACGTCCTGAGTTTCGACTTGCACATGGCACGCGGCCTCGACTACTACACCGGCCCCATCTACGAGGCGTACGTCGCCGAGGGAGGCATCGGCTCGGTGGCGGGGGGCGGCCGCTATGACCGTCTTATCGCGCAGCTGGGCGGCCCGGACCTCCCCGCGACCGGCACGTCTTTCGGCCTGGAGCGGATAACGGCCCTCCTCACGGCGCGCGAGGCCGCCGCACGCGAAGGCGGACCCGCGGACGTGCTCGTCGCCGTATACGACGAAACCGTGTTGAAAGACGCCTTGAACGTAGCCGCGGAAATAAGGGCCGCCGGCACGACGTGCGAGGTATACCTCGAGCCCGCCGCCAAACTCGCCAAACAGTTCAGTTACGCGGACGCTAAGGGTATACCGTTAGTCGTCGTCGTCGGGCCTGACGAGGTCGCGAGAAACGTCGTCCAAGTCAAGGAGCTCGCATCGCGAGAACAAAAAGAAGTACCCCTCGCCGGCTTGGTCTCGGCCTTGAGGGCTATATTAAAAAGAGATTAAATCACCCCGCGTGCTGACCGAAAGATTAATTAAAGCTAGAGCCGCCCACCGGGGCGGCCTTTTTCGAAGCTTAAGGTATTTTTATAAGTCGACCTCGAATTTGATAAGCTCGATATTAAAATTGTAATCTTGCTCGTCGAAACTCTCCTCACGATATTTTACGCCGCCCTCGAACGCCAACGTAAGCCTCGCAACCTCGAATACGTCGACCGTCGCCGCGCCGCGGGCCGTCCACGCGTAGAAGTCGCTTATAATAATTGCTTGCTCTTCATTTCGCAGAAACCTGACGCCCCACGGCGTCGCGAACGCCCACCCCACGCGGTAAAAACGCCCGCCTACCTCAAAGGGGCCCCGACGCCACCCCGCGCCGAGCCAAAAGGCGTTATCGCGAAGAGAACGGTCTTCCCTGTCGCCGCGGTCCACCGATACGGCCGCCTCTCCCCCGGCGTAAAAACCCCATAATACCGCCTGCTCGCACTCGAGCGAGCCGACTCCTACCTCACGCTTTCGGCCGCCGGGCGGCGACGAACCGGTACCGGCGTCGAAGCCGCCCTCGTGGATGGCGCCCAAGTTGGCGGCTAATTCCGTAACTTTCCAAGGGCGCAGCGAAATGCGGCCTCCCCCCGCAAAGGTCTCGTAACGTTCCTCCCCCACGGTGGAAGTCCGGGCGAGAAAAAGGCGGCTATCGCTGGGCCCCCACGCCAGGCGATATCGCGTCCCCGCCAGTTCGTCGTCGTAGGCGCGTTGCACGAACGTCAGCGGCGATATCGACTCGCGGAAGTGGCCGAAGGTCCAGTGGTGATGTTTGGTATCGAGCGTGCCGCGCAGGCGAAGCCGGGCACGCGGCCCGGGCCCGCCCGGCGCGTCGTCGCCGAAGTCGTAGGATACTTTACCGCCCGCTTGCACCAAAAGGCCCTCCGCCACGTGAAAGTCGACGTATAGCGTGAGGTCGGAGAAAAAATAAGTCCGCTCGTCCGGCTTCCGTAAACGGACCGGTGAATACTCGGTGTTATCGAAAACGGTGCGGAACTCGCCGGAGGCGCCGACGGCGCCTTTGCACCAACTCGCAGCCCCCAGCGGTCGGGCTACGGCGCACGCGAGGGTTGGAAAGGCCGCGAGTAAGCAAAAGGGAAGACGCCGCGCGAGGGCGTTAATATCCTTCGCCGCCTTCCCAAGAGTCCGACTTACCCTCAAGCGCGAGGCGCTCGCGCGCCGCGGTGAGCTCGGCCCGTGCTTCTTCCATCGCCCGGCGCAAACCCCGGATTTCCTCCGCGGCCTTCTCAGCCTCGGCGGAGAGCATTTCGCGGTCGGCGTGCGCGCCCGATAGGGCGAGCGCGGCGAGCGAACTCTGTAACGACTGCACCCGCGAGAACGTCCGCTCGGCTCCCGCGGCCGCCCTCTTTGCCATTTCTTCGGCCTTCTCCCCGCCCCCCGCTTTAGCGAGCTTACGCGCTTCGGCCTCCTCGCGCAGGTAATACACGACCGCGGCCGCCAGCCGCCCCGCGTCATCCGGCGTGAGCGGCATCCGCTCGACCATATCCTTGGGCAGGAGCGACAACCGCCGCTCGATGTCGCGCGCCGCGGCTATAGCGTGGTTCGCGAGCTTGCGGCGGCGGTACGGTAGCTTGCTGACCTCGTCCACCGTTCCGCGCGGGAGGGCCCTATTGCGCTCGCGGTGGTACGCCCAATACACCGCGCCGCAGTAGAAAATTACCCCTACGGCGATAGCGGGCGGGAAAAATATGCCGACCGCCAAGCTTAGCAACAGAACCGGCAGGCCGAGGGGCCTAAGTACTACTTTCCAATTCATGACCCGCGCTTAGGTCCCGGCCTCGCCGCGCCCGGGACCCTCGGCCTCCTCGCCCTCGGGTAGCGCCTGGGGTTCCTCGCCCGGAGCTAGCGCCAGCCCTAGCGAAGCCTTCAAAGCTTTAAGCTCGACGTCGACGTCGCCCGTCTCGAGTCTCTTGAACTCCTCCTCCAGGTCCTGGGCCCCCTCGAGCGCCGCGACTTCGGCCTCCGCCTCGGCGGTGGCCTCGAGGCGCGCCACTTTCTCCTCGACCCGACCGAAAGCCTCGAAAGCGCTGCGGTCGTCGATAGACGCGACGGCGCGGTTAATGGTTTGGGCGGCCTCAGCGCGTTTCTTCCGCGCGATAATCAAGTCCTTCTTGCGCGTCGCCTCGTCTATCTTCCCGTCGAGCGCGACGAGGCCCCTTTTCAAGCGTTCTACGAGAACGCTCTGTTGCTCGAGCTGGGCTAGATATTCGGACGCCGCAGCAGCGACCTCTTGTTTGCGGAGCAAGGCTTCGCGCGCCAGGTCCTCTCGCCCCTTCTGCAGCGCCAAGACCGCGCGCCGTTGCCACGCGTCCACGCCGGCCTTCGCCTTGCCGTACTTCGCCTCGAGCCGCTTCTCGTCGGCGGCCGCGACCGTAACCTGCCGCCGGGCCTCGCGGTATTGCTCGCGCACGTCGATCACGAATTGCTCGATCATTTTCTCGGGGTCTTCGGCCGACGACAACATCGCGTTTATATTCGCCTCTAAAATTTTCGTGATCCGCTCCAAAACGCCCATAGCACGCTCCTCCTCACTTCACGCCGAATTTCTCGAGGCGCGGTAGGATCGTCGCCGCGGCAAACGCCATACTGTCCACGGACGCCTGCAGCTCGACGACGTCCAAGTACTCCGCCTCCAACGTATCGACGACTACGACCGCGTTGTCCTCTAGGCCGAAAGCGCCGTGTACGACGTCGCGGGCGTTCGCCTCGAGCAACGCGCGGAAGAGCTTGGCGTCGTCTCGGCCCTTTGGCAACTCCACGACCTTGAGACGCAGTACGACTAACGGCGGACTATAGCTAACGACGACTTTACCGAAGCCGCCCTCTACCGCGGCGTCGACGACCCACATCGTAGGCCCCAACATCTCGTAGTCGTAGCCCAATTCCTCAAAGTACCTCTCGACATCTCGCTCGTTCGCCATCCGCGACACCTCCCGCGCGCCGAACCGCACGCCGATGCGGCTCGAGCCGTTATCTTTCCTGGGCTTCCCCCGTCATCGGGACGAAGAGCACCGGCTCGAGATCTTCCTCTTCAAAAGTTTCGCCACGTCTCGTAAAACGCTTTAGCATCTGGGGGTATTGGCCGCCGAGCGGTATGACCAGACGGCCACCCTCGGCGAGTTGATCCAGAAGTGGCCGCGGAACGTGGTCGGGGGCACACGTTACGATAATGCCGTCGAAGGGGCCTTCGTCGGGCCATCCGCGATAGCCGTCGCCGACCAGCACGTGGACGTTGCCGTAACCCAGCCGCTCGAGCGTTTCCCGGGCGTCCTCGGCCAGCGACTCGACTATCTCTATCGTGTAGACGTCGGCCGCCATTACACTTAGGAGCGCCGCCTGATAACCCGAGCCAGTACCGACCTCCAGGACCCGGTCGTCGGCCTCGAGCTTAAGAGCCTCGGTCATGTAAGCGACGATGTAGGGTTGCGATATGGTCTGCCCCTCGCCTATAGGNNGCGGCCAGCGTGGCCGGGTCCGATATCCCCCGGCCCTCGATCTGGCCGTCCACCATAGCGTTCAAGCGGCGCCACATTTCGGCCTCGCTCACCTGGGCTCCCTTTTCGGCTGCGCCGCAACCGGCCGCCAGGCAAAGGGCAAAGCCGCATACCGGCGCCTTCCATATCCATCGCATAGCATCACCCCATCGCCGTGGCCTATAACATCCGAAGTCCGTTTATAACCAAACCGAAGTTACATCCCAGACGCCTCGCCGCCCGGCGGCACATTACCATCCGCGTCAAGAAGGTTTCGAAATATTCCATAACCTGCGAGATCGAGGTGTCTATTTCGAGCACGAGCGTGATTACCTTGTTCTCGCCGTCGACTTCTAACTCGCTCCGTTTGGCAGCGTAGTTGACGCGGTCGTGGATATCGAAGGATATCATCGACGGGTTGCGGACGCGGTCGCGCCGCACGTCCGATTTGTCGGCCAACGTGAGGGCCGCGGTTATGGCGCTCGCCGGCACGCCCGAGCCCTCGTCGTGGTTACCGATAGCCGTCATTACTTGGAGCCTTTCGCCAACGTCCATACCGAGGCGCAACAGGATGACCTGGGCGAGCAAGGCGGACGACGCCTCGTGGCCGTCGCGGTTGACGACGTTCCCGATGTCGTGTAAGTAGCCGGCGATGGCGGCCAGTTCCGCACGCCGCCCTTTATCGGCCAACGCCGATATTACGGCGCGCGCCCTCTCGGCTACCAACGTCGCGTGTTTGGTGCCGTGTTCCGTGTACCCCAAAACCGCGAGGACGCGGTCCGCTTCCGCGAGATAAGCCGCGGCCTCGGCGTCGTCCTGGAGAACCGCCAACGTTACTGGTCCCCGCGCAGAAGCGCCTTGACCCTCGGCTTGGGCTTCCGTCTCTATTTCCGCCACTTCTTACCTACGGCGAGGCCGCCGGGGCCCTCGATACTCTTTTGGCTTACTAGCTTGCTTTTCCGTCTTCGCGCCGGCCCCGCCGACGACCACCTCTTCGCCGGGCGGCGCCGCCGCCTCGATTTTCGCCAGGGCGACCTCGACGTCAACGCCCTTCGCGACGGTAACCAATACGATTTTTTCCTTTTCGTAAACTCTGGCGACGGTCCCGCGGATGCCGCCCGCAGTTATGACGCGGTAGCCCTTTTTAATCGAGGCGACCATCTCTTTTTTACGTTTCTCCGCGCGTTGCTGGGGCCTAATCATTAAGAAGTAAAAGATAAGCATTATGAGCAAAAGGGGTACGATGATAGAGAAACCGCCGCCCCCCTGTCCCTCGGCGCCGCCGCCCCCACCCATTGCGTAGGCTTTTGAAACTAAAAAGAATAACAACTCGCCACCTCTTTCGTTTCGACGTTAGCCGACGTCGACCGCATCTTCGTACCTTATGAGGTTACGCGTGGAGTCGGCGTACTTCTCGAACGCCAGATCCACTAGACGTTCGATAAGTTTGGCATAACTCAGGCCGCCGACCTGCCACAACTTCGGGTACATACTAATAGGGGTGAAGCCGGGCATGGTGTTTACCTCGCTTACCAACAAGAGGTCCCGTTCCGGCAAGTAGAAGAAATCCGCTCGCGCAAGGCCCGCGCAGCCGTGGCTGACGAACGCGCGTAAAGCCAAGTCCTGCACCCGCCGGCTCAGCTCCTCCAGGATTTCCGCCGGCGCCAGCAGTTTCGCGTCGTCGCGGACGTACTTCGCCTCGTAGTCGTAAAACTCGCCCGCTGCCACGATCTCGCCCACTGGTGAAGCCTGGGGCGCGTCATTACCCAAGACGCCGCATTCGAACTCCCGCGCGTTTACCGCCTGTTCACATAGGATCTTGGCGTCGTAGCGCGCCGCGTCCGCGAGCGCGCTTTTAAGTGAGGGCCGGTCCTTCACCTTGTGTATGCCGATGCTCGAGCCGAGTTTCGCCGGTTTCACGAATATCGGATACCGGAGCCGCTGCTCGACCTCCAACGTTAGGCCTTCCGGGTCCTCTTCAAAACGTCGCCGCGCGACGGCGAAGTAGTCCACGGTCGAGATGCCGTTCGCCCGTAAAACGTTCTTGGACACTTCTTTGTCCATCGCGAGCGCCGCGGCCAGCGGCCCCGAGCCGACATACGGCATCGCCGCGAGCTCGAGCAAACCCTGAATAGTCCCGTCCTCGCCGTAAGGGCCGTGGAGCAGGGGAAAGACGACGTCGGCCTCGATTTCGCCGCCACCGTCCAGCCTCGTCAGGAAAGGGCGCCGCCCCGGGTCCGCGACCGGCGTGTACGGCGGTTCGTCCTCGTCCGGACGCGCCACGCCCTGCATAAAGCCGGCCCAGAAGTACCAACTGCCTTCCGGCGAGATGTAAATCGGGAGGACCTCGAACTTCTTGCCGTCCACCGCGGCCATCATCGAGCGCGCCGAGATTATCGAAACCTCGTGCTCGCCCGAGCGGCCGCCGAAGAGAACCGCCAACTTCACCTTTTTATCTTCCGTAGACAAAGCGCTCACCCCGCGTTCGATATAAAACGGCTACGTACGCGGCCTCATTCCATTCGCCGTCCGGCGCGTCGGCTCACCAATTCCCGGACCTTAGCCGTTATCGCCAGCCACGCCTTCGCGGCCGGGCTCTCGGGACGGGTCACGACGACGGGGCGCCCCAAGTCCGACTCTGCGACGACCTCCGGGTCGAAGGGTACGGCACCAAGAAAGGGAACGCCGAAGTCCGCGGCGACTCGCTCGCCGCCGCCGCCGCCGAACAGACTAACTTCGTGGCCGCAGCTCGGGCACGAGAACGGCCCCATGTTCTCTACGACGCCCAAAATAGGCACGCCCGTTTTGACGGCGAAAGTCAGGCTCTTGCGCGCGGAGGCCACCGCCGCCGCCTGCGCCGTCGTCACCATGATCAAGCCGTCGACGTTCTTTATGCGCTGGGCCAGCGAGAGTATCTCGTCGCCGGTCCCGGGAGGCGTGTCCGCCACCAACCAGTCGCGCTCGCCCCAGTTGACATCGGCCAGGAAGTTGTCTATCATCGCCATCTTGAGCGGCCCGCGCCATATGACGGCGTCGGCGTCGCCCGTGATGAGGAACGCCATAGACATCACGACCAGGTTCTCGTTATACGCCACCGGGTTTATACCCCCACCGCTCCCGGTCGGCCTTACGTCCGCCATGCCAAGCATCAGCGGGACGCCCGGGCCGTGTATGTCGGCGTCCAGTAGAGCCACGCGGTCGCCCGCAGCGGCGAACGCGAGGCTCAAGTTTACGGCCGCAGCCGTCTTACCCACGCCGCCCTTTCCGGAGGCGACGAGGACCTTGTGGCGGATGAGCGCCATCCGCTCGCGAATGCGTTTCTCAAGCTCGAGGCGCGCCTTAAAACGCTCGAGCTTCTCCCGCTCCTCGGCGGACAACTCCTTATAATTGGCTCCGTCGTCGTTTGGCATGATGCCTTTGAGGTAAAAATTTTGGCCTTTCACGGAAAAACCAACGCCATCGACCTTTATTGGGACTCAAAGCCGCCTACTCAAAAAAATTCCTCCTCTTCAACCTCGCGCCCCCGCGCCGCCCAGGTCCCTCTCCGCGCCGGTTCGCCGCCCTCTGCGCGGCCTTACTTTAACAGTGATTAAATGCTTATCGGCGCCGGAATGAAGGTCAAAACGCCGATCGCGAACACCGCCCAACCGACGAGCCGCCGCGCAGGTGTAAGGCGAACGGCGTCGTCTATGGGCGGCGGGTGCCGCAGGCGTACGAAGATATAAATAAATAAAGCCCAAAAAAACCACCCGGCCCATAAGAAGCCAAGCGGCAAAAGTACTAGGAACGCGGCGCGCGCCACCCAGATACTATATTTACCGAACAGTGCGTACGAGACATGGCCGCCGTCGAGCTGGCCCACGGGCAGCAAATTGACAGACGTAACCCAAAGGCCAATCCACCCCGCGAACGCGAGAGGGTGCAGCAAAACCTCGGCTCCGCTCAACGGCCCTTTTATAATATATATCAAAAACCTGAAAATCATCGACTCGCCGAAGACCAGCGTCCCGGGCGTCACGGCCTCGGAAGGGACCAGGGGCGAATTCCAAAGGCCGATAACCGTCAGCGGTATGGCCACGACGAAACCGGCGAGCGGCCCGGCGGCGCCGATGTCGAGAAGGGCCCGGCGGTCCGGTATCGGCGACTCCATTTTTATAACCGCGCCGAAGGTCCCCATAAGCGGGTGGGGCACTGGTAAGAAGTACGGCAGCGTCGCCCGTACCTTGTGTCTCGCCGAGGCGGCGTAATGGGCCATCTCGTGACAGAGAAGAATAGCCAGAATGGAAGCGGAGAACGGTACCCCCAACAGCCAGTCCGACGGCCTGAGCCAATTGCCGTCCCGCTGCAACATCCCCGCGAAGAGCGTCGTCCCGATGGTCGCGACGAACAGCCCGACGTTGACGAGCACGCGCCGGCGGGGGGCGACCAATTGCCTCGGGCTGACCTCGACGAGCCAGCGCCCGCCGGATAGGGCCGTCGCCTTCGTATAGTAACCGAGCGGTTCGAAGTGGCGGGCGACAGTATCCACGTCGTAACCTTCTGCCTTGAACCGGCCCACCAAAACCACGCCCGGGGGCCGCCCGTAAAACTTCTCCACCTCGAAGAAGGGTTCGACCTCTTCCAGGACGTTGCGCAAGATCACTTCGATGGGCCTGGGCGTCATCGCGGGCAAAGCCTCATAAGTACTTCGCCAATATGGGCCGCAGCCTCTCCTTGAGCTCGGCCGGCACGAGCTTGAGGTCCGTTACGATCGCGCCGTCGAGGGCCCGGCGGCAGCCGCACTCGCCCGCGGCGGCAAGCGCCGGCAGAACCTCTTCGACGACGGCCTTGACGTCCGCCACGTTGGCCCGCATGTTCTCCAAAACCATCTCTATGGTTACGTCGTCGGCCTCGAGCCAGACGTCGTAGTCGGTGACGAGGGCCACGGTCGCATAGCACATCTCGGCCTCGCGCGCGAGCTTGGCCTCGGTCGCGCTCGTCATGCCGATTACGTCGAAGCCGAGTTGGCGATAGACGTCGGACTCGCCCCGCGTCGAAAATTGGGGCCCCTCGATGCATACGTACGTGCCGCGCGCGTGAGCGGCCACGCCCTTACGCTCGCACGCCGCCGCCGTTAACTCCCGGAGGCGCGGGCAATAGGGGTCCGCCATCGCGACGTGAACCGCGAGGCCGTGGCCGCCGAAGAAAGTCGACGTTCGATGTTTGGTATTATCGTAAAACTGGTCCGGTATCACGAATTGGCGAGGCTCGACCTCGGCCTTAAGGCTGCCTACCGCCGACACGCCGAGGACGCGCTCGACGCCCAACGATTTGAGCGCCCAGATGTTAGCGCGGTAGTTGACGGCGCCCGCGGGGCCGCGGTGGCCGGCGCCGTGGCGCGCCAGAAAGACCACCGGCGCCCCGGCGAAGTCCCCCATAATAAATTCGTCCGACGGGTCGCCGAACGGCGTCGCTACCTCGCGGCGCTCGCTAATCTTCAGCCCTTCGATTTCGTATAGGCCGGAACCGCCGATCACGGCCGTCGCGGCTTTACACAAGTTCTCAAAACCTCCTTATGCGATAACGAAGGCCACGGCGGCATACGATTACCGCTTTAAGCACGAACGCTCCGCCGCCCCGCGTCCGCATATTATAAAGTAATAAGGCGTAGCAATCAAGCTAAATGGCCGGACCCGCGTTGAACCGGGCCTGCTTTTTAGGTATAATAACGCCGATGAGGGTTGTGGGCGTTGATTGGGGCGAGGCGCGGATAGGCCTCGCCGTATCCGACGAGACGGGTACTATAGCGTCGCCGTACAAAGTGATACCGAACGACGAGCGGGCCGCGGCGGCCGTCGTCAACGCCGCCTCCGTAATCGGCGCCGAGGAAATAGTGGTCGGTTACCCCCTAACCCTTACCGGCGAAGAAGGGCCCGCCGCGGAGCGCGTACAGGGATTCGCGCGCGAACTCCAACGCCGCGTCTCGGTCCCGATAAAGATGGTGGACGAAAGGTTTACGACCAAGGCCGCGGAAGAGAAGCTCCGGGCCGCGGGCGCCTCGCGGCGTAAGTTAAAAAAAAGCGCCGACGCCGCGGCGGCGGCCCTCATCCTTCAAACCTACCTCGACGTCAGCAAAAGGACCCCCGCCAACGGCCGCGCCGACTAGACGCTCCCCAATTTCCCCCGAAACCATTCGACCGTCTTCGGCAACCCCTCGGATAATGGCACTTGGGGCCGCCAACCCAGTAACTCCGTCGCGCGCGTGATGTCAGGACGGCGGCGCCGCGGGTCGTCGACCGGCAGCGGCTCGTATGCTATCTCCAGGCCGCTGTCTACCGCTTCCCTTATCATCTGAGCCATCTCGAGGACTGTCATCTCCTCCGGCGTGCCGACGTTGACCGGCTCCACGACGCCCGAGTAGAGCAGCGCCAATATGCCGTCCACCATGTCGCTGACGTAGCAAAATGAGCGCGTCTGCAAACCGTCGCCGTAGACCGTCAGCGGCCGGCCGGCCAGCGCCTGCGATATCAGATTCGGTATCAACCGGCCGTCCGCGGGCCGCATCCGAGGCCCGTACGTATTGAAAATCCGGACCACCCTCGTATCTAAGCCGCGGTGGCGTCCGAACGCCGCGACCATGGCCTCGCCGAACCGCTTGGACTCGTCGTATACCGCGCGCGGGCCGGCGGCGTTTACGTTGCCCCGATAATCTTCGGGCTGGGGATGGACCTCGGGGTCGCCGTAGACCTCGCTCGTCGAGGCGAACAGGAACCGCGCCCCTTTCGCGAGCGCCAGCTCCGCGGCGAGGCGCGTCCCTTCCGAGTTGACCGCCATTATCTCGAACGGCAACCGCTCGAAATCGACGGGGCTCGCCGGGCTCGCGACGTGTAAAACGTAATCGACGGGGCCCTTCACCTCGTACGGCAAGGCGACGTCGACGGCCATAAATTCAAAATTCGGGTATCGCTCCAGTAGGCCGACGTTCTCGCGGTCGCCCGTCACGAGGTTGTCGAGAACGACGACCTCGCCGCCCGCTTCCCGGAGCAACCGCTCCGCGAGGTGGGACCCTATAAAACCGGCACCGCCGGTCAGTACGTACCGCGCCATGGTCAAATCTTTCCGAATCGCCGCCCGGGCCGCTTACGGCGCCGCCCGGCCGGCCCGACGTCCTACGCCGACGTACTCGAAACCCGCGGCCTCGACCTTCGCCGGGTCGTATATATTCCTGCCGTCGAAGATAAGCCGCCGCCGCATCGCTTTGGCCAACTCTTCGAAATTCGCCTCTTTAAATTCGTTCCAATCGGTAACCACCGCCAAGGCGTCGGCGCCCTCGGCCGCGGCGTACGGGTCGCTCGCGTAGTCCACGTCGGGGAGGGCCCCCCGCGCCGCCTCGAGCGCGACCGGGTCGTAGGCCGTCACCGCCGCGCCGGCCGCGAGCAACTTCCCTATGATGTCCAAGGAGGGCGATTCGCGAATGTCGTCGGTGTTGGGCTTAAACGACAAACCCCATACCGCGACCGTCTTCCCGCCGAGGTCGCCCAGGCGCTCGGTAATTTTTGCCACGAACCGGGAGCGTTGGGCCTCGTTTACGTCTATGACGGCCTTGAGGATTTGGAAATCGTACCCGGCCTTAGCCGCGATGCCGACGAGCGCGAGCGTGTCTTTGGGGAAACAAGAACCGCCGTAACCGACGCCCGCGCCGAAGAACGCCGGGTTGATGCGGTTGTCCTTGGTTACGCCCTCGACCACGTCGCGGACGTCGGCGCCTACCCGCTCGCAAATGTTGGCGACCTCGTTTATGAACGAGATCTTCAACGCCAAAAAGGCGTTGGAAGTATATTTTATCATCTCCGCCGACAACAGGTCCGTAACGATAATGGGCGCATTCAGGGGGGCGTAAAGCTCGGCCACCATTTCGCCCGCGGCCGGATTCGAACACCCTATCACTATCCTATCCGGCTGCATAAAATCGTGAATCGCCGAGCCCTCCCTCAGGAACTCGGGATTGGAGACGACATCGTGGGGATAAGTACCCCCCGAAGTCTGCGCTATAATTTGGCTCACGATGTCGCCGGTCCCGACCGGAACGGTGGATTTGTTAACCACCAAACGGTACCCGTTCATAGCTCGACCGACGGTCTCGGCAACGGCGCGCACCTGGCTCAGGTCGGCCTCGCCGTCGGGGCCCGGCGGCGTCCCGACGGCGACGAACATCACCTTCGACTTCTTGACCGCCTCGCCGACGTCGTCCGTGAACGAGAGGCGCCCCACGCGCGCGTTGATGCGGACCTTCTCCTCCAATCCCGGCTCGAAGATGGGCGTCTCGCCCCGCTTGAGCATCTCTATCTTACGCCGGTCGATGTCCGCGCATATCACGCGGTTCCCCAGGTCGGCGAAACACGCGCCCGTAACCAGACCTACGTAACCGGTTCCCACGACTCCGATCCTCATATCCTCTGTCTCCAGTAGTCGAATATATCTGAAAGGGTTTGTTCGAACGGTATCTCGGGGTGCCACCCGGTCCGTCCGGAGAACTTCGCGTTATCGCCTATGAGCAAGGGCACGTCGGAAGGCCGCAGCCGCTTGGGGTCCTGTCGGACCTCGACGTCGGCCCCGGAAACCGCCATCAACTTAGCCAAGACTTCGCGGATGCTGTAACCTTTGCCGGTGCATATGTTGTAGACTTCGCCCGCCTCCCCCTTCTCGAGCGCGAGCCAGTAAGCGCGCACCACGTCGCGCACGTCGGCGAAATCTCTCACCGCGTCGACGTTGCCCACGCTCACGTAAGGCCTGAGCCCGTTCTGCGCCTCGACGATTTGA
The DNA here is from genome assembly GCA_011773985.1 of Candidatus Zixiibacteriota bacterium. GTDB lineage: Bacteria > RBG-13-66-14 > B26-G2 > WVWN01 > WVWN01 > WVWN01. The sequence continues at coordinate 46,764 of WVWN01000007.1, read as the reverse complement.
ATGGCGAAGTCGGAACACACGAAAACCCTACCGCGCCGCGGTCCGGTGTGGTTGAACGCCCTCGTGCGCACGACGTCCGTACCGTACGATTTAAAATATTGATAAGAGAGTAAATCCTGACCCACTTTGCTTACGCCGTACGGGCTCAGCGGCCTAAGCGCGTTCTCCTCCGTAATAGGAATCTCCTCCGGCTTTACGAAACCATACTCCTCCGAGGAGCAGGCGACCAGCATTCGCGGCGAATACTTCGCCCGCCGGACCGCCTCGAAGACGTTCACCGTCCCGACGATGTTAGTCGTTATCGTCTCCGAGGGCACCTTCCAACTGGACACCACGTACGACTGCGCCGCCAAATGGAATATCCAATCGGGCTTTATATCCACCACGAGCGAGTCGACCGACGACGCGTCCCTGAGGTCCGCGTCTATCACGGTTATCTTATCGACGATTTGCTCGATGTTCTGGCTGGGGCTACGCCACCGGGCGGTCCCGAAGACCTGCACCCCCCCCCGCGCGAGGGCGTAGTCGGCCAAGTGGCTGCCCGCGAAACCCGTTATCCCGGTAATGAGTACCTTCATAAGGCTTCCTTCGTTTAACGCGACGCCAAACGTACGGCGAGCCGCGCCGCGGCGACTCCTTCTCCCCCCGTTAAGGCCGATACCACCCGGACCGCTTCCCGCATCCTGTGGTCGAGCGGGTCAACTACGGCAAGGTCAAGGCCGGCGCCGGCGGCGTGGACGAACGCCCCCGCGTTTAGAACTTCCCGCCCCCGAAAGCCTTGCGAAACGTCACCCACGGTCACCGCGGTCCCGACGCCGAAGTCTCTTTTTACCGCGCGCAACGTCTCGAAGGTCTCCGCCGCCGCGCCCCCGGCCGCGGGCAGCATCGCCGGGTCGACGTAAATGTCGTCGAGCGCGATGCCCTCGTCAAGGGCCCGGTCCAGAAACCTCTCTACCAATCTGAGCCGCGCGGCCGAAGTCGCCGGGACGCCCCGCGCGCCTCTCGCCTCCCCCACGACGGCCGCTCCCCACAACCGCGCCAATGGCAAAATCCTCGCCATAGCCCGCGCCGAAGCCGGGCAAGAATTCAACAACGGCTTCCCCACCGCGGCCTTCAACCCCGCCTCCAAAACCACCGGCCTGGCGGAATCGACCGAAACCGCCGCATCCGTCACCCGCTGGACCGCCCTAACCGCGCCGGCCATCGCCGCGGCGCCGTCTTCCCTATCGCCGACGTTCACGTCGACGACGCTCGCGCCGGCCGCCACCTGCGCCTTGGCCTCTCTTGCTACCAGTCCGAAATTACCGCTCGCGAGCTGCCGCGCCAACGCCGGCCGCTTAGCCGCGTTTAAACGTCCGCCCACTATTACGGGCGCGCCGCCGCCGACAACGACCAACCGCGTCCTACTCGCGAGCGTGCCCCGGCGTTCCGGCGCCGTACGGCGCGCCGGCCTCAAAGCCTTAACCGCCTCCGCCGCGGCGCGCACGTGCTCCGGCGTGGTACCGCAACAACCGCCGAAGACCGCGGCGCCCGCGGCGACAAGCTTCGCGGCCCACGAGGCGAAGCGGGCCGGTTTCTCCCGGTAAACGGCCTTGCCCGCCACGAGCCCGGGCAGGCCGGCGTGAGGTTTGGCGCACACCGGCACGTCCACGCTCGCGGCCATCGCCCGGACAATAGGCACCATCCCGCGCGCGCCGAACGAACAGTTCGCCCCGACGGCGTCTGCGCCCGCGGCGGCGAGCGCAGCCGCGGCAACCTCCGGCGGCGTTCCCGTGACGGTGCGGCCGTCCTCAGCAAACGTCATAAAAGCCAAAACCGGGCCGTCGAAGGCCGCGCGTGCGGCCATGACCGCGGCCTTCGCCTCCCCCAGGTCCGACATCGTCTCGAGCGCGATCAGGTCGACGCCCGCGGCCGCGAGGGTCCGCGCTTGGCGGTAAAACTCGCGGTAGGCCTCGCCGAAGGTAAGCGTGCCCAGCGGCTCGAGAAACTCGCCCAAAGGCCCGACGTCCCCCGCGACCCAGGCCTTTCCGCCCGCGGCCTCCCGCGCGAGCGCGACGCCGGCGCGGTTTAGTTCGTCGGCCCGCGAGGAGAGACGGTACGGCGCAAGCCGCCGCCTCGTCGCGCCGAAGGTGTTAGTGAGGATTATATCGGCGCCCGCGGCGACGTAGGCCGCGTGGGCCGCGCGCACGGCGTCGGCGTCGTAGAGGTTAAACTCGTCCGGGAGCGAAGCGGCCGCTAAGCCCTCATCCTTTAGCAGCGTACCCATCGCGCCGTCGAGTAATATCACCCTTTCCCGGGCGTACATCTTGAACTGTTCGCGCCGGAGCTTCATCTACCTCGAGCCGCGTTTACGGCGGTACACCTCTTGCATAGGGCGTTTATCTCTTTTTAAATTTAACCAGCTCCCGAGCGAGCGCCGCCCGGCTCCGCTTTTTCGCGCCTCCGGTAACGCTCCTCCTCGCTGTAGATGCACCCGCAATAACCCTGAAGGTAAAGGCCCATCCGGCGGGCAACCTCGTGGCTCTCGGCCTCGAGTGGCCTGAAGTCCCGCGGCAGGAAATCCACCCCCGCCGCGGCCGCGGCCCGGGCGCCCGCCTCGAGCACGGCGTCGTGGTCCTGATGGCGCGATATCAACAACGTCGTCGTAAACGCGTCGCAACCCTCGGCCGCGGCCCGCGCCGCCGCGCGCGAAAGCCGCTCGAAATAACATCGAGGACAACGACCCTCTCGCGACCCCACAACGTCGCGAAGGAAGTACTCCACGTCGTAGCGGTCTTCGACCTCCGCGCGCCATCCCTCGCGGGCGACGAGCTCGCGAAAGGCGCCGAGCCTTCGGCGGTACTCGCGGTACGGTTGGACGTTGGGATTATACCAATAGGCCAATACGTCGTAACCCTCCGCGGCCAGCGCGCGGGCCGGCGCCGCGAGGCAAGGTCCACAACAGGCGTGAAATAAAAGCCGCATCCGGGAAACAAATTATAAACAAGCCTCGCGCCTTTATCAAACCTTTTCTTAAGGCCCTCGAGCCGGCCCCGTTAAAAAACGAATAAGGAGCGCGAGCCGCTCGGCCCTAACGAATCTTCAAACTTTAAATTTTAATAATTAAACCCGGCTCGCCTGCCTTTCGTTCTCGGCCTTTTCCCCATTTTACCTTGACTTCGACCGCACAAGGTGCTTGAATTGATAACGTGGGAACGAAACTGGCCGCCGCGGCGGCCGCGGTACTCTTAGTCGCCGGGGCCGCCGCGACAACCGACGACGAGCCCTCTATGGCCGACCTGGAGCTGCTCCGCGTCCCGCGCGAGGAAATGCCGCCGGGGGAGGCCGAACTCGCGGACAAACTCCAACTCGCCCGGGCCCTTATCCTGGGCGGCAAGCCCGCAGAGGCGCTCGACGTCCTCGACGACGTCATGGCCCGCGACCTCGCGGGCAACTTCACCTTCGAAGTACTCTATTATAAAGGCTTCGCGCTGGACTCGCTAGGGCGATACGCCGCGGCCTTAACCAACTACGAAGAGGCGTTGAAAGAACGGCCGGGCAACGCGACAATACTCCTCGCAATGGGCCAGGCGTACCTTGACGCCGGGAGCGACGGCGACGCGCGCCGGACCTTCGAGGAGGTGCTTGCGAAAAACGCCGAAGATTCGCAAGCCCTCACCGGCCTCGCCTACTTGGATTTGAAGGCTGGGAATCTCGACGAGGCTCGAGCCAAGCTCGAGCGGGCGCTCGCGGCGGACGGCGATAACGCGCTAGCCATGTCTTATCTGGGCCTGGTCGAAATGAACGCACGGAAATACGAATCGGCGCGCGCCTATTTAGAAAACGCGGTGGCGCTCAAGCCGGACAACCTCACCGCGAACTATAATCTGGCGGGGATATACTTCATGCAGGGCGAGTACGCCGGCGCAGAAAAACACTACCGCCGCGTCCTCGAGCGTAAACCCGGAGACGGCGAAGCTCGGTACTACCTCGCGCTGGCGCTCGAGGCCCAAGGAAGATACAAAGAGGCCATCGCCGAAGCCGACAAAATAGTACAGTCCGGGGTCGTCGTCAACGGCCTCGTAGAGATGCTGGACCGCCTCCGGCGCCACGTGGGCGAGAAATGAACGTAACCGCGGGCCCTTCCCGTGAAAGGCCGGCGGAAACGTCGATACGGCCGCCTCCCACGAAAAGACGCCCCGCAGCCGCCGCGCTCCTAAAATTTCGCTATATTACCGGCACGGTTTGGGCGATAGCGGTTATCTTCTTCGCGAAACCCCTTTCGCCGTGGTCCTGGCTCGGCGCCGCTCTCGTCGCCGTGGGCGCGGCGCTGAGGTTCTGGGCCGCGGGTTACGCCGCTCCCGAAAACAGGTCGGCGGGGGGTCCCCTGGGATTTTTGACCGCCGGGCCTTACGCGTGGGTGCGCAACCCGCTCCACCTAGGGAACGTAGCCGCCGCCGTCGGCCTCTCGCTCTGGGCCGGGGGCCTTTTGCCATGGCTCCCGCTCGCGACGGCCGCGCTCCTCGTTTGCTATTATTCGCTTATCAAACGCGCCGAAGAGGAAGGGACGTGGCGTTTCAGTTGGGAATACCGAGGCTATCGCGCCACGGTGCCCGTCTGGCTACCTCGCTTTGTACCGCAACCGACGCGCGGCGCTCGCCGATGGCGGCCTGGCCTCGCCCTTAGAATCGAACCCCGCGCGCCGGTTATCATTATAGTTATAGGCGCGGCATCATTGCTTAGCGCTTACTTCAAGGCCGGGTTCATCTAACGGTTTTGCGACTTCTGCGCCGCGACTCGCACCGTCGCCCTCGCGGCCGTCCGGGCACAACCCGCGCGGTGACTAACGCCGCTCGAGCCGCATTACCCCTAACGTCAACCCACGTATGAAAGCCGGTATTTTTCTGTTGACCTAATAAATTAAATATTCTATATTAAGAAGGAGGATATCGTTAAGAGGTACCCCAAAACGTTAACGTTTATACACTTAATCGGCGCGCTAGCGTTTCGGCGGCACGTGACGCGTGCCGGGAGGTTTTCCCTATGGCACCCTTATTTGGGAAGAAAACTGAACTAACGCCGGAACTTATCGGTAAATATTTCGACAAACGGGCGGCCAACTTCGAAGCCCTACTCAATCGGGCCGCCGAATCCGAGAAAAAACTATCCGGCGCCACGGTTAAAGTCGAACGTAATCTTAAAAAAGCTGACGAATTCGATAAGAAACTTAAGGAATTCGAGGCTATGTCCGCGTCCTTGGCGGAAGCGCTCAAAAGGGTCAAAGGCCTACCTTCGACAGTAGGCACGACCGCTGAACGGGCAACCGCGGTGGCCTCACAAATTAAAGGACTTGAGAAACAATTGGGCGTCCTGGCGGAAAAACAGGCCGAACTACTAACCCTCGGAAACAGAGTCCGCGAGCTGGGGGAAAACGTAAACCGGGCGACCAGCGACGTATCAAAACTTGAGGGGAAATTCGCCGAGCTCCGAAAAGCCGATAGTGAGGTTACGAAAACAAGCGAACGCCTCGCGGCGACGGAAGAAAAAATGGCCGCTCGCGCCCGCGAAGCCACCGAGCGGGCGTCGGCTCTGACGACGCAAATGGGCGAGTTGGACAAGGCGGTCAAAGCGGCGACGCAAGCGATCGGGCGTGCCGAGGCCGACCTGAACTCGATAAAGGCCGATGTTTCCGGCTTAGGCGACCGAACCAAAGAGTTAAAAATGTTCGGAAGAGGTTTGAACGGCGCCCGGGCGAAACTCGAACACGTGACGAAACTGGCCGACCAAATGACCGAACTACGGGCCGAACTTCGCACCAGTAAAGCCGGCGTCGAAAAGACGGCCAAGGATAACGAAAACAATAGACAAACGCTGGCCGGGATTAAATCGTCGCTCGCCGAAACTAAAAAAGCCTCCGCCGAACAAGCCGCTATGGTATCAAAGTTAAGCGACAACTTTAAAACGTCGGCCGCGGACATCGAACGCGAACTGAAAGAAATCGGCGCCGGCCTCGCCGAACTCGAAGGCAACGCTGAAGCCCTCTCGTCCATATCGGAAAAAGGTGACGAGATTAGCGCGCGCGTGGAAGCGGCTACTTCGAGTATCTCGTCACTCGAGAGCCGGCTTGCGGAAGCGGAGAAAGTCAAAAAGGAAATCGAAACGCTGAGAACGCGGATCGAAGCGACGGCGGACGGGGCGAAGGAGGCGGCTGCGGAAGGAAGGGCGGCTCAAAACGCGCTTACCCGGCTACGCGGCGACGCCGAAAAATACCGGGGCGACGTCGCCGGGGTAAGCGACGCCCTCGACAAAATCGGAAAGGAAGTCCGAAACGTCGAGGCCTCTTTAACTGAAATCTCCCGGCGCGCCGGCGCGGTAGCCAGCCGTACGACCAAACTCGACCAAAAAGTGGGCGGCCTCGAGATCAGCGTAGCCGAGCTCGGCGGCGCAGAAAAACGGGCGGACGCCGTAGCCGATAAAGTCGGCGACGTGGAAAGAAAACTGGGAGACTTCGACGCCAAATTCAAAAAGACGCAATCGGGACTTGAAATCACCGCCGGGCGCGCGCAGGACCTCGAAAAATCCCTGGCCAAAATACACGAGGATTTCGAAGTCCTCCGCGTCGAGCATGCGCGCTACGACGAGGCGCAGCAAAATATCGACCGTCTCAACTCCCTCATAGAATACATCAACACCAAAATCGAAGTCCTGCAAGACCAAAGCGAGCTCATCGCCAAAGCCAACGAGGAATCGGGTAAACTCGACGTGCTTCTTTGGGAGATGGACGTCAGGCTCAAGAAGCTCGCCGAAGAGCAGAAGATGGTCCGGGAAGGCGAGAAACGCATCGCCGATCTGGAAGAGATGCTTGAGGCAACGCGCGAACGCTTTCGGGACACCCAAACTATTCGCGATCAACTGGCCGACATGGAAAGTCGCCAGGAGAATTTCGCGCGCGAAGTCTCGGCCACCGAACGTCAACTAGCCGAATTCCGCGATATCCGGGGCGAACTCGATAAAGTTTTCCGAACCGCGGAAGACCTCGTCGCGAAATCGGGCCAAGCCGAGGGCAAGTTAGACGAAGTTAAATCCACCCTCGACGCCATAGAAAACCGTGCCGAGGTACTGGAGACCATCAAAGCGGACCTAGCCGACGTTCAAACCCGAGCCTCCTGGATAGAAAAACTCCAAGACAAAATCAGCACCTTGGAAACCCGCCTCGCCGAAGCCGACGCGTTGTCGCGCGTCGTCGCCGACCAAATCGCCGAGAACAAAGCGCGCGAAGCTGCGTTCGCCGTTCACGCCTCGCGCCTCGACGACGTCGAGAATAAGGTACGCGAGATGACGGCCGACGTCGGCCGCGTCGAAGCCGCGGCGCAAGAAGTCAAGAATATCCAGGACACGCTGGTCGATTTGACCCAAGAATCCGAAGCTGCCTCGCGCGAACTCGCCCAATACCGAATGGAACGGGGGCAGCTCCAAGAGGAATCTACGCGTATGAACAAAACCGCCCAGGAGACGCTCGAGCGCATCGCCGCCCGCCAGGAAGACATTCGCCTCCGCGAAGAGCTCGTCGCTAGCGTCCACGACAAGACGGAAAAGATAGACAACCTCTTAAAAGATATCGACCAGCGGATGATGGGCGTGCTCCGCGAAGACGCCAAACTCGACGCCCTGAGCTCGCGACTCGACGACCTCAATCGTGACCTATCGCTCCTCGAGGATAAACGCCGCGCAACGTTGAAATCCGAAAAAGAAATAGACCGGCTCGTTGAGAAGGTCGCCAACCTCGAAGAAAGCACCGCCGCAGTCGACAAGGCGTTGTCGGCGCAGAGCAAACTGAGGCTCCAACTCGCGGGCGAGGCGGAGAAGATCACCGACTTGAGAACCGAAATCACGGAAACAAACGACAGAGTCGCCGCCCACGGCGTGCGCGCCACGGAGACGGAAAAAGAGGTAAACCGCATTCTGGAAAAAATTCTCGAAGGCTCGCAAGACGCGTCGCGAAAGGCCTCGCTCGTCGAGCAGCGGAGCCAGGACATAGTCGCCGTCGACGAACGCATCAACGCGCTCTCGATGCTCGCCGAAGACCTCGAGGAACGCCTCCGCGTCGTCGGCCAACGGCGGGATGAAGTAGTTGCCGTGGAACGCGAAATCCGCGACCTCAAAGCATATTACGATTTAGTACGCGAGGGCATGACCGAACTCAAAAGAGAGGCCGAGGCCATAAACGAAATCAAAGGGCGCGTAGACGAGCTTTCCGAAATCCGCAAAGACGTTGCCGTGGCCGCCCGCGAAATCGTCGCCAAGCGCGCGGATTTGGAAAAGATGGAAGGCCGGTTCGAACAGATAAACCGGACCGTGGCCGCGTTTGAAGATAAACTCGCCGACCTCCGCAGCCAGGAAAAACGCGTCGACGCCGTCGCGGAAAAGCTCGCCCAAATCAGCTTCCTGGCGAGAGACGTCGAGACCAAAATGGCAAACCTCAAATCCACCAGCGACCGCCTCGACGACCTCCAACGTAAGCTCGCCCGCTCGGACGTTATTTTAAACGAGGCCTTAAGGCGGGCCAGCGAGGGAAAACCGCCCGCGTAAATAAGAGGGGGACGCCCCGAATCCGCTTAAGATGGCTTACAAAATCGCGGTAGCCAGCCAAAAGGGTGGCGTCGGAAAAACGACCACCGCCGTAAACCTGAGTGCTTCTCTCGCCTTAGCCGAGAAGGAAACCCTACTTGTAGACCTCGACCCGCAGGGATGCGCGAGCGTAGCTTTAGATTTCAACCAAGAGCTACTTTACCGCGGGGTTTACGAGATATTTATGCGAAATTTCCCGCCGGCGGGGAGCGTTCACAGGACGGAAGTACCGTACCTCTCCGTTATACCGAGCAACATCTGGTCTAACAACGCGGAAGAGGAAATAGCGCGCGCCTCCATAAACCGGACCTTGCTCGCCCGCTCGCTCGAGGAGCTCGACGACGACTACCTATTCATAGTTATGGATTCGCCGCCGAGTATGAGCCATCTAACGGTGAGCGCGCTAGTCGCGGCCGATTCCGTGCTTATCCCCGTTCAAGCCGAATTCTATTCATACAACGCCTTCGAGCAATTTATACGCCTAGTAAAAACGGTCCGCCTGAGCGTCAATCCTGACCTCGAAATAGAGGGGTTCTTGCTGACGATGTACGACGACCGGACCAACCTCGCGCACGAGGTGGAAGAAGCCCTTCGCCGCCGTTTCGGCAAACTCGTTTTTAAAACCGTCATACCGCGGAGCGTGGCGCTTGCCGAAGCACCCGCTCGGGGGAAGCCGGCCATCTTCGTAAACGGGCGTTCTACTGGGGCACGGGCTTACCTGCAACTCGCAAACGAGCTCATCCGCCGGCAGGACAAACGAGCTAAATACCGATCGCGGGTTTGATAAAAACGCCGCGGCTTGGCCGCGGCGTTTTCATACGCGCCGCCGTCACCTTCGGAACAGACGCTCTAATTCCTTCGCTGCCAAATTGACCATCGTGGGGCGTCCGTGGGGGCAAACGTCCGGCATCGCCGTGGCGAGGAGGTCCTCGACCAAGGCCGCCATTTCCGCGGGCTCGAGGCGCTCGCCGGCCTTCACCGCTCCGTGGCAGGCGACGCCCTTAAGCACCGTCTCCCGCCGTTCAACCGCTGCGGCCGGCCGCCCCTCGTCGACGAAATCTTCCACCACCTGTCCTAAAAACATTTTTATATCGTTCACGCGTACGTCATTAGGGTGGCCTCGAGCGGCGAAGGCGCCACCGCCGAAATCCGCTATCTCGAAGCCGAGGTCATTCAGCGTTTGAAGGCACGCTCGCAAGTCCGCCGCAGCCGCAGGCGCGAGGGTAACCGTAACGGGTATAAGGAGCCTTTGACACCCTTCGGCGACGCCGGCACGGCTGAGCCGCTCGTAAAGGACCCGCTCGTGGGCAGTATGTTGGTCTATGACAACCAGGTCGCGGCCTCGCCGCACGATTATATAAGTATTGTCCAATTGGCCCAGAACTTCGACACCCTCGTCGCCGCGCGCGCGGCCCGCGGGGGGGAAAGTCGGCGACGGCGGCCTTAACATTTCCGCCGGGCGGCCCGGGGCAGGACGGCCCGCCGCGGCTTCCGGCCACAAGCCGTGGGTTCTCAAGTAACGCTGGACCGTCTCCCTTACATCCGCAGTTACCTCCTCCCCGGCGTGGACGGGGCGCGTCTTCGCCCGCACTTCAAAAGACGCCGGGGTTAACGCGACGCCGGCACCCGTTAAGGCCTCCCGCAACGCCGTGCTGACGAACTCGAACACGCCGTTTTCGTCCGTGAAACGAACCTCCTCCTTACGGGGATGGACGTTGACGTCGACGTCCTCCTCGGGCAAGTTAAAGTATAATACGACGAGCGGATACCGCGCGCGCTCCAACCGCCCCTCGTAGGCCGACATGACGGCCTTGAATACCGGTTTGGCCCGCGCGGGGCGGCCGTTCACGACGGTGTATATATTGCCCGTTGTCCCGTAGGATAGCGAAGCCAGCGAAAGGTACGCCTCCAGCGAAAATCTATCTCTTTCCGTCGCGACGGGAATGAGTTGTTCCGTAAGCTCCCACCCCAGGATCTCGCCGATGCGCTGGCGCGCGGCCGCGTTAGGCGAAGCGGTGTATTGGAGGCGGCGGTCCTTGGTGAGCGAGAACGTCGGCCCGAGTTGCGCGAGCGCGAGGCGCTTGAAGACCTCCGCGGCCCGTCGCCATTCGCTCGTCGGCTTGCCCGCGAACTTCCGCCGCGCCGGGACGTTGTAGAAAAGTTCGCGGACGGCCATCGTCGTCCCCAACGGCGCGCCCTCCCGCGTGACGACGACGTCGCCGCCCGCCGCCACGGCCTTAAAACCGGTCGGCTCGCCCTCGGCCCGCGTATAGGCCGTCACGCGCGAGACGGCCGCGATGGCGGGAAGCGCCTCGCCGCGAAAACCCAACGTCGCGACCGCGGCCAGGTCCTCCGGCCGGGCGACCTTACTCGTCGCGTAGCGCTCGAAGGCTAACGCGAGGTCGTCGGCGTCCATGCCGCACCCGTCGTCCACGACCTTTATCTCCTTGAACCCGCCGCCCTCTACGGAAACGTCGACGCGCCGCGCGCCGGCGTCCAGGCTGTTCTCCATAAGCTCCTTGACGACGGACCACGGCCCCTCCACCACCTCGCCCGCGGCGATAAAGCCAACCATATTCTCGTCAAGCCTTCGGACCTTTCCCACGGTATCACCGGTATCCTAGGCGCCGGTTCAACGCCGCGGCCCGCTCAACGACGTCGGCGACCCCCGCCGCGGTCGGCTTAGGGGTCACGTAATCGACGGCGTCGCGCACGGCCGCCGCGGCGTTCGCGACCGCGCACGATATGCCCACCCTCTCGAGGAAGGGCAGGTCGTTGAACGAGTCGCCGACGCCCGCGACGTTGGCGGCGGCGACGTCGAGGCCAAGCTCGTCCCGACAGTATTCCAACAACCAATCGAAACCCACGCCCTTATTCAACGGCAGCGGCGTCACGTCCACGACGCCCACTGAGCGCGTTACGAAAAAATAACGCCCCAGCTCGGCCGGCATATTGCGCGTAACGTCGAGCAGCTCCTCCGCCGAACAACATTCGCCCGCGGCGACACTCGTCGCATACCGCTTGCCGAGTATAAAGCCCGCGCCGCGCTTCGCGACGAGTTCCTCCTCGGCCCAGGCGCGGAACCGCGCCACGGCCTCGGCGACCCCCTCCGCCGCCAGCGCCGGGTAGAAGATGTATTCGTGCCCGAGCGGCCTTTGGGGAAGGTGGATGCCGCATCCGGACTCGAAGAGCGACGGCAGCGGCGTCGCGACGAAGCGCGCGAACGCCTCGAGGTACGAGTGCGGCCGGCCGGTCACGAGCGATATCGGCGGGTAATCCCGTTCCCGGCGCGAGCGCTCGTTGAAGCGCCTCAAGACGGCCAGGCCCTCGCAGTCGACGGCCCTGAGCTCGTCCGCGGTGACGGTGCCGTCCAGGTCCGCGAGGACGAGTTTTACGGGGAACTCGTAATCGTCGAAGGGGCTTTCGGGGCTCATACCGTTCTCGGGCGCGAGGCTATTGCCTTTGGAATAGTTTAACTTTATAATAAAAACGGCGCCGACGCCGATACGGGGCGACGCGTAAAAAAGACTGGGCAAGCGGGAGTTATTATGTATAATTTAACATATAAAAGCCGTGGCGGCACATGTTTAAGGACCGAAGAGACGCCGGAATAAAGCTGGCTCACGCGCTCGCGAAATACAAAGGCGGGAACGTGCTCGTCTTGGCGATCCCGCGCGGGGGCGTCGAGGTCGCGTACCAGGTGGCCCAATTTCTGGGCGCGGACCTCTCGCTGCTTGTATCGAGAAAATTGCCCTACCCCGACAATCCGGAGGTCGGGTTCGGCGCCGTGGCCGAAGATGGCAGCACATTAATCTTCGGCGAGGCCGCGAGGTGGCTGAGTCGGGAAACCGTGGAGAGGATTATAAAAACGCAAATAGAAGAAATCGGCAGGAGAATCGAGGTATTGCGAAACGGGCGGCCGCTGCCGGCGATGGCGGGGCGGACCGTTATACTGGTGGACGACGGCCTCGCGATGGGGTCCACAATGCGGGTGGCCGTCGCGCTGTGCAGGAAGGCAAAGGCCGAAAAAATAATCGTCGCCGTCCCCGTGGCCGGAAAAGAGGTCGCGGAAGGCCTTACGAAAATAGTCGACGAACTAGTCGTCCTGGAGACGCCGCCGTACTTTTACGCGGTGGCCCAAGTTTATGAAAATTGGTACGACGTCCCCGACGAAGAAGTACTGGCGATAATGGAGAGGGTAAAATGAAAACGGAGTATTTAGTGGGCACCTCCGGGTGGAACTACGACCATTGGAAGGGCAGGTTCTACCCGGAAGACCTGTCGAAGAAGGGCTGGTTCGATTTTTACGCAAAAGAGTTCACCACCGTCGAAGTCAACTATTCATTCTACCGTTGGCCCAGCGAAAAAACGATGACCGGCTGGTACGAGCGCGCGCCCCAGGATTTCAAATTTACGTTGAAAGCGCCGAGGACCATCACCCACGTCAAAAAAGTCGTAAACGTCGAGAAGTGGGTGAAGGACTTCTACAAGCTCACCGCGCTATTAAAGGAAAAAGCGGGATGCCACCTCTTCCAGCTACCGCCGTCGCTTAGGTGCACCGACGATAACGTCGAGCTCTTGAAAAAATTCCTCCGCGCGCTGGACCGCGGCCGCGATAACGCCCTAGAGTTCAGACACAAAAGTTGGTGGGACGAGAAGGTCTACGATTTGCTGAGGGAACACGCCGTGGCGTTCTGCGTCGTCTCCGGCTTAGGTTTGCCCGACGACGCCATCGCGACGGCCGACGTGGTTTATTTCAGGTTCCACGGCGAGCGGTACTCAACCCGCTACGCCGAAGCGGCGCTCGACGAGTACGCGCAAACGATGCAAAAGCTCGCGTGCCGGAAATTATACGCTTACTTCAACAACGACGCCGAGGCGTACGCGGTGGCTAACGCCAAAGAACTTAGGCAAGCGCTGGAAAATACTGCGGCACGTTGAGGCGTCGTAAACAAGCCGCCGACGGCTTGCAAAGAGAGCGTCCCCGTTCGCCCTAAAGGCGATAACGTTCGCGCTGCTTTATGCGCCGTACGGCCCTCGTGCTACGATCCCTCTCGCGAGGCCGCCGGCCTTCTCAATAGGTACGGCCCTCGCTTTTATATC
>WVWN01000007.1:26308-33018 GCA_011773985.1 Candidatus Zixiibacteriota bacterium | reverse complement strand
CAAGCCTTCGCCCTTCACTTCGTTCAGGGAACCCACGGTCCAAAAGAACAACGGCCACGCCGCGGCCGCGGCCTCGCCGATTTCCAAAATATAGCGGACTATTTCCAGATGGGCCTGGTACGCCCGGACCTCGTGGCCTGGCAGGCCGCTCGAGTCGAACGCCCCAACAGCGACGGCCAATAAATCGTCGACTTGTTTTGCCGTAAAATTGCCGGACCCCAGAACTTCGATCACGGAATCGGGATAGTCGGATAAGCCGAGGTCTTGAGAATCCCTTTTACAAAAAAGGTACGCGCGGGAGTTCGTGACCGGCCTATTCAGAGCCGCCGAGGGAACAGCAAACAGATGCCTGATTATCAGGAATAATTTAACGAGAAGGGCGTGGCGCCCGTCTTCCTCGCGGGCGTTCCTAAGCTCTTCAAAATTAGCTTCGACAATTTTTAACTGATTAGCTGCTCGCCTCCTAATAGAAGAAGGTTTCGAATACTCTCGCCTGAGCTTGCTTTGTATTCCCGTCAGAAAACCGCCCGGGTCATACCAAATTTTCGCACACACGAGGTCGTAGACGAAGCCGGCATCGCCGAGAATCGACGCGACGTCCTCGTAATGTTTTTTTTCGAAAAAGCCCCACTCGTATAGGACGCCGTCGATTATCTTGCGACGTATTTTGTGCTCGGCGGGAGCGTCGGCGACGACTAAGCCGACATCCACGTCCGAGCCGCGGACCATATCGCCGCGGGCGAAAGAGCCGTCGCTGTACGCGGCGATAACCCCCGGATTCTCGTCGAGGAGGGAGGCTACGAGGGCCTTCGCGTCGGCCGCGATCTTTTGCTTCTGTACCGCTTTCACGTTTAATGGAAACAAAGGCCCGCGGTTAAGCGGACCTTACAGGTTACGGGCACGTCCGCCCCCTTCCGCCGCGGGCCACTTATAATTTCGCGAGGTACTTCTCGAAGTCGGGGACGACGCACTTTTTGCCCTTGGCGACTACGGCGTGGCCTTCCTCCTCCAAACGCCTCCTTTGCGCTACCGTGCCCCCGGGGTATTTCTCGTTCAGAACGCCGCCGACCTTCAACGTCCGCCAGTAGGGCGTTATCCTCGCCTTTCCCTCCGCTCGGTCTTCCTCCGCGGCGCACGCTGAGATCTTCGCGAAGATCCCGGTGGTAATGGGTCAACCGACGGAGGCGCCGTGCCGGCGAGCGAGCGCCGCGCGGATATCGTTTATAGTCGTAACCTTTCCCTTGGGGACCTTGCGCATGAGCTCGTCCACCTCGCGCGGCGCCGGGATGACGCAGGTCCCGGTTCCCCAACGCTTGCTCATCCGTTCGCCGATTTTTATGATCTCGGGCAGGTCCTTATCGTCGGCCAACTTCTCGCGCCACGATTTCTTGGCCTTAGCCATCTCCACCTCCCGCTAACGCAAAGGCCCTCAAAAGGGCCCAACGCAAATGGCGGAGAGGGCGGGATTCGAACCCGCGAGGCCTTGCGGGCCCACACGCTCTCCAGGCGTGCTCCTTAAGCCGCTCGGACACCTCTCCGCCCCGAAGTCCCACTCAGTTCCTTAACGCGAGCGCGTCCGTCTCTACCAAGGCCCGTTCGCCCCGCGCGGCTGCGTCGTCCCACTCCTCCCGCAGGCCCACCGTTACCGGCACGAGGACGCCCGCGTTCTCCACGAGGTACATAAAGGGCCGGTCGAAGAAGCGCTCCTGGCGGGGCTCGAGGCGGACGCGCCGCCTCGAGGCGTACCCGTCGAGCCTCGGCCTGGCCATAATTCCCAGAAGAAATAAACGGACTTTACCGCGCGGCGATGCCATATCCAAAACCGTAGAGAATTCGGAGAGGGTGGGATTCGAACCCACGGTACCCAAAGGGTACAACGGTTTTCGAGACCGCCCCGTTCAACCGCTCCGGCACCTCTCCTCGAAGCCGTCGTTATTCTACTAAAAAGGGGTCGCTGCGGCAACCCTTAATCGATTCCCGTTGCCGCCAAGGCCGGCTCACGCCGAGGCGGCCAACGCCTCCACCGGGCACGTGATGACGCAATCGCGGCAAGCCGTGCACGCCGCGGGGTCGTACTCGAGCGATACGCCCGCAATTCGGAGCGCGAGCGGCGCGCACACCGCGACGCACGCGCCGCACAAGTCGCAGCGCCCTCGTACGACCGTTATAAAGGCTTCGGCGACTACCACTAGAAATCGTAACCCAACGTGAAGTGGAAACGCGGGGGCGTCTCGACGCCGCGGAGGTTGGTCCGCCACCCCCAGTCCAACTTCACGTCGAAGTACCCGAACCACCACCTGATCCCCGTCCCGAAAGACATCTTGCCGTGGACGAGGTGCCACCCGCCCTCCTTCGAAGCGAAAGTGAAGTGGTCGTACTCGAGGTCCTCGTCGTTGGTGGACCATTGCCAGTCGTCCGGATAAGGAGAGCGGTCGTCGTAACGTCCCCACGCCGAACCGAGGTCTACGAAAAACAGGCCGCGGAAGCCGCCGATGACGAAGCCCTCTATGGGCCACACGAGGAAATCCAAAAGCGGGAAGCGGAGCTCGAAGTTGCCCAGGCCGAAGCGGGAACCGTAAAGTTCAGAATATCGATAGCCGCGCAACGTCGACCCGCCGCCGAGGAAAAAGTTCTGCGGGTCGCGCCCGAGGCCTACGCCCCCCACCGCCCGAAACGCGAGGCTGATCCGGCGAGATATCCTGATATAGCGGCGAACGTCGAGGATCTGCTCGGTATAGTACAACGACGACGTCGTCGCCGGCACCGTTTGGCGAACGGTATACGCCATCCGCATACCTGCCGTGGGGTGGTAATAGCCCCATTGCGTCGTATCGCGGCCGAAGCCCCCGACGACGCCAAGCATGTTATCGCTCTGGAGGGGTATGGGTTCCTTCTCGGGGTCGTAAAAGTATCTACGCCGTCGGTCGTAACCGTATATGCCGCCGTCCACGCGGTTCCTTATGTCCAGGGGATAGGACGCGATGACGGACCCCCCGGAAACGCGTTGGTCGAAGGCGATGCGCCGCGCGATATAATAGTCCTGCCAGGTCATGGCCGAGAAGATATACGACGTTCGCCGCGTCAGGTAGTAATAATCCAGAGCGACGTCGACGTCGTGGAAGGACCCAACGCTCGTGAGGTCGGCGAGCACGTCTATGCGGTGGCTGCCGAGGATGTCGCTCAAACCGAACACCGTGTAGTTCGTCAAAACGCCGCCAGTCGTATACGAAAAAGTCGTACTCAAGTAGTCGGGGCTGAACTTTATGCGATACTTGCGGCTCTCGTCCACGACGTCGGACACCACCAGCTCGCGTACCGTCGGCGCCTCGGCCTCGCCCTCTTCCGCGGTATCGCCTTCACCCCCCTCCCCCTCGGCGGTGACCTCTTCGCCGCCCGCGGAAGATTCACCCTCCTCGCCGCCCTCGACGTCGCCGCGCACGCCGGAGTCGGCCGGCGCCGGGTTAGCAGGGTTGCTCCCGTGGCTTGCGAGCCACGTCTCGTACCCGTAATCGCCCGGCGCGGGCCGCTCCGCGGCGACTTCCGCTACCGGCTCGTCGCGCCAGGGCACGGTCCATATCGAGTAGGTCATATTCTCGAAGGAGGTGAACGCTATGGTCTCGCCGTCGGGCGACCACGCCGCATCCATCACGCCCGTTACCACGTCCGTGTACTTGCCCGCCTCGCGCGTCTCGAGGTCCATTACGAAGATATTAAAAATGCTGTCGTCGCGGTCGGATACGAACATAAGCCGCGCGCCGTCGGGCGACACCATAGGCGAGACGTTCTCGAAGTCGCCGAAGGTTATCTGTTCTTCGCCCGTGCCGTCTGGCCGGACGCGGAATATATTGTGAAAGGTCTGTCGCTCGGAAGCGTAATAGATGTATTCGCCGTCCGGCGACCAGCTCGGGTAGCCGTCAGAGTAGAAGTCGTCAGTGACGTTTTTAACTTCGCCCGAAGCCACGTCTAAAACGTAGATATCCCGCTTTTCGCGTTTCACTCCCGCGAACGCGATCTTGGTCCCGTCGGGCGAATACGCCGGCGAAAGGATGTCCTCGAACTTGGGGTTGTAGCGACGAGCGATCTTGCGGCCGAGCACGTTCAGGACATATATCTGGTCGTACGTATCCTTCTTGCCCACGAAGGCTATGTAATTCCCGTCCGGCGACCAGCTCAGCCCGTTTTGTAAATACATAATGTATTCGTATTTCGACAACGAATAGCCTTTGGTCAAGTTCTCGAACTTCTCGCCGGTTTTCGCGTTGACGAGGAAGATGTCGAGAAAGCGCTCCTTGACCGTAAGGCAGGCGACGAGGTCGCCCGAGGGCGACCAATTCGGTTTGAAATAAGAAACATAATCACGCCGATCCTCGGCGGGGGTGAGTTGCGTCGCGAATTCTTTTAGTTGATTCTTCTCGCCGATAAGCGGCCAATAACGCCGGCGCAACCAAACCTTCCAATCCTCGTTGACGTCGTCGAGTTTAACGTCGAAAGCGTCTTCCAAGGCGTCGTCGGGCCGTCGTAGCGTGGTCTTCTCGAACGCACGGAGGAGTTCTGCCGGCGCGTCGTCGCCGTACGTCTCGGCCAAATATTCTACAACCGATTGCCCGAGCTTGTAGCCCAAGTATGGGTCGGGTAAAAGCCGAAAGTCGCGCAAGTCTTTGAGGTCGGGGACGTTCTCGCTCATGACGGCGTCCCGCAACACCATCTCGCCCTCCGGGCTTACGTCGTTGCCGACGTACTCCGCCAATCCCTCCATAAACCAATCCGGCGGCGGGGCGACGGTGAAGAGAGCGCCGAAAGTGGGGAACAGGAGTTGGAACTGGAAAATGTGCGTCATCTCGTGGGTCATAGTCACGTCGAATTGACGTTGGGAACCATTATACGGTATGACGAGACGACCCTTGAGTGGTTCCGAAAAACCCCCCACTACCTCTCCGCTGATCGGGCTTATGTTGTTCTGTTCGAAATGACGAGCCGACATAAAAACGACTACGGGAACCCTCTTCGAAAGGTCGAAACCGACGTTATCGGAAACCCTGTCGTACGCGTCTTCGGCCACCTCCGCGGCCCAATCCAGCAGAAAATCCTCTTCTTCATAGTAATATATGTCGAAATGCGCGGTGGGGAGGACCCGCCACGAGAACTTTTCGTTGCGGACTACGGACTTGCCGAAAGCCCCGGCGTGCGCCGCGGCTAAACTGGCCAAGAAGGCCAGAAGCAAAACCCGTCTCGCGTTAAAATTTCGCAACTTCGCGCGTTTGCGCCACATCGTGCGGTTGGAGCGTGTACACGAAATCATCCACGACTTTCTCGAGAAGCTCCTCGAAAATTTCCTTCTCCTCGCGTGAGGCCGTATTAACTTCGCGTTGCCTATAAGTCCGCATTGTGGTGGCTTCGAACTCCCGCCGACGCATCAACCGGCCGGTCCTGACGTCGAGGGCTTTTATCGTTAGCCGCACCGAGAACCTTAAATTTACGTCCAAATACCGCGTGGCGTACGAAGAACCGAGCTCGAAGGGCGCGATCGTCTGCCGGTCCGCGGTATAAAGCTCGTTGCGCACGTCGCCTTCCGGGCTATAAGTCCTCCTAATGAATTCGACCTTCCCCATTAGTACACCGTCTACCCCCAAGTCGCTAGCCAACGCGACCGCTTGTTCCCTACTTGCCGCGTCGAAGGTTTCGACCCGGTCGAGTGCAGCCTCAACTGTTTCGGCCGGCTCGACGAGGAACGTGCCTTTCTCCTCCATCTTCTCGCGTACCGCCTTGGCGGCCAAAAGGCCCTCGTCCTCGTCACCGCTGAACGGTAGGACGGCAACCCGCCGGTATACGGAGGGGTCGATGTCGGGCGGCTTTTTTACCTGGATAACGATCGCCTGGTTTCGGCAGGCCGCGGCGAATAAAAAGGTCGCTGCCGCGGCGCCCACCGCCGGGACCCACGTACGCACGTTCCGACCCCTGGTTCCGTTTTTACGTACCATTTACGCCCTTAGCCCGAACCGTAACTTTTCTTATCGCGTTGTATCTTACGGTTGAGGTCGGCGCGCAACTCTGCGATTTCCCTAAGCAGTTTACCTAAACGCTCGCGCCGCCCGGCGCCGCCCCGTTCGCGGTACTCTTGCGCCACCTTTAAAGATAAAAGTACTTTGTCGATATAAAGAATAAAGCCTTCGTTCAATTCGCGTGTATGCTTGTCATAGGTCATGATCGAATCGAAGCCCTCCCGAATTTTCGCGAGCCGTAAGCGTATATCTTTTGCATCCTCCTCGGAAAAGTCGCCGCTCTCCAAGTCTAAGCTTTCTACGTCGGCAGCCAGGCCGTTAACCAGGTTTATCAGCGTCGAGGCGGTCGCGTAGTAATCCACGAAAGCCTTCTTCCCGCCGGCCCCGGCGCGCGCCGCAAAGGCCGCGTATACACAAACGGCTATAAAAAATGCTCCCGGCTTAGCCACCGCTATCGCCTCCAGTTATTTTTCCTTAATAATATTAACACCAAATTCGCGCGTTCGCAATCCAAAACCAACATAAAAAGCAGCTGCGGAATATAATTCAAACCGTACCGGAATCGATCGAAAGGCGGGCCGAGGCCCGCCCTCCGGTCACAAGCGCGTACGAGGTGATTTACCGGCCGACCACCAGCCGCCGCGCCGCGGCTCGGCCGGCAGCCCGCAGGCGGTAGACGTATACGCCGGGCGGCACCGCGAAGCCGTCGTT
>WVWN01000007.1:0-26250 GCA_011773985.1 Candidatus Zixiibacteriota bacterium | reverse complement strand
GATCGTCGCCGCCGTCCGCGCCGGGTTGGGGCGGCTCTGCGCCAGCGCGAACGCCGGCCTCGCCCCCGCCGGCATCTCTACGCGCACCGGCCCGAAGCGCTCCTTATGGCCGCTCAGGTCGACGGCCTCCAGCAGGTACTTGTACGCCATCCCCGCTTCAACGCCCTCGTCCTTGTAGCTGTAAGGGGAACGCCCCGTTATCAGCGCCCTGTTCAACTTCGCGTATTCCGCCGCGCCGCCCGCGTCCTCCTTACGGTAGAGGTTGTAGCCGGCGTGGTTCACCTCGAGTATGACCTTCCATACCACCTCGACGTAGTCGCCGCGCGCCGTCGCCGTGAACGAGTCCAGCTTCACCTCTTCGTTGCCGTAGATGAATCTAATGCCGTTTATGTCGTCGTACTCGAGAGTGCGCTTTTTCGTCTCGCCGGGTGAGGCGTACCCGTACATCGTGAACTCCCGCGACGCGTAGTCGTACAGGTCCGCCAGAACGAGGTTGTGTCCGAATTCGTGGGTGGCGATGTTCTGGACGTCCATGCGGCCCCCTTGGCCGCTGTCGGACCACGTGTAGTTGTAGCCGTTGAAGCAAACGTCGTTTTCGACGACCCGCCAGAACGAGCCCGCGTCCACGAGCCAGAATGCGTTGGTGGCGATAGCGCCCGCCGCAAACGGCCAGGCCGGCTGCCCGGGATAGCCCGGCTCGTACCACACGCAAAGGTTGACGCCGTCTAAGTCGTATTTTATCTTGCTCGTATTGGCGCCACGTTTGTTCCGGTACCACTGGCCGCGGACGTTGGACCAGGTGTCGAGGGCGTTCGCCAGCGCGGCGAACTCGTTCGCGCAGTCGGGCGTGCCGAGCTCGTTGAACCTCATCGTCCACGGCATCTGGTTCTTGGTATGCTTGCACATTTTACCGTAGCGGTAGTACACCTTGAAGGCCAACGCCGGCGCCGCAAGTGCCGAAACCAGGGCGAGTACGAATACCTTCTTCATATATACCTCTCTATTTTACGTCTAGCGGCCCGCGGCCGCCGCCACTTCCGCCAAGTAATCGCTCAACGTCAACCCGGCCGGCAGAACGGTCCCGTCCACCACCGACTGCTTGCCCTGAACGCCGTCCGGGCATTTGTAAACGCCCGCCGCGGCCGGCTCGAGGAAGAGCACTACCTCCTCGCCCACCTCGAAGGTCGGCTCAGCCGTTACGACGAACGCGAGGCCGCCGTACTCGCCGCCCATGTACCGGACGACGACGAATTCCTCGGCCGTGCCCCCCACGACGGCGTCGCGGACCCTGACCCTCGCTTCGGAATAAATGACGCCGTCCGCATCCGGGGGGTGCGAGGTTACGTCGTCCACGGTCCCGGTAACGACCAACGTCGCGTGCTTCACCAACGCCGCGGTGGAAAGGTGCACCATCGTGGCCGCGCCGGCTACGGCGCAAATCGCGAGGCCGACCGCAAGCCCGAAAAACTTAAGCCGCATAGAAACCTCCTATTAAAAATGGTTATTATTATTTTTTATTATAAATTAAAATTAAAACGCTGTCAAATCGTACGCGAAGACCGTTAGGTGGCGCGGCGGGCTCCCCCGTTGGAAAACGTAAAGGCGGCCCGCGAAAACGACACTAAACGAAGGTTTCCCCGGCCGCGGCGTCAATATTTTGATTTAACATTTCGACGAACGTCTCGAGCCTTAGCCGTTGCTGCGCGGATAGCGGCCCCGGCCTCTCGCCCTCCAGCGTCAGCACCGGGATAGGTAAAGCGCGGCGTAGGAGGATATCCTGGATGCCGCGATAGCAAAACGCCTGAACGTAGTGTACGAGGCCGTCGATGCGGCGCCGCGCGACCTCCTTTAAGATATCGTCGATCCGAGGGCGTACGCCGTAGGCATAGGTATAGGCGGTGTAGGCTTCGGCGAGGTCTTCGCCGCCCCCCAGGAGCGCGAATTGCCGCGGGAGCTCGTTGAAAACCACCGCGGCACCCAGACCTTCCAAAAATTCGAAGAGGTCGTCGTTAATGGGGGGAACGCCGGCGACGCCGAGCCGCACGCGCGCCTTTCTTTTGGGCCGCGCGCGCGCCGCCGCGACGAACCGGCCTACGTCTTCTTCGAATTCCTCCGCGCCCCCGCCGAAATCGCACGCTTTAATAAGCCAATCGAAATTCTCGCGCGCCGAGACGACGCCCTCGCGCCACGTAAGGTCGTCCAGTTCCCTCAACAAAGCCCGGCCGCGGGAAAGCCGCCCATAGGTCCGCTCGGCGGCCTCGACCGTCGTCCCGACCTTCCGCGCGAGCGCCTTTATTTCCCGAGCTATGGCGCGCCGGTCGCGCGCCGGCGGAAACGCGAACGTAACGACGTCGACGCCGTCGTCCGCCAAAACCTCGCCCAACGCCGCGGCGTTCGAACAATCGCCGCCCGTCACGACGACGACGCGAGCGAAGCCCTCCGCGCGGGCGGTGGCGTAGATGCCCTTTATCCAAGCGCAAGTACTGCGGGGAAAGCCGGCACCCTCGGCCTCCCGCACAGCCTCCTCCGCGCCGCCCCGGCCTATAAATAAATTATTGAGGTCTACCGGCCTCAGCCCTGCCGCCCATAAGACCTCAATAGGGAGCGTCGTCGTTATGCCGATGCGAATATCGGCCGCCATCGCTACACGGCGTCAGCCACCCGCAGGGCCGGTTTCGTTCCCCGCTTCGGGAACGTAGGTGTAGTTCGCGCCGTGGCGCCGTCTCCCGCCGAACCCTGCGCCGCGCGCCGCCCGTTTAAGTTCCTCGAACGACATATCGGCCCACGTTTCGCGCGAGACGCCCTTCCGGACGCGGACCAGCATTTTCTGCTCGAGGCCGTAAGTCAACTCCGTATTTTCGGGGCTTTGCCATACCACCCGGTAGATGGCGTGGCCCGGTTTCTCTTCCATTAAGTCCACCAATACCTGGGCTTGCTTACCGGAGTCGAACATTCGGCCGCGCCGGCCGAGATAAAGGGTCTCCTCGCTTCGGCTGGTTACTTCGGGCTGGCCGCCCAACGGTCCGCCGAGGCCAACCAGGTCTTCGGATATTTCCATCTCCCGAAACCCGGGCCGGTTAACGCGCAACGTCGCTACTAACGCGTCCGTATCCACCTGGGGCGAGCGGGCTTTCGCGACGTCGAAGTACACGTTAACCCAAACGATGTCGTAATCGTCGTACCGGTCCTTATCGAAATAGTCCAAAAGCCGTTTAACGTCCTTAGCCGACGTCGACGGATCCACCGCGATATTCATCCGGACCGAGGGCTCCGCCGCGTCGTCGTCTACGTCCATTTTGCCAACGACGTACTCGACGGGCGGCGGCGTATATCCCTCGCCGGGCGCGGCGCTTTCGGCAGCACCCTCCTCGCCCCGCCGGCACCCCGCGAGCGCGATAAGGCAAGCCGTCCCGACCAACAAAACCTTTCCCAACTTCACGGCCTCCGTTCACCTCCCCGGGCGCAACAGCTCGAACGCGAGCGCGAGGCCTTTCAACGTCAGCTCCGCGTCGACGCGGGGTCCGGTCTTCATCAACGGCGCGACGACGCCCGCCAGCCCTCCCGTCGCGACCAACGCGCCCCGCTCTCCCCGCTCGGCCCGTATGGCCTCTACGATGCCGTCGGCAGCGCGCGCCGCCCCCAAAATTATGCCGGCGCGCAAAGCCTCGTCCGTGTTCCGGCCCACCACCCGCGACGGCATCGTAAATTCCACCGCGCCCAGCCGCGCGGCGCCGGCGAACAAGGTCCGCGCGGAGATGGCGACGCCGGGCGCGATGACGCCGCCGACGTACGCGCCCGCGGCGTCCACGACGTCGAAGGTCGTCGCGGTTCCGAAATCCACCGCCACCGCCGGCGCGCCGTACAGCTCGCGCGTCGCGAGCGCGTTGACGACGCGGTCCGGGCCCACCTCGGCCACGTTCTCGTAAAGTATTTCGATTCCCAACGCGCCGTAATCGCCGCTCACGACTACGGGGGCCGCGCCGAAATATTTAGCGAGCGTCGCCGTAAGGCACGACGTCAGCGGCGGGACGACCGAACAAAGGATCGACGGAAGTGCACGCCCCAACTCGCCGCCGCTTAGCTCCACGAGCCGCCTTAGCTGAATGCCGTATTCGTCCGCGCTCCGCGACGGGTCGCTCGAAATAACGAAGTGAAACTCGAGCTCCTGCCCGATAAAATACCCGCCGGCAATAGACGTATTTCCGACGTCCAACGCGAGTAAAGGTTCGGCCATATGCAATTAAAATAAAAGTGAGGAAAAACGTTGCGCGAGGTACGGCGCCTCGTGGAGGTGGTTATTTCGGTTCGTCTTTCTCCGGTTCCCGTTCCTCCGCCTCTTCCGTGATTTTATCGCTTATATCCCGCGAGGCTTTCTTAAACTCGCGAATCCCCTTGCCCAAGCCTCGCCCGATTTCCGGCAGGCGCTTTGCGCCGAACAGCAGGAGCGCGATAAGAAGGATAAGTAATATCTCCTGAACGCCGATCGATCCGAACATATCAACCTTCCCCTTACGGGCCGGCTCAGCGCGCCGCGGGCCCCGCTAAAAGGCGACGGAGGCCGAGGCGCGGTGGCTCGACTCGAGGCCCGTGTCCGAAAGATAAGCGTAATCTATACCGAACGACAACCCGAGCGCCTTGACCGCAAGGCCCACGCCACCCGCGAAAGCGGAACGCTCGCTTCCCAGCCTTATGGCAACGGTTCGCCGGTACCACCATTCGCCCCCGCCGGAGAAATCGAAGCTCGCCTCCCCCGCGGCGAGCTGGGAGGCGAACCCGTAACCCGCGAACTTAACGTCGCAATCCGCGGCGAGCGTGAACTCGCTGTCCCACCGCGGGACGAGGTGCCGGTACGCCGCGCCTACTTTCGCGTTGAGGGGGATGGTCTCCTTCTTGCCCGTATCCCAACTCAAGTTCGAATACAGGTTTTGGAGGTTCAGGCCTAACGTCACGGGGCCGAACGGGCCCGCCATCGCCGCGACGTCGAGGGCTTGCCCGGAAGAGTCACTCTCCTCGAGGCCGTGGTCGCCGTAGATTATCACCACGCTGCCGCCCACGTTGAGCCACGGCAGGACGCCCCGGCCGTACGAAGCGTAAAAGGCGTAGTCCGCTACGTTGAAGTAACCCTTGAGGTCGGGCCGCGACGCCGGGTTTCCGGGCTCGCGCCAATCCGTACGTTTCATATCGTCGACGCCCGCGCGGAGCATCCCGCCGCCCACGGCGCCGTATTTGCCGAAATTGTAGGCGCCGTATACGCTGTCGTACGCGGCGAGGCCGTTGAAGGCGTACGAGTGCATGGCCGAAAACGCCGCCCGCTCCACGGAGGGCATTCCCGCGGGGTTCCAGTACGCGGCCGTCGCGTCGTCGGCTACGGCGACGAAGGCTCCGCCCATGCCGAGGGCCCGCGCGCCCGCGCCGTACGTCATCCAATCGGCGGCATATTTATCGGCGCCGCCGCTCGCCGCCGCCGTCGCGAGGAAACCCACTGCCATAATAAAATTTCTCATAATATTCCCGCAACCTATTTTAGTTTAAACATCTTCTCGCGCACGACGGCCCTTTCGTCGCCGGCACGCGCTACGATTTTATAGAAGTACACGCCGTTGGCGATGGGGTCGCCGTCGCGGTCGCGGCCGTCCCAGCGGATCGTGTGATAGCCCGCCGCCAACCCTCCCGCCTCCAACTTCTGGATAAGGCGGCCGGTGGCGGTATAAACCTTTATGACCAGACTATCGACGTCGCTCGAGGTCACAAACGTGAAGTACGTATCCGCTTTAAACGGGTTCGGGCAGTTCATCACTTCCGCGAGGGCGAGCGCCCCGCTTACCACGCACAGGACCGCACGTTCGCTCTTGTTGCCCAGGTTGTCGTGGGCCGTGACCGTAACCTTATGTGCACCTTCGCCGAGCGAAATTTCCCTCCGGGCCGAACCCGCGCGGTAATCCCCTATCTTCGGCCGGTAATAATAAGTGAGGTCCGTCGGCGGCTTATCGTCTATTTTGGCGTACAGAGGTACGAACGTCTTCTCGTCCTTCGCGATGGCTTCGAGGTTCCGCGCAATTAGGATACCGCTATCGTCCCGCAACTCGACGAGAAGGGTAGGGCTCGGGCCCGTGGGGTCGCCGCTGCGGAAGGAATAGTCGTCGAAATATATTTCGATGTCCGGGCCTACGTCGTCGTTGGAACTAACCTCGCCCTCGACGTTGACCTTCACGTCTTCGTCGCAAACGTACGTTTGGCGGAAACCTAAACCGTAAGCGAGGGCCTTAACATGTATGACGCCGTCTTCCGCGACGGGGGCGAGCGAGCGCTCGTAATAAGACGTCGTCGCAACCGGCGCCGGCGGCACGCCCGCTTCCGGCGCCGAGGCCACGGCCGCCTCGGGCGCGGGCGAAGCCGGGCTTGCCACGCCGCGAGCGGCGCCGCCCGTATCGCGCTCTCCGCCGGAACTAAACGCCGAAGGCGGCAGCGGGTTAACGGGCACCGTCGGTACCACGAGCGTCGCCACGAAGCGGCCGTTCGTCACCACTACGTCCGCCGTGGTGAGCAGGCGGTCCCGATAAATATTCCGCAGCTCGTCACGGCTGTAGAAATAGTACGGCCGGTCGAAAAGTTCCACCAACGCCCTCCCGTTAAAGTTGTTGGGCACCGTGCCCGCAACCTTCAACTTGGCGCCTCTCTTGACCGTTGATTTATCGGGAGTTAACTTCACGCCCGGCCGGGGCGTGGCCAGTACCATCGAGGGGTCGCCCAGCAAGACGAACGTATCCCTTACCAACGTATCGCCGGTTTTCATCTTTCCCGCAAAGTGAGCTTCGCCCAAAGTTACGCCGCCCGGCCGCGGCTTTTGCCCCGGGAAGACGTAGCCGTAAAAACCCTTTAGAAAATCGTGTTGGCCGCTCTCGGTCCCCAGCCGCGTCGACCCCAGAACCGCGACGCCGCCGTTCCTCGGCTCCTGGAGGGTATACTCGCTGAGGCACTGGCCGTAGTCGAGAGGTTCCCCCTCCAACCACCACCATTCGTCGAAATATGCGGTAGAACAAGAACACTGAATGATGACGGGCAAACGAGGGCCGTTCTCCAATTTATACACGTCATCCACAGGCGGCCTATCCTTATGTTGGGCGAAGAGGTTCTCGTGGGTCCAGACCTGCGGGCCGCCGTGGCCCGCGAAATGCATAATCACGCCCGTGAAGTCCTTGAGGAAATCGGGCTTCATGAACTTGGCCACGTATTTTGTCCGCTCGCCGCGCGACATGTAGTCGAAGCCGCGGTCTATATCGGACTTGTACGGGAAGCGGCGGTTCAACCACTCGACGTTCTCTTTGCGGGCCTCGAAGCCGTGGGGTACGAAATCCCTCTCGAGCTCCTCGTTGTCGCGCGTGAAGTTTCCGGTACCGCCCTGGCCCGGGTCTTGGCCCTTGTCGTTGTTATCGGCGACGAGGACGACGCGGTTATTCCAGGGGCCGTTGGTGGCGTGGCTTTCGTACTGCACGAGCTTGTCCACGATCGCGTCGATGTTGTCGTCGAAGGGCGCCGCGAGGCGGCCCACGGTCAGGTCGGGAGCCCGGGTGTTGCTCATGGCAACGAGGAAGTTATCCGAGGCGGCGCGGCCGTGGGAGGTATCGACGTAGTAGGTAGGGACCTGGTTGCGCCCGAACTCCCGCCACAACCTGCGGCCCTCGAACCTCCCGTAATTATCGCGGTGGTCGAGGTAGGCGTCGCCCACGAGAAAGAGATGTTCCGGCAACTTGCCGCCCCGGCGGTAAACAGCCTTAAAGTAGAGGTCCTTGACGTACGAGCGTATCGCGCCCGGGTCGTAAAGCCCCCACGAGTATTCGTCGTAGACGTCGGTAACGCGGGCGACGGCGACGTCAACGCCCTTGGCCCGGCGCAAATTGACCAAAGGCATAACGTTGTCGTAGTAGCCGTCGTAAACGACCGCCGCCAGGGAGACGTTCTCGTCGACGTCGCGTAACCTCGAGCCGGCGTCCATATAAAGGTCCACCGGCCTACGGTCCGCCGCGGCCGGCGACGCGGCAACGTACCAACACCGGCCGGAGGGGATTTGGTCCGTGAAGCGAAGCGTATATTCGGTCCCCTCGGCCTTTACGTCGAAGGCCGTCAACTGCCGACCCCGCGTCACGTCGTAAACCACGAGGTGGTCCGTCGTAAAGCCCTCGATCTCGAAGAGGAACTTACCCGTAGCGCCCGGCGGATTCGAGAAGCGGACGTAATTCTGGAAGGCGCGGTAGCGGCGCGGGTACTCGAGCTCGATATGGTCGAGCATTATATAATCTCTCTCGTAGGCGTAGTCGTCCTTTTCCTGGAAATATATCCGATTGGGGCCGTTGCGGAGGACGCCGCTCCGGAACCTGTCGGTAAAAACCGTCTCCGTGTCCGCGTTGTAACCTTTTTTCTCAAAAATTATGTGGCCCTCGTCGGGCGAGTTCAAATAAATTATCGTGTGGTGCGGGCCGTTGGACGAGTAGCCCTCTTCCCGGCGGACCATCATTTGGAAATAACTCTGCTCGGGTGCCCCGGCGAACGGGTCCTTGAGAGTGAACGTCGTCAAAGGCGTCGGCCCAACCGGCGCGTCGTAACTGCGCCAATACCAATATTCCTCGTCTTCCTTGATTTCGGGCCGGCTCTCCCCTTTGTCCACGACGTCTTCCTCGAGGTGTATACGGTCCCAGAAATACGCCGGCTTAGCGCCCCCCGCGGGCGGTACGGCCGCGGGGGCCATCCTCTTCCCCGCCACGACGTCCGCGACGAGCCAGTACACGTTGTACCTCGTGAAGCGATGCTTGGAGAACTTTTGGCTGCCTCCCTTCCACCGCGGGATAGTCTCGAAGAAGTCACACCCATGGCCGTAGAACTCCACGTAATCCGCCGGGTCGAAGCGGCCGTCGCCCTGGCCCGCCACGTAAAAGGGTACCTCGGTCAAGCCCGGCGGGTCGTAGTTAAAGTCGCGCGGCAACCGCTTGGCCTGTCCTACGAACAAGCGCCAATTGGCGGGCGAGGAACGGTCTACGGGAAAACCCGTGCTTTTAAGCTCGGCGTAATTAATCCGGTATAAGGACTCGTCCTCTACGATAACCTTTAAGGCCGGTTTGTCCGCGAAGTTGTTAGGCCAGATGCCGCCGTCCTTCGCGGGAGGCACGGCCCCGGCAAAAGGCCAACGCGACGCCGTGTCCCAGTTGAGGACGAGCGCGGGGACGAT
This sequence comes from Candidatus Zixiibacteriota bacterium, assembly GCA_011773985.1. GTDB lineage: Bacteria > RBG-13-66-14 > B26-G2 > WVWN01 > WVWN01 > WVWN01. Next base: position 17,030 of record WVWN01000007.1, on the reverse strand, counting down.
TCGGCTGAAGACGCCTTCCTCGGGCGGCCGAGGGGGATGTCGGCCGTCGGGGCGCCGGACGCCGCCCGCGAACGAAACGCGGACGACGACGCTCTCCACGAGCTTCAACGTCGCCGTAGCGGGCTGGTATTGGTAGGGGTAAACCGCGACGGCCAGCAGGCGGTAACCCCGCATTATATTCTGGCCGGCGAGCTCGGCCAGCTTCCGCGGGTACGTGCCTTCCGCGTAGGCGCGCGGGTCGTACGTAAATACCTCCCCCAGCGTCTGTTCGCCGTGGCGCTCCACCACCTCGAGCCGGGGCCGCGGGTACAGGTTAACGCCCGGCCTAACGTCGAAAGATGCCCGCTCTACCGCGACGGAAACGTCCGCCTCGGGCGGCGCCGCGACGTACACCGTGCGGACGAGCAGCTCCGGGGCCCCCGCGTCGCCCGCGGGCGAGAAGGAAGGTATCGAGAACCGCTCGAAACGGCGGCTGGCCGCCTCCACTTCGGCGATATGTGCCTCGGGTACCTTGACCTCGAAGGTACAACCGCCTTCGCCCGACGATAACAGGACGACCTCGCCTTGGTCGCGCGAAGGCTCCTCCGCGGTCGGCCCGGAAATTACGGCCGCGGGCGGGACGAAACTATCGTCGGCCCTGGTCGGTGCGGGCGTCGACGCCGCGGCCGGGGGGGCCGTCGCAACCCCCTCGGGCCCCGCGGCCCAAACCACGGCCGCACTCATCGAAAATATAAACGCAGCTTTTCGCATATTATCGTTCACCCTGGCTACTTTCTCCTTCAAACAGCGACGAAACTACCATACCGGCGTTAAAATAGCAAGGCAAATTGGTTAAATTATCACCGCCTCCAGGAACCGGGACAACTTCTCGATTTGCGCCCGCCTGGTATATGTAGAAACGGCGGCCGGATTCGTTTCATATCCCACCGCCCGGCGCCGCCAGGCGGCGAAGGCCTCCAAATAACCCCGGGCGATCGCGCGCGGCTCCTCCGGCGGCACGACTACGGCGCCGCGCGTCGCCCCCGCCAAAACGCGCCGCGCTTCCCCGGGCGGTACCGCCGCGAGGACCGGCCGCCCGACGCCGAGATACTCGTAAAGTTTACCGGGCACCAGCGCCGGGCCCTCTTCCGCGGCCATGGCGAGCGCGAGCAGATCCGCACCCTGGCACGCGCGCACGGCGTCGGCGTGGCGGAGGTAGCCGACGTGGTAAACTACGTCCCCCAAGGCCAAATCCTCCGCGGCCCGCAGGTCGTCGGCGCGGTTGATGCCGAGCAAATACAACTTCGCCCGGGCGGCGAAATCTTCATCACGTTCGCGCGCCTCGGCGAACCCCTGGAGCAAAGGCCGGGCGCGCCTGCCGCCCCGGAACGAGCCGTTATGCACGATTACGTAATCCTCACTAGTTGCTTTAACCAACGGCTCCCCCCAGTCGGCCGGGTCGAAGCCGTTGCGCAGGGTCAAAACGCGTAAGCGCACGCCGCCGACGGCCCCGAGCCGTCGCGCCAATTCCTCGGTATTAGCCACGACGCCGTCCCCGGCGCGCAACACCCATTTCTCGAGGATTTTGTTTACGTATTTGTTATAAAAGGCCAAGCCGCGTTTCAGGTGATGCGTACTCCACGCGTCGCGAAAATCCGCGACCCACCGGGCGCCCGCGATTTTCTTCAGGGCAAGCCCCACCAAATGGCACGACTCGGGGGGCGACGTCGTCAATACTACGTCGTACGGCTTCTCCTCCACCAAGCGCGCCGCGCGCGCCACGGCGAACGGTACCCAAAATATCTGGTCGTCCGGTTGGAAGATGTGCCGCGCAACGCTCGTGTAGACGCGGGCCGCGGCGGGGACCGCCTTCGCTCCGTTGCGCGCCGCGACCTCTTCCAGGTCCGCGAAGTTATTTACGGGCGGCAAAGGAGGCGGCGGCCGCCACCCGGAAAGCCAAACCAACCGCATCGGCTCGAGACTCCCGGCGCGGTGCACCCGCACGCCGGCTAACTCCTCCGCGAGGGACGGGTCGTAGGCGTGGTAGCGGATGTTTTTCACGCTCAGCACCTCGACCTCCCAGCCGAGCTCGCGGAGATAGCGCGCGAACTTAACGGGCCGGTGAACGCCGCCGCTCCCCAAAGGCGGGAAGTTGTGGGCCACGATTAGAACGCGCCTTTTAGCTCTTGACGACATCGTCAAACAACGCGGCAAGTTCGGCCGTAAGGCGCCGCCGCTCGAAGCGACGCAGCGCACGCGGGCAAGGCCGCGCGCCTTTTCCGCGGTCATCGTAAAGCCGCGACAGCGCCGCGGCGGCGCCGTCGACGTCGTCGGGCGCCACTACGGCCCCGGCGTCGAATTGCCGGATAAGAGCCGCGGCTTCCCCGTCCGGTGGGACGAGCCCCAACACCGGCCGACCGGCCCGCAGATACTCGAAAATTTTACCCGTCAACGTCGCGGCCGCGCCCGGCCGTGAGCCAATTATAATCAGATTAACGTCGGCGGCCCGCATGGCGCGAACGGCGTCGCCGTGCCCTAAAACGCCGGGAGCGTCGACGCGGACGCCGAACCCCTTGGCGCGCCTTAGGACGGACCTGCCTACGGGGCCCGCGAAACGCACGACGAAATCATCCGGCCCCAGGTCGCGGCGGGCCGCAAACCGCGCCGCCGCGGCGAGGAAGTTCCACGGCATCCGGTCGCCGTAGAACTGGCCCGAGTGCGCGACCGTAAAAGGCCCCTCCCGGGACGGTGCCGGCTCCGCAAAGTCGGCCTCGTCGTAGCCGTTCGGTATGAAGACAACGGGACGGCCACCGGGGAGCCGCCGCCGGTACGCTTCCGCCATACCCTCGGTAACGGTGACCGCCGCCGACGCGCGGCCCAATACCGCCGCCTCCGCCCGGGGCGTGCGCCAACGGTGAATAGGCGTCGGCGGCCGCTCGAAGGGGTTGCCCGCCCAGGCGTCCCGGTAATCCAGGACCAGCGGCAGGCCGGCATCCCGCGCGAGGCGCGCCGCGACGACGTGCGACGTATAAGGCGGCGCCGTAGAAAAAATAAGTTCCCCGCCGTGCGACGTAAGCAATCGCCGCGCGGCGCCGTAACCCGGGCGCGCGAACCAACTATAAATGTCGGGGAAAGATGCGACGCCGCGGAGCTGTCGGGAAAGCCGGCGACTTAGTCGCGCGACGACGTGCCTCGAGGGGGGAGACGGAGGCCCCGCCTTCTGAGCGCCGGCGAAGAGGCCCCCACGCCCCACGTGCCGCACGAACGCCGCCGCGGGTATCTCGGCCACGAGCGTCTCATCCCGGACGTGGTAGTCGCCCGCGCCGGCGACCACGAGCGGCCGCCAACCGAAGGCGGGCAAATATTTAACGAACTTGAGCGCCCGCAAAACGGCCCCGCCGCCCATGGGCGGAAAGAAGTAAGATATGAAGATTAAATTGCGCATATAAAGCAAAGGCCGGCGTCGCCCGGCCGCTTGCTCCGCGAATAATCCAATAATATTAGCTAGGCGCCCGCGTCCGGCCCGGAGATGTGGTAATGTTTCAGCTGCGCGAGAAACGTGTACCGCGCGGCGTTGGGCGCGTGTATTTCTTCGCCCGTATACTGGACGAAACCTCTGCCCGCGTTGAACCATCCGTATTGTACGTAGTTCATCTCGACGTCGCCGCCCTGGGTCATATGGAACGTGGCGTAGACCGTACGCCGGACCTTGTAACAGCCCTCGAACGTCCCGATGGGAATCGTGAGGTCCTCTTTAGTGACGACGGTGCGAACGATCTCGACGTCCACGTCGTCTTCTTTGCCGTCCTTATCCACGTCCGCGGGCAAACCCAGGCACAGCGGCGAGAGCTGAAGTTGTTTAACTTCGGACCAGTTGCGGTTCACGCGCAGGGGGTAAGTGAGGTAACTCCACTCCGGGTCGAAGTAGACGGCGCCGGTCATTCGGCCGCCTACGTAGAATTCCCGCCCCAGCGCCACGACGTAGTTCTCCTCGTCGTCGTGGAGGAAGGATATCTCGTATTCCTCGTTGCCCGCGGCGAAGCGGACGAGCCGCTGCGCGACGCGGCCTCCCACCGCGGCCTCGCCGTCGAAGGTCTCGGTATATTCGAGGGGTCCGCCGCGAGGGACGTTATTGAAGTAACGCTGGTAGGAATAAGTCCAGCTCGAGCCGTCGCCGTTAGGGAAATACCGCGGGTCGCCGCCGTTGCCTACCGGCGGGCCGTCGACGTTGCTGCAGGCCGGCGCCAAAGCGAGCGCCGCGGCTGCGCTTAAAAGTAACGCGCGCTTATACATAATAAGGGCCCCGCGCGGCCCTCAAATTCGCACCCGGAGGGATTCGAACCCCCAACCTACGGATCCGTAGTCCGTTGCTCTATCCAGTTGAGCTACGGGCGCCCAAGCGATTTTATTTTACCAGACGCGAAAGCCCTAAGTCAAGCCTTAGTGCCCACGGCTGGCGAAGCCGCGCGCGACGATTTTGAAATATTTCCCCACCGCGCCGCCCCTCAATATCGACCGTACCTTCTCGACGACGAAACGCGGCGACGACACGCGCATTAAAATAAAGCCAATTCGAAGCTTCCGCAACTCCTCCAATCCCAAAGCGGGTTGAAGGAGAATGGGAATATTATCCGGCGCGCGGAAGAGCTTGCGCTGGCCCTCGTTCACGTACGGCGCGGACCACCGGAAGCCGGGCGGCATGAGGCTGTTCTCCCAAGCGTATTTTTCGACGTACGTGCCGGGGTAGACCTTGACGCCGGCGTGGTAGGCAGCGATGCGAACGTACTTACGGTTGCGGCGAATGAAGCGGTTGGTCTCGCGGGCCTCGGCGTACGTCTCGCCGGGGTGGCCGAGGGTAAAGAAAACTTTGGCTAAAAGGCCGAGCTCCTTCGCCCAACGGAGGACGTTCTCCGCGGCCTCGAGCGTTATCTTCTTGCGGACGCAGTAGTCGAGGACGCGTTGCGAACCGGACTCGACGCCGACGTCGACGTAGTAGCAGCCGGCCTCCCGCATCTTGGCCAGTAATTCCTTATCGACGTCGTCGACGCGGATCTCGCACTCCCACGGTACGTCGATGCCGCGGTGCTTAAGTTCGGCGCAGAACCCCTCGACGTGGCGGCGGCTTAGCGTGAACGTGCTGTCGAAGATCTTCAAGCCGCGTGCGTCGTAATTGGAGATTAGCTCTTCGACTTCGTCGGCTACAGCTCGAGGCGAACGCGCGCGGTAGCTCGAGCCGAACATCGCCGACGCCGAACAGAAAGTGCAACCGATAGGGCAACCTCTCGCGGTCATTATCGACACGCCGGGTACGTCGTCGAGGTACTCCATCCTCATCTCGTACCGCGCCATCGGCACGAGCTCGCGCGCCGGCGCGCCCAGCGCGTCCAAGTCGTCAATCCACGGCCGCGGCGGGTTGTGGAGGATGGCGCCGTCGTAGCGATACGATATCCCCTTAACTTTTTGTAAATCGCCCCGGGGGCCGCCCGCCTCCGCCCACGCGGCGAGCTCGCGGCACGTCCCCTCCCCCTCGCCGCGGACGATAATATCAATTGCCGGAATATTTTGAAGGGTGTCGTCGGCCGTGAACGTGGCGTGCGGGCCGCCGTAGACGACGAACGTTTGGGGGGAAACTTCTTTAATGCGAGAGGCTAAGTCGAAGGAGGCGAAGCGGCTGTGGCTCGTGCCGCCTATCAGCGCGAGGGGCGGCCGCAACTCCTCGGCCACCTGAGCCGGCTCGCGCTCATCGACCTGTTGGTCTACGAACTCTACACTATAACCCGCCCGCCGAAGCTCGCCGCCGACCCAGAGCATCCCGAGCGGCGGCATCTTCTCGAAATACCGAAGGTCCGGGTCCCGGGGATGAACTGCGAGTACGTCCATATAAAAGTATCGGCCGGCCTACTTGTCCGCCGGGGCGCCGAGCGGGACGTCGCGGACGCGGTCCTCCTCCCTTTTCACTTTGAAGCCCAGGCCGCGCAGTAACCCGCGCCAGAGTCGCCGCACCTCGCCGACGCGGAACGCGCGCACCGCCTTCGTCAATACGTAGCGCGGCGTCAACACATAACCCGAAAGGAACCTGAGCCGAAGCCGCCTCAGCTCTCTCACGCCGAGCTGCGGCTGCAGGAGCAGCGGTACGTTGTCCTTTAACTTAAATAACTGTTCGTTCTCTTTGTTCTCGTACGGCGCGGCCCAGTCGAAGCCCGCGGGCATCAGGCCGTGCTCGCGCGCGTACGCCGCCACGGGCGTACCGGGGTAGACACGCACGCCCGGGTTGTAGCCGCGGAACGTCATATAGCGCGCGTACGTACGCGCGAACCTATTGGTTTTCTTGGCTTGCTCGTACGTCTCGCCCGGATGGCCGAGGGAGAACGAGACCTTGGTGTAAAGGCCCAACTCGTCGGCCCACTTCATAACGTCGAGCGCACGCTCGAGCGTGATGCCCTTGCTGATGCGATTTAAAATTTCCTGGTCGCCCGACTCGACGCCGAAGCATATCGTGTAGCAGCCGGCGCGCCGCATCTTCTCGAGCAGCGGCTCGTCGACGGTGTCCACGCGGACCTGGCACTGCCAGGGAATATCTATGCCGCGGCGCTCGAGCTCGTCGCAGAAGGCTTCGACGTGTTTTCGTTTTAACGAGAACGTGCTGTCGAAGATGACGAGGCCGCGTAAGCCGTATTCCGCCATCAACAGCTCAACCTCGTCGACGACGCTCGCGGCGCCGCGCGTGTAGTACCGTTTGCCGAAGAAGAACGACTCCGAGCAGAAGGCGCAGCAGACCGGGCAGCCGCGGCTCGTCATAATTATAGTCCCGGGGACGTCGAGGAGGTCCATCTTCAGGCGGTAGCGGCCCATCGGGACGAGGCGCCGGGCCGGCAGCGGGAGCGCGTCGAGGTCCGCCAGGCGCTCGCGCGCGGGCGTCGCAACCAGGCCGCCGTCCTGCCGGAACGTAATGCCCCTAATTTTACGGAGGTCCTCGGGCCGGCCGGCGCCGCGCACTTTCCATTCCGCCAGCTCGAGGCAGGTCCCTTCGCCCTCGCCGTGGCCTATCAGGTCAATATCGGCGATACGGGCCAGCGTATCCGCGGCCGTGAACGAGGCGTGGGGGCCGCCGTAGGCGACCGTTATGGAGGGGTCGAATTGTTTAAGGCGGCGGGCGTAGTCGAAGGCGCGGAAGCGGCCGTGCGAGGTCCCGCTGAGGAGCGCGAGTTCGGGCCGCGAGGCCTCGAGGAATTTTTCGAAACTCTCCGCGGCGACCTGCTCGTCGTAGACGGCGACGCTGAAGCCGGCGCGCTCGAGGACCGCGGCGATCCACAAAAGGCCGAGGGGCGGCGTGCGGTCCGGGATGCCCAGGTCCACGCCGTAGGGATGTATGCCGACGACGTCGACGCTCATCTCGATTTATTATAACAAAAAAGGCGCCCGGGTGGGGCGCGGGACGTGGTTATCGTAGGGCCGGGTCTTTAAACCCGGCCGCCGTGTCGCCGGTTGAAACCGGCGGTTAGAAGCTACGCGGGTTACGGGCCGGCCGCTGAAGCGGCCGGTTTCGATATATCCCGGTGGCTCGAGCTGAAGGTCGGCGCCTACTTTTACTTAATCCAAAATAACGCCGCCCCCTAATCCGTCGCGAGGAGGTCGCTGAAGAAGAAGGCCCAGGCGACGACGTACGCGTCGACGTTCTTGAACGGGACGCCGTCGGCCTCGTAGTAGCCGAACGTCCGGTACGACGAAAATTTAATGGCGCCGTCCCCTACGTACGCGATCGTGCGGTAGGCGGAATCCTTCAACGTCCCGTCGTCGTAGTAGCCGAGGGTCCGGTACGACGAATCCTTCGCCGTCTCGCCGTCGAAGTAGCCGAGTGTCCGGTAGCTCGAGTCCTTGACGGCCCCGTCGTCGCCGATGTACCCCAGCGTCCGATACGAGCTGTCCTTCACGGTCCCGTCGTCGTCGACGTACGCGAGCGTGCGGTAACTCGCGTCCTTGATGGTGATTTGGCTCGAGGCGCAGCCGGCCGCGGCCAGCGCCGCGAGCGCGACTACCAATCCCAACCTCATTGCGGCCCTCCTTGGCGACGTCATTATACCACGACGGCGCGCCGTCTACGCTACTTTTCGGCCGCCGTCTTATCGCCGTAGTAACCGGCCACACTTGGGCGACGGCCTTTACTTCGCCGACGGGTCCTCCTGCATAATGCCGAAGACGTTCCCCTCGGTATCGGCGCAGAGGACGAACCAACCGACGCCCGGGACCGCCGTTTTGGGGCCGACGACCTTGCCGCCCGCGGCCTCGACTCTTCGCGCATACTCGTCGACGTCGGGCACGTCCACGACGTTCGTCGTTACGTCGCCGCCCGTTTGCCGCATAATCGCGCCGTCGATGCCCGGCTCGGGCGCCTCGCCCGTAGTCACCAGCCAGTACTCCATCGGTCCCTCCCACTTTTCAATCTTCCAGCCGAAGACGTTCTCGTAAAACTGGACCGCGCGCTCCGGCTCGGTTGCCGGAATCTCGAAATGGGCTACCCTCGGCATAACTGTTGCTCCCTTCGTTCACCCGTTCAACGCCCGGGGAACGGAAAAGAGTTATTCGACGGATTCCTCCTCCGGCGACGGCGGGGCCCACCCGGGCCGCCGGAATTGATAAATTAATAACGGAACCGCGCATACGATCACCATGCCCAAAATTAGGAACGCCTCGTAGAAGAATACGTTGCCGGTCTGCAATTGAGGCGGCGGGAAGTAGCCGAGGGCGATGGTAAAGGCCGCGGCGAGGACCGCGACGCCGGCGACGAGCCAAATCCCCACGTCGCCGCCCGGGACGCGATACGCGCGGGCAACGTCCGGTTGGGAATAACGCAACCTGAGCGCGGATATAAAAAGAAGAACGTACATCACGAGGTAGAGCTGCGCCGTCAGCGCCGTCAATATCCAATAGGAGCTGCTGACGGTAGGCATACGCAGGAAGACGAGGGACAGCGCGGTAACGATCGACGCCTGGACGACGAGGATGTGGGTTTGGACGCCGCGGCGGTTGACGCGTTGGAGGAAGGGCGGGAGGTAGCCGTGGCGGGCGACGGCGAGCAGGCCCTTGCTCGGGCCGGCGATCCACGTGCTAACCTGGCCGAAGACGCCCAGAGCGATGAGCAACGCGATTACGGGGACGAGCCACGCCAAATTAAATTTATCCAAAAAAACCGCGAACGCTTGCATCAAGCCGGCGACCAAACTTATCTTTTCGCGCGGGACGACGACCGCGATAGACAGCGTACCCAGTACGAAGACGGCGAGCACGATTGCCGTCGCCATAAAAATGGCTCTGGGGTAGTTGCGTTGCGGGTCCTTCACCTCCCGGGCGTGAGCGGCCGAAACCTCCATCCCGGCGAAAAATAACAACGCGCCCGCGGCGAGCACGACGTTGTCCATCCTACTTAGGTCGGGAAAAAACGCACGTCCAGTGACGTGAATTTGGGACGGGTCGCCGACGGCGAGCCAGATTGACGCCAACAAAATAATCAAGGCTCCCGGGACGAGGGTCCCGCCGATGACGCCGACCGTGCTAATCCAACCCGAGGCCTTCATGCCGGCGAAGTTGGCGAGCGTAGCGCCCCAGTAAACCGCGAGGATTACCGCGAGGGCGTAGACCTTGTTGTCGGCCAGCGCGGGGTTTATGACGAAAGCGAACGTGGCCGCGGCGAAAGACAACACCGTCGGGTACCATATTACGTTCTGCAACCACTGCAGCCAGATGGCGAGAAAGCCCCACCTCGGCCCCAAAGCCTCCTTGACCCAGACGTAGACGCCGCCCCTCTTCGGCCAACCGGTAGCGAGCTCCGCGGAGACGAGCGCCGTCGGGATGAGAAACACGAGGGCTGCGACGACGAAAAAGAAGATCGAGGCCAAGCCGTACTCGGCCATCGTCGGCAGGCCGCGCAAACTCGCGATCATCGCCACGTTTATCATGGCGAGCGTAAACACGGTCAACACGCGCCGGCTCGAGTTCGCGTTACTCCCCGTCATGCCGTCACCTCCTGGTTTCGATTTCGCGAGCGGCGAGGACGTCCCGTCGGCGCCCGGCCATTCTACTGCCGCGGCGTTGCCCCTATCATATGCAACGCCGCGTCGCGGGGCAAGGGAAAATCGCCGGCCCGGGAATATTAACTTAGCCGTTTATTTCCGCCCGGAATATTGATAAAGTACTCGCGGACGGAAATATCGGAAGGAGGCCGCCGTTTATGATTAAATTCGTCAAACTTATACCGATACTAACCCTCGCGCCGGCCTTGGCGCCCGGGGCCGAGGGCGCGCTTCCGACCGCAAGCGAAGCGGCGCGGATGTCGTGGGAGGAAGTCGCCGCGGCCGTCGAGAACGTTTCGTTCCCCGCGGCGGAAGGCGGCACGTCCGTACTCAGGAAGACGACCTGCGTCGACGGCGTCGAAAGGCCGTGGGTCCTGTACGTGCCGACCTCGTACGAGCCCGCGACGCCGACGCCGCTCCTACTGATGCTACACGGCTTAATATCCCGACCCGAGATTATGGACGACCCTCTCGGTTACGCCCGGGAAGCCGAATGGACCGCGGCGGCGGAAGAATACGGCTGGCTGGCCCTCTACCCGTTCGGCCAGAAGGACGCGACGTGGTGGGACGACGTCGGCATGGCGAACATCCGGAACCTGGTCCGGACCGTCAAGCAAGAGTACAACGTAGACGACGACCGCGTATACATGGGCGGCTTCTCGGACGGCGCGTCCGCGGCGTTCTGTTGGGCCATGGTCGAACCTACCGACTACGCGGCCTTCGTAGCCCTAAACGGCCACATAAGCGTGGGCAACCTCGTGGGCGAACTCGAGACGTACGCGCCCAACTTCTACAACGCGCCCGTATACGCGGTTACCACCTTCGGCGACGAGCTCTATCCGGCCGCTAAAATGAGCGAAGCCGTCGAAATGGCGCGGCGGGCCGGCGGCGATATCTTTTACCGCGAACTCGCCGGAATGCACGACTTCGACTACGCGGACGCGGAAATACCGCTCATCGCGCGCTTCCTCGCGCGGCACCCGCGCGACCCGTTCCCGGCCAATATCGTATGGGAGGCCGCGACGCCGGCGTTCGGCCGATGCCGCTGGTTCCAGATCGACGAAATAACTAGAGACGAAGCCGCCGGTTGGCATACGGATTATAACGCCGTCCTGTTGGATGAGCGCATCACGATCGGCTTCATCCACGCCGACTTCGAGGGGCCGGGAGTTAAGGTCGGTACGGTGACCGAAGATTCGCCGGCCGAGAAAATGGGCCTCGAGGTGGGCGACGTAATAATAGGCGTCGACGGCGAAGTCGTAACCGACGTCGACGACCTCAACGCGTGGAAGGAAACAATCGCGCGCGGCGACGCGTTCACGCTTCGGGTACGGCGGGGCGCCGACGAACTCACGTTGGAGGGCCGCATCCCGCCGCCGGAGAATTACTACGTCTTCAAGCGGGCGCAGCCGTCGGCTCGAGCGGACGTGAGCTTCGCGGCCAACCGCGTCGACGTACGCGCGTCGCGCCTCGGCGCCTTCACCGTCTACGTTCACCCCGACATGGTAAACCTCGACGAAAAGCTGGTGATAGNNCGTAGTATAATATAATTGACAGGGGAGAAACGATGGAACATACGGCGCCGGGCGCCGCGTGAGCGTTTCCGCGCTGTCTTAGTTTTTAACGGAACATAATAAGGGCAGAATTTAAAACAAGTAATATCGGGGATAAATCATTCGAGGAGGTAGGTAACGTGCAGAAGGCGGTAGTAGGAAGCGTATGCGCTCTGACCGCGATCTTCGCGTCGTACGCGATGGCGTCGCTGGTTACGGTCGGCAAACAGGGGTCGGTCGTCGCGTATCCATTCCGGGGTAATGCCGGCGTAGACGCCGTAAGGTGCCAGGATTTGGTTTTAGCGAGCGAACTCAGGCCTTCAAAGGCCAACCCGGTAATCATAATAAGACGGTGGGAATGGTTCGCCTCTGCGTCCGTTTCGGCGGGATATTTCAATAATTTCACGATTAAGCTGTGCCATACAGGCTACACGGCGTTAACCGCGAACTTCGAGTACAACTACGGCCGTTTCAAACCCGTAACGGTTTACGGTAAATCCGCTCAATACCTCAACCCGAAGGCTAACGACTGGTTCGGGTTCGACTTTCCGATATACTATTGGGATGGCCATTCGAACCTAATCGTCGAGGTCGAGTGGCGCGGCGACACGGGCGGTTTTGCCTACACCTACTGGAGCGCGGGCACGGCGCGGTGCGTCTTCAATTACAACGGCGGCCGGCCCGTCGTGCGCGACTACGTGCATTATATGCGCGTAACGATTCATTTTATACCCGGCGTGGAGCCGACGTCGCTGGGAAGGGTAAGAGCGTTGTACTTGTAACGGGGGTTGTAAAACCCTCGCTCGAGCCGCGCCGGAAAGCAGGCCCGTACGCGCGGCCCGGGTAAAATACCAAGCGCGAAAGCCGCCCTCGCGGGCGGCCTTTTTATTTCGTGATATTATTTTAAATAACTCAGGCTATCGAGGCGAAGAAGCCGGAAGGCGGAGGCGCGGCCGCCGCGCGGCGAACGCGGCCTTTATTCTCCCTCGTCGAGGGGGGACGCCGTCACCCAGCTCGGCCTACGGAATTGATATATGAGCAAGGGAATCGCGCAAACCGCCAGCATCCCGCCGACGAGAAAGGCTTCGTAGAAGACGACGTTGCCGGTCTCGAGCTGGGCCGGCGGCACGTACGCGATGGCCATCGAAAAAGCGGCGGCCAATATCGCGACGCCGGCCACGAGCCACATTCCCAGGTTGCCGCCCGGGACCTTAAATGTGCGCGGGACCTTCGGCCTCGAATAGCGCAGCCTCATGGCGGAGACGAAAAGCAGGACGTACATCAGGAGGTAAAGTTGCCCGGTGAGAGCCGCCAGTATCCAATAGGAGCTGCTCACCGTCGGCATAAACAGAAAGACGAGGGCCAGCACCGAAACGATCAACGCCTGGAACAGAAGGATGGGAGTCTGCACGCCGTGGCGGTTGACGCGCTGGAGGAAGGGCGGCAGGTAGCCGTGGCGGGCGACCGCCAAAAGGCCCTTGCTCGGGCCGACGATCCAGGTGCAGATATGGGCGAAGGACCCGAATACGATGAACAGCGGAATTATCCGCACGAGCCACCCCAAGCGAAAGGTATCTAAGAAAACCTCGAACGCCTGCATCAGGCCGGCGACCAAATTGACCTCCTCGCGCGGCACGACGATGCTGACGGATAAAGTACCCAACACGAAAAGGGTGACGACGATCGAGGCCGCGGCGAAGATGGCCTTGGGGTAGTTGCGTTAGGGGTCCTTAACCTCCTGGGCGTGGGCCGCGGACACCTCCATGCCGGCGAAGTACACCCGCGTGCTCGCGGCCAGTACAATCCCGCTCATCTTGCCGAAATCCGGAAAGAACGCCTTCTCGGATAAATGAATCTGGGACGGGTCTCCCACCGCGAGCCAAATCAACGCGAACAAGACGATGAGGGCGGCCGGCCCGAGCGTACCGCCGATGACGCCTACGGTGCTGATCCAGCCGGACACCCTCATCCCCGGGAAGTTGACCGCCGTCGCGGCCCAGCATACGGCGAGGATTACGGCGACCGCGTACACCTTGTTCTCGGCAAGCTCGGGGTTTATGACGAACGCGAAGGTGACCGCGGCGAAAGACAAAACCGCCGGGTACCACACCACGTTCTGGAACCACTGCAACCATACGGCGAGGAAGCCCCACCTCGGCCCGAGCGCCTCCTTTACCCAAATAAAGACGCCTCCCCGCTTAGGCCATCCCGTCGCGAGCTCCGCGGCGACGAACGCCGTGGGCAGGAGAAACACGGCCGCCCCGACCACGAAGAAGAATATCGCGGCCAGGCCGTACTCGGCCATGGTGGCCAGCCCCTGCAAACTCGCGACCATCGCGACGTTGATCATCGCGAGCTGGAATACCGTCAATACGCGTCGGCTCGTGGCCGTCGTGTTGCCGCTCATCCCTTTACCCCGTTGGCCCCCGCGCCGTTATTTAACGGAGGTTCAGTTGACGTAATGCCCGCGCCGGGCGGAACGTTGCGGCTCGAGGCGCTCGGCCTTGGTCCCGTCGAGAACCTGGGTCGCGTTCATTATGTCGTCGAATAATAAGTCCGCCATGTCCCGGCTGAAGTTCTCCTTCACCACGACGCGCATGATGGCGATATCTTCCGCGTTGGGCGGCAGCGTGTACGCGGGAAGGATCCAACCTCGCTCGCGGAGCTTGTGCGAGAGGTCGAAAACGGTGTAACCGGCCGCCCCCTTCAACGCAACCGTGACGATGGGAAGGCGGTTGGCGGCGTTGAGGACGTCGAACTTCCCGGAATCGGCGAGCCGCTGCGCCAGGTACCGCGCGTTCCCGAGGAGGTTATTCGCGATCCTCGTGTAACCCGCGCGCCCGAGCCTCAGCAGGTTGTAGTATTGCGCCAGAATCATCGCGCTTCCCCGCGAGAAGTTCAACGTATAGGTGGGCATCTCGTCGCCGAGGTAGTTTACGTAAAATATTAATTCCTCCGGCAGGTCGGCGACGTCGCGGAAGACCAGCCACCCGACGCCCGGGTAGACCAGGCCGTACTTGTGGCCGGAGACGTTGACGGACCTGACGCGCGGCAGCCGGAAATCCCACTCCAATTCGGGTTCCACGAACGGCGTGATAAAACCGGCGCTGGCGACGTCGACGTGGATGGGGATGTCCCACCCCTTCTTCTTCTTGACCTCCTCGAGCAGCTCGCTTATTTCCTTGACCGGGTCGGCCTCGCCCGTGAAGGTCGTTCCCAGGACCGCGCCGACGCAAATGGTGTTTTCGTCTACCCGCTCGGCCACGGCCTCCGCGGAGATCGTGAAGCGGTCGGCCTCCATCGGAATTACGCGCGCGTCGACGTCGAAGTACTTGGCGAACTTATCCCAGCAGACGTGAACGTCCGCGCCGAAGACGACGTTCGGTTTGTCGTACGGTTTGCCCTCCGCCTGACGCCGCCCCTTCCACGTCCATTTATGCGCCAACAGGCCGAGCATAATGGCCTCGGACGAGCCGACCGTCGCCGCGCCGGCGAACGCGGCCTCGTCCTCCGGCGCGTTGAAAAGGCGCGCGAGCATGTTCACCACGCGCTTCTGGATCACCTCGGCCTGGGGGTATTGAAAGTGGTCGATGAAATTTTTGCCCAGGTTCTCCGTTATGAGCTTATCCGCTTCCGGCTCCATCCACGTGGTTACGAAGCTCGAGAGGTTAAGCGCCGGGTTGCCGTCGAGGTTCAACTCGTCGTGCACGAGCTGATACGCGGCATTTGCCGGCATCCCCTGCTCAGGTATTTCGTACCGCGGCACGCTCTCTTCGAAATATCTGGTGCTGTACGTGCTCGCGTGGCCCCGTCGGGACACGTCAAGCTTTTTAAGGTCTACTTTCCTCGATATCACGGCTCGACCTCCTCTTCGGGTCGTTAGCTTTTTTTATGTAAATCAGGTCCGATGCCCGGTTTACCCGAAAGCGCCTAACGCGTTGCGCCGCCTCGGTTGCCGTCTCGAGCGCTTATTAATGGCCTAAATATTAATTAATGCGGACGCCGACGACAAGGGAAAACGTAGGGGCCGGCTCGCGCTTCAAAAAAAGCCCCGATTGCCGGGGCTCCAGTTTTACGAAGGGGTAATTCCTATTCCGTCGGTACCAGATAATAGTAGGCCAAATAACCCGCCACGGCCATACCCGCGGCGGAGGCGCCGGCGACGACGCCGAAGGAAGAGGGGTCCACCGACGGCGCTTCCGCCAGCGCGCCGACCGCGGCCGCCAGCGCCGCCGGGTCCGTGAGGGCGAAGTACGACACGACTCCTCCGAACAGCGCGGCCACGGCGTACGCTACGCCGCTTGCGATCCACGCCGGCGTCCAATTTATCTGTCCGAGGGGAGGCGGGGCTCCCCTCGCCCTACGGCCTAACGGGAGACGCGCCATCACGCGACCCTCGAAACCGGGCGGCGCCGCCTCCACCTCGAGCATCGCCTCCTCGAAACCCGCGAACGCGGCGCCGACGCGGCGACACTCCGCGCAAACGCCGGCGTGCTCGCGGGCGGCGGCCCGTTCCGCGTCCGTCGCCTCGTCGGCCGCGGCCAGTATCTCCGTAAACTTCTCGCAATCGACCATATCACATTCCCCCGGCCAGCGCGTCCGCGACGCCCATCCGCCGCAGCGACGCCAGGACCTCTTTCTTTCCTCGGTAAATATAGGACTTAACCGTTCCGAGCGGGAGGTCCGCAACCTCGGCCACCTGCTCGTACGACTTCCCCGTCAGGTAATACAGCTCGAGGACGTTGCGGTATTCGGGCCGTATCGACGCCAGCGCCTCGCGCGTTATGCGCTTATGTTCCGCGCCGGCCGCGAGCTCCTCCGGGCCGGGGCCGTCGTCCGGCGGGTCGTACCCTTCCGGCAAAGCCGAGGCCGCGCGCCGCGCCGAGGCGACGTCGCAGGCGCAGTTGTACGCGACGCGGTAGAGCCAGCTCGAGAACTTCGCCCCCGCCCGGGCGCCGTCGCCGCGATAAGTGTGCAGCTTGCGGAAGACGCGCAGGAACGTCTCCTGGGCGGCGTCGTCCGCGGCGGCCCCGGCGACCCGCCGCGCGATCGAGTAAACCATATCCTGATATCTTTCCACCAGCGCGCGCCAGGCGTCCCCGTCGCCGGCGCGGCAGCGGCGTACAACGTCGTGCTCGTCGAATTCGCTCGCTCGAGCCATCGGAACGTTCCACTACGTATGACGCCTTCCGGCGTGAGTTTGTTTCACATATTACCACAAGCGCCGAGCGCGCCCCACCTCTTAAAATTTTTGAAACAAAACCGGCGCCCGAGCCGTCGTACGGACGAGAAGCGCGAAAAGAACTAATAATCCCCGAACGGAGGAAATAGAATGAGATTCGTCTGGAGAGTTGCTCCTCTCGCAGCGGCGCTCGCGCCGGCCGCGGCCCGAGCGGGCGAAGAAATACCCGAGCCCACCATTATCCCCCTC
>WVWN01000033.1 GCA_011773985.1 Candidatus Zixiibacteriota bacterium | reverse complement strand
CGCTCGAGTTCTGCCCGTACCTTTTGCCCGAGTTCGTCTTCACGGGCCACGAGGTCTGCGTGGCCGGCGAGGTCGAGCTGCCCGGGCGCTACGGCCCGTACTTCGACCTCATCGCCGACAACCCGGACCTCTTCCCCGGCTTCTTCCACATAGACTTAGAGCACAACGTCCTGCCCAAGCTCGCGGCGCTGCGCCAGTTCGGCTTCTACCCGGCGCCCGAGGGCGAGGAGGAGGCCGACGCCGAGAGCTGCGGCGCGCACTCGCCCCGCGTCGCGCCCCAGGAACTCGCGACGCGAGCTGGTAACGTAGAATAAAACGTAAGACTCGCTTTTAGAGTTGATTGCGGATATTAAAAATAGGTTTTACTTTAAGTTTAATTTTAAGCTCGCGGCACCGTTCGCGTACGTCGGCCTCGGCGACGTCGTCCAATCGTTCCCGAGCCGCCCTCGCTAAACTGTTTCAAGACTTTATACCTTTAACTAAGCCCGATGAAAAGCCGCCCCGAGGGCGGCCTTTTTTTATTTAAATATGTATCGCCTCAGCGGTAAAGCGCCTTAACGCGCCCGAGCGACGCGGGTTCAACGTCCATCCAGGGACAATGGAAAACCCAAATATATTCGTCCGGCGTACCCGACGTCGTTAGTACGTAAAGGTAATCCCCGTAATACGCGATGCCGAAGGCGTTACTTATAGTAGGCCGGACCCGCCAGGACCAGCTTGACAAAAGGCGGTGCGTTACATAGTCATAGCCAAATACGTAGCCGTCGGTTACGTCGGCCGCCCATACTAAATGGGCCCAGTAATCCCAAGCCAGGTCGGTCGCCGCGCAGGCCTGAAAAGACGATACGAGGCTACCGGAAGTACTAAAGTTCCAAATGCGGTGCGGCGCGTAATACTCGGATATATTGAACCCTTCAAGCCTGCCTGAACCATATTTAGGTTTTCTCGCGCAGATGCCGTACGTTCTTTTCGTGCCGAAGCCCGTACCCCACGAACTTATGAAACTCCCGTCGGACGCACGGAACTTGATTACTATATCGTATGCATAATTAGTCGCCCAAATGTACCCCCCTCCCTCGTAACTCAGGCCGCGGAAGCAATTATAATTCCCCGGCGTAACGCCGTAAAAAGGGCTGCGGTACGAGCCGACCAAAGAACCGTTTTGCCGGCGAATTATAAAAATGGGCCAGCTCCCCACGCTGCTGCTGTAATGGGTATACAGGTAATAGCGATCCGCAGCCAGGCCGTAGTGCTGGTTTGGGCCGGGCGCGGGGAACGACGCCACCAGGTCCCCCATCTTCGCGAACGCGGGCCCCGCAACTACGAGCGCAACTAATACTCCCGCTATAACTTCTTTAAGGTTCATCTTTATCCCCCTCTCGGAAAATAGCCACCTACCATTAATATAAACCTACGGCCTAAATAAATCAACGTTTTTTTTCTATCGAGCCGGAGTTCGTCCGCCTAATAAAAATCTTTCGGCGCCGCGGCCTGCTAAAACGACGCGTACTTCCCTCATTCAAGGCCCACGATGTTACCATCTTCGTCGACGTCGAGGCGCTTGGCCGCGGGCTCGAGGGGCAACCCGGGCATCCGGATAATCTCTCCCGTAAGCGGCACCAGGAAACCGGCGCCGGCGTTTATAATTATCCGGCGGACCGTCACGAGGAAGTCCTTGGGCCGGCCCAAGAGGTCCGGGTCGTCCGAGAGCGACTTCTGCGTCTTCGCGATGCATACCGGCAACTTGTCGTAGCCGAGCTTGTAAATACGCTTTAAATCTTTTCTGGCCCGCGGCGTATAGTCCACCGCCTCCGCGCCGTATACCTTGCATGCTACGGCGAAGACCTTGTCCTCGACGCTGTCGTCCGGCCTGTACATGGGCTGGAACTGAACGTGGGGCCTGCAGCCCACGCGCCGCACGACCTCCGCCAACTCGACGGCCCCCTCGCCGCCCCGCGCCCAACCGTCGAAGACGGCGAACGGGTGACCCACGCTCTCGCAGAAGCGCTGGACGACCTCTATCTCGTCGTCGGCGTCGCCCGCGAATTTATTCAAAGCCACGACCGGCGACTCCTTGAAGAAGCTGATGCTCTCCAGGTGTTTTACGAGGTTCGGCAGGCCGAGCTCCACCGCCTCCGCGTCCGGCTCGCTCAAATCGTCGAGCGCCTTGCCGCCGTGCATCTTGAGGGCGCGGACGGTGGCCACGAGCACCACGGCGCACGGGTCCAGGCCCGCGGAGACGCACTTGATGTCGAAGAACTTCTCCGCGCCCAGGTCGAAGCCGAAGCCGGCCTCGGTGATGCACCAGTCGCTCAGCGCCAGCGCCATCTTCGTCGCGACGACGGAGTTGGTCCCCTGGGCGATGTTCGCGAAGGGGCCGCCGTGTACGAAGGCCGGCGTGCCCTCGATGGTCTGGACGAGGTTGGGCTTGAGCGCGTCGCGCAGCAGGACCGTCATCGCGCCCGCGGCGCCGAGGTCGCGCGCGTACACCGGCTCCCGCTTATACGTGAAGCCGACGAGGATGTTGCCGAGGCGGCGCTTGAGGTCGCCCAGGTGCTCGGCCAGGCAGAGGATAGCCATAACCTCCGAGGCCGCGGTGATGTCGAAGAAGGACTCGTGCGGCACGCCGTCGGTTGGTTTGCCGAGGCCGATGACGACGTCGCGAAGCTCGCGGTCGTTGACGTCGAGGACCCTGCCCCACCTCACGCGGCGCGGGTCGAGCATGGGCTCGAGGCGCCGGTAGATGTGGTTGTCGACCATCGCGGCGAGGAGGTTGTGCGCCGCGCCGACGGCGTGTATGTCGCCCGTGAAGTGAAGGTTGATATCCTGCATCGGCAGGACCTGGCTTTTGCCGCCGCCGGTCGCCCCGCCCTTCATCCCGAGCGCCGGGCCCAGGCTCGGCTCGCGGAGCGCGAGGCAGGCGCGCTCGCCCAATCGCGCGAGGCCCATCGCCAAGCCGATGGAGGTCGTCGTCTTCCCCTCCCCGGCCGGCGTGGGCGTTATCGCCGAGACGAGGACGAGCCTATCGCTCAATTTATCCCGCCGGGCGTCGAGGACGTCGAGCTTAACCTTGGCCTTATAGCGGCCGTATAACTCTATATCGTCCTCGGCCAAACCCAAATCGGCGGCGACGTCCGCGATGGGCCGCATCGTCGCCGCGCGCGCAATCTCGAGGTCCGTAGCCATATAAACTCCTCGAATTAAAACCGACTTAAAAAACTTTTCTCGTCTTCGTCTTCAAACGGCATTATAGTCTCCCTACTCGTTGTAATCAAGTCAAACGACGGGAACGCGGCCGTTATTCTAAGGCTGAGTTTATAAGAAAACGGGAATCGGCTTGACTTTTACATAATAATTTAATAAACTTATCTTTGCGGAGATGATTCCCGTATGACGCAGCTTAAGGCGGCCGTCGACGGCCGCGTAACTACGGAAATGAAGCGGGCCGCGGCGGCCGAAAACGTCCCCGCCGAAACCGTCCGCGCCGGCATCGCCGAAGGCGTAACGGTCCTTCCCTTCAATGAAAAATTGGACGAGCGCGTTCGCGCCGTCGCGGTGGGCAAGGGCTTGCGCACCAAGGTCAACGCCAACATCGGCTCGAGCCGCGACCACGCCGACGTACGGCTCGAGCTGTGCAAGGCCCGCGTCGCGGAGGAGGCGGGCGCCGACGCGCTGATGGACCTCTCCACCGGCGGCGACCTCCACGCGATCCGAAGAGCCATCCTGCGCGAGACGTCGCTGCCGGTGGGCACGGTCCCCGTTTACGAGGTGGCGGCTCGAGCCGAGGACGAAGGCCGCGAGTTCGAAGACGCCTCCGTCGACGAGATGTTCGACGTGGTCGAGGAACACGCCCGGGACGGCGTCTCGTTCATGACGCTACACGCCGGCGTAACGCGCTACGCCGTAGAGCGACTCAAGAGCCAAGGCCGCGAGCTCGACATCGTCTCGCGCGGCGGCGCCCTTATGGCCGGGTGGATGGCGCGCCGCGAGGCCGAAAACCCGTTCTACGAGTTCTTCGACCGCCTCGTCGAGCTGGCGCTCGAATACGACTTCACGTTCTCGCTCGGCGACGGCCTGAGGCCCGGCTGCCTCGCGGACGCGAACGACCGGGCGCAAATAACCGAACTCCTCGCGTTGGCCGAGTTGGCCAAGCGCGCGCGGGAGCGCGGCGCGCAAGTCATGCTCGAGGGCCCGGGCCACGTGCCGCTCAACGCGGTCGCCGAGCACGTCCGTCTTCAGAAAGCGGTCGGCGGCGGCGCGCCCTTCTACACGCTCGGGCCGCTGGTTACGGACGTCGCGCCCGGGTACGACCACATCACCGCGGCCATCGGCGGCGCCGTGGCCGCGGCCGCGGGCGTCGACTTCCTCTGTTACGTCACCCCCGCCGAGCACCTAAGCCTCCCGGGGCCGGAAGACGTGCGCTTGGGCGTCATCGCCTCGCGCATCGCGGCCCACGCGGGCGACGTCGCGAAGGGCGTGGTTGGCGCCGCGGATTGGGACCTCGAGATGTCGCGCGCGCGGCGAAGCTTGGATTGGAAGCGGCAGGCGGAGCTCGCCGTCGACCCGGCCGAGGCGGCGCGGCGGCGGAGCGAGAACGCGCCCAAAGTCGAAGCCGAGACGTGCACGATGTGTTCCAATATGTGCGCGATAAAACTCTCGGAGAAGGCGCTGGCGGAATAACCGCTAAACGTCCCCGAAAAAAAAGCCGGCCTTAAGGCCGGTTTCTTTATACCTTCTAAACGTTTAACCAAGCCGGCTCGTAACCCCGCTGTCGGCGACTTTACCTTTGAGAGCCGCCGCGCTTAAAAACCATCAGGTGGGTCGTGCCGTGGACCAGCTCGTACGCCGACAGTATGGCCCGCATGCCGCCACAAAACGGGTTCACTTTCCAGCATACGAGATAATCGGCGTTGGCGT
>WVWN01000035.1 GCA_011773985.1 Candidatus Zixiibacteriota bacterium | reverse complement strand
CCGGGCGAGGCCACCAAGCGTGAAATACAAAGGCTCCTGTTTAAATTCGGCGCCCCCTCTTTCGGGATGACCCTTCCCAAACAACGCTGGTGCGTCGACGCCGTATCCGTAGCCGAGACGTTCCCGGCGCCCGCGATTCCTTGATTTTACGTAATTATTTTGGTAATATAAAAAATGGACGCCGATTAAAAATCGTGGCGGGTGCAGAGAAGAGATGAAGGCGAAATTCGTAATTGCGGCCTGCTTCATAATCGCCGCTGTCGGGGCGGCCTCCGCGGACTACGTCGTGGTCGGCTACCGGACGTATATGTCGTCGTTCCCTTTCTACGGCTGTTGAAATACGCGGACCGTGCGGTGCCAGGACCTGGTGCTGAAAGGGGAAGGCCTTACGGCCGGGGCCGTCACGCGGTGGGAGTGGTACGCGAGCTCGATCATCTCGGTCGGCGGGTTCAAGGATTTCTGGGTCAAAGTATGCCATACCTCGCGCGAGAAACTGGTCGCCGACTTCGAGAAAAATTACGACGGCAATAAGCCGGTGCGGGTGTTTGCCGACGACGAGCTGCGCATCAAGCCGCCCGCGTACACCTGGTTCGGCTTCGACTTCTCGCCGCGGTTCGAGTACAACGGCAAGGATAACCTCATCGTCGAAGTCCACTGGAAGGAGCGGAGCGGCGCGCCGGGGATAGTTACGTACTGGACGCCGAAGGAGGGCCGGTGTTGTATGTACGCCGGGCCGGTCCCGTGCGAGCCCGCGGTCTTCGACTTCGTACACTATATGCGGATAAAGCTATCGCCCGCGGCCGTGGCGCCGACGTCGCTCGGCCGCGTCAAGGCGGTGTTCCGTTAGGGCCGCGTCATATCGCCGGGGGCTAGCCGATTTGCGCTCGATATTGCTCTTAACCGCTTGCTTCGTCGCCGCCGCGGGAGCCGACTACGTCCTGGTGGGGGACATGGCGCAGCGGATAAATATGCCGTACTACGGCGGCGGCGGTTACGAGGCCGTGAGGTGCATGGAGGTAGTCCGGAAGGGCGACGGCCTCGTCGCCGGCGGGATTACCCGATGGGAGTGGCACGGCGGCGAGCTCGAGCCCACGAACGGTAAGTTTTATAAGTTCAAGTTATTGCTCTGCCACACCTCCCGCGCGGACCTCGCGCCTCCTTTCAAGAGTAACTACGAGGGGCGGACGCCGGCCCGGGTCTTCTACGCCGACCCGGCGACGGTCGATATACGGATTCGGGAGTGGTTCGGCTTCGACGCAAAGCCGGCTTTTAAGTATAACGGCGACGACAACCTTCTCGTCGAGGTCTGGTGGGAGGGAGACGACGACGGCGGCGGCCTGGTCTTCACCGCGGACGTCCGGGAACAGGACCGCTGCGTCTTCGCGTCGAAGAAGAACGGCGTCCCGGAGTACGGCTATCCCGACGAGGGCAAGGTCTTCAATTGGCTCCACTACATGCGGATAACGCTGTCGCCTGACGCGGTGTCGCCGACGTCGCTCGGGCGCGTCAAGGGCCTCTTCCGATAGCCGGTTCTGAGGCGGGCCGTGACGGGGCGCCCTTTTTTCGGCTTGACAAGGACCGTTTAATTCTATAAAATATTCACGGCGAGTAACGCAAGGCCGAGAACCGACAAACCATAGGCGGTGTAATTATGAGGGTGTTATTAGGTGCGAGCTTTTGCGTCCTAGCTGCGGGCGCGGCCTTGGCCGCCCAAATTCTGGTCGGCGGCGAAGGCGTCCCGGTAAATTACCCGTTTTGCGGCAGTTGAGACAATGCTTTTCGGGGCCAAGCGCTGGTCCTGAAGACGGACGCCGTTCCCGCGGGCGACGTGACCAAGTGGGAGTGGTACGCGTCGCAAACCCAAAGGCCGGGCGATTTCTATAAATTCCGCCTGAAGCTCTGCCACACTTCCTTAACGACGGTCACCGACACGTACGCCAAAAACTACGACGGCAAGACGCCGCTCGAGGTTTATTACCGCGAAACGTGCCGCATCGCCGCGACGCCCTACCAGTGGTTCGGCTTCGTATTCGACAAGACGTTCAAGTACAACGGCACCGACAACCTGCTCTTCGAAGTGTGGTGGGTAGGCGATAACAACGGCAACGCGTACACCTACTGGACGCCCAAGACAGGGCGGTACGTGTATTCGTATATCAAGGGGTCGACGCCGTATTACGGGTACCCGGACAAGGGACAAGTAACGAACTACCTCCACTACATGCGGATTACCCTCTCGGCAAGCGCCGTGGCGCCGACGTCGCTGGGGCGCGTGAAGGCGATTTATAACTAGCGCGAAATCCGGTAGGGTGAAGCTCGAGCCGGCCTCCGGGCCGGCTTTTTTTCTCGCGAATCCTAATATATCGGCTTGACACGCGGGCGCCGGAGGTTTAATATATAAGCAGCGAAGGGCCACACAGGGAGGTTTAACCATGGTCCGGAAGTTATTAATACTCGTATGTGTAACCGCGGCCGCGGCCTACGCCGGCCAGTTCATCGTCGGCTCGCCCGAGACGCCCGTCAAGGCGCCGTTCTCGGCGTGTTGAGGCATCGAGGCCTATCGGTACCAGGGCCTGGTGCTGAAGACGGATGTCATCCCGGCCGGGCAAATCACGCGGTGGGAATGGTTCTCCGCGCCGGGTACGGGCAGCGTACGGCACGCTCTGCTGAGCAACTTCTCCATAAAAATATGCCATACGTCGTTGAACCCCCTCACCACGCCGTTCGCGGCCAACTACGACGGCAATACGCCGGTGACGGTCTTCTCCGCCAACCCCATACGGATCGACCCGGAGATGAACACCTGGTTCGGCTTCGACTGCAAGCCCGCGTTCGCGTACAACGGCCGCGATAACTTCCTCGTCGAGACGTGGTGGGACGGCGGCAACGACGGCGGCCCCAACTGCAGGATGAAGTACGTCCTCGGCTCCGCCCGGGCGTGCATAGCCTCGCGCGTGCGAGGGGTCCCGCAGAACGGCTATCCGAACGGCGGCAAGGCCGAGGGCTATAACATGTACATGCGCATAACGATCGCGGAAGTGGCCGTCGCCGCGAGCTCGCTGGGCCGCGTGAAGGCGCTCTTCCGGTAATCCCGACGGGAGGTTTTCCGATGAGGACGACGGCGTTCGAACGCTCTTCCTTCGGGAGGGTCCGGGCGCTGTTCAGATAATTAAAAAATGTTTGGGGAAATAAGGCCGGCCTGCGGGCCGGCTTTTTTTATTTGAAAATGGCCTTGATGCGGCCTACGGAGCTGGCCGTTACCGCCGGGCCCGTACGGTATCTTAGGAACCAGCCGTTGGACCCGCAGGCCCATGCGTCGTCGCGGCTTAGCGTTTCGACGTCCCAAATTTCGCATCTAGCCGGGCAAACTACGCGGTGCCATTTGGTTCCCTCCCAGCGGTATATTACGTTGCTGGCCCAGTTCTGGTCCATAGCGACGGCCCAGCCGAATTCGTTGTCGGCCATACTAATGGCGTTGAAACGCTTTATTTCGTACAGGTTGTATATTTTCCACGAGCCGCCGCGGTAGTGGCCTATTTTGCCGAGGTTAGGCCCCATCCACGGGTCGTATTTCGTCCCCGCGGCCCACATTTCGTCCGCGGCGGGTACGGAAACGCCCAAGAAAGATTCGTAGTCAGGCACGGCTATTGGATACCAGTTGCCGCCCGCGTACCGGTAATTTACCCGGTGCGAACCAACGAGGAAGCCGTAGTTCCGGCTGTAGAACTCGAGATCGTGGAATCCGCCGCCCGTCGACTCCGGGCCCTCGGCGCGCCAGCTCGAGCCATCCCAATGGTAAACCTTAGTCGGCGAGCACGCCCAACCCTCGTCTTTGGCGCAGATAGCTAAAGCCCGGAAGCCGTCATCTATTACGTCTTTGGCGGTCCAGCTCGAGCCGTCCCAATAATACATCGTGGTCGGTAGGTACCAACCGCTA
The DNA here is from genome assembly GCA_011773985.1 of Candidatus Zixiibacteriota bacterium. Taxonomy (GTDB): domain Bacteria; phylum RBG-13-66-14; class B26-G2; order WVWN01; family WVWN01; genus WVWN01. The sequence goes on along the minus strand of WVWN01000035.1, from coordinate 14,977 downwards.
ACCGCCGCCCAAGCACAATTGTCGTCGTACGCACTTATCGCGCCGACGCCGTAGTTAACCGGGAATTCTTTGCTAATGGACCAATTTCCGTTTTGGTAGCGTAATATAGCGCGGTCCGCCCCCGCCCACCCGGAGTTCGCGTCAACGAAGTCCAAGTCCCAAATGGTGCCGTTTATAGGGGCTTTGACCGGTTCCCACGCGCCGAGGGCAGACGCCGCCATAATTATTAACGGCATTACGCAACTAGTTATCGTCGACGGTTTCGTCATCTCCCGTGAAGGCGGCCGCCCTTAGCGGGGCGGCCGCCTGAGGCCGATATGCGCTTATTAAGGAGGGGTTTGCGTGAAATTTATTGTGAAGATAGTAGGGTTATTCGGGTCTTTACTCAGTTGTTCGGTGCCACTTTGCTTGTAAACGTACCAACCTACGCCGGGGTGTCTTTTGCCGTCGTATTCCGGCGGTAACGTGCCTATGTCGAAGGCGTCGGGGCCGTCGCTTATTACTGCCCCGATACATAGTCTTGCCGGTTGGCTTCTTAGCTGATAATTTACTACTTTTATCGTAGGGCCTTCTAACTCGTAGTAGCAGCAATTCTCCTGGTCAATGGCCAACCAACCGGGGAAAACTAACGTGAACGCCACGTTGTCTTCGGCGTTCCCGACGATAGCACGTACCTTTATGTACCGATAATCGGGTTCATATTCCGGGTCGTCCTCCTCGCTCGGCGGTACCGGTTCTGCTACGAATGGGGAGAAAGGGTATGCGGCGTGTTGAGGGAAAGGGAATTCTAATAAGGTATGTGGGTAGTCGGCGGTGCCGGCGCGGTAAAGGCCTTCTTGAGGTACTCCTTCGTCGTCAATCCCAAATACCACCCAGTGATACCGATTTGAAGTGCCGCCGACCCGGACGTTTACTATCATTTCGTAGGGTTTGCGCGGGTCTACCCAGTAACTCTTCCAACCTTTCCTGTTCGGTAAAAGTTCTCCGTGCAGTTATAAAGGGAAGCAAGTGCCCCAAACCTCGCTGTACCGCGTGTAGCGGAACTTGCATTTGTACCCGATTTGGGCTGGTTCGTCGTTAGCCATTTTTGACCTCCGTTTTAAAAGTTATTTGAAAAGCGCCCTAATTCTCCCGAGGGACGACGGTTCTACGGCTACGCCGCCGGCGTACGCGGCGACGCCGTATATGCTGCCGTCCCCTACTCGTTTTTCGCTAACTAATTTACGGCCCGTCGCGTCCAAACGCGCGAAATTGGTTTTTTGGGATATGTCGCCGTCGCCTACGACGTATACCGAGTTGTCGCCAACGCAAACCGATAAGGTCCAGGGTAGGAACCTCAAATCGGTTACGTGAAAAAGTAATTTACCCTCGGCCGTAAGCTTGGTAACTCTCCGATAGTAAGTCTCGCCAACCCATATCGACCGGTCGTTGGCGTTTACGGCAAGGCCGTACCCGTCCGGCATCCAGCCGGTGGCCGGGTAACGCCATATCTCGTTTCCCCGGGGGTCGAACTTTATGATGCGCGTCGGGTTACCCATATAGGATGATTTATACATGATAAATTGACCCGTCTTAGGGTCCACGACGCCGCCAACGCCGACGTATTCTTTTTCGTTACCTTCTTTCTTTTTCCTGAATATTATCGAGCCGCTCGCGCTGATTTTAATAATCTCTTGCGTATCGATATCGCACGTCCAACACGAGCCGTCCCGCGGGTCCACCGCGGCGAAGCGAGGCCTACTTACGTTCGGTATACGAAACAATACGTTCCCGCTCGCGCTGACCTTAACGATTTCGTTAGAGGTCCAGTTTACGACCCAGACCGCGCCGTTCCGGGGGTCGATTCCGAGCCGCGTCGGCGTCCCCAAGTAAACCCTCTTTAAGATGGACCCGGTTTTCGTCAGCTTCGTCAATCTACCGTCGCCGGTATCACCGACCCAGACGGCGTCGTCGCGTACGTCTATGGCCGCCGATACCGGATAGTCGAAACCGGTTACGATGAATTTCTCGGCCCCCGCCGGCGTTACCCTTATCACTTTCGCGCCGTGCGCGACCGTTACCCAACAACCGCTCTCGGTCGCCGTAGCCGATTTTATTGAAATTAAAGTCAACGTTGTTACTAGTATCGTTATTTTATAGACCACGTTATTACTCACCCCGGGTTACGTTAATTTTTATTAACAAATTAAGTCTACACTACCCGGGCCCGGTATTCAAGTAAATATCGCATTTTTTTCGGCGGTTATATGTCTTAGCTAATTATTTTCGCGGGCCGCGTTTTGAAAACCCTTGACCGCGTTTCGTCGTTATTATAGTATACGGCCATTAGCGACGCCGCTCTTATATTAATAACGAACGACGACGGCGTGAACGCGCCGGGGCTCGTCGCGCTCGCGTCGGCTTTGGACGCGGTGGCTGAGGTCGCGGTCGTCGCGCCGGAACGCGAGCGTTCCGCGGTGGGCCACGCGGTGACGGTGACGGAGCCGTTGCGCGCGTGGCGCTCGAGGTGGCCCGACGGCCGGGAGGTCTTCGTCGTCGACGGGACCCCCGCCGATTGCGTGAAGATAGGCGTCAAGGCGCTACTCGAGCGCCGGCCGGACGCCGTCGTCTCGGGCATAAACCTCGGCGGCAACGCCGGCGTCAACGTCATATATTCCGGGACCGTCTCCGCGGCCACGGAGGCGACCATCCTCGGCATCCCCGCCGCGGCGATTTCGCTCGACACTTTTACGGAACCGGACTTCGGCCCGGCGGCGCGCGTCGCGGCCTGGGTGGTCGCGAAGGTTTTAGAGAACGGCCTGCCGGCGGGGGTTCTGTTGAACGTGAACGTCCCCGCTCGAGCGGCGGAGGAGATAGCCGGCGTGCGGATAACGCGGCAAAGCCGCGCCGTGCTCGAGGACCGCTACGAGGAGCGTCACGACCCTCGCGGCCGGCGCTACTTCTGGCTCGCCGCGGAGCGCATGAGCGCGCCGGACCCGCGAGACGACGACGACATAACCGCGCTCAGGGAAGGGTACGTTTCGATAACGCCCATCCATTACGACCTCACCGACGAGGCGGCCCGGGGGCACGTTGCCCTTTGGCTCGAGGAGTCAATTTTTTGATTTAAGTCGCGGCTCAGGAGGCCCCGAGGGAGATGCGCCTATTCCAAGATACGAATTACAATTTCATCGGCCTCGGCCGGGCGGCCCTGATATTTTCCGCCGTTTTGATGGTCGCGAGCGCGGCGCTGCTGATCACTAGGGGCCCCAACTTCGGCATCGACTTCACGGGCGGCGTCAAGATAGACGTCCTGACCAACCGCCGCGTCACCGTCGCGGACCTCGAGAAGATACGCGCCGCGGCCCCGGTGGAGATCCATTCCATAGGCCGGGCCGAGCGCGAGATGCTCATCTCGCAAAAGGGCCTGGAGAGGGCCGAGGATTACGCCGACGCGATAGTCAGGGGCCGGCGCGAGGTGGGGAGGTTTAAGAGCCTGGCCGAAGTCGCGGCGCTGCCGGGGGTGGCGCTTACGGAGGACAATTTGGCGACGGTGTTCGCCGTTACGACGGAGGAGGCCGAGGGGGCCAAGGGTGCCCTTAAAATAGACATAAACGAGGCGGCGCCCGACAACATCCGCGAGCGCGTCCAGCAGATTATCGTCGACAACACGGTTGGGAATCTCAGCCGCGTGCTGGGTGCCATCTTCGGCGTTCCCGCCGGCGCGCGGGAAAAGACGGACATTAACTCTTTCGAGGACGCAGGCCTCCTGAAAGAGGAACTGGCTAAGTATATGCCCGCGGGCGACGCGGCGGTCGTGGCGCGCAACGTCGCGCGGAAGAGGGCGCTGGGCGCGCAGGCGGGGGCCACGACGCTTCTGCCGTCGCTCGCGGCCGCGTACGAGGGCGTGAAGATTTCGCCCGGGGCCCGAAAGGCGCTCGAGGAGGACTTCTACGCCGGGACCTTCGCCATCCGGGGGACGGAGAACATAGGGCCGCGCGTCAGCCGGCAGCTCATCGGCCTCGCGATGAAGGCGCTCGCCTTCGCGCTCCTCGCGATGCTCGCTTATATCGCTTTGAGGTTTAAACTCGCGAGCGGCGTCGTCGCCGTCATAAGCCTCATCCACGACGTACTCATAACGCTCGGCCTGGCCGTGTTGGCGGGCATCGAGATCGACCTGACGGTAGTCGCGGCTTTCCTGACGGTCGTGGGTTACTCCATCAACGACACCGTCGTCACGTACGACCGCATCCGCGAGGACACGCGGCAGGGCCGCAAGGAGACCTACCGCGAGCTGCTCAACCGCGCCATCAACGAGAACCTGTCGCGAACCCTCATCACCGGCACGGGCTCCCTCGTCGCCCTCCTCATCCTTTACTTCCTGGGCGGCGAGGCGCTGAGGGGATTCGCCTTCGTGCTTTGGGTCGGCATCGTCCTCGGGACTTATTCGTCGATATACGTCTGCGCGGCGCTCCTCGACGAGATAAACAGATTCCGGACGCGCCGCCGCAAGGTCCAGCTCGAGGCCAAGGTAACGCGCGCGCAGGTAAAGAGGAAGGTCCGCAAGAGGAGGAAGCGGCGGTAGCGCGGCCCTTCGACGCCGACGGCGATTTATGCTTGCCTCAATAGATAAGGGCGTGTACGTCGCGCTCGTCGCGTCCTACGGCTTTTTGGCCGCAACGTATCTTTTGCGGCGCAACGGCATCGCCCAACTCAGCTGGGCCGTCTGGCTGCTCCACACGTTCCTCTTGGCCGTGCGCTGGCTCGAGGTGGGGCGGACGCCTTTCTCGACGCTCTACGAGTGTTTGTCGCTCTTCGCCTGGTCCGGCGTCCTCGCGTATTTGCTGGTCCAGCGGTTCGGGCGCGAGAAGGTCCGGTGGTCCGGCGTCGTCCTCTTCGCGATTATGGCCGCGGCGATGGGTTACGGCGCGACGAAAGACCCGACCGTCAAGCCGCTGTCGCCGGCGCTCGACTCCATCTGGTTCGAGGTCCACGTCATTCCGGCGTTCGCCTCGTACGCGCTCTTCGTCGCCGCCTTCGCGTTCCAGCTCGAGTTCCTCGTGACCGCGGCGAGGCGCGAGCGCCTCGACTTCTTCTCGCGCAAGCTCATCCTCTTCGCCTTTCCGCTGCTGTCGTTCGGGATATTCTCCGGCGCCGGCTGGGCCGAGGAGACGTGGGGGACGTACTGGTCGTGGGACCCCAAGGAGACGGCGTCGCTCGTGACGTGGTGCGTCTACCTGGCGTATATTCACGCCTCGCGGAGCCCGCGCTTCGCCCGCGTCCCGTCGCGCGTGTTGAACATATTGGGCTTCGTCTCGATGATGTTCACGTTCCTCGGCTTCAACGTCGTCGCGAGGCTCCTGGGCCTGCCGACCGCGCACGCGTATACGTAGCGTTTGAGCGGAGTTTATGGTTAAACGTATATTAACCTTAGTTTGGAAACTCCTAACCTCCCTCGAGGTCGCGGTAATCCTCGTGCTCGTCCTGACGGCCTTCATGGTCGTCGGCGCGCTCGTGCCGCAGGGTATGGACGACGAATTCTACCTCAAGGCCTGGGACGAGGGGACCTATCATACCTTCCGCGACCTGGGCCTTTTGAATATTTTCCATAAACCCATTTTCCTCGTGCCCGCGGCCCTCTTCGGCCTCAACCTCCTCTGCTGCTCCGTCGACATACTCCGGAAATTTTTCCCGAAGAACATAACGGCCCATTTTGCGGTCTCGGCGCTCTACCACCTGGCGCTGGTGGGGATGTTCGTCGGCTTCGTCGTCACGTACCTTTTTTCCTACGGCGGCGAAATCTGGCTCAAGCCGGGCGAGGCTAAGCGCGTCCCGCTGAAGAGGGGCGAGACGACGTGGGCGAGGCTCGCGCCGCGGCTCGGCCTGGCGGCGCCCCAAAACGAGGAGACGACGTACGAGCTGCGCCTCAAGAGCTTCGAGACCGAGTACGTCGAGAAGGACGGCCGCATATTCGTGAAGGATTGGATAAGCGCGCTCGAGGTCGTCGCGGAGGGCGACGTGGTCGCCGCCAAGCGCGTCGAGGTCAACGACCCGCTCGTCTACGGCGGCATGAAGTACTACCAGGCGTCCTTCGAGCAGAAGATAAAGTTCGACGTGGACGGCGAGTTGCGGGAGCTGGAGGCGGGCGAGGCGCTGGCGGTGGGCGACGAGAAGTTGATGGTTTCGACCGTCACGGGCGGTACGCTGCTCGCGGACGACGGCCCCAAGCCTGTCGGCCCGTACGTGGAGCTAAAACAGATGCCGAAGGACAAGTGGCACCGCGTCGTCAAGGACGTGCGGCCCGGCGTCCGCCTAAGTCAAGGCGAACGGACCGACGTCCGCGGCCACGACGTTGCGTTCCTCTCGTACCGGGAGGCGAGCGGCTTTACGTACAAGCGGGACCCGGCGGTGAAGTACCTCTGGGTCCTGTGGATCGTGTTCACGGCGTTGATAGCGGTTCGTATATACGTACAAGAGTCGGCCCTGACGTGGTTGCGAAAGGAGGATTAGGGGGGCGGCCCGCAGCGCGGGCTTTTTTGTTGGGCCCGGGCGTGATAAGGCCTTGCATAACAAGCGTTAAAGATATATATTATATACGTAAAAGGAGCACGCGGACGGCGGGAGAGATGTTTTGGCGCGGAAGAAGAAGGTAGACGAAAAGCTCGAGGCGAAGATAAAAGAGCTCGAGGAAGAGCTCCTCGCGTTGAAAGCGGATTACCTCGGCGCGGCAATAGACGAGCTGCGGCTGCCGAAGGGGCATTTCGGGGTCGTGACGTTCCGCGTGGGCGGGAAGACGTACGCGCTGCCGCTTTGGTCCGTCAAGGGGATATCGCGCGCGGTTACGATAAGGGACGAGGGCGAGCTCGGCCCGGGTTATTTGGGCGTCGTCAATTTTCACGGCGAGCTCGTGCCGGTCCTGGACGCGGGCGCGACGTTGCGGACCGAAAGCAGGGAAATGGACGTGGGCGACCACGTCCTCTATTTCGCCGCGGGGGGCCGGCGGGTCGCGATGGTCGTGGAGGCGGTGGTCGACGTCGCGACCTTCGACGGCGAGAAGGTTATTCCCGCGGGCGACGCCGGCCTGCCGCGACGGCCCTTCCTCGGCGCGTACGACGACGGCGGGAACCTCATCCGCGTTCTCGAGCCCGCGACCATTTTACCCGATACGGCTGAGGCGCGCGAATCCGCGGAACCGGGAGTGCCGCCCGACGTCGAGTCCGGCGCGGAATCGGCCGAAGGCGAAGGATGAGCGGTACCTTCGAGCTGGACGAAAACGGATTCCGGGTGCTGAGCGGCTTCCTGCGCGAGCGCTTCGGCTTGCATTACCCGCCGCAAAAGAGGGTGGAGTTGGAGAAGGCGTGCCGGCGCGCTGCCGACGGCCTGGACGCCGCCGAGTTCTGCCGCCGCGTCACGTCGCCCTCCGGCTCGGCGGCGCTCCAACGGTTGATTAACCAATTGACGGTGGGGGAGACGTATTTCTTCCGCATCCAGGCCCACTTCGACGCCCTCAAGAACGTCATCTTGCCGGGTATATACAAGAGGCGTGCCGCGGAACGGCGTCTGCGGATATGGAGCGCGGGCTGCGCTACGGGCGAGGAGCCGTACTCCGTCGCGATGCTAATCCTGGAGACGTTGCCCGACGCCGGGGATTGGAAGATAGAATTTCTGGCGACGGATATTAATACCGATTTCCTGGAGGCGGCGCGCGCGGGCGTTTACCGCGAGTGGTCGTTCCGCAAGGTGGACGATTATTGGCGCGGGAAGTACTTCGAGGCGAGGGGCGAGGGGTGGCAAGTAGGGGGGGAGGTGCGGGATATAGTCGGATTCGTCCGGGCGAACCTGCTCGACGAGCGGGATAACGTCTTGGCGGCGGGGCCGGCACCGTTCGACTTAATCCTTTGCCGGAACGTGTTCATATATTTCGACGACGCGAGCATCGCGCGCGTTTCGGCCTTGTTCCGACGGTACCTCGCGCCGGGGGGTTGGTACGTCGGCGGCCACGTCGAGCCGCTCGTCTTTACGGAAGGGTTCGATACCGTGCACTTCCCGGGGGCGTTCGTCTACCGGAAGCGGACGGCGGAAGAGGTGGCTGCGGCGCCTAAGCGACGCCGGCCGCGCGAACGGCCCCGCGAACCTTTATACAAAAGGCCGCGCGTAAGCGAGCTGGAAAAGATGGACCGCCTCGTGGCCGCGGGGGAAGATGCGCGGGCGTTGGAGCAGTTGTCGAAGCTATCGCGCGCGCGCGAAGACGCCGAAGTTTGTTGGCGTATGGGCCGTATCCTCGGGAACTTGGGCCGGTACGAGGAAGCGTTGGAGTGGTGCCGCCGGGGCGTGGCGCTCGACAAGACGAACGCCTACGTTTATTACATCGCGGCCCTCATCCAGGACGAGATGGGCCAAAACGAGGAGGCGTTCGAGAATCTCCGGCGCTCGCTCTACGTCGAAAAGGATTTCGTCCTGGGGCATTTTTCGATGGCGAACTACCACCGTTGGCGCCGGGACGAAGGGCGCGCGGCGCGCTCGTATCGCAACGTACTCAAGTTGCTCGAGGGGCGCGACGACGGCGAGGAGATAACCGGCGACGGCCTGACCGTGGGCCGCCTGCGCGAAATCGTGAACCAGATCCTTTGAGATAAACCGATATGGAAGAGGAACCCGACGAGCTCGAGCCGACGGAAGAAGATAAGTCGCGGGAGGCGGTTGACTGGTCGGCGCTCTTCGACGCCATGGCGGACATGGTGGAGGAAGAGAAGGTCGCGGACGTACTGGCGCAACGCGCGAGCGCGCTGGCGGAATCGGAGGAAGAGGAAGCCGCGGACGCGGGCGACGTTTATACGCTGTTCACGCTGCGGGAAGAGAGATATGCCTTGCCCGCGGCCGTGACGGGCGAGGTTCTCGAGCTGCCGAGGATAACGGCGGTTCCGAAGGCGCCTCCCGTAATAGCGGGCCTTTTTCACCGGTGGGGCGGCGTGTACGTCGCTTTGAATACGAAATATTTGCTCGGCCTGGAAGAAGACGGTTCGTACGGGGAAGCGCTGGTGCTCACGGGCGGCGGGGGGCGCGTAGCGCTGCTCGTGGACGCGGTGGAGGCTACGCGGCACATACGCGCGGCGAATATTCGCTCGGAGGACGTCGGCGGCCGGGCCATCGCGGGCGTCACGCCGGACCGTTATATCGTTTTGGACGGAGAAGCGCTTTGGTCCGAGGTCCGGCGCGCTTTGGAGCTTTAGCAAGGGACGTTTAAAAGTGGCGTTGCAGGGGAAATTGGAAGACATGCCGGTTGTCGACGTTCTGCAATTCATCTACGCCAGCCGGCGCAGCGGTACGCTCTACCTGGAGAGCCGGGACCGTCGGGGCTTCGTAGTTTTCCGCGACGGGAATATCGGCCAGGCTTCCACCAACGCGGCCGAGAACAACCTCGGCAATATTCTCATCGCTAAAGGGCTCGCCGCGGAAGAGGATTTGGCGCGCGCCGTCGCGGCCCAGCGGCTGAGGTATAGAGGTATGCCTTTGGGCCAGGTATTGGTGGAGATGGCCCTTCTAAGCGAGGAGCAGGTGAAGTCGGCGGTGGTGGACCAGATCGAAGCCGCCGTCCGGGACTTCGTCCTATGGCTCGACGGCGATTTCGTCTTCGAGCTCGGCGCGGGGAGGGAGCCGCCCGGCGACGTGGCGGTATCCGTGGAAGGACTGCTGCCGGGCATAAACGTCGACACGCAACATCTCCTTTTGGAGTGCATTCGCATTTTCGACGAGAGGAACAAAGCGGTCGCGGGAGCCGCGCTCGAGGAGCGCGAGGGCCGCCCCGCGGCGGAAGTTACGCCGCCCGAAGAAATCGAAGTGCCGGCGCCCCCGGAGCACACGGTATACCTTTATTCCGACAGGGAGGACTTTTACGGTTTGCTCGCGTCGGTCGCCGCGAATAAGAACGTCGAATGCCGAGCGTTCCAATCCTTCACCGAGTTGATGTTGGCGGTGGAGGGGGTGACGCGCGGCGGCAGGTTGCCGGTAGTCGTACTGGACGTGGATTTCGCCTCGGCTAGCGGCCGGCAGGGCGACGCGGGGCGCGCCGGTGAGCTGTTGTCCAAGTTGAAGGCGGCCTCGCGCGCGGTGGACGTCGTTTGCGTCGCCGAGCGGGTAGACTACCCCCTCCGGCTCGCGCTCCTCGATAAACACGCCCGCGCCGTCGTCGCGATTCCGCCGCCGGCCCTTTTGGAAGAGCGGCCGCGACCGCCCGACGTCAGGAATTTCGTGCGCGAGCTTTGGACCGTCGTCGTCGAGTCGTTGCGTAATTACGAGTTGGTTTACGTGAAGCGACAGTGGCGCGAGCGGATAAGCTCGCTCGAGTCGTACCTCCTCAAGCTCAAGAAGTTCGTTCGCGAGGCCCAACGTTCCGACTTCACGTTCCTCATATCCCTCGACCTGTTGAACATCATATCGGAGAATTACGAGCGCGCGTTATTGTTCGTCATAAGGGAAGGCCGCGCGTACGGCATCGGCGGCTTCGGCGACGCCGGCGACGGCACGCCGTTGGGCATCATAGCCAAGAACGTCGAAGTAGCGCTGGACGAGGCCTCCGTCCTTCGGTCCGTCGCGGAGCGGAGGGCCACGTTCCGCGGCAAACCCGACCCCGACCAACCGGCCCATAGGCTCCTTTTCGAGAAGATAGGTAGGCCCAAAAGCGGCGAGGCGGTAATCGTTCCCCTCATATCCCGCGGCCGGACCCTCGCGATGGTATATTGCGATAACGGCGCCTCCGACGCGCCGCTCGTCTACGACGAGCTGTTGGACCTGCTCTCCAATCAGACGAACATCCTGTACGAGCGGATGTTGGCTGAGACGCTGCCGCAGGCCGCGGGCGAGTAGGGGCGCGGCTCTCGCGCGCCTTGCGCTTTCCGCCCAATTTTAGTATAATAGTGCCGTTAAACGCCCGGCCTCGTTGCCGGGTCGAAGCCTAAAAGGAGCGAGTAGCGCGGGAGGTGCCTGCGATGAATAAGTGGATATTATTGTTGGCGCTGGCCGCGACCGTCGTCGCGTTCTCCGGCTGCCGGCGGGCCGGCGGCGGCCCGGCCTATTACGGCGGCGGCGAGGAGGAGAACGTCGTCGAGGGGTCCGTCGTGGTCGGCGAGATCGTTCCGGCCGATACGGACGTGGGCGAGGAGGTAGACGAGTTCGCCGCGGGGGGCGAGTTCTCGGCGGCCGCGGCCGGGCGCGCCGAGGCGGAGAAGGCCGGGGAGTCGACGTTGGTAAAGGCTCCCTATATGGGCGGCGTGGTGGACGGGTACCGCGTCCAAGTGGTCGCGAGCTCGTATCAGGATAACGCGAACGGCGTCGCGGACCAGGTGCGCGCGGCGTTCCCGGGCACCGGCGTGTACGTCGAGCACATCCAGGGTTTATATAAGGTCCGCGTGGGCGACTACGTCGACCGCGCCGCGGCGGAGGCGATGCGCGACCGCCTGCGCAACGCCGGTTATCCCGACGCGTGGATCGTCAAGGAGCCGGTGAACCAGTAACGGCGCTATCTTCTGGAAATAGGAAGCCCGCCCGAGAGGGCGGGTTTTATTATTGGAGGCGGCGGGAATCGAACCCGCGTCCGGAAGTGCGGCCGCCAGGCCTCTACACGCTTGTCCCGCGTATCGGTCTCGCGCGCGCCTAAGCCCACGGGCGGGCACGTCGCGCGCCAGCCCCCTTGGGGATTTTCGACCTCGGCGGAAGGGGCCGCCGCCTCGGCTTAGCCCGCTATTCCGACGCCCGGCCGGTGCGCCGCGGGAAGGCTCATCCGGCGGGCGGCCCGCTAGTTAATTAGCAGGCGTAAGCGTAGTTATCGGCGTTTATCTTTTCCCGCCTTTTTAACGCGGCGACGGGAAGCCGCGGCGTGCCACCTGGTTACCGTCCACCCCCGTCGAAACCGATCGCCCCCTTAAGAATATTATACCATATTTTTTTACCGGAACAACGCCTTCACGCGGCCGAGGCTCGTAGGCCCGACGCCGGGGAAACTTTCGCCGTAATAGGCCCTCATCAGGAAGTCGCCGTCGACTAACTCGAACGGGTACCACTTGAAGTTAAAGTAGCTCCAGTTGGGGTTGGGCTCGGTCCGCTTCGGGTCGCAGTAGATCGTGTCGCAGTTGGGATAGCCGTTTCGTTGTTTTACGAGGACGACGAAGGGCTTGGTGCTTTTCCACCAATAGTCGATGCCCTTGTAACTCACCCAGCCGCCGTGGTCGTAGGTGAAGGCCTTCGGGCCCCATACGCGTTTGCCGGGGGCCGGCGGCGACGAGCTGTCGTCCCAGTTCCAGACCTCGAGGTTGAAGCCGTCCCAACCTTGTTGCCGCGGGGGGTTGCCGACGTATATCTTGACGCGCTGGATGTAGCCCGGCGCTTTCGGCACGAACTTCACGCCCCAGCCGTCGTTCGCGTTCTCGCGGTAAATCGGCCGGTAGGCGGTGCCGTCGTCGTAGTGCAGCCACTCCGGCGGCGGCGACGCCGCAGCCGCGCAAGCGAATATTGAGAAAACTATAACCGGCGCTGACAGTCGCATCATGGCCTCTCTCCTTGGAAAGGAGCTTAAAGGGCTTTTTCCTCTAATATATTATAATACTGGTTTAGGCCGGGGTCAATATATTTAAGAAATAAAAGGGCTTTCGGGTCGCGGGCCCCGGAGGCTTCATTTTTTACTTGACTACTCAACGCCTGTTGAGTATAATGGTAGTGGCGGCTCGAGCCGCCGAGAAGAGGTGACGGCGATGGAGAAGCTCACGAACAGACAGCGCGAGGTTCTGGCCGCGGTGCGGGAGCTGACCGGCCGGCACGGCTTCCCGCCGACGGTGCGGGAGCTGGCGGAGTTTCTGGAGATAGGGCCCCGCGCGGCCTTCGAGCACCTCGCGGCGCTGGTCCGCAAGGGGTATCTGGAGAAAGAGGACGGCAGGCCGCGGGCGCTGGCGGTGGCGGGGTACGCGCCGGCGCTCGAGCTGCCGGTGGTGGGCCGGGTGGCCGCCGGGCCGCCCATCACGGCCATCGAGGAGGCCGAGGAGACGATGGCGGTCGACCGCTCGCTCGGCGCCGCCCAGGGCGACTTCCTCTTGCGCGTCAAGGGCGACAGCATGGACGGCGAGCACATCGTCGACGGCGACATGGTGATCGTTAGGCCGCAGCCGGTGGCGGAGAACGGCGCCGTCGTCGTGGCGCTGGTGGGGGACGAGGCGACGGTGAAGCGGATGTACGTCCGCGGCGACCGCGTCATCCTGCGCGCCGCCAACCCGGCCTACGCGGACCTGGTGCTGGGCGAGGACGAGGACGTGGCGGTGATAGGCCGCGTCGTGGGCGTCATCAGGCGCTATAAGTAGGAGCGGCCATGGACGTCGTGGACCTGGGCGACAGCGTCCGCGTGGGCGCCATCTTCGAGGAGTCGGGCCGGCTCAAGCCGGTGTGGTTCGCGTACGACGGCCGGCGCCTCGCCGTCGAGCGCGTCACGTACGCGTGGAAGGACCGCGACGGCGACGTGAAGATTCTGCACTACGCCGTGAAGGTGGGCGGGACCGTCTACGAGCTGGCGCTCGACACCTCCACGCTGAGCTGGCGCCTCGAGCGCAGCTACGTGGAGTAGGGAGGGAGGGTTGTTAAACCCCGGGGCCTGCGGGCCCCATTCTAATCTCGGCTGATAATTATGTGGGCCTCGATAACAGGGTTGGCGCACGGCAGGCCGCTTTTGGGTGGCGAGCGGCCCGGGCCCGTCGGCCTCGGCCCCGGCGCCGAGGCCTACGGCGAGCGCTGGGAGCGCGTCATCATCTTCCTGGACATGAACGCGTTCTTCGTGAACGTCGAGGCGCGGGCCAAGCCGTGGCTCCGCGGCAAGCCGGTCCTCGTGGTCGGCTCGCGCAAGCAGCGCTCCGTCGTCGCGGCCTGCTCCTACGAGACGCGGCCCTTCGGCGTCCGCTCCGGCATGCCCTCCGAGGAGGCGCGGCGCCTCTGCCGCGACGCGATAGTCGTCCCCGCCGACATCCCCAAGTACACCCACGCCATCCGCGAGGTCGTCGCCCGCGCGCACGGCTACACCCCCGTCGTCGAGATAACCTCCATCGACGAGCTGGCCCTGGACGTCACGACGACGTTCCGGCGCTGGGGGACGCCGCGCNNTCGCTGGGCGTCGCGCCCAACAAGATGCTCGCGAAGATGGCCGCGGGCCTCGAGAAGCCCAACGGCCTCACGGTCCTCAGGCCCTCCCAGCTCGAGCCCTTCCTGGAGGAGCTGCCGACCACCGAGCTGCCGGGCATCGGCGAGAAGATGGGGGAGCACCTGCGGCGGCTGGGCGCGAGGACGTGCGGCCAGCTCGGCCGGCTGCCGCTCTCGCGCCTGAAGGCGCGCTTCGGCATCGTCGGCGAGGTCCTGCAGAACATGGGGCGGGGGGTGGACCGCAGGCCGCTGACGGCGCACTACGACTACGAGGAGGCCAAGTCCGTCGGCAACACCATCACGCTCAATCGCGACACGTACGACGCCGGCGAGCTGCGGCGGACGTTCCTGTGGCTGTGCGAGCGCGTGGCGCGGCGGCTGCGGGGCGACGGCTACTGCGGCCGGTGCGTCTACGCGATTGCCCGCTACCCGGACTTCTACACGGTAGGGAAGTCGCACCGGCTCTCGCGCTACGTCGACGAGGGGATGGACCTCTTCCGGGCGGCGTGGCCTCTCCTGCCTGACGACATGGCCGAGCGCGGCGTGCGGATGCTGGGCGTCTCGGTCTCGATGCTGTTGTACCACTGCAAGCCGGGCAACCTCTTCGAGCTAAGGCGGGACCGCCTCACGGCGACGCTGGACGTATTGAACAAGAGGTACGGCCGCGAGGCGCTCAAGCGGGCGACGCTCCTGCCCGGCCTCCCCGGCGGCCTATACGAGACCGTCCGGGCCGGCTGGCACCCGGGGTAGACTCCGTTGTATAAAAAAAACCGGGCCTCGCGACCCGGCATTTTCTTTAAATAATTTCGGCTCAGTAGTACAGCGCCTT
>WVWN01000072.1 GCA_011773985.1 Candidatus Zixiibacteriota bacterium | reverse complement strand
CCTTCAAAAAACTCCTCCTCGAAAAACGGGCCGGCGCCGCCCAGGCGATCGGCCTTAAACTCACCGCCGCGGAAGAGGCGATGCTCGCCGCGGTCCCCCTGCCCCAACTCGAGGGCATTATATCCCATACTCGGATAAGCCCAAAGCTTAAGCCGGTTTTCCTCGGCTACGCCGCGGGAACCATGCTCGCGACACTGGGGACGGGCACCCTCGAGTACACGCTCGAACGGTACGAAACCAGCGGCAACGGCAATACTAAAACCTCGACGCTTAAACTAATTAAAACTTACCGCGCGCGCTATAAAAACCTTATAGAAACGCGTAACGGCAGTACCGATGCCGCGTCGCGACCCGCCGCGGGTGCAACTGGCATCCTTGCCGACCGCCCTCCCGGCAACGGCGATTTTGACCGCGTAATATCCCAAATCACAGCCGGCATGGGCGCGAGGCCCGATTTCCCTACGGGAATAAAAAGGGCTCGAAGGAACAAGGGCATCTCGGTGGCGACGTCTATGCCGGCTTCGGTGGTAGGCGAGGGCGCCAGCCACAAAAACCGCTCGCCTCACACTGTCGCCAACGTGGTTCGTAGACACCTTACGGGTATAAGAAACGCGTACGTTTTAGCATTGAAGAAAAACCCTACTTTGGGCTCGGGTAAGATAATCGTCAGGTTCACGATTGCCCCGCGTGGCTCTGTAACCGCGGCCCAAATCGTGTGCGACACCCTTGGCGAACCTGCGTTAAGCAGGTCCATTCTCGTAAGGGTAAGGGCCTGGCGTTTTCCGCCCGCCGACGGCGGGTACGTGACGGTAATCTACCCGTTCATATTCATCGCCGCGGAGGTTTAATATGGGGCAAAAAAAGGCTAAAGTAAAAATAGCCCGCACCGGCGTACCCGAACCGGTCCGCACGACCATCGCGCGCGGCGAGCGACCAACGCGGGACGTCATCCCCCGCAAAATTCCCCGGGGCCTCGAGGTTTTAATAAAGAAGGCCGCCGTCGACGCCGCCTTCAAAAAACTCCTCCTCGAAAAACGGGCCGGCGCCGCCCAGGCGATCGGCCTTAAGCTTAACGCCGCGGAAGAGGC
>WVWN01000020.1 GCA_011773985.1 Candidatus Zixiibacteriota bacterium | reverse complement strand
CGAGGATACCGAAAAACTGATCGCGACGACGGACGCCGAGCAATCGGCCCTGGGTAAACTGCTCGCGGGTTGGCGCTCGGTCGTCGAGCGGCGGTTGGGTAAAGAGGAAGGTAAGTTGTTTTAAGCGCGCGAAGGCGCGCGGAGGGATGTTTTTATGGCTACGTGGCAAGAGAAGTTGGACACTATCGGCGGTTTAACCGACGACGGCCTTTATAACCAGGCCGTCCGGGACGCCCGTGCGGCGCTAGAGGAGTTGCTCAAGAAGGTATACGGCGACGTCGTGCCCAAACTGGCGCCTGTCGTGCAACAGAAGGTTTCCGCGGAGGCTGCTAAGATAGGGAAGGGGAAGGCCGCGGACGATTTCACGCTGGGCGAGATGGTAGGTTTGTTCAGCCGGACTAACTTCGCGGAGCTTGCCGGGAAGGTTTACGGGAAGAAACTGGAATACCTAGCGGCGGCGCCCTTGAACGCGTTGAACGACCTCGGCAATAAGGTTGTGCATAAAAAATACGACGCCGGCGATGACGAGGCCGAATACTTCGCCGCTCAACTCGGGGTCTTATGTCGAGAATTAGGATTGTTGGAGGAGCGGCGCCGAAAAAAAGAAAGCACTATCGCCGGCGGATTGAAGCTTAGGCCGTGGACGGAAGTCGTCGCCCTCCATCCCGACATCGAATCGGGCGAGCTGACGGAGTCCGTGTTCGCGATCGACCTGGGCGCTGTCGAGGCGGGAGACGAGGCGGCCCCGCCCGTTTACCGCGACGCCCGGGAGTTCTTCAAATCGACTTATCTGACGGCCGAGCTCTGTAAGCTCCTGGCCGAGGTTCTAGCTTCGCTCGCGGGCAAAAAGGGTTATAACCGCGTCATAAAGCTACGGACGCCGTTCGGCGGCGGCAAGTCGCACGCCCTCGTGACCCTTCTACACGCGGCGAGGGCGCGGAGGGAATTGGACCGCCTGGACGAAGCGACGGGGATCGCCGACCCGGGCGACGTGGCGGTCGCTGTGTTCGACGGCGAAAAGTTCGACGCCCGGGACGGTAGGACGCTTCCCGACGGCCGTACGATTCGGACGATGTGGGGATGGGTAGGCCACCAACTCGGCGAGGAGGCGTTCGCGGCCGTCCAGGGCCACGACCGGGATATGGTTTCTCCCGGCGGCGACGTGATTAAAAAGATGCTCGCCGGGAAGCCGAAGCTAATCCTCTTCGACGAAGTCCTGAAATATATATCGCGGGCGCAGGCCGTAGAATTCAAGGGGACGAACTTAGGCCAACAGACGAAAGACTTCTTCCAGAACTTAACGGTTGAGGTCGCCGGAGGCGGTAAAGACGTACTGGTTTATTCGTTGCCTCAAAGTCCCCGCGAGGCATACGGCGACGAAGCGTTGCTCCAAGAGTTGGACCATTTCGCGGCGCGAGTGGACCAGGCCCGCGAGCCGGTAACGGGCGACGACATATTACCCGTACTCCAACGCCGTTTATTGCGTAGTAAGCCGCGTGAAGATATCGTCGAGCAAGTAGCGGAGGTTTATAGCGCGGCCGTCGGTAAGATGTTGGAAGCGACGGCGGAGTCGGCAATCGATAAAAAGGACGCGGGAAGAAAGGCGTACGAACTACGCCGCCGTATCTGCGAGGCGTACCCGTTCCATCCCGCTCTTAT
>WVWN01000047.1 GCA_011773985.1 Candidatus Zixiibacteriota bacterium | reverse complement strand
GCGGCCGCTCGAAGCCTAGCGCGTGGTAGAGCGCGACGGCGTTCTCGACTATCTGCTTCTTCTGCTCGAGCGTCGGCGCGATGGTGACGCCGCCGTCCGTGATGCAGACGAGGCGGGTCCCCTCAGCCGGGTCCGGATACTCGAAGACGAACTGGTCCGATATCAACCGCTCCGTCCGGAGGCCCCGGTCGCCGTCGAGCACCGCTTTCATAAAAGTGGCCGTGTCGACCTTGCCCTTGAGCGCCACGTGGGCTTTGCCCTCGCGCACGAGCGCGACCGCTTTTTGCGCGGCGTCTTCTTCGCCCTGGGCGGCGACGACCTCGGCTCGAGCGAGCGGCTTCGGCATCGCGGCCACCGCCTTCTCGATGAGGGCCGCCTCGCCCACCAGGATGGAGCGGCCCAGGCCCGTCTCTTCGGCCAGCGCGCACGCCTCCAGCGCCGCGGCGTCGTGGCCCGCGGCGACGGCGACCGTTATCTCGCCCTTCGCTAGCGCCGCGGCGACGACCTCCTCGAAGGTCCTCAGCGGCTCGGGCATGCCTCGGCCCCTTTCCGGAACGCGGCCAGGACCGCTTCCTGAACCTTCGCCTTCTTNNGGCGTCGACATCGCGCCGAGCAAAATTACGTTCACCATGCGGACGTCGCCCAGCTCGCGCGCCATCTCGGTCCCGTCGACCCAGACGAGGTTGGGGATTTTATCTTCCAATATCTTATCGATGCCGTCGACGTAGTTCGGCTGCTTGAGCGCTATGGTGAGGGGCGATATCTCGAGGCGGTTGACGAAGGCGACGCCGTCGGGGCGCAGGTAGTCGAGGTAGCGGAGCGCCTCGAGCTTTTCGAACGAGACCAGGAAGTGGGCGCGGCCCTTGGGAATCAACGCCGACGGAACGACGTTGCCGACGCGCACGTGCGTGTCGACGTTGCCGCCGCGTTGCGACATGCCGTGGACCTCGCTCATCTTGACGTCGAGGCCGCGGTGGAGGGCGGCCAGCGCCAGAATCCTACCCGCGGTCAATATCCCCTGGCCGCCGACGCCGCTCAAGAGAACGTTGGTTATGCCGTCTTTTTCCATTTAAACCTCATGGGGGGCTGCCTTCAACGCCGCTCTTCGGTTAAGCGCCGACTTTCTCCGGTATCGTCAAGGCGCCCTCGCCGCAGACCTGGACGCACACGCCGCAGCCGTTGCACAGGTCCGCGAGGACCTCGGGGTAGCCGTCCTTCTCGCGGATGGCCATACACCCCACGCGGATGCACAGGCCGCACTTGTTGCACAGCTCGAGCTCGAGTTCCACCGGCTCGGCGAAGGTCACGCGCTCGTTGAGGACGCACGGCGCCCGTACGATGACGACGGATACCTCGGGCGCCGCGAGCTCTTCGGCGAGAACCTTTTCCAGGTTGTCCATGTCGTAGGGTTCGACGACGACGACGCGTTTGACGCCCACGCCGCGGCAGACGTCGGCGAGGTCGAGGCGGGGGACCTGGCCGCCGCGGATGTCGACGCCGGAGCCGGGGTGGGGCTGGGCGCCCGTCATCGCGGTTGTGCCGTTGTCGAGTATCAACAAGGTGGCCTTGCTGCCGTTGACCACCATGTCGACGAGGCCGGTTATGCCGGAGTGGAAGAAGGTCGAGTCGCCGATGACGCCGACGACCCGGCCCTCGAGGTCCGGGCCGCCGAAGCGCGCGAGCCCCTCCGCCATGCCGACGGAGGCGCCCATACACATACACGACTCCATCGCGCCGAGCGGCTTCAGCGCCCCCAGCGTGTAACAGCCGATGTCGCCCATCACGTGGACGCGCATATCGCGGAGGACCCTGAATAGCGGTCGGTGGCCGCAGCCCGGGCACAGCGTCGGCGGCCGCCGCGGGATCTCGACGTCCGCCAGCGAGACGGTGACCTTGTCGCGCGCCTCGCCGAGGAGGGCTTTCTCCACCAACGTCAGGTTTAGCTCGCCGGTGTAAGGCCGGAGCGATTTCCCCTCGACGCGTATCCCCGCGGCCCGGGCCGCCTCCTCCAGGTAAGGGTCCAGTTCTTCAACTACGATTACCTTTTTAACCTGGCCGGCGAAGCGGCGCATCCGCTCGAGGGGGAGCGGATTGGTCAAGCCGAGCTTGAGGATACTTGCCCCCGGCATCGTCTCCCGAACGTACGCGTACGATACGCCGGACGTGATGACGCCGACGTCGACGTCGCCGGCGAAGGCGGGGTTCCAACGGTCGCTCTCGTTGCCGAAGGCGGCCGCGGCGACGAGCCTTTCCTCCACGAGCGGCCGGCGCAGGCGGGCGTGGCCGGGGAGCAGCACGTACTTGAGGATGTCCTTCTTATACGCGCGCGCCGGCGCCTCGAGCGGCTCCTCCAGGTTCACGACGCCCGTCTGGTGGCACACGCGCGTCGTCATCCGCAATAGGACCGGCGTGTCGAATTGCTCGGAGAGGGCGAAGGCCTCGCGCGTCATCCACCGCGCCTCCTCCGCGTCGCTCGGCTCCACCATTACGACCTTCGCCGCCTTGGCCAGCCACCGGTTGTCCTGTTCGTTCTGGCTCGAGTGCATCGACGGGTCGTCGGCCGAGATGACGACCAGGCCGCCGTTTACGCCCATGTAGGAGGCGGAGAAGAACGGGTCCGCGGCGACGTTCAGGCCGACGTGCTTCATCGCGACGAGCGCGCGGACGCCCGCAAGCGAGGCGCCCATCGCGACCTCCAGGCCCACCTTTTCGTTGGGCGCCCACTGGACGACGACGCCCTCGTAGGGGGCGAGGTATTCCAGAATTTCGGTGCTGGGCGTACCGGGGTAGCCGGAGGCGAAGGCGGCGCCCGCTTCGAACGCGCCGCGCGCCACCGCTTCATTTCCCAACATCAATTGCTTCATCGAGGGGCTCCGTTACGTTGCGCTCGTTGTCGCTCGAAGGGGAATTACGAGGCCGCCTCGGGCGGGTACGTCAGCGCCTCCTCCTCGCCGCGCAGGACGCGCAGCGCGCCCAGCGCCAGCGCCTCCATCTCGAACGCGCCCGGGAAGCGGAATACCGGCCCAAGGAAGCCGACCCGTTCCGTAACCCAGCCGCAGAACATGTCCGAGTGCGCGAGGCCGCCCGTCAGTACGACGCCGTCGAGTTCCCCGCGGAGAACGCACGCCATCGCGCCTATTTCCTTCGCGACCTGGTAGGCCATGGCCTCGTAGACCTCGCGCGCCCGCTCGTCGCCCGCGGCTATGCGACGCTCCACCTCCAGCGCGTCGTCGGTCCCGAGGTAGGCTATAAGGCCGCCCTCGCGCGTCGTGATGCGCTTGAGGTCCGCGGCGGCGTGGTCGCCCGAGAAGCAGAGTTTAATAAGGCCCTGCGTCGGCAGGCCGCCGGTCCGGGTGGGGGCGAAGGGGCCTTCCGAGTTGGCGTTGTTGGTGTCGACGATGCGGCCGCCGTCCAGCGGGACCACCGAGAAGCCGCCGCCCAGGTGGACCACCACCCATCGGGTCTCGGCCAGTTTCTTCCCGGTTTCCTCGCACGCCTTACGCGCCGCGGCGTGTACGTTTAGCGCGTGCGACAGGCACTTCCGCGTTATGAGCGGCGTGCCGGAGTACCGGGCGAGCGGCGACATCTCGTCCACGGCTACCGGGTCGACGATGAAGGCCGGGATGCCGCGCGGCCTCGCGACCGCGTCGGCGAGCGCGCAGCCCAGGTTGCTGGGGTGTTCGCCCTGGTAACCGGCGCGCGCGTCCGCGACCATGGCGTCGTTGACGAGGATGGTCCCGGAGGGGACCGGCCGGATGAGGCCGCCGCGGCCTACGACGGCGTCGAGCTCGCCGCCGCTCTGTTGTTTTATGAATTCGTTTACGGACGCGAGGCGACCCGGTAGTTGGTCCCACAGCGCGCCGGCGCCGGCCGGGGCGGGCACGTTTTCTTCGGCGGCGCAAGTCTCGCCCCGGAAGAGAGCTAATTTTGTGCTCGTCGAACCGGGGTTAATTACTAAAATGTTTTCTTTATTCATATTTTTCCGGCGGGAACCGCGGCGCGTTATGGAAGTCGCAAGTTGCCGCGCGCTATCGAATACGACGTTTTGCGCGTTACGATAATTGCTTTCGGCGAAAGGTTACCGTCAGGCGAGAACTCAAACTAATATACGCGAACGGGAGCGTCAAGAAAAAAATACCTTACGCGCCGTTTCGCGGCGGCGCTCGAGCCGTGGCGTCTTGCCGATAGCTCTTGCGCGTTTACGGCCCCGATTAGGTTTTCAATAAGAATATAAACGCCCGTTTAAAAACAGAAATTCGTTCGAACCGCCCTCGGGAAAATTTACCTTGCTTAAAAGGTCTTTTATTAGTAAAATCCGGCTCCGGCTGGTTGAATACTACGGCTAGGAGGTCCTATGTACAAATTGCGCAAGTCCGAGCTTTATCGATTCCCGTGGTCGAAGAACGACAACCCGATCGGGTGGCTCGAGGTCACCGACGTCTGTAACATCCACTGCAAGGGTTGTTATCGCCAGAATTTGGAAGGGCACCGGCCGGTGGAGGACCTCGAGGAAGAGGTCCTGACGATGAAGGAGTTCCGCAGCATCGACAACGTCTCCATCGCCGGCGGCGAGCCGCTCTGCCACCCCCGGATCGACGACCTCATTGAATTCATCCATAAACGGGGAATCAAGCCGTACCTCTTGACCAACGGCAAGGCCGTCACGGAGGAGCGGATGCGCGAGCTGAAGAAGCGCGGCCTTGCCGGCGTCGCCTTCCACGTCGACATGATGCAGAACCGCCCGGGCTGGGAGGGTAAAGACGAGATAGGGCTTTTGCCCCTCCGCGACCAGTACGTGGACGTTATGGCCTCGGTCCGCGGCATCCCGACGTCCTTCGGCATCACCGTCTACAAGGATAACTTCGAGCAGATTCCCGAGCTGGTGCGCTGGGGCATCAAGAATATTAAGTACGTCCAAGGCCAGACGTTCATAACGTACCGCGGCGCGCTCGTGAAGCCGGGCGTCCGTTACGTCGTGCAGGGGCGCGAAGTCGACATGGACGAGGGCAAACTCGGCTACGCAACGACCGAGGAGCCGGACCGATACGACATCACCTCTAACGACGTTTACGATCTCATTAAGCGGAACGTCCCCGGGTACGGAGCTGCCGCCTACCTGGGCGGCACCGAGCGCCACGACTCGTTCAAGTGGCTCATCAGCTTTATGGTTGGCTCCGACGACGGGTGGTACGGCGCCGTCGGCCCGAAGACCGTCGAGTTCTCGCAGGCCGCGTATCATCTCCTCCGCGGGAGCTATTTCGCCTACTCGAGGAAGTGTGGTCTGGGGCGGAAGGTGTTTCTAGCCGGCCTCTTCGACCCGGAGGTCCGCCGCCTCGCCCGGCGCTTTCTGTCTAATCCTCTTCGTTTCTTTTACAAACCGGTTTACGGCCAAAGCATCGGCATCATCCAGGCGCCGGACGTGTTGCCCGACGGCCGCGTCGACATGTGCGACGCCTGCCCGGACCTTACCCTCTACAAGGGCCAATTCGTACATTCATGCCGTATGGACGAATGGCGGCGTTGGGGCGGGTACGCAACGCAAATTCGCGGAGACGTCGCCGAGGCGGAAGAGGAGGCGCCCCCCGCCCGTAAGCGGAGGAAATGCCGCGCCGCGCCCGTGTAGCGTTATGCGTTTAGGCGGCCGGCGGGCCGTCCGGGCCGTCCGTTTCGATTTCTTGCCCCGCCTGGCCTTTTTATGTTAATATTATTAAAACGATAAAGCAAAGGTGGTGAGGACATGTTCGGTTGGGATATCGCGTTGGGGCTCGAGATCTTGGTCGTCGCCTTCGGCTTCATATTATGGTTCAAAGCGGCCAGAGCGGAAGCCGGCCCGCGGAAGCTGGCGAAGGTCGTGGCAATAGTCGTGATTATCTTCGCCGTGCTTCTCGCGGTATGCACGGTGACGCGGGCGTTTATGTACGCCGGCGAGTGGAAGGGCGGCTTTGCGGGCAAGGGGCACTGCTGCTACATGATGATGAAGATGCACAAGATGGGCGAGTGGGAAGAAGGCATGTGCCCGTGTTGCGGAAAGGCGTTCGGCCCGGGCCATCGCCCCGGAATGGGGAAGGGTATGATGGCCGAGTCCCCCCACCCCAGCATGGCGGAGCCGGCCGAGCCGGCCCCGGAAGAACCGGAAACCGAATAGCTTAAACCCCGACCTCAGAGGGTAGGCACGGCCTACCCTTTTTTATTACTTTAGGTAATCCGTGAAGTGCGGGTACCGTTAAGTTCCCGATGTAATAAACGAGTGCCTACGCGGTTGGGGGGGCGCGTAACGTAAGAAGCTGTATGCCTGGCCTCAGGGTCCGCCCTTACTATAAGGAGGGCTCGAAAAAAAGGGGCCGGGATTTTTTTTACTTGACTTTTTAGGTCAACTATATTATACTGTATACAGGTAGCGCGTATCGTAGATACTAAACGGGAGTATTCCAAACTGTATCGTAATTCTCACTCAAGAAGGAGATAAAGAATGGGCAAGCTCACGTTATTCCTGGCCCTAGGTTTGGCGGCTACCTCGGCGTACGGCATCGGCCTCGGCGTCGGAGTTACCGGCGGGTACAGCCTGTCGTTGGAAGACGAAGGCGGCGGCGCCGGGCTCGTCGGCGGCAAAGTCCTCGTAGGTGTTATGCATGAACTCGACCGGCGTTGAGCGGTCGGATTTACGGCCTGTTGGCGTTTACGCCGCGGCCGAAGAGTCTGGGCGAAATTGCGGACACGCTCCACGTCGCGAAATCCGGCGTAAGCGTCAATATCCGGATGTTGGAGGCCGTGGGTTTCGTCCGGCGCGCATGGGTAAAGGGCGACCGCCGCGACTACTACGAGGTCGAATTCGCCCTCGTCCGGTTGTATCACGACTTTTTCAAGAAAGGCCTCGAACTTGAGCTCGAGCCGGCATTCGACGGAATCGAGAGATGCCTTACGCTCCTCGCCGGCGACGTTGACGAGGCGAACCGCGAGGAGGCGGAGGAAATCCGGCGCCGCCTCGAGCGCAACGTTAGCATGAAGGAACCGCTCCTCGCGCTGTTCCAACGGCTGGTGGCCGCGTTGGCGGAGCTGAAAGTAATCGGAGAAGGTGGCGAATGATGACCCGGAAGATTACGGCCGCGATACTCGGGACGTTTGTCGCGCAGGCCGTCGCCGGGGCCGCAGTCGGCGACGACGCCTACGATATCGTGAAGAAGTCGCAAGACCTGGTCCGCGGCAAGACCTCCCAAATGAAGATTACGATGGAAATCGTCAACCCCGACTACGAGCGGACGATGAAGCTCGAGTCGTGGGCCCAAGGCGACGACGAGACTTTTTTATTGGTCGACGCGCCGGCCAAGGAGAAGGGCAACACGTTCCTCAAGGTAGGCCGCAACCTGTGGCAGTATATTAAAAAGGTGGACGAGGAGATGAAGATCATGCCGACGATGATGTACCGGGGCATGATGGGTTCCGAGTTCACGTACGACGACATGGTCCGGGAAGACTCCTTCGCCGACGACTACGCCTCCCGGGTCCAAGAAGACGGCGCGGCGTATTGGGAGATAAAGATGGTGCCCCGGCGCGGCACGGGCATAACGTACACGTATCTCCTCTACAAAGTTAAAAAGAAGACCTATATCCCGGTCTACGTGAAGTACTACGACAAGAAGGGTCTGCTGCGCCAGCTCGACTACTCTGCCGTGAAGAGCATGGGCGGCCGCAACTTCCCGACGGTGTGGACCATGACGAACAAGCGGAAGGCCGGCCGCGTCACGACCGTCCGCGTGACGTACGCCGTGTTCGACAAGGCCGTCGACGGCAATACGTTCACGAAAGCCAACCTGCGGAGGGCCGGCCGGTGAGGCGGCTGCCGCTGTTCAAAATCGCGCGCCGTAACGTGTGGCGGAACAAGCGCCGAACCGCGATCACCGTCGCGGCACTCGCCTCCGCCGCCGGGTTCATCGTCTGGTTCTCGGCCTTCGGCGAGGGCTTCGGCGAGAAGACGGCCGAGGATATCGTCCGGAGCGGCTTGGGCCACGTCGTCGTCGAACCCGCCGGCTTCGAGAAAAATCCCCAGGTGGAGAAATTTCTCCGGTCGCCGCGCGAGGTGGAGCGGCTGGTCGAGGGCCGGCCCCGGGTCCAGGCCTGGTCCCCCCGCGTCGAGATGCGCGGCTTGGCCTCCTCCCCCGAAAATTCCATGGGCGCCGTGATCTACGGCGTCGACCCGCGGCGGGAGCCCCGTATCTCCATCCTGCCTCGCCGCCTCGCGGAGGGCGAGTTTTTCCGGGAGGGGGAAGAGAGGGGCGTCATCCTCGGCTACAAGATGGCGGAGGTACTCGGCGTCGAGCTCGGCGACATGGTGGGCGTCATGGTGCAGAACGTGGACGGCGAAGTGGCGGCGGAGGCGTACGAGCTGGTCGGCTTGCTCCGCATGGGCAACCCGGCGTTCGACAACGGCGCGGTCCTCTTGCCGTTGAGCCAAACGCAACACCTCTTGGGATATGAGGAGGGTTATAACAAGATCGTAATTCTGGCGGAATCCCGCGCCGACGTGGAGACCATACGCGACGGCCTGGCCGCCGAGGTCCCGCCCGGGGTAGACGTGCTCGCCTGGTTTGAGGTCTCGCCCCAGGCGTTTCAATATTACGGGATTATGGTGGGGCTGTTGATTTTTATCCTGTTGCTGTTGATCGTCCTGGCGAGTTTCGGCATGACGAACACGATCTTGATGTCGGTATTGGAGCGCGTAAACGAATTCGGCGTGATGGCCGCGCTCGGCCTCCGGCCCTTCCAGGTTTTCCGCGTGATCCTGTACGAGGCTACCGTCCTCTCGGCGTTAGGTATCGCCGTCGGCCTGCTGGGCGGAGGCCTCGCGAGTTGGATTAACACCGTCTACGGCGCGGACCTGGGCGCGTGGTCCGGGAGCGTAGGCGTGATGGGTTTTATCGACCCCGTGGTCCCGTTCGTAATGCGGCCCGCCCATTTCGTCCTCGGCGCGGTTACGGTATTTTTTATCGCTACGGTATCGGCGATTTACCCGGGCGTCAAAGCCGCCCGGCTGCGGCCCGTCGTGGCCATGCGTCGGGTCTGAGGCGCGGTTACGATTACACGGAGAATAGCGTTATGGATAAAGTAGTAGAGATCCAGAACCTCCACAAGGTTTACCGCGACGGCTTCGACGTCCACGCCCTCCGGGGCGTCGACCTCGACATCGCGCGCGGCGACTTCATGACGATCGCTGGCCCCTCCGGCTCGGGGAAGACGACGCTACTCAACATTCTCGGCGGCTTGGACCGGCCGACGGAGGGCCGCGTATTCATAGAGGGCCAGGAGGTAACGGCCATGAGCCGGAGCGAGCTGGCCGACCTGCGGCGACGGCGCCTCGGCTTCGTCTTCCAGTCGTTCAACCTTATCCCGGTACTTACGGCCCGCGAGAACGTCGAGTTCGCGTTGATCTTACGCGGCGTAGAGCCCAACCGGCGGCGCGAGCTGCCCCAGAAAGTCCTGGGGCAGGTGGGCCTCGACGAGTGCATGAGGGAGAGGCGGCCCTTCGACCTCTCCGGCGGCCAGCAGCAGCGCGTCGCGGTCGCCCGGGCCATCGTCGGCGAGCCGGCGGTGGTTTTGGCCGACGAGCCTACCGCCAATCTCGACACCGAAAATGCGCTCGCCCTCCTCGACCTTATGGAGCGTCTCAACGAGGAGCGGCAGGCCACCTTTATCTTCTCGACGCACGACCCGCGCGTGATGGAGCGGGCGAAGCGGCACGTAATGTTGCGGGACGGCGAGGTCGTCTCGGACGAGCGCAGGGCTTGAGGGGAGGGGAGCGAGGCGTGGCGGCGGTGCGGATACCCTTCTTAAAACTCGCGTGGCGCAACCTGTGGCGCAACAAGCGCCGGACAATCTTGACCCTCGGCGCCATGACGTTCTATAGCTGGATGCTGTTGTGGTTTCTGTGGTTCTGGGACGGTGCCCACGACGGCATGATGGACAACTACGTCCGGATCCTCACCGGCCACGTCCAGATCCACGCGCGCGGGTTCAGCGACGACATGAGCGTGATGAAGCGGATCCGCGAGCCGGGGCCGATCGTAGCGGCGATCGAGAGTACCGAGAAGGTGGCGGCGTACAGCCTCCGCGTCAAGACGTACGCCCTCGCCGCGGCCCACGGCGATTCGGCGGGGGCTTTCGTCCTGGCGTTCGACCCCCGCCGGGAACGCGGCGTAAGCTACATGCACCGCTTGCTGCGGGAAGGACGTTGCTTGGAGGCTCGCAACCGAGGGGAAGTCGTTCTCGGCTACGTCTTGGCCGAGAACTTGGGCTTGGCGCTCGGCGACCAAATCGCGCTCATGGTCCAGGCGGCCGACGGCTCGATGGGCGCGGACAAGTTTACGGTCGTCGGCCTGGCGGACCCGGGGATCAGCGCGATGAACAATTCGTTGATCATGATGAACCTCGCCGACGCCCAGGAGCTCTTGGCCTACGGCGACGCCGTCAACGAGATCGTCGTCATGGCGGAGGATTCGTACGACGTGGCGCGCGTCCACGGCGCCCTGGAGGAGCAGGTCGACCCGGAGAGGTACGAGGTCCTGACCTGGGCGGAGGCGGCGCCGGAGATGAAGGAGATGATCGAGCTCGACTGGGCCTCCTTCCTCCTC
Organism: Candidatus Zixiibacteriota bacterium; assembly: GCA_011773985.1. Classification (GTDB taxonomy): domain Bacteria; phylum RBG-13-66-14; class B26-G2; order WVWN01; family WVWN01; genus WVWN01. The sequence goes on along the minus strand of WVWN01000047.1, from coordinate 20,477 downwards.
ATTATGGCGATCTTCACCGCCGTCGCGCTCCTGGGGATCATGAACACGGTCGTCATGTCGGTGTTCGAGCGCGTGCGCGAGTTCGGGATCATGATGGCGTTGGGCTTGAGACCCGGCCAACTCGCCCGCCTCGTCGTTACCGAGACGATGCTGATGGCTTTCGTGGCGATGGCGATCGGCTTCAGCCTGGCGGTCGTCACGACGTGGCTCAGCACCGAGTACGGTTTCGACATGGAGCCTTTCGGTGCGCAGGAGTCGATGGCGGATTGGGGGATGGCCAACACGCTCTTCTTCGCGAAGTTCAGTTTGAAATTCTTCGTCGTGGCTTTCGCCTCCGTCCTCGGGATGTCCTTCCTGGCGACGTTGTACCCGGCGCTGCGGACCGCAGCGATGAGGCCGGTGGAGGCGATCAAGTTCCAATAATGGCCGGCGGGTTATGGGCTACCGCCGATTATTTACGACGGTCTTTTCGGCGATGGCGTTGTCCGGCGTAGCCGGCGCCGCCGAGTTCGGCTGGGGCGGGTATTTCCGCGACGACGTGACGGTGACGGACCGACGCTTCGGCCTCGTGACCGGGACCCGGCTCGGCAATTACCTCCGCCTCCGCCTCGACCTGGAGGCCTCGCTCAACGAACACGTGTCGGTTACGGCCACGCCGCAGTTCGTATACCTGGCCGGCGACGAGGCCCGCGACCCGTACTTCGGCCTGCCGCTCGAAAAAGACTACGACGTCGGCCTGGCCCGGGCGCAGGTGGATTTTTTCTGGGACCGCCTGGAGGTGACGCTGGGCAAGCAACGCCTCGACCTGAGTACGGCGTACTTCTACAGCCCGCTCGACATTTTTAACCCCCCCGACTACACGGAACCCAAGAGCGAACGAGAGGGCGTAACGAGCGGCCGCCTCCGCGCCTACTTCACCGGTTTCTCCGGCGTGGGCCTCCTCCTGGTGCCGGAGGATACGTGGGAGACCTCGCCCAAGGCCGGACGACTGTTCGCGACGCTCGGCGAATTCGACGTCGGCCTCTCCTATATCGAGCCGGGGTACGAGCGCCTCGGGACGGCGGGTTTCGATCTCTCCGGTTCGGCGGGCGACTGGGGGATGTACCTGGAGGCGGCGGCCGACGTCCACGGCGGCGAGCTTAATCCCCGTGCGGCCGCCGGCGTCAATTACGGCTGGCGCCGGGGCCCGAATATCACGCTGGAGTACTACCGCGACGGGCGCGGCGCAACGAAGGTCGCGGATTACGACTTGAAGGATTATTACCTGGGGAGGCGAATTACGTTGGGGCGGGATATGGCCGGTCTGGTCGCCACGTATTACCCCCACCCGATGTGGCTCGCCGGCCTGGCGACGATGGTTAACCTCCACGACGGCAGCTACTATCTGAATCCCTCCGTTACGTGGAGCGTCTTCGAGGACGTCGACGTGAAGGTGGAAACGGACTTCTTCGACGGCGCCGCCGGAACCGAATTCTACTACCAGCACCCCGTTTACCGGTTCCAGGTTATGGCGTATTTCTAAATCTCAGTGGGGGTGGTGCGGCCTGGGTCCGCGGCGGGGTGGAATACCCGTTTAACGACACTTTCGCCATATACTTAAATCCGCGCTTTAATTACGTATTTGCCGGTGAGCCTTATAAGTACCTGGATATCGCGGCGGGTTTCAACATCTACGTTATGTAACAGTTTTACGGTTAGCGAAACCCGGTCCCGACGCTGGGGCGTTAAACGTTAGTGCCCTTGTGCGTTACGCTTTTTTCTCTGGCCCGTGCGACGAACGTTGGATTGACGCGGCGATGTAGAATAGTATATACTTAACCGGGTCCCAAATCCCGCGGGGCCTAGTTTCGAAAGAGGTACGCATGAAGACCGTAACCTTTCCCATATCCGGCATGACGTGCGCGACGTGCGTCGCGACGAACGAGAGGGCGTTGCGGGCGCTGCCGTTCGTCAAAGAGGTCTCGGTCAATCTGGCCGCGGAAAAGGCGACCGTGACGTACGACGACGGCCGCGGCCGCTTCGGCGAGCTGGTGAAGGCGGTCCGGGCCGCCGGCTGCGATAGAAAAACCCGGTCCGGAATAACGGCCTCGTATCCCGAAAAGGCAGGCCCGGCTTGCCTTTTTCGATATCTTTCTCGGTCCGCGGGTTACGGCGGCGGTCGCAATTTCTAATGATAATAACCGAACGCCCACGGCCTCCGACGGATACGGAACGCCTTTTACGTTGCGCGGCCAAACGCCGCGCCTACGGCTCGCCTCTTATTATTTATAAATAGTGCCAGACGCGATTTTATCTTGACCTATTAAATCACTTATATTATACTAAGTACCCGTATGGGGCATTATTTTAATAAAGAGCTTTTCGGCGTAGTATCCTGTCAATTGTTGCCCGGCCGCGTAAGTCGGGGGGTAAACGTATGAAGACGGTAACTTTCCCCATATCCGGTATGACGTGCGCGACGTGCGTCGCGACGAACGAGAGGGCGCTGCGGGCGCTGCCGTTCGTCAAAGAGGTCTCGGTCAACCTGGCCGCGGAGAAGGGGACCGTAACCTACGACGACGCGCGCGGCCGCTTCGGCGATATCGTGAAGGCCGTCCGCGGCGCTGGCTACGACGTTTCGACCGAGAAGGCGGTCTTGCGCATCGGCGAGATGACTTGCGCCACGTGCGTCGCCAACATCGAGGACTTCGTCGGCGGTTTGGCGGGCGTGGCCGCTATTTCCGTCAATCTTACCGCCGGCTTAGCGCGCGTCGAGTACGTACCGTCGGTCGTTTCGCTCGCCGAAATCAAGGGCGTGGTCCGCGACCTGGGATACAAGGCCGAAGAGGAGCGGGCGCTTGCACCGCCCGAGCGCCTTTCGCCGGCGTTGAAGAGGGTCATATTCGCGACTACCTTCACGGTGCCGCTCTTTGTCGTATCCACGTTTCTCAGTTTTCGTTTTGACGGGTGGGTAATGTTGGCGCTGGCGACGCCCGTCCAGTTCTTCGCCGGGTGGCAGTTCTACGTTAAGACGGTGCGGGGTATGCGGCGCGGGATCCTGGGGATGGACGCGCTGATCGCAATCGGTACGACCGCCGCTTACGTATACAGCGCTTACGTGTTGCTATTTAGTAAAAGCGGCCACTATTACTTCGAGACCGCGGCGGTGATTATCACGCTTATCCTACTGGGGCGATGGCTCGAGAGCCGCGCTAAAGGCCGCGCCTCCGCGGCCATCCAGAAGCTTCTCGAGCTCACTCCCCCTACCGCCCATAAGCTTGTGGAGGGTGAAACGCGGGATATCCCGGTGGAGGACGTCGTAGTCGACGACCGGCTGCTCGTAAAACCCGGCGAAAGGGTTCCGGTGGATGGAGAGGTTCTGGAAGGGACCTCCGCGGTGGACGAGTCGATGCTCACCGGCGAGCCGATCCCGGTCCGGAAGGCCGCGGGGGAAGCCGTCATCGGCGGGACCGTGAACCAAACGGGCGCCCTTACGGTAATAGCCACCAAGGTCGGCGCGGATACGGTCCTGGCGCAGATCGTCCGCATGGTCGAGGAGGCGCAGGGCTCGAAGGCGCCGGTCCAGAAGTTGGCGGACCGCGTCGCGGGCGTCTTCGTGCCTGCTGTTATCGCAGTCGCGGCCTTGACGTTCACCGCGTGGCTTGTTACAGGTTACTCGCTCGAGCCGGCCATTATCGCCGCGGTGGCGGTTTTGGTGATCGCGTGCCCGTGCGCGCTGGGGCTGGCTACGCCGACGGCCGTCACGGTGGGCACCGGGAAGGGCGCCGAGCTGGGCGTGCTGTTCCGCGACGCCGAGAGTCTGGAACTTATGGGGCGCGTCACCGTCGTGGCCTTCGACAAGACCGGGACCATAACGAAGGGCGCGCCGGCGGTGGTGGCGTACGCGCCGGCGGAGGGCGTCTCGGAAGAGGAGCTCGCGACGTACGCCGCGGCCGTCGAGCAACTTAGCGAGCACCCCCTCGCCGCGGCGGTAGTGGCGGGCGCCAAGAAGAGGGGCTGCGCCCTCCCGGAGGAAGTAACCGATTTCGACTCGACGACCGGCGGGGGGGTCGCGGCCACGGTAGGGGGCCGGCGCGTGCTCGTGGGTAGTATCCGCTTCCTTAACGAGAACGGCGTTTCCCTCGACGGCCTGGAGGGCCGCTTATCCCAATTAGAGGGCCAAGGCATCACCGCGATCGCGGCGGCGCGCGGCGCAGATCTCCTCGGCCTGATCGGGATCGCCGACGAACTTAAACCCGACTCGCGCGCAGCTATTACGGCGCTGGGCGAGGTGGGCCTCCGGACGATCATGCTTACCGGAGATAACGAGACGACGGCAGCGGCCATCGCCGGCCAGGTCGGCATTTCGGACGTGCGGGCGCGTCTCCTGCCGGCGGACAAGCTCGAGGTTTTAAAAGACCTAAAGGAGAAAGGCGAAATCGTAGCAATGGTCGGGGACGGCATCAACGACGCGCCGGCGCTGGCGGCCGCCGACGTGGGCGTGGCCATCGGGACCGGCACCGATATTGCGCTCGAGGCCGCAGACGTCGCGTTGATGTCGGGCGACCTTGCCGCCGTAGACCGCGCGTACAGGCTCAGCCGCCGTACCCTCCGCAACATTAAACAGAATTTGTTCTTTGCGTTCTTCTACAACACCGCCGCTATACCGCTTGCCGCGCTGGGGTTGCTGAACCCAATGATCGCCGCGGCCGCGATGGCGATGTCGTCGGTGTCCGTCGTCACCAACGCGCTCCGCTTGAAGCGTTTTAAGGCTTGATCGAAAAACGGGAAAGGGTCTTTTACCCGAAGCCGGCCCCGGCCGGCTTAATTTTTTATTTTTTCCGTATTATAATGAGGGTAGTGAACCCCGGGTCTTCATAATTATATTGTTTGACATCCGCATTTCAATATGTTATTAATTATATAGGGGTATATTTATTAAGTATTATTTGGCTTATAGGTGAGTATTAAGATTATATTAATTTAAAATTTAAGAGAAAAATGTTATAAAAATTGGTTTAAGGGACGGCGTTTCGAATATTGTCGCGGCGAAAAATAGGGTCGACGCGCGGCGGCCGGAGGCCAAAGGAGGTCTCGGATGTCAAAGGTTAGAGTCGGTATTATCGGGGTGGGCAACTGCGCCTCGAGTTTCGTGCAAGGCGTAGAATACTACAAGAACGCCCGCGAGGACGAAAAGGTTCCCGGGTTGATGCACGTCAACCTGGGCGGCTATCACGTAAAAGATATCGAATTCGTCGCCGCGTTCGATATCGACCGGAACAAAGTAGGCAAAGATGTCGCCGAGGCTATTTACGCGTACCCGAACAATACGTACCGCTTCTGCGACGTTCCGAAACTCGGCGTCAAGGTGGAGCGGGGCATGACCCACGATGGCCTCGGGAAATACCTGAAGCAGATAATAAAGAAAGCGCCCGGGTCGACGGCGGACATCGTCGATATCCTCAAGAAAACCAAGTGCGACGTCGTCGTCTCGTACCTTCCCGTGGGAGCCGAGATGGCGACGAAGTGGTACGTCGAGAAAGTACTGGACGCCGGGTGCGCGTTCGTCAATTGCATCCCGGTATTCATCGCCCAGGAGGGGTACTGGCAGAAGGAGTTCGAGAAGCGCGGCCTTCCCGTCATCGGCGACGACATCAAGTCGCAGGTGGGTTCCACCATCGTGCACCGCGTCCTGACCAACCTCTACAACGACCGCGGCGTCCGGCTGGAGCGCACCTACCAGCTCAACGTCGGCGGCAACATGGACTTCTACAACATGCTCGAGCGCGAGCGCCTCGAGTCCAAGAAGGTGTCGAAAACGCAGGCGGTGACGTCGCAGCTGCCGTTCGACATCGGCGCGGACAATATCCACATCGGCCCGAGCGACTACGTCGCCTGGCTCACGGATCGGAAGTGGGCCTTCATCCGCCTCGAGGGGCGGACCTTCGGCGACGTGCCGCTAAACGCCGAGCTCAAGCTCGAGGTGTGGGACAGCCCCAACTCCGCCGGCATCGTCATCGACGCCGTGCGTTGCGCGAAGCTCGCGCTCGACCGCGGCATCGCGGGCGCGCTCGTCGCGCCGTCCTCATACTTCATGAAGTCGCCGCCCGAGCAGTTCCCGGACGACGTGTGCCGCCGGATGGTGGAGGACTTCATCGTCGGCAAGGGCCCGGACAACGAGCGGGCGAAAGAAAAGGCGGCCAGGCCGGACGTGGGCGTGGCGGCGGCCAAGCGGAAGCGCGGCCCCAAGGTCAAGCGGCGGAAGAAGCGCGAGGCCGCCGGAACCGCGGCGAAGTAACGGCCCGGGCGGCCGCGGAACCATGCCGCGAGGAAAACTCATAACCTTCGAGGGCGTCGAGGGCGCCGGCAAGACGACCCAGCTCGAGCGGGCCGCGGCGTACTTGCGCCTGGGGGGCGCCGACGTCGTAACGGCCCGCGAGCCGGGCGGCACCGCCGTCGGCGAGCAAGTCCGCGGCGTACTGCTCAGCCGCGAGAACGCGGCGATGGCCCCGCTCGCGGAGCTCTTCCTGTATCTGGCGGCGCGGGCGCAGCTTGTGGCCGAGGTGGTCGAGCCGGCCCTCGCCGCGGGCAAGTTCGTCCTTCTCGACCGCTACGTGCACTCGACGCTGGCTTACCAGGGGTACGGCCTGGGCGTGGATTTGGGCGGCGCCTCGCTCGAGGAGAACGTCGCCCGCCTGCGCGAGTTGTGCCGGGCCGCGGTCGGCGCGGCTTGGCCGGATTTAATTGTAATTCTCGACCTCGAGCCGGAGGGAGGCTTCGCGCGCCTCGCCGGCGAGGCACCGGACCGCGTCGAGGCGCGCGACCTCGAGTTCCACCGCCGCGTACGGGAGGGGTTTTTGGCGCTCGCGCGGGGAGAGGCTGAGGCGGCGGTAGTGGACGCCGCGGCGACGGAGGAGGAGGTTTTCTCGGCCGTACGCACCGAACTCGCGAAGGTAATATAATAATGCCCGTTGAACCTTGCTACCCGCCTGAGGGCGGGTTTTTTGATGAGTCGTGCGCTGCTTGTGTTGCGGAATCCGGGTCGTTTTAGTAGAATGGGCGCCGTGGAAGAGGGGAAGCCAAGCCGTTGGACGTTGGCGACGCTCCCGTATCAGCGCGAGGTCGCGGCGGCGCTGGCGCGGGCGCTGCGGGGCGGCCGCCTCGCGCACGCGTACCTCTTCGCCGGGCCGCGGGGCGTGGGGAAGGAGGCGGTCGCGTACGCGCTGGGCGCCGCGGCCCTTTGCCCCGAGAAACCGCTCGAGGGCTGTGGCGCGTGCAACACCTGCCGGCGCGTATTTGTTGACGTGCACCCCGACTTCCGGCGTTACGAGGCCGCGGGCCCCCACTTCGATATAGATAAGGTGCGCGAAATTCTGGCCGAGGCGGGCCGGCCGCCGAGCGAGAGCGCGCGGAAAGTGCTCCTGGTAATAGAACCCGAGAAGATGACCTATCGCAGCGACGCGCCCGCCAACGCCTTCCTCAAGACGCTCGAGGAGCCGCCGGGGCGGACGACTTTCGTTTTGGTCTCGCACGACCCCCGGCAACTTTTGCCGACGATCGTCTCGAGGTGCGTGAACGTTCACTTTCCGCGTTTGACGGCGGCGGCGCTCGAGGAGGCGCTGGTCCGCGACTGGGGCGTAAGCGCCGCGGCGGCGGGCGACGCGGCGCGCAAGGCCGACGGTACGCTGGTCGGCGCCGCGGCCGCGGTGGAAGAGGAATACGCAACCGGGTTCGAGGCCGCGCTCGCGATCTTAGAGGAGGTGGCCGCGGGGGGTGTCGCCGAGGCGCTCGCCGCGGCCGGGGTCACGCGGGACCGCGCCGAGGCGCTCGAGCTCGTGGCCGCGTGGGCCGAGTTGAATCACGACCTGGCGGCGTTGGCGGCGGAGACGGCGGACGTAATGAGGTTTCCGGCGCTCGAGGGTCGGCTCCGCGGCCTCGCGGGGGGTGGGCGCCTCGCGCCGCCCGAGCGGGTTTGGGAAGTGCTCGCCCGCGCTGCATCCGCCCTGCGCGATAACTGCAACGTCGCCCTTACGCTGGAGGAGTTGTTCTTGGGTATGAGGGCGTGAACCGTTTCGACCGAAAAATAAAGGAGGGCCGCGGCGGCCCTCCTCTTTAGTTTTGGTAAATAGGGGTTACTCAACCTTGAATTCGATTCGCCGGTTGCGCGCACGGCCGTCGCGCGTCGCGTTGTCCGCGATGGGTCGAGTGCTGCCGTAACCGACGGCGCGGATCCGGCTCGGTTCGATGCCGTACGTTCTGATGAGCTCGTTCCGAACGGTCTCGGCGCGCTGCTGCGACAGCGTCGTCTCGAAATCGGGCCGGCCGGTCGAGGCGGCGTGGCCCTCGATGACGACGTTGATGTCGGGATAGTTCTCCATTACCTTGGCGGCTTTGTCCAGCGAGGCGTAAGAGCCGGGGACCATAACCGGGCTGTCGGGGTTGAACCTTAGGCCTTCGAGAATGAATTCCCTTTCCTCCGGTATCTCTACCGGTTTTCCGCCTTCGGGGCAACCGTCTTCGTCCTCGTAGCCGTTGAAGTCCTCGGGTTCGTTCGGGCACTTATCGTCGACGTCGAGTATGCCGTCCGCGTCATTATCGACGTCGGGACAACCGTCCTCGTCCTGGAAGCCGTCTTTATCTTCCGGTTCGTTGGGGCACTTGTCCACCGCGTCCGGGATGCCGTCGTTGTCGTTATCCGTGTCCGGGCAGCCGTCGCTATCCATGTAGCCGTCGTAGTCCTCGGGGTCGTCGGGGCACTTGTCGCGGGAGTCGGGTATGCCGTCCTTGTCGCGGTCGGACGGCGTGAGGGGGATGTCCATGCTGGATTGGACGTAGCCGCGGTAGTCGGGCCCGGCGGCCGAGGATATGCGGTAGGCGCCGCCCAGGCCGAAGTGGTAGAAGTCGAAGCCGTTGGTCCGCGCGCCGAGCGTTATCTCGAAGTTCTTGTCTTTACCGCCGCCCTCGTAGGTTTGGCTGACGAAGCCGGTGTACTCGTTGATGACCGATAGAACCGGTATCGGCCTGATGTCGAAGCCGACGCCGTAGGCGAACCAATTCGGCCTCTCCATCTTCACGTAGATGCCCTTGGTGGTCTCGTAGTTGGCTTTGCCGCTGCGGATGACGTAGCCGACGTTGGCGTTGATGCCGATCATTTTTCCCAGGAAGTCTTTGGACGTGAGCGCCATGATGCCGACGTTATTCTGGCTGTCGGTGAGCCAGGCGGTGTCTTCCTCTTTGCCCGTAGTGTAATCTTCGCCGGTGGCGGTGGGGAGGTCGATGTATACCAGGCCGCCCAACGATAACCAGAATTGGTCTTGGCCCACGCCGTGGAACTTGCCGGCCAGGCCCGCGTCCCCCAGACCGAACAGGTACGTCCCCGTCTCCACCACTGGCTCGCGGTAGTGGAAGGCGCCGCGGAAGTGGCCACCCACTTCGAACCACTTCAGCGGACATAGCGTTAAGCCCGCGGAGGGCAACATATACTTATCCCCGCCTTCGGGCGTATCGTAGCTCCAGTATTGGGCGGCGAACATTGTAACGTCGAGGCTGGGCACTTTTATCGTATCCGCCGACCACGTGCGGAAAAGGCCCGCGGTCCCGTACGTGGCGTTGGTGCCGACCGCGCTTACGGTAACGGCCGTGGCCAGCGTTGCCCCGAGGTTTACGAGTAAGATGCGTTTAACGTTCATAGTAGAGCCTCGCTTTCGTTTGGTCGGAGCTCTCCGGCGGCCGTCACTTAATGAACCACCACGTCCGTAGGTTCATCTCTATATTGTCGAGGTATTTGCTGCCCTGATACCAGACGATCTTCGCGGCGCCGTATTTCGGCGCGATCCAGTACGTCGTTTTCGAGACGTCCTGCACGTCGCCCCGGCGCGATAGGTGGAAGACCAGGTTTTGGGTAAGGACGACGACGTAGCAATTTAACGTTTCCAGGTCGGTTTTGATCAACGCGTTGCCTGCCACCGTTCCTATTATCGAGATGTCCATCGTATCCAGTTGGCCGTCGCCGTCCATGTCGCGCGGGAGGCCGAAGTAATCTTTTTGGTCGACGTTGCGGAATACGGTCGGGTTATTTTCCGGGTCGGGATTGCCGTAGTTGAGGACGTCCCACTTGGCGTTCAGCTCGAAGGGGGTTTTGAAAAGCGTGAAGGGGGTTTTCCCCTCCGGCCCGTCGTAGAAGAAGGTCCCGATTATGGGTTCCTCCCACTCGTTCAAGTAGTGGTACCCGCGTAGGAGGAAGCGGTCCGTCCCGTAGGTGAAGTATTCGTACTTGAAGAAGAGGTCTTTGTTGGGCCAATAGAAGCTGGCCTGGTTAAGGCGGAGCCGTTGGCCGTCCGGGCTCTTGGCGTAGTTGGTTACGAAGACGGGCTCGGGGGCCAGGCCACGTACCGCGACTACGTTCCGCACCGACACGAGCGTATAGAACGGGTGGGCCTTCCCCGCGTCGCGCGTCAAGTTGTAAGTGTCGTATCGCCACGTGTGGCCCACGCTGGCCGGGAAGTACTCCTCGCTCGGGCCGTTGGTGCCGGGCTCTTCCGTACCGCACGACGCGACCCCGAGCGCCGCGGCAACCGCCCATACCATAACCGCGGCGTCGGTCCCTCTATAACGTCGTTTCATAAGGCTTTCCCCTTTCGTTTTATAGAGGTAACTGAATAGACCTTTTGGTACTTTCCTCGGCTTCCTCCTTTCGGTTAAATTTAAAACACGCGTTTCCGCGAGACGCGGCTACCGCCGTCTTTGGAGCGCGTGCTTCCCGTCTTGCCTTCCCAAAATGCCTCTGCGCCGGCTTCTTGCCCTTTCCCGGGCCGGTGGCATTATAACCTTTCCCGGCGGCGTGATTAACGGCATTTCGAACTAGGTGTGAGCTACGTGCGACCCTCCTTTAATTACGCCGCATTAACCATACGCCGCCACCCGCGAGGCAGATGCCGGCAACTACCGACGGCACGTGGACCGTCTTCTCTTTCGATACCAACAGGATACCCGTCCCCTCGTATATTTTCTGCCAGTTGTCGGGCCTCGTCTCCTCGCTGTGAGCGAAGAGCGCCCACGCGGTCATCATTACCGCCGTGGTTATGAGCGAGACGCCGATAATCTTTTTGATGTCGCGCGACGCCCTGCCGGACGTGTCCTGGAACCGCGACCACTTCAGTTCTACGACGTCCTCCTGCGCGCTCTCGCCGAAGTAGAAAGTTTCCTCCTGCTCTTCGCCGGGCGGGATGTAGAACGGGTTGTCTCCCCGGCCGTAGTAGTAGCGGACGTTCTCCTCGGTCGTTTCCGAGGAACCTTCTTCGCCCTCTTCCTCGGCGAGCGCCGGCACGACCGACCACCAGCCCAGCGCGACCACGACCAGCAGTGCCAACGGCTTAGTAACTTTCATCCGTCGCAACCTCTTTTCTGAATACCCTTAAAACAATTTTATTATTCTTAAGTCGATATGTCAACCCATATTTTGGAACAGCTCGAGTTCATAATCACCGGCCCCGCGCGGTGCCGGCCGCGGCACCGTCGTTCTTGAAGGTCCCGCGTGACCCCTGCCTAAAAACTTGACCCCCCCGGCGAGCTATGTTAGTTTTTCCGCAAATTTTAAAAGAACGGTGCTGTTCACGTGAGCGAAGAAGTTGTTAATTTAATCGACCGCATACTCGACCGCGAGAACGAGCTTTCGCCGCCGACGGCCACTTTCAAGGGCCTCCACGAGTTCGACGAGGAGTGGGACGACCCCGGGCCCGAGGGCATAGCGGCTTTCGAGGCGTTCGTGGACCAATACCTGCCGTCCGTCGAGGAAGCCGCCCGGGCCGCGCGGGGTGAGGACGCCGTCGACCTCGCGCTGGCCCGTTCGCGCCTCGCGAATTACGACGTCGCGATAAGGGTCATGGACGATATGCGGCGCAACCCGCTGGGCGTAGCCGCGACGGTGGTCCAGACGATTTTTATCATGCTCGCCCGCGACTACGCTCCTCTGGAGGAAAGGCTCGCGGCGATACGGGCGCGTTTGGAGAAGGTACCCGACTACTGCGAGAGGGGCCGGCGGGCCTTCGACCGGCCCGTGGCGAGATTCGTGGGGTTGGCCGACGAAATGGTGGCCCACGGTGGGCCGTTTTTGGCCCAGGTCGTTCCCGCCGCGGCCGAGAAGGCCGGAAGTAAAAACGCCCGAAGGCTAAAGGCCGCGGGGGAGCGAGCCGCCGGCGCGTTGACCGACTTCGTGGCCTTCGTGAAACGCCTCCCCGCGAGAGAGGACTTCGCCGCGGGCCGGGAGGCGTTCGACCGCCTCCTCCGCGAGTATCATTTGCTCGATTACGACGCCGATTCGCTTTTGGCTTTCGGCGAGGAGTCGGTCGCGCAAGTGCGGGCGGAAATGGCCGCTTTGGCCGACGAGTTGAAACCGGGCGCGACCGCCGCCCAGCTCGTCGAGGAGTTCAAGAAGGACCACCCCCGGCCCGACGAGGTTTTGGAGTTTTATCGGGATTGGATGGCGCGGAGCCGGCAGTTCGTCGTCGATAAAGATATTTGCGGCATACCCGAGGGCGAGGAGCTCGAGGTCATACCGACGCCCGAGTTCGAGCGCCCCGTAATTCCGTACGCGGCCTATATGTCCCCCGCGCCGTACGAGCCGCGTCAGAAGGGCTTCTTCTACGTTACGCCGGTGGACCCCGAGGCCCCGCCCGAGGAAATCGAGCAAAAGCTGGCGGGCCACAACCGCGTCAAGGTCCCGGTGGTGGCGCTCCACGAGGGCTACCCGGGGCACCACTTGCAGTTGTGTTGGGCCAATCGCGTGCCGAACCGGATTCGCCGCGAGACGCACGGCACGCCCTTCATCGAGGGTTGGGCTCTCTACTGCGAAGAGATGATGGGCGAGCAGGGCTTCTACGACGACGCGCGAATCGTATTGGGGCAGAAAAAAGACACGTTATGGCGGGCGGCGCGGGTCGTCTTGGACGCGTCCCTCCACACGGGGCGGATGACTTTCGAGGAAGCGGTCGCGTTCCTCGTGGACGAGGTTTCGCTGGAGCCGGTGAACGCGGAGGCCGAGGTCAAACGTTATATCTACACGCCCACGCAGCCGATGTCGTACTTGGCCGGCAAGCGCGAGCTCGTGGCGCTACGCGACGAGTATTTCAGGCTACATCCCGAGGCCGCGTTGCGCGAGTTCCACGACCGTCTTTTGGCCGTAGGCTCGTTGCCCCTGAAGCTCGTGCGCGACGCCGTTCTCGCCTAGCGCCGCCGAGGCGAGCGCCCGGCCTAAGCGGCCGGGCTTTATTAACGTTTATATTATACTGCTTGCGTTTGAGGAACCGGTTTGCTATATTAAGCGGGTTTAGCGGCGCCCCGGCGAGGAGCGTACCTAGTTGGCGTGGGCGGGCATAGAGCAACGGTTGGCAGCCGCGCCCGCGAATTTATGGCGTAACCTGCGGCTCCCGGGGGCGTTGTACTATTTGGCCGCGGCCGCCTTCGTCACCTCGGGTGGGGGGATTCTCACGGGCAATAAGTTCATATTGCCGGCCCTGGACGTTTTGGCGCTGTTCCCCATTTACTTTTGGCTCCGCTTGCGCCGCGGGTTTCAGGGTGCGGTTTTGGCGATACTTTTTTGGTCTTTCTGTAAGGTGGCGGCGGTCACTTTTTTTACGGTACTCTTCCCGGCTCGCGCCGCGGCGGCGGTCGCGTGGGGTCCGGCGTACGCGGGCGGTATGTTGGCGTGGCTCGGCTCGGGCGCGGACGTCGCGGGCGTAGGCGCGTGGGGAACGTGGCGGCTCGAGGAAACGCTAGTTGTGGCCGGCACGAGCTTCGTAACCGCCGGCCTCGGCGGCTTGGCGTTCGCCACGACGCTTTTAAACTGCCAAAGTTACTACTTGGCCACGTTGTTTTTGCGGGCGACCGAACCCTGGAAGGTCGTAATGTTGGGTTGGCCTCTGTGGGAAGGTTTTCGGGCGCTCGCCTTCGCGAACATATTGTTGGCCGCGGCGGAGCCAACCGCGTCGCGGCTGCTGGGGCGGCCGACGCGCACGCGCGACATGCGTGACGGCTTGATATTAGGTTTCTTGATGCTCGCGGCGGCGTACGTGGCTCAGACCTACCTCGCGCCCTGGTGGCGCGAGGCGCTGGCCGCGTCGCTCGCGTTCGACGTGACGCCGTGAGGGTTTGGTTCTCTATATTGGCTTTGTGTTTGGCGGGCTCGAGCGCCCCGGGCGCCAAGGTCCTGGTATGGGACCACGACGGCGGCCAAACTTTCGCCGACCCGGAAGGCCGGGGTGCCGTGGGGACCGAGCGGGCCGTCATTAACGCGCTCGCCGCCAACGGCGTAGCCAACGTCGAGAGGAAGTTCGTTTTGCCGTATAACCTCGCCGGCTTCGACGCGGTCTTCGTCCTTTGCGGCTTTTGGCCTTACGACGGCCGGTTGTCCTATACGGAGCAGCAAATACTGGAAGACTACCTCTCCCGCGACGGCGGTAACTTATACGTCGAGGGGACCGAGGTTGGGCGACGTTACGGCCAGGCCACGCTATTCAGAAAGTTCGGCGCGGGCTTCGCGGACGACGGCCGCACGATGAAGGAAGGTAACGTTGACGTCGCGGAGGGGATAGGACGGTGGGCCGGCATACGCTTCGAATACTACTCCTACCGGAGCGACAAACCCGACGCCTACGTGGACGAGTTGACCGCGACCGCCGGCGAGGTTACGGTACGCTCGTCGCGCGCGGGGAACCGCTCGAACGCTCGCGTAGTAGTATACGAGGCCGAGGGCGAACCGGGATATAGGGTCATAGTCTCGTCTTTAATATTCGGCGCTTTGGCCGACGGCAAACGTAAGAAGAAAGACTTGATGGCGAAGTACGTGGCGTTCTTCGAAATAACGGGCAAAAGTAATAATATGGGCATCGCACCGGCGTCGTTAGGGCGGGTCCGCGCGCTGTTCCGCTAAGCCGTCCCGGCCGGACGACGGGAGGCAAAAGACGATGGGTTACGACCCCGGACTAAAGAAATTGATAACGAGAGTTGAGGCGAGCAGGCCGGCGCGCGTCGCGGCCGTCAAGCGCGGCGAACATTTCCGGAGCCTCACGCTCGAGGAGCGAGACGAACTCCTCAAGGCGTTTCACCCCGACTTCCGCGCGGACGCCAAACGGGAATTGCGCGTGGGTCTAAACAAGGGCGCGGTATATCCCAACGAGTTGGTGGACTTATTGGAGTCCCGCAGCCGCCTCGACGTGGCGGCGGTGGACCTCGAGCGCGTCGACTACGACGTGGACCTTTTAATCGTCGGCGGCGGCGGCGCCGGCTGTAGCGCGGCCCTCGCCGCGTCCGACGCCGGCGTTGAGGACATCCTAATCGCGACTAAACTCCGCCTGGGCGACGCGAACACTATGATGGCGGAGGGCGGCATCCAGGCCGCGGATAAGGAGAACGACTCTCCCGTTATCCATTATCTGGACGTCGTCGGCGGGGGCCGGTTCGCCAACAGGCCCGACGTGGTCGAGGCACTCGTTCAAGACGCGCCCCTCGTAATCGCCTGGCTTGAGAAGCTCGGCGTCATGTTCGACAAGACGGCGGACGGGACGATGCGCACGCTCCACGGCGGCGGCACGAGCCGCAAGCGGATGCACTCCTGCGGCGATATAACCGGCGCCGAGATTATGCGGACGCTGCGCGACGAAGTCGAGTGCCGGCCCTCCATTAAAATCTTAGAATTCGCGCCCGCGGTTGAGATCATCAAGGACCAGGAAGGGAAGGCCGCCGGAGCGGTGCTCTACGACCTCGACCGCGAGCAGTACGTCGTCGTGCGAGCCAAGTGCACCGTGATCTCGACGGGCGGCTTCGGGCGCCTCCACCTCATGGGCTTCCCCACTACCAACCATTACGGCGCCACGGCCGACGGCCTGGCGATGGCCTACCACGCCGGCTGCGAGCTGGTTTTCCTGGAGTCCTCCCAATTCCATCCCACGGGCGCCATCTACCCGGAGCAAATCGTGGGCTTGCTCATCACGGAGAAGATACGCGGCGCCGGCGCGCAATTCTTGAACGTCGAGGGCGAGCAATTCGTCTATCCCCTCGAGACGCGCGACGTCGCCTCCTCGGCCCTAATACGCGAGTGCGCGCCCTCCGAGAAAGGCGGCCGCGGCAAAGGCGTCATCACCCCCTCGGGACGTGTCGGCATCTGGCTGGACTCGCCGATGATCGACATCCTGCGCGGCCCGGGGACGGTCCGGAGCGATTTCCCCGGCAAATTCCGGATGTACGACAACCATGGCATCGACATCTCGCGCGAACCCATGCTCATTTACCCGACGCTCCACTACCAGAACGGCGGCGTCACGATCAACGCCGACGCCTCGAGCCAAGACGTAGAGGGCCTGTATTTCGCGGGCGAGGTTGCCGGGGGCATCCACGGCCAGAACCGCTTGATGGGCAACTCGCTGTTGGACGTATGCGTTTTCGGGCGTCGCGCCGGGGCCTCGGCGGCGGCCAAGATACCGACCGTAGAGTTAGGTGCGCTTTCGCTCGAGCACGTGAGGAAGTGGGACGAGGAGGTCGCCCGCGCGGGTTTAGAGAGCGAGCGCTCGGCGCCGATACTTTTCCCCGACTACCGCGGCAAGGTGATGTAGGCTCGCACGATGGCGTGGTTGGACCAAGTCCTCGGGTTTTTTGGTTTCGCCGTCTGCCACTGCCTGCCGTCGCGTACGCTTGCCCTCGGCGGCCGCTACATGCCCCTTTGTTCGCGCTGCACCGGCGTCTTTTTGGGTATCGCTGCAACTTATATTTTCCTGATCGCTCGCCGCGGGTTCAAAGTAAACGCGCTGCCTTCGCTGCCGGTTTCGTTCGCGGTCGCGGCGATGCTTTTGCCGATGGCCGTCGACGGCGCTTCCTCGTACGCCGGCCTGCGCGAGACCACCAACGTAATACGTTTCCTGACGGGCCTTGCCGCCGGCGCCGCCCTGCCCGTATTCGCGTTCCCGCTTCTCTCGCCGGAGCTTGTCTTGGAAGGCCCGGGTAAAAAGGTGGTGCGTCCTTTCGGCCGCGTTTTGGATTATCCGCTTTGGCTCGCGGTCGTCGCCGCGTTCGGCGCGCTGGTCCTCGCCTCTTGGCCTTGGCTATATTACCCTTTATCCGTTCTGGCGGTCCTCGGCTTAGTCGGCATTTTCTTCACCTTGTCGCTCGTGATATGGGAGATGGCGCTCGAGCGGGCGGGGCGCTGGGGCCGGCGACCCTGGACGCTGGTCGCCGCGGGCCTTACCGTCTTGCTCGTTTTTTCTCTGCTCAACGTCTTTCATTACGTCGCCTTTCGCGCGATGGCGGGAGGCGGGGGCGGCGAGCTGCCGCGGTAACGGGCAGGGACAGGAGAGCGAGTTTCAGTTTTTCCTTCAATACGTCCGCGCGCTAAAAGGATTTGATTTATGGACGCTCTTGACGCCATTCTATCGCGGCGGAGCATCCGCCAGTATACCGCCGAGCCGGTCCCGGAGGAAGCCGTCCGCACGTTACTTGAGGCGGCGATGAGCGCGCCTTCCGCCGGCGACGAGCGGCCGTGGCAGTTCGTCGTCATCACGGACCGGCGGAAGCTGGACGAGATACCTCGGATCCATCCCTACGCTAAGATGGTTCAGGAGGCGCCCGTGGCGATCCTCGTGTGCGGCGACGAGCGGCTCGAGAAGCACAAGGGATTCTGGGTACAGGATTGCTCGGCCGCGGTTCAAAACGTATTGATCGCCGCCCGCGCCCTCGGCCTGGGCGCCGTGTGGTGCGGCGTATATCCTCGCGAGGCGCGCGTCGCCGGGTTCCGCGAACTTCTGGGTTTACCGCCTGAGGTTATCCCTTTGGCGTTGGTCCCCGTCGGGTGGCCGGCGGAGGAAAAGCCGCCGGGGGAACGTTTCGACGAAAGGCGCGTCCGTTACGATCGTTGGGAACGTACGGGTTAAGGAAACGCCGTGGCTGAGGAGAGCGTAACGAGCGCGGAATGGGAAGAACGGGGACGTCGGCTGCTGGACCTGCTCGAGCCGCTCGCGATAACCTACCTTTATTTCAATTCTGTTCTATCGTGGCTATGGGGGCTTGTCTTCGGCCTCGTCGCGTTGACGCGGTGCAAGCTCGAGGCCAACAAGCGCGTCGGCGGGATATGTATAATTTTGGCGATAGTCAACTTCGTGTTAATAGGTTGCTTGGTGGCGGCGTGCTTCCTGATGATTGCGTTCGCGGCCGGGTTGTGGGCTTCCCGCGCGTCGCCGTCGGGCGGCGGTTGAGGATAGGGCTTCCACCAGTCAGGAGGATCGATTATGATGGACGAAATTGTCGGCGTCGATTGGGACGAAAGGAAGCGGCGGCTGGTGGACTTGCTCGAGCCGTTGTTCGTCGCTTACCTGTACATACTGGCCGTGCTTCAACCAGTCTTGGGTTTGATTCTGGGCATCGTAGCGCTCAAGAAGTGCCGGCTCGAGGCCAACAAGCGCGTAGGCAAGATCTGCGTCATTATCAGCGTAGTTGTTTTATGTATCGCCGCTCTAATTACCTTGGCTGTCATCGTGATAACGTTCGTCTCGAGGGCCGCCGGCGCCCTGAGCTAGTTTTAGCGCCTCTCGGGAAAAGCCGTTTCTAGTCGCCCTCCTGGCTTAGAACCTCGGAAGGAGTTCGGCGATGAAGGTACACGAGTATCAAGCCAAGGAGATTTTTAAGGAGTTTGGCATAAGGACGCCCCGCGGCCGCGTCGCGACGACGGCCGAGGAGGCGGAAGCCGTCGCGACGGAGGTCGGCGGGCCGGTGGCGGTCAAGGCCCAGGTGCACGTCGGCGGCCGCGGCAAGGCCGGCGGCATAAAAGTGGCTCAGACGCCCGCGGAGGCGAAGGAGGCCGCGGCGCGCATCCTCGGCATGGACATCAAAGGCCTTACGGTCGAGAAGGTCCTAGTCGAGGAGGCGTCGCGCATCGCGAAGGAGTATTACCTCGGCTTCGTCAACGACCGCGACGCCAAGTCGGTTACGCTCATGGGCTCGAGCGAGGGCGGCGTAGAGATAGAGGAGGTCGCGCGCACGAACCCGGAGGCCATCGTCAAGGTCACGCTCGAGCCGTGCTNNAAGAAGGCCCGCGTCGTCGCCGGCGTTCTGTCGAAAATTTATAAGGCCTTCGTCGCGTACGACTGCTCGCTCGCGGAGATAAACCCCTTCGTCGAGACGGAGGAGGGCGACTTCGTCGCGCTCGACGCCAAGATAAATATCGACGATAACGCGCTCTACCGCCACGCCGAGTTGGCCGAAGGCCGCGACGACCTTGCCGAGGCCGAGCTGCGCGCCAAGGCCGCGGACCTAAGCTACGTCCCGATGACGGGCAACGTCGCCTGCATCGTAAACGGCGCCGGCCTCGCGATGACGACGATGGACCTCATCAAGCTTTACGGCGGCGAGCCGGCGAACTTCCTTGACGTCGGCGGCTCGAGCTCCCCCGAGAAGATACTCACGGCGATGGACATCATCATGTCGTCGCCGGGCGTGGAGGCCATACTCGTCAACATCTTCGGCGGCATCACGCGCTGCGACGACGTTGCCAACGGCCTGGTCGCCGCGCTCGAGAAGCACCCGGTCAGGGTCCCGCTCGTCGTCCGCCTTACCGGCACCAACGAGGAGGAGGCGAAGGAAATTTTAAAGAAGGCCGGCGTCGAGGCCGGTTCGGATATGGACGCGGCGGTCAAGGCCGCGGTGGAGGCGGCTCGAGGCAAGCCTTAGCGGGGGCGCGGGTGTATGCGTAAAATTGACTGGGACGAAAGCGGCCCTTTGGAGAACTGGCAGCGGGCGGTGTTGACGTTCGCCCGGCGCGCCCGCGCGGAGCTGGGCGACCGCATCGTCCACATCATCCTCTACGGCTCGCGGGCCCGGGGGGATTACACGGACGACTCGGACGTTGACATCCTCGTGGTGGTAAGGGGTATCGACGCGAAGGAGGCCGACGAGCGGATATTCCCGTTCGCTTCCGCTGCATTGGACGAATACGAAGAGCTACTTTACGCTATCGTTGTGACGGAAGAGGAATACACCGAAAAGCAAGGCCGGGCTTTCTATATAAACGTTCGCGAGGAAGGGGTGGCCGCGTGACCGAAGACATAAAAAAAGATATACTGGAGGACCTAAAGTTAGCCCGCGAAACGTGGGAGGAAGCCCGACTCACGGCTAAAGAAGGCAAGTACCGTTTTTCGGTGTCCCATATTTATTATACCTGTTTTTATTATTTGCGGGCCATCCTTTTAACCAAAGGGACCGCGTATCAAACCCATAAAGGTACGTTGATCGGCTTCCGTAAATTATTCGTTAAAGAAGGTTTAGCGTCGACCGAATTATCCGATTTCCTGGAAAAGCTCGCCCGCGACCGTATCGAGGGCGATTATAAATACGCGAAGTTCACCTCCGCGGACGTCGAACTTTTAATGACCCAGGCGGAGAAGTTCGTCGCGTTTGCGGAGGATTACCTCGCGCCGTTCTTGAAATAAAACGCCTCGGAGCCAACGTGTTATCCAACGATA
>WVWN01000048.1:28625-28867 GCA_011773985.1 Candidatus Zixiibacteriota bacterium | reverse complement strand
AAAGGAAGAGAAGGAGGTACGTTTATGAGGGTAAATATTTATATATACGCCGCGGCCGTCGCGTTGGCCGCCTCGGCCGTCGCGGAGCCCGGCGATACTATTTG
Source organism: Candidatus Zixiibacteriota bacterium (assembly GCA_011773985.1). Lineage (GTDB taxonomy): Bacteria > RBG-13-66-14 > B26-G2 > WVWN01 > WVWN01 > WVWN01. The sequence goes on along the minus strand of WVWN01000048.1, from coordinate 28,763 downwards.
GTGGGGCCAGATCCCGGCGACGGAGAACATAATCATCGGCGGCCTGGCGTTCGACCCGGCCGACGGCAAGGTCTGGGCCGCAGGCCCTATTTCCGGTACTACGCGTCAGTGTAAATATTGTAAATTCGACCCCGAAAC
>WVWN01000048.1:28388-28590 GCA_011773985.1 Candidatus Zixiibacteriota bacterium | reverse complement strand
AACCAAATGCCTCGTCGTCAACGACGACGTCGATTATTCGCCGTTTACGAAAATCGTCGACCCGCGCGACGGCTCGTACAAAGTCGGCCTTCCGGATTATTTCAGCAAACCGAGCTACACCGCCGGCTGCGCCGTCGACGCGAAGACCAACGACGTTTATATTTCGAGCAATATGCGCGTTCTGGACGGCGGCACCGACGAC
>WVWN01000048.1:0-28351 GCA_011773985.1 Candidatus Zixiibacteriota bacterium | reverse complement strand
AGGGTCGCGCGCTACGACGGCAAGGCGTGGAACGTGTTCGCCAACGTCGGCGAGGCGAACGAGGGCCTGGCCGTCGGCTGGGGGCGCGTTTTCCTCTTGAGGATGTACCCTTATTACGACATATACGTCTTCGATATGGAGGGCAAGCTCGAGGATACGATCCACCTGAATAAACCTCCCGCCAATTATATCGTCGGCCTCAGCCTGGGCCGCGTCGACGCCGTCGGCACGAACGAGTCCATCTTCATCGGCATAAAATCCGGCGACCACAACGTCTTCGAGGTGGAGGTGAAAGACTACGCCGGCGTCGCCGTTGCGCCGGCGTCGTTGGGGCGCGTCAAGGCGCTCTTCCGATAGGGCCTCTTTGGAGTTTTTGGAAATCCCGGCCGGGAGGCCGGGTTTTTTGTCACGACGCGTTGGTGCCAGGAGGGTCATAGTTTTCTTACCTGGTCGGCGTCGCGCGCCCTGAGGCCGGCTTCGCGATCGGGCCCCGCTCCTCGACGCCCGCGGGAAGCCGCTCGGAAAATCGGCGGAGGTTGTGGAACAGAAGGAATTGCTCGTCGGCGGTTAGGGCGTAGAAGGATACCTCGTCGTAGGCGCATACACAATTGTCGGATATCTTCCAGATCCCGACGCGGGACCATTCGGGCGGAAGGCCGCCGTACGCCTTGTACCACCGCGGGTATAAGACCGCGATTCTTGCTCTTTCGGCCTCCGCCAGCGCGGCCATCGTGCCGGGATCGTGTTCGCGATGTTTCTTGGCGCGCGCGACCGCCATCGTGCCCAGGCCTGTCAGGTCGAGGCATTTGACGTCGGCAAGGTAATTGACGGCGCCGACGTCGTTGGCCGCGACCGTTCTCCCCTGGTAGTACTCCCTTATGAATAACCCCATTTGATATTGTTGTTGGTGGATGTTCATAGTCGCTTGGGGCGTCTCGCGGTACGCCCTCGCGGCCCTTTGGGCGAGCGGCCAGCCCGCGAAGAACAGGAAGACGGCGACGCCGCCCGCATACGCGGCCGCGTACTTTCCGCGTGTAGGGCGGAGGCGGTCCGGCCGCCCGGCCGCGAGCGCGACGGCGACGGTCACCACCCCTAACGCTACGAGGTACGATTCGTACCGGTAGAAGTGCCCCATCCGGGCGTATTGCGCGTGTAAGAACGCGGCGACGACGAATATGACGGGCAAGATCGTGGCCTCGCGCCATACGTCCCTCGACTTCTGTACGGCGAGGGCGAACGCCATAAGGGCCGCGAGGACGAGCGTCAACATATGCGGCGCCCCGTAAAGGTTCTCGAGCCCCGGGAGACCCAGGAAGGTTCGGACACGGAGGGGAAGAAGGCTTACGTTTGCCGTTTTGGTAAGCACCGAGTTCGGGAGGAAGTACCACCCCTTCGCCATCGAGACAACGCCAAAGGAGACAACGGGAAAAAGGCTGGCCGCCGTTACGAGGAGCGCCCGGCGGATTCTCTTCCGACTTAGGAATAGGGCCGCGACTATGAATACCAGGAAGACGCCCTCGTACCTCGTGAAGGTGAGGAACGCGGCCAGCGCCGTAATCGAGACGAGCTGCCGTGCCGTCGGCTCTCCCCGGGCGAGAGCCTGCGCCGATACGTAGGCGAAGGTCAGCGCGAGAAAGGTTTGCAGCGTGTGCTCCATCCCCGCGAACGTCAACGGGACCAGCGGCGTGAGGAATACGAAGAGGAGGAGGGTGACGAATACCAGCGCCTTCCGGCCGAGCGCCCGGTTGAGGACCGCGTACGCGGCTCCGCACGCGAGCGTCCCGAAGAGGACGTTCAGCACTAAAGGGGTAATATCGTTTACGCCGAAGAGGAAATAAAAGGCGGAGAGTAACGGCGGCCAAAAAAGCGACGAGGAGGTGAAAGAGAAGCCGTATTTGGTTATTCCCCATACGCCATGGCGGGCGAGGTTTTTCGCCATCGCCATGTTGATGTACGCGTCGTCGAGGGCGTACGAGATTTGGCCCTCGGTTCGCGCCAGCGAATATATTAAACATAAGACGGTCCCGGCCCAATACGCCGCTACCGCCGCCACCAACGGCCAATGGCTTCTCAATAATTTGACCGCGACCGTAGCCTAACTCCCTTCCAAACGGATTCCCCAAGATTATGGTAAACGCGTTTCTGCCCGGCGTCAAGGGTAATCGGCCGGTTCGCAGGCGTTTCTTTCGACCGCGGCCGAAGTGATACGGCGTTGTCGCTTTCCGCTTCTACGGAGGCGGATAGCGAACCGGGTAAAAGAATATTTGCGGATTAGAAGAGGCAAGGCCGCCCCCGTAAAAAATCTATGCGGGGACGCATTTTTTGTTGGGCACTACACTTTTTATTATGGAAATAGCCGAGATATTTTTGGGCACTACGATATTCGATGACGAGCTGACGGCGAAAGCTTAGCTTAGGCTTGCCAGGCTCGTTTGCCGGCGACCGCGAGCCAGAGAGAGGAGTTTATTTAACGTAAAGGGGTACGGTTCTATTCGGTTATTATTGGTCGGCATAGCGTCAACGTACCGCGGAAGCATTTTTTCAGGCCCTTGTCCCCGTAGTTCAAACGCTACCCGGGGCGGCGCCGTACAAGTGCATGACGGTCATGTCCTCGTCGACGTCGTCGCCGTGGGCCCCGCGGCCGGTATCAACGTCGACGTGGGCGCCGTGGTCGGGTGTGAACGCTATCAAGTGGTTAAACTGGCGCCAGGACTGCGCGGCGGCCTTGGCTAGCGTCACGAAGCTTTCGACGTGGTTTTTCAACGCCCGCAGTGCCCTCGCGCTTCGCGGCGTCGTATCGTGTAGCGCGTCGTCGTACTCCTGGTGGTAGGCGACGACGACGTCGTGGCCGGCCGCGGCAAGTAGCTCGACGGTACGCGAGGTTACCTCCGGGTCGTATTTTTCGGAAAAATAGTCCACCTCGCGGCCGCGGAATATAAGGTCAATACTCGAGCCCCCGGCGGCGACGATGGCGACGCGCACCCCGGCCCGTATAAGCGCGTCGAAGAGCGTGTCGCATCGGAGGACCGGTTGCTCGTAGCGACGGATGCCGTGGGCTTCCGGTAGCGCGCCGGTAAACATGGAGGCGAAGCAGACCGGCGTCTTCGGCGGGTAGACGGCGCGTAAGGGTACTTCGAAAGGCGCGTGTTCCCTTGCGGGTTCGAACAGCGAGGCGTGTTCCCGGTAGAGGTCGAGGCCTATCGCGTCCGGGGCGTAAATCAGGCATTTTTCCGCCGGCGCGCCGTCGAACGCCGGGGCCGCGATCCGGACGACGCCGGCGAGCGTTTCCGCGGCCGAGAGTGTTGGCGGCGCGACGTTTAGAACCCGGCAGAGCGTGGGCGTAAACGACGTGATGCAATTCATAGCGTTATTTCGGCGAAAGCCCGGTTACTTGCGTTTCAGCTTGGGGTGGCTTTAAATATAATTAAATTATCGGCCCGCGTCGAGCGGAAATTCGCTTCCTATATATTTCCCAAAAGAAAAAGCCGCCCGGGCGGGCGGCCTGATTATTCGATTAAATTCTTATTGAAAAAGCGCCTTTACTTTCCCGAGCGATGCGGGCCCGATGCCCACCGTCGGCCGGCATTCGACGCGGTAGATATAACCGTTCGTGCAGCCGATGAAGAGAACGGAGTTGTAATAGGCCATGCCGTACGACGTCGATGGGGGCGCGAGGAAGGAGGCAACGATCAGTCCTTTCCCGGCTACGGAGTAGCCGTAGATGTTCGGCCCGTAAGCGCCCCATATCAAATCGTTGCGGTGGTCGTACGTGATATCGCGGTAGTCGGCTTGCGGCATCGGGAAGGACGAGAGGACGCTGCCGTTGGCCAGGCTGTGGCGCCACGTGTAGCTGGGTGCGCTGTCGCTCGAAAATAGCGCCGTGGTCCCCACGCCGCCGTCGCCCGTCTGGTGGGGCGCGAGGCCGAACGGGTCGTGGTTGACGCGCCAGGAGCCGTATACGGACCCCGTGGTCCAATGGCACCTGTAAACCGTGTCGTCGTTGTACGAGCCGACCCAGACGTAGCCGGTTGCAGAGTACGCGAGGCCGCGGTTGCTCGTGCTGGAAGGCGCCGTCCACGACCCCCGAACCGAGCCGTTGGCCGGGTTGAGGTTATAAACGATATTCGGGTGCGCCAAGACGTGGAGGTACGTCCCGGAGCGGGCGAGACCCCGTATGTTATTGGAGGGGGCCTTATACGAGCCCAGGATGTTGCCCAGCGCCGCGAACGCGACGCCGACGGCGCATAGCGTGATTAATGCTAGCCGGAAACAATTTCTACCCATTAATTTTGTCCTTTCGGTGTGTGTGTGAGTAAGGTATTTTTACATTTAATACCATATATGAGTTAAAAAGTCAAATTTATCTCGGGCCCCTCCGTTCCTTATTTTATCGGACCGTTCGGAAGGATTACGCTCGAGGTTACGTTATAGAAGGGGAGTAAACGAAAATCGCCTTACGAGGGGGGCTTTTTGAGTTCGGACCGGTGAACGCTAGAATTCCCAATCCGGTTTCGGCTCGGGTAGCCTGAGGGTTGCGTCCAGCGCTTCCAGGAGTCCGGGCGGCCCGGCGAGGTCGTCGGTTACGGCAAGGCCCGTCGCGGGCCTGGCGCCCAGCCACATCCGCGTGAAGGCGCCGACGGAGGCGGCCAACGTAGATAAGGATTTATCGCTGCCCCGTACCGCGTCGGAAGTGGGCCCCAACGTGACGACGTAATCGCCCGCGACGCCGCGCCACGCCGAACCCTCGCTCAGGTGTTCCGCGATCGGGTCGGCCAATTTTAAATTAAATCGTATTTCCTCGCCCGCGAGGCGTGTCCTCGCCAGGCATCCGGGCACGTCAAGGACCCGCATTTGCCAGTACGCGACCGCGTCGACCTTATGTTCGAACTTCGACTTCTCGGTTAGCGTGTGTATTTGGAAGGGCCGTTCGATGAGGTCTTGGAGTTGGATGCCCTGCGGCTCGCGCATCCTCACCAGCCGCACCTGGTCCCCCAGGCTTCGCAGGAGCGCCATAAGCTCGAGGAACTGTTCCCCCGTTTGGTATACCAGCCAATTTATCCTATAGGGGCCTTCTTCCTTCTTAGCGGCGGAGCACCACATAAGGTGGCTGAGTTCGCCGCCCGGGCCGTCGGCGTAGCCCAGGCCGAAGCCGTTCGTCGCCGCGAGCATTTCCGCCCGGGTCATCTCAGGGGGCGTCAGATTACAACCGCCGTGGCCCCGCGCCCGGCTTAGTCGCGCGCGGTGTACCGCGGCCCAATCGGCCGCGGCCAGGCGGCGTGGCACGCGGCATTTCGCCTTGACCGTCAGGCGCGCCGGGTCGAAGGAGAACCAGTTTTCGTAACCGCCCGTGCCGAAGCCGAGCATGTCGTAGTAGCCCTGCTCGAACATCCCAAGGCCCGAGACCAGAGCGCCCTCCGCGGCGTCGGCGGCGACCGCGGCCGCGGTCAACCTTTTCGCGAGTCCCTGCTTGCGGGCGACGCGGCTAGTGGTAACCGCGGTAACGCAGGAGAACGGGAGGTCCTCGTCAAGGTAGCGCAAGCTCCCCGGCGCGGTGTGGGCCAGGCACTCCGCCTCGCCGCCCACGTCGGCGACGAGCGCGCGCCCGGCCCCGAGGAAGATGTCCATCGCCTCCTCGTGTTCGGCCTTTCCCGGCTCGAGCCAGCCGGTTTCATACCAGATGCGGTGGACCGCCTCTCGGTCGCGTTCAGCGTCGTAAGCCCGATATTCCATAAGAAAATTCTCCTAAGTCGCCCGTTTTGAAGGGCCCCGGGCGGTTGAGTTTAGATATTGATTGACGAGAATTATAAATCCGCTCCCATTTCGCGTCAACCGAGGATTTGGTTTAATTTTACCGACCCCAAGGCCGTTTTTGCGGAAACTCCTTTTTTATATAAAAATAGGGGCCCCTCCCTAAAGATATTTCCAGTTTTAGCGGTATAAAATTTTTTCCCCGAAAGGCCATTTTTTACTTGACAACTCTCGGCCAATTTGATTTAATGTCCGTGGTGGTGAATTGTGGTGATTTGTGGGAAAATCCACATAATATATTCTTAGGAAATAATTTATATGCCCGAGTCGGAAGACATCAGTAACTATATCGTAGGTCCCGGCCGTTGGTCCTTCGGCTTCAACGGCCAATATCGGCACTCCCTTGACGAAAAGGGGCGCCTTAGCGTCCCGGCGAACTTTCGCCGCGACGCCGCCGGCAACGCCATCGCCCGCTTCAAGCTGACCGTAGGCTTCGAGCGATGCCTTTTCCTTTTTCCCTCGGAATACTGGCAGGCGGTCGTCGAACCCCAACTCCTCCAACTTACCATTATGGAAGCAGAGGCGCGGCTCGTGACGAGGATGCTGTTGAGCCGCGCCGCGGATTGCGAGCCCGACCGGCAAGGGCGGATTATGGTCCCGGCGCCCCTCCGCCAGTACGCGGGCCTCGACACCGAGGCGATAGTCAACGGCATATATACGCGCGTCGAGATATGGAACGTGGACAAGTGGCTCGCCTACGAGTCGGAGGCCGAGGCGGCCTTCGAGGAAACGGCGGCGCGCTATAAGATACGGTTCTGATAACGATGGCCGTTTGGGAAGACGTCGTCATATCCTCCGCCCCCGCACCCGGGCAGGGCCGCGAAGCTGAGCCGCTCCACCTCCCGGTGATGGTGGAGGAGGTAGCGGCCGCGGTTGCGCGGCGGCCGGGCGGCGTCTTCGTGGACGCCACGGTGGGCGGCGGCGGCCACGCCGCGGCCCTTTTGGCGTTTTTGCCGGAAGATAACGTTTACCTGGGCCTGGACGTCGACGCCGCGGCGCTCGAGCGTGCGCGACGCCGCCTTGCCCTTTTCGGCCCGCGCGTCGTCCTCGAGCGCGCCTCCTTCACCCGGCTCGGCGACGCGGCCGGTCCCTACGCCGGTCGCGTGGCCAACGTTTTATTCGACCTCGGCCTCTCGAGCTACCAACTTGCGGACGGTAGCCGCGGCTTTTCGTTTAACGCCGCTGCCGGCCTCGACATGCGCTTCGACGGCGACGGGTCGAAGTTGACCGCGGCCGAGGTCGTGAACACCTTCGACGAAGAGAGGCTCGCGGATGTCGTTTACGAGTTTGGCGAGGAGCGCCGCGCTCGCGCTATCGCCCGGGCCGTCGCATCGCGGCGCGCGCAGCGTCCCTTTGCGGATGCCGCGGACCTCGCCGAGGTCGTGACGAGGGCCGTCGGCGGCCGTCGCGGCCGCCTCCACCCGGCGACGCGGACTTTTCAGGCTTTGCGGATATTCGTAAACGACGAGTTGGCGGCGCTCGAGGCCGCTTTGCCCGAGGCGCTCCTGGTTATGGTGCCCGGCGCGCGTTTGTTCGTGGTCTCGTATCACTCGCTCGAGGACCGTGTTGTGAAGCGGTTTTTCCGTGCGTCGGCGGCTCGAGGCGAAGTGGAGATAGTAACGCGAAAGGCCAAGAGGCCGGCCGCCGAAGAAGTGCGGGCAAATCCCCGAAGCCGCAGCGCGCGCCTGCGGATAGCCGAGAAAATTTGATATGGCTGCCGTTTTCTATCGACCGCCCACTACCGACGTAAAATTGCGCCCCAAGCGTCGCCGGCGGGTATACCTCTGGGCGGTTGCCGCCGGGGTCGCGGTTCTTTTAACGGCTTTTTTGTATCTGTGGCAATACGTATCCATCCTCGAGCTTAATTACGAGGTGACGCAGCGGCAACGACGTCTCGACGAAGCTTACCACGAGAGGGTAACGTTGAAGTCGGACCTTTATCGCCGTCGCTCGATGAGCGAAGTCGACGAGATCGCGCACGATAAGCTCGGGTTGAAACCGCCCGCGCCGGGTCAGATCGTCGTCGTAGAGGAGGAGTATTGAGGTCCGGCCGTAAGATCCGTTTCGCTTTACTGTACCTTTTCTTCGTCGTCGTCTTCGGCGTCGTACTCGTACGCTTGTTATGGGTACAGGTGGTGCAGCACGATTTTTACGGCGACGCGGCGTTTAAGCAACAGTACGGCCGGAGCTACTTACCCGCGGCGCGGGGCGTTATCTACGACCGCGGCATGAACCCGTTAGCGCTTAGTCGGCCCGTTTACGATATCTATTGCATCCCGCGCCTTGTCCGGGACGGCCGCGCCGTAGCCCGTACGTTGGCCCCGGCCCTCGGCGTCGACGAAGCCGCACTCGAGCGTAAGTGTAGCTCGAGCGCCGGTTGCGAGTGGCTCGCGCGCGAAGTCTCGCACGCGGAAGCCACGAAAGTCCTCGCCGCGGGCCTTACGGGCGTTTTCGCCCGACCTTGCGAACGGCGCATCTACCCCGAAGGCGATTTGGCCTGCCACGTATTGGGCTACGTAGGCCCGCGCGACGGCGCCCGGGCCGGAGCGGAAAATACGCTCGACGTTTACTTAGAGGGCCTTCCCGGCTTCTTCGACGGCGGCGCCGACGCCGTCGGGCGTAACCTCCCCGACCTCACCTATAACTTCGTGCCCCCTATGAACGGCTTGGGTTGCGTCTTGACGATCGACAAGTGGTGCCAATACGTAACCGAGCGCGAGCTTGGAGCCGCGTGCGAGCGGTACGGGGCCGAGGCGGGTGCCGTGGTAATGATGCGCCCGGATACGGGGGAGGTACTCGCCATGGCGTCGTACCCCGCGTACGACCCGAACGATTACGCCGATTATCGCCCGGACGGCTGGCGCAACAACGCCGTTACCAGCGCCCTCGAGCCGGGGTCGATCGTAAAGCCTTTTCTCGTCGCCGCGGCGCTCGAGAAGGGCGTCGTTTCCCCCGGCGACGTTTTCGATTGTACGCTAGCGCTCCGCTTCGGCCGCTACGAGATAGGGGACGTTAAGCCCTGCGCGGAGCCGATTACGCTGAGCCAGGTGCTGGAGCGGTCCAGCAATATCGGCGCGGTACTCGTCGCGCGGAAACTCGGCGGCCGCCGCTACTATGAATACCTCCGTAAGTTCGGCTTCGGCGAACGAACCGGCATCGACCTCCCCGCGGAGAACCCGGGTATCTTGCGCTACGACGAATTCGTGCGGCCTTTGGGCTTGGCGTTCGCGAGTTTCGGACAGGGCTTTTCGGCGACGCCCGTTCAAATTGCCGCCGCGGCTTGTGCCCTCGCCAACGGCGGCACGTTGGTCAAACCGACGTTGGTCTCGGCTATAGTCGACGAAAATGGTCGCGTATTTAGGCGGTTTGAACCGGACGTGCGGCGGCGCGTAGTCTCGCCCGACGTAGCGGCCCGCGTACGGCGGATGATGGCGTGCGTAGTGGAACGGGGCGTCGGTAAGTTTGGTCGCGTACCCGGCTACCGCGCCGGCGGGAAAACCGGGACCTCGGAAATCGCCGAACCCGGCGGCCGGGGTTATATACCCGGTGCTTACAATTCGTCGTTTTTGGGAATTTACCCCGCCGACGATCCTCGCGTCGTAATTTTCTTCACGATAAGAAAACCGCGCCGCAAGATATTCGGCGGCGCGGTGGCCGCTCCCGCTTGCGCCCGGATAGCCGCGGATGTCTTGCCCGCGTTGAAGGCAATCCCCGCCGGCGGCCGGAAGTTAACGTTGTCCGTTGACCCGGCTGTGCGCGCCCGCGAGCTCGCGTTCCGCGACGTCCCGGCCTCTACCGCTATAGTGCGCCTTAGCTCTTCCGGCTTTCGCGCTCGTTGCGACGGTAAAGGCCCGCGCGTTTTATGGAGTTCGGCCGATAACGGCCCCCTGCCCGACGCGGGCAGCGTCGTGTTGGTGAAATTGGGCGGTGAAGGTCGCGGCATGCCGGCCGTGGCCGGCGTTTCCGTGCGCGAAGCTATGAGGCGCCTCGGGCCGCTGGGCGTGAGCGTGAAACTGGTTGGCGAGGGCGGCTGGGTAACGAGACAGTCGCCGGCCGCCGGGGCGAGATTGGACGGCCGTTGTACGCTCACCTTAAGCCCCGACGGCCCTCGCCGCTTACGTGCCGCCGTGGTTCCCAGTCGCAAATCGCCCCCCGGGGGCCGAGCCGGGGTGACGGGGTGAAGCTGTGAGCGTGGGTTGGACGTTGAGCCAAGTTAACGAACTCGCGCAGGGCGAAATTCTGCGCGGCGACGGCCAACTTCGCCTTCGGGGCGTCGTGACCGATAGCCGCGTCGTCCGCCCGGGCGACCTGTTCGTAGCTCTTCGCGGCGAGCGCCGAGACGGCCACGACTACGTTGCCGACGCCGCGGCGAGGGGGGCCGTGGCCGCCGTCGTGGCTCGGGAAGTGCCGGAGGCAATTCCTCAGGTTTTGGTTAGGGATACTCTTGAGGCGTTGCGAGTTTTAGGCCGGGCGCGGCGACGCGAGTTCCGAGGGCCCGTAGTGGCCATCACCGGCTCCTGCGGGAAGACCACCACGAAGGACCTGATAGGGGAAGTTCTGGCTCGTAAATACCAGGCGAGCGTGGCGCGGGAAAGCTTTAACACCGAAGTCGGCGTACCGCTGTCCATTCTCGCGTTGGAGCCCGGCGACGAGGTCCTCGTACTCGAGCTCGGCGTCAGCGCCCCGGGGGAAATGGCGCGTTTGGGGGACGCGGCCGCGCCGACCGTCGCCGTCATTACGAGCGTCGCGCCAACCCACCTAGAGTTTTTCCGCGACGTAGACGCCGTCCGTCGAGAGAAGATGGCGCTGCTCAATTACGTGAAACCGAGCGGAACCGCGGTCCTTAACGCCGATGACCCTTTGGTGGCCGCCATGGCGGCCGAAATCGTGAACGGCCTGAAGGTCGTTACCTTCGGTTTGACGCCGGGGGCGGACGTTATCGCGGAGGACTTAAGGGTCGAAGGTTTTGCAGGTTCGCGGTTTAGGCTCCCGGGCGGCGCCGAGGTGGAGCTGCCGCTCCCGGGCGAGTTTAACGTTATGAACGCCCTGGCCGCGGCCGCGGTGGGCCAGGTCCTGGGCGTCACGGCCGAGGATATCGCTGCCGGCCTGCGCGCCTATTGCGGCCGCGACCTCCGTTCGAAGGTGGCTACCAACGGCCGCGGCGTCACTTTCTTCGTAGATTGCTATAACTCGTCTCCGCGCGCGGCCCGGGCCGCTCTGGTTTTCGTCGCGGCCGCGCCGGCCGAAGGGCGCCGCGTCGCGGTCTTGGGCGACATGCTCGAGCTGGGCGCGGCGAGCGAGGCCGCCCACCGGGAATTGGGAGAGTTCGCCGGCCAAGGGCATTTCGACCTCGTCGTGGGCCTGGGCGAGGGCGGTCGCCTGATCGCAGAGGGTGCGCGCGCCGCCGGGATGGCGCCCGCGGCCACGCCCTTTTTCCAGGGCAAAGATGAACTCGCCGATTTCCTGGCGCGGGAGTTAAAAGAAGGTGACGTCGTTTTGTTGAAGGCCAGCCGCGCGGTGCGCTTGGAGGCGATACTGGATAAGGTGGGCGTTACGGCTTAAGGAGGTTAACCTTTGCTGTACCTTTTGTTGTACCCGCTTCATACCGAGGTTTCGTGGCTTAACCTCTTCCGCTACGTGACTTTCCGTTCGGCCTACGCCGCGGTTACGGCGTTCTTAATAGCCTTCCTGTTGGGCCCGCCCATAATCAGATTGCTCAAACGCAAGGTGGTCGAGGAGATTATAAGGGAGGAGGTGCCGCGGCGCCACCTCGCGAAGGCGGGCACGCCTTCCATGGGGGGACTTTTGATATTAGCCGGAATCGTCCTTCCGACCCTCTTATGGGCCGACATTACGAGTCGGTACGTCCTCGCGGCCCTTATCGCGACGGTGGCCTTGGGCGCGATGGGCTTCGCCGACGATTACTTGAAGCTCGTGAGCAGGAAGCCGTTGGGGCTGCTCGCGCGGTGGAAGTTTATCGGCCAGGTTATGCTGGCGCTCGCCATCGGCATTTTCGTTTACTTATTTCCCTTGGACAACGGCATGACGACCTGGTTAAACTTTCCGTTCCTCAAGAACGTCGCCCTCAACCTGGGCCCCTTGTATATCCTTTTCGTGATGATAACGGTCGTGGGGTCGACCAACGCCGTCAACTTGACCGACGGCCTCGACGGCCTCGCCGCGGGAGCGATGCTATTTTCGGGTGCCGCCTACGCCGTTATGTGCTACGTCGTGGGTAACTTTAAATTCGCCGATTACCTGCAGGTTATGTACGTGGCGGGCGGCGCCGAGCTAACCATATACATGGCCTCGATGGTAGGCGCGCTGCTGGGTTTCTTGTGGTTCAATAGTTACCCGGCGGAGGTGTTCATGGGCGACACGGGCGCCCTGCCGTTGGGAGGCGGCATCGGGACCGTCGCTATCCTTATAAAACAAGAATTGTTGCTCGTCATAGTGGGCGGCGCTTTCGTGATCGAGACCCTATCCGTAATAACGCAGGTTATTTATTTCAAGGCCACGGGCGGGCGGCGTATTTTCAGAATGTCACCCATCCATCACCATTACGAGCTGAAGGGGATGGCCGAGCCCAAGATAACGGTCCGCTTCTGGCTAATTTCGGCAATCTGCGCCGTCATCGGCCTCTCGACGTTGAAGATCAGGTGAGCGAATTTTCGGATAAACTGGCCGCTTTTCGCGGCCGCCGGGTCCTCGTGGTCGGCTTGGGCCGTTCCGGCGTCGGCGCGGCGAAGGTGCTCGCGCCCGTGGCCGCGCGCGTCGTCGCCTCCGACCAAAGGCCGCTCGAGGAATTGGACCCGACTGCGCGCCGACTTAGCAAGTTCGGCGTTGAGCTCCGCGGCGGCGACCAGGGGCCGGCGTTGCTCGAGCAAGTAGACCTGTTGGTTCGAAGCCCGGGCGTTCCGTGGGCCGCGCCGCTCGTGGCCGCGGCACGCGAAGCGGGGGTGGAGGTTATCGGCGAGCTCGAGCTGGCCTATCGCCTCCTCGTCACGGACCGCATCGTCGCCGTCACCGGCTCGAACGGGAAATCGACGACGACGGCTCTGCTCGGCGAGATGTTCCGGCGTGCGGGTGAGGAAGTGGTCGTCGCGGGCAACATAGGCGTCGCGTTGACGGCGGTTCTGGCCGAGCTCGAGCCTACTACTACGGTCGTGGCCGAGGTCTCGTCGTTCCAACTGGAGGACGTGGCGACGTTCAAACCGCACGTGGCCGTATTGCTCAACCTCGCGCCGGACCATCTGGACCGCCACGGGTCCCCGGCGGCGTACTACCGCATGAAGTGGCGCATTTTCGAAAACCAGGGCGCCGGCGATTACGCAGTATTGAACGCCGACGACCCGTCGTCGGCCAAAGCGGACAATCTCCGCGCCGCGGTGACGTTATTCGGCCGGCGCGCGGCACCGGGGCCGGGCGTCTGGCTCGAGGGCGGCGACGTGAAGTACGACGTACGCGGGCGGCGGGGTACGCTCCTCGCGGCGTCGGGAGTCCGGCTCCCGGGGCCCCACAATCTGTCGAACGCGATGGCCGCGGCGTGCGCCTCGCTCGCGGTTGGCGTACCTGCGGCGGCGGTGGCGGAGGCCCTCGCCTCGTTCGAGGGGTTGCCGCACCGTCTCGAATTTACCGGGGAAGTGGCGAGGGTCCGCTACGTGAACGACTCCAAGGCCACGAACGTGGCGAGCGCGCTTGCGGCCCTCGCGAGTTTCGACGGGCCGATAGTACTTATCGCGGGCGGCAAGTCGAAGGGCGAGGATTTCGCGGCTTTGGCGTCGGCGGCCCGCGGCAAAGTGCGCGCGGCGATACTCTACGGCGCGGCGCAGGAGGAGCTCGCCGCGGCGTTTGCGGGCGTCGTGCCCCTCGAGCGAGCGGCCACGGTCAAGGAAGCGGTGGCGAAGGCCGTGGGCGCGGCGCGACCCGGCGACACGGTCCTGCTCTCGCCGGCTTGCACCTCCTGGGACCAGTACCGCGACTTCGAAGAGCGCGGCGACGACTTCAAGCGGGCGGTGGCAGATTTGAGCCGGGGGGCCGGCTAAAGGATGCGGCGTTCGTTGGTCATATCGTTGGTTGTCGTATCGCTACTCTTGGCGTTCGCGGGCGTGCTTATGGTCTTTTCGTCGAGCGCGGCTTTGGCGTACGTGAAGCACGACGGCGACAGCATGTATTTCCTCAAGCGGCACGTCATTAACTTGGCGGTGGCGTTGGCCGTAGGGGCGTTTTGCGCGTTCGCCGATTATCGTTTGTGGGAGCGTTTGGCCTGGCCCGCGGCAATAGTGGCCGTCGGGTTATTAATCGCGACGCTCGTAGTTGGCGTCGGTAGTTACGCCGCGCCGGTCCATCGGTGGCTCAAGATCGGCCGTTTCTTCTTCCAGCCGTCCGAGCTCGCGAAGTTGGCGACCGTGCCGGTTCTGGCGAAATACCTCGCGCGGCGCGGTTATCACGAGAGTGTTTACGAGAAGTGGTTCCCGCTCGCCGCGGTGGTTGTGATGTTCGCCGCGGTGGCCGCTGAGCCCGATTTCAGCATGGCGTTTCTTATCGCGGTCACGGCGTTCGTGATGCTCTTCTTGGGCGGCGTTCGTTTACGGTATATCGTCGGCGCGGGCGCGTTGGTTGCGCCCCTTCTCGCGATAATGGTTTCCGCGCAGAAGTATCGGGTTTCTCGGCTTATGTCTTATATCGACCCGTGGCGTTACGCCCGCGGCCGCGGGTACCAGGTCATACAGTCGTTGATAGCGCTGGGCTCGGGGGGCTTAGTGGGCAAAGGGCTCGGCGCGAGCAATCAGAAGTTGTTCTACCTGCCGCAGGCGCACACCGATTTCGTGTACGCCGTATTGGGCGAAGAATTCGGTTTCATCGGCGCCGCGTTAGTGCTCGTGGCTTTTGCCGTTTTGGTAACGGTCGGCTTTAAGACGGCGGCGCGTGCCCGCGACCCTTTCGGCAGGTACCTGGCCGCGGGGATGACTACCGTTATCGGCCTGGGCGCCGCGGTAAACCTTTGCGTCGTTACCGGCTTGATACCGACGACCGGGATTCCGCTGCCGTTCATATCCTACGGCGGCACGTCGCTCGCGGCTACGTTCGCGGCCGTAGGTATTTTAATCAGCGTCGCCCGTCGCTCGGGCGTTGATACCGGTTTCGGTTACGCGCGCTATACCGCGCCGCCGACGTCGCTGGAAGGGACCTTCGTCGATTACGTTTAACGAGATGGCGTCGTCCGAAGAAAGCGTTGAAATAGTTATCGCGGGTGGCGGCACCGGCGGCCACTTATTCCCCGGCCTCGCGACCGCGGAGGCTTTGACGGCCCTTGTGCCCGAGGCGAGTATTACTTTTGTCGGAACCGGGCGGCCGGTGGAGGAGAGGGCGCTGGCCGGGAAGGCATACGGTTATCTCATTTTGCCGGCCCCTCGCCTCGAGCGTAACCTGCACCCCCTCAACCTTCTGATGCCGGTCAGGTTCGCTTGGGCCGTAGCGCGGGCCGCGCGTTTGCTCCGCAAGCTAAGAGCGGCGCTCGTTATCGGGACCGGCGGTTACGGCAGCGCGCCCGTCATCGTCGCGTCGCGGCTTCGTCGGACGCCTACGATTATTTTGGAACAAAACATAATACCCGGTTTGACGAACCGCGCGTTATCTCGTCTCGCGACGCTGGCCTGCCTTGCGTTCGAGCCATCGCGGGATTGGCTCGCGGCGGGCGTAAAGGCCGTCGTTACCGGCAATCCGGTCCGCCCCGTACGCGACGCGGGCGACGTGGCGGGCGCCCGGGCCCGGCTCGGCCTTGACGCCGAGACGTTCACGGCCTTCGTCTTCGGCGGCAGCCTTGGCGCACGGCGCTTGGTAAAGGCGGCGAGGGAAGCCCTCGAGCAATTGGCCGGCGAGGATATGCAGTTTATCGTCCAGACGGGCGACGCCGCGACCCTTGACGTGCCGCCGGCGTGGGAGGGCCGGCTCGTCGTGCGGCCGTTCTTCGACGTGATATACGATTGTTACCGGGCAGCGGACTTGGTGGTTTGTCGCGCGGGGGGCGGCGTCGCGGAGGTGTTGGCATTCGGCAAGCCGATGGTACTTGTGCCATACCCCTTTGCCGCCCACGGCCACCAGGAGCGGAACGCGGCGTACGTAGAGCAGGAGGGCGCCGCCGTCGTCGTGCCGGACGCGAGTCTCGACGGCACCAGGATGGCATCGCTGATAACGGAGCTTAAACGCGACGGCGGCCGGCGTGCCGCGATGGCCCGGGCGAGCCGCGAGTTGGGGCGGCCGGACGCGGCCCGGCGCGTCGCGCGCGAGGCGCTCAACCTTTTGGGAATAAAACGGTGACCGAGTTCGGGCCGATTAAGAAAATCCACTTCGTGGGCGTCGGCGGCGCCGGGATGTGTGGCCTGGCCGAGATACTGAACAACCTCGGGTTCGACGTCTCCGGCTCGGACATAAGGCCGAGCTCGGTTACGGAGCGCCTCCGCAAGCTGGGAGTGAACGTCTACGGGGGCCACGCCCCGGAAAACCTGGGCGAGGCGGAGGTGGTCGTAGTTTCCGCCGCCGTACGGGACGACAACGTCGAAGTAGTGGAGGCTCGGCGGCGCCGCGTCCCCGTCATCCCCCGGGCCGAGATGTTGGCCGAGCTTATGAGGTTGAAGAAGGGAATCGCGGTTTGCGGTACGCACGGGAAGACCACGACGACGTCGATTCTGGCGACGCTTCTCGCCGAGGGGGGCCTCGAGCCGACGTTCGTCATAGGCGGCCGCCTGAACCGCGTGGGCACGCACGCGAAATTGGGCGAGGGGGAATATTTCGTCGCCGAGGCCGACGAGAGCGACGGCTCTTTCTTGAAGCTTGCTCCCATCTACGCGTTATGTACGAACGTTGACGAGGACCACCTTGACTACTATGGCGACTTCGAACACGTAAAGGAAACTTTCGTGGAATTTTTAAACAAAGTACCTTTTTACGGGTTGTGCCTGGCGTGCGCGGACGACGCCGGCGTCGCGGCTATTCTCGAGCGAATCTCGAAACCTACGCTGACGTACGGCACCGCCCCCGGCCGGGACGTCGTCATCTCGAACGTCGTCGGCGAAGGCCTTAAGACGTCGTTCGACTTAACGCTGAGGGGCGAGCGGCTCGGGCGCCTCACGATAAATCTACCCGGGGAGCACAGCGCGTTGAACGCTGGCGCGGCCGCGGCTCTCGCGGCCGTCGTAGGCGTTGATTTCGTCACTATCCAAAGAACGTTGGACGAGTTCGAAGGGGTTGAAATGCGCTTCCAAAGGCTCGGCGAGGTCCAGGGTTCGGTAACGGTAATGCACGATTACGCCCACCATCCGCGGGAAATCGAGACGATGTTGGCCGCGTTGCGCCAGGCTTATCCCGGGAGGCGTCTGGTGGCTGTGTTTCAACCGCACCGTTACTCGAGAACGCGGGACCAACTTAAAAAATTCCCGCGCGCCCTTTCCGGGGCGGATGTCGTCATCGTGACGGGCATATATCCTGCGGGGGAGGCCGCAATCGCCGGCGTTTCCGAGGAAGGCATCGTCGCGGGCCTGGTCCACCTCGGCTACCGGGACGTACACCACGTTCCTCACAAAGCCGACGTACCGTCGAAAGTAGCCGCGGTGATGCGGCCGGGAGACGTGATCGTGCACGTCGGCGCGGGCGACGTTTGGAAGGTTGCAGAGGATGTATTGCGTTTTCTCACCAATTGACGGCGGCGCGGCAAAGCGCTGGCAGGACCGCGTTGAAGGTTCGGTGTCCGAGGGCGTGGCACTCGCGCGCCACACTTCCTACCGCGTGGGCGGCCCGGCGAAATACCTCATAGTCCCGGCCACGGTCGACGACGTGTGTACGTCGTTTACTTCGGGCGAAGATACCTGGGTCATCGGCGGCGGTAGCAACGTACTCGTCGCCGACGCCGGCCTCGACGGCGTCGTCCTGAAAATATGCCGCACGTTGGCGCACATCTCGGCGCACGACGGCGAGGTGGTCGTGGGAGCGGGACGCCTCCTGCCGTCGCTCGTCCAAAGCTGCCTCGAGATGGGACTGGCGGGAATGGAGTGGGCCGCCGGCATACCGGGGACGGTCGGCGGTGCCGTTTGTACCAACGCGGGCGCTTTCGGCTCGGCGATGTGGGACCGGGTGGAATACGTCGCGCTCGTGGGCGCCGACGGCTCTCGCCTCCAACTGGGCTCGGGCGACGTCGAGGCCGGATACCGCGGCGCCCGCTTCCCGGTTCCGCGGCCGTTCGCGGTTACGGAAGTGGCGCTCAGACTCGTTCCGTCCGACGGCGGCCGCGTCCGGGACCTTACCGAGGAGTACAAGGCCCGCCGGGCCGACAGCCAACCCGTCGGCGAGGCGTCGGCGGGGTGCGTTTTCAAGAACCCACCCGAAGGCTCTCCCGCGGGCGAGTTGATAGACAAGGCCGGCCTTAAGGGCCGCGCGCGAGGCGCGGCGTCGGTTTCGACGAAGCACGCCAACTTCATCATTAACGGTGGTGGCGCGAGCGCCGCGGATATATATGGCCTTATCGAGGAGGTCCGGGAGGCGGTTCGAGAGAAATTCGGCGTGACGTTGGAGCTTGAAATACAACTCTTGGGTGATTTCAGTAATGCTTAAAACTTTATGGCTGGACCCGCCGCGGGCACGCCGGAGCGGGCGACGGCGGGGCGGCGCGGGACTCGGGAAGAAGTTGGCGGCCGCGGCCGCGGTCTTGGCCGCGCTGGCGCTGTCGGGATATCTCGTCTACGCGTCGGTTACTTCCAAGCCGTGGCGGCTTGGCGGATATACCGTACGTGGGACGTCGTATCTCACGGCGCGGGAAGTTTTGGCGGCCGCGGGCTTCGAGGCGGGCGATAACCTGTTCTGGGCCGACCTGGAGGAGGCCGAACGGAAAATATGTCGGCACCCCCGCGTAAGGCGGGCGAAGGTCGCACGGCGGCTGCCGGCGGAAGTCGTCATCGCGGTGGAGGAGAGGCCGGCCACGGCGACCTTCGTCCTGAACGGCGAGTTGTATAAAGTATCGAGTGATGGCGTCGTGCTCGGGCCTATGACGGCGGGTTACGAGGATTTACCGATACTCGTCGGCGTGCGGTACCGGGCGGCACGAGACGTCACGGGTAAAAGGCTATGCCGCGGCGAGCTGGGGGAGGCTTTGGCTACGTTGGAAGCGCTAAGCCGGGTTGACCCCGCTTGGGCCGCGGCTATCGAATACGTCGACGTTAACGACCGGGTCGTCGCGTTGGCGGCCGGACGTTACGTCATAAAATATAGCGCCAACTTCGACGAACGGACGGCCCGGCGCCTTCGGCGGGTTTATAAGGCGACGCGGGCGAACGGCCACGGCGGCGCGACGTACGACGTGCGTTTCGGTACGGACGTTATCGTAACGTACCGGAAGGCGGGCGCCGGCGGCGCGGGAGGTGGTTCCGCGGATGACGGACAGGTTTAACGTAGTTGCGGGCTTGGACGTCGGCACCACCAAGGTTTGCTGCGTGATCGCGAAGCAGAACGATGGGCCGGCGGTGGAGATTTTGGGTACCGGCCTCGCGCCCTCGCTGGGCAGCAAGCGCGGCATGGTGGTTAACATCGAGAGTACGGTCCAATCGGTAGTGGAGGCGGTGCGCGAGGCGGAGCAGATGGCGGGCTTGGAGGTCGCCGCGGTGAACGTGGGTATCGCCGGCGGCCATATTAAAAGCTTGAATAGCAAAGGCATCGTCGCTATCTCGAGCGCGGACCGCGAGATAACGAGAAAGGACGTCGAGCGGTGCGTCGAGCAAGCCAAGGCGATCGCGCTTCCCGTGGACCGGGAAGTGCTCCACGTTCTCCCGAAGGAATTCGCGGTGGACGACCAACGCGGCATACGTGACCCGCGAGGGATGATCGCGACTCGCCTCGAGGCGGACGTCCACATCGTGACCGGGGCCGTGACTTCGGCGCAGAACCTCGTGAGGAGCGTGACGCGGGCGGAGTTGAAGGTAAACCGGTTGATCCTGGAGCCGCTGGCTTCCGCGCGCGCGGTCCTGACGCGGGACGAGATGGAGCTCGGCGTGGCGTTGGTCGATATGGGCGGCGGGACGACGGACATCGCCATCTTCCAGGACGGCTCGGTGCGCCATACGTCGGTACTCGCCGTGGGGGGCGACCAGGTTACGCGCGATTTGGCGGTAGGTTTACGAACGCCCCGCCTGGCCGCGGAGCAGATAAAACAGAAGTACGCGGTGGCGATGACGTCGCTCGTTTCCGAAGACGGCGTGGTCGAGGTGGCCGACGTGGGCGGCAGGCGGGCGCGGATGATAGACCGCAGCTACATCGCGGAGATCGTCCAGGCGAGGTTGGAGGAGGTAATCACCTTAATCAAGCGCGAGATAGGCCAATCGGGTTACGCCGAACAACTGGCGGCCGGCGTCGTACTCACGGGCGGCTGCGGCAATATGGAAGGCATAGCCGAACTCAGCGAACAGATCTTCAATATGCCTACGCGCATCGGCGTCCCGCTGGGCGTCACCGGCCTTTCCGAGTCCGTAGCCGACCCCATATTCGCGACCGGCGTCGGCCTTATCCTCTACGATTTGCCCGAGGAATGCCGCTTCTTCGACGGCGCGGACAACGACGCGGTTATATTTCATAGGATCCTTACCCAAATGAGATCGTGGATGGAAAATATCTTCTAATGGAGGTAATAAGATGCTTGAATTTACGCCGGAATACGAGCACTTCGCGACCATAAAGGTCATAGGTATCGGCGGCGGCGGCGGCAACGCGGTAAACCGGATGATAGACGCCAAAATCCGCGGAGTGGAGTTTATCGTCGCAAACACCGATGCCCAGGTGCTGCGTCAGACGAAGGCGCTTCAGAAGGTTCAGATCGGTTCGCAGCTCACCAAGGGATTGGGTGCCGGCGGTAGGCCCGACGTCGGCCGCCTTGCCGCGGAAGAGGACCGCGACTCCCTCTACCGCGCGCTCGAGGGCTCCGACATGATTTTCCTCACCGCGGGGATGGGCGGCGGTACCGGCACGGGCGCCGCGCCCATAATCGCCGACTTAGCGGGCGAGATCGGTGCCCTCGCCGTAGCCGTGGTGACGAGGCCGTTCCATTTCGAGGGGCCGCGCCGTCTCAAGGTAGCTGAGGCCGGCTTGGCGGAGTTGGCGGACAAAGTCGACACGCTCATCATCGTCCCCAACGAGAAGCTTTTGAAGATCGTGGCGCGGGAGACGACGATAACGGAGTCGTTCCGCTTGGCCGACGAGGTGTTGGTTCAAGCTGTGCGGGGGATATCGGACCTCATTACGGTCCCCGGCCTTATCAACGTCGATTTCGCGGACGTGCGGGCGGTGATGTCCGAGGCCGGCGGCAGCGCCATTATGGGCACGGGCGTCGGCGCGGGGGAGGGCCGGGCGGCCCTCGCGGCGCAGAACGTCATCTCCAGCCCTCTGCTCGACGGTATAAACATTAAGGGGGCCCGCGGGATTCTCATCAACGTCACGGGCGGCTCCGATATGACGCTCCACGAGATCAACGAGGCCGTAGACATAGTTAACGAGGTCGCCGACGAAGACGCGAACGTAATCGTCGGCGCGGTAGTAGAGGAAGGCTTGGAGGAGTTCCGCATAACCGTAATCGCGACCGGCTTCGAAGCACCCGCGATGCGCGAGGCGGGTATCTTCGACGAGGCGGGAGTTGCGGCGTCGATGGTCCACGCGGCGCCCCTGCCGCCCGCCCCCCCTAAAGGGATGCCCATAGATTTCGACGACGCCTTACTCGGGTCCGAATTTGACATCCCGGCATTCATACGACAACGCTCACGAACGGGCGAGATGGAGAATTAAGGCCGACGGAGCAAAAGGAAAAGCCCCGGTTTAAGCCGGGGCTTTTTCGTGCCTCGTATGTTTTGGCCTTTAGCGCGTGTGCGCCTTGTTCCGGAGAATGGTTTTGTAGTCGATACCCGCGGCGGCGATGGCTTCGCCCCAGGACCCGAAGCGCCGGAAGGCGGCCGAAAACAGGCTGGGGTCGTGGCGCTGCATGTACCCGCTCGCGAGCTTTCCGCCGCTGCGATACCGATTTTGAATAGCTTCGATTATGCGCTCGGGCGACCACTTCCGATTCTTGAAGCTCTTTTTAATGAGCTCTTCCGGCAGGCCGGCGGCGCGAAGCGCGTTTTGCCAATTCCCGAACCGCCGGTACGCCGCGGAGTAAAGGAGCAGGTTCTCCTTCGTCATGTTGCCGTAGGACAGGTGGCCCGGCGGTAGCTCGCGGACCATACTTATTATCTTTTCCCTCGTCCAGGAGGTGTACCGCGTACCCGCCGCTTTGTTCACCTCGTCGTAATCGTAACCCGAGGCCTCGAGCGCCTTGCGCCACGAGCCGAATTCCCGGCGCGCCGCGGAGTGCAGAGCGACGTCGTTCTTGTAGACGTACCAGAGTTTATCGAACGGGACTTTTTTAATCTCCTCGAGGACACGCGCGCGGTTCCATTTAGTAATTTTTTTCACCGCTTCGCGCCGGCTTTCCCTTTTTATGGAGTCGTAGTCGATGCCGGCGGCTTTAACGGCGTCGCCCCAGCTCCTGTAGTACCTGAGTGCGGCGCTGTACAGGGCCGAGTGCTCGCGCGAGACGTTCTTGACCGTTAGACGAATTCCTCTATCGGCCAGCTGTTTTACCTCGTGCGCTATCTTCTCGCGATTCCAACGGCTTTTCTTCGGGGACATAAGCTATCGAGATCCTCCTATAGTTGTAACGTTGCCCACTTAGGGTATCCTCTTCGGGATCGTTAAACGGACTTCCGCGCCCCCGGGCGCTTGCCCCAACTCGAGAACACCCCCCAGAGAACTGGCGATGGCGCGCGACGTGGGCAAACCCAAGCCGGAGCCTTCGGCCTTCGTCGAGTAGAACGGCACGAAGGCCCGCGCCGGTTCGCTGAAACCCGGGCCGTCGTCGGTTACCGATATAACCACTTCCTCGTCGCGCTCTTCCGCGGTTATCTCGACCCGGCTGGCCCCGGCCTCGAGTGAATTTAAGATGACGTTCAATAATGCTTGTTTTAAAAGGTCGCCGTCGGTCCTTAAGGCTACGTCGGCGGTTTTCTTAAAATCGAGTCTCACGCTGCTTGCGGCCGCGACCGGTATAATGAAGGTCTCCAAATCGGCCCAAAGACGGCTTAGCTTTAATTCGCGCGCGTTGGGTTCCTTGGGGCGCGCGAATCGGAGGAAGGCGGTCAACAGGTCGTCGAGCCGCCGGATTTCTTTGAGCGCCGCGCCAAGTTTGTCGCTGCCCGGGCCGTCGCCGATTTCGCGCGAGAGCAAGTTGAGGTTTACGGATAGCGCGTTTAACGGGTTCCGTATCTCGTGGGCGAGGGAGCTTACCAAAGTATAGAGTTCGCCGCACGGCAATTGGGCCGCGTTTTCGACGGCCACGTCCGTACGGCCGCTTTCCGTAACCCTGCTTCGCGCTTTTCGCTTCAAGCTAGTCAAGGTGGGAAATGACCTGCGGGCGCGAGCGCCCGGCCGTCAACGTTGACGCGTCGTTCGGACGAGTTTCGCGGCCAGGTTTACGGCGTTCCTCAAGCTATCGATTTTCGCGACGCCTCGCCCCGCGATATCAAATCCGGCCCCGTGGCCCACCGACGTTCTAACGAAGGGTAGGCCGAGGGTAACGTGTACCGTTCTGTGGGGCGCTAAAACTTTCAGCGGAACCAAGCCTTGGTCGTGGTACATCGCGACGACGCCGTCGTACTTGTTGTCGAGATGTTTAATAAACGCCGCTTCCGCGCTCATCGGCCCGTCGGCCGAAATTCCTCGGGCCCGGCAAGCGCCGATGGCCGGTTCGATTTCGTTGATTTCTTCCGTGCCCAAAAGGCCGGCCTCGCCCGCGTGGGGGTTAAGGCCGACTACGACAATCCGCGGTGCCTTTACGCCGATAGCCCGCAGGAATTCGTCGAAAAGGGAAACGGTCCTGATGACGCGAGCCAACTTTATTTTTGCGTGCACCTTCCTCAACGCGTGGTGCGAAGTAACCAAGGCGACGCGCCAGTTGTCGCCGAGGAAGCACATGGCGTATTTCGAGGTATTGGTTCGGTTGGCGAAATAGTCCGTGTGGCCGGCAAAGTAATAGCCCGCGTCGTTTATGGCTTTTTTCGAGATGGGCGCGGTAACGATGGCATCTACTTCGTTGAGCATAACGAGGTCCGTAGCTTTTTCCACGAATGCCATCGCCGCGCGGCCGGTCTTCGCGTCGGGCTTGCCCGGTTCGACGTCTTTGCGGCCTCTCGCCTTTAACGAAGCTAAGTTGACGGCGCCCGGGACGAACTTGTCGCGGCTGGGCCGCGTTATCACGTTTAGGTTCGGGAAATTAAGCTTTAGCCTCCGGGCGGTTTCCTCGAGTAATTGTTGCTCGCCTACGACGACTAATGTGAGGTCGCTTTTCCTCGGGCCGGCAACGTACTTGGCAACTATTTCCGGGCCTACCCCGGCCGGGTCGCCCATAGTTAACGCGACGACCGGTCTTTCGTTGATTGCCATAGGTATTCTTTCCGCCGGGGGACGAGGGCGCGGTTTGCCGCCGGCCTCACGCCTCGTCCAACGTTTTTCGGGCGACGTCGACCAGCGCGCGGAAGGCCTCCGGGGAACGTGCCGCCGTCTCGGCCAACGTACGCCGATCCAGGTCGACCCCCGCCTTCTTGAGGCCTTGCATAAAACGGTTATATGGGAGGTCGTAAGGCCGCACGGCCGCGTTAATCCGGGTTATCCACAAGCTCCTCAGGAGGCGGCGCCGGCGCCGGCGGTCCGCGTACGCGTGTTGCCGGGCTTTGAACGCCGCGTTGCGCGCGATCCGGTATAGGTTCTTGCGGGCGCCGCGGAACCCTTTGGTTCTCTCGAGAACCTTTTTATGCCGACGCCGCTTCTGGCGCGCGTTGGTTGCTCTTACCATGGGGACCTTTCTCGCGGATACGCTAACGCTTTCGCCGGGCGTACGGGAGCAATGCCTTAACCCGTTTCTCGTCAACCGGAGACACGCGAGCTTTTTGCCGTAAACGCCGTCGCCGTCGCGGCGATTTACCCGTCATGAGGTGGCCGCCGTACGAGCGGTACCTCAGGATTTTTCCCCGGGGCGTACGTCGGAAACGCTTGGCCGCGCCCCGTTTGGTCTTCATTTTGGGCATTTCCTTGACCCGCGCGCTCGGGCCTTACTCGCTCGCGGTCGGGGGAGATCGCTTCTTAGCCGGCCCGAGCAACATCGTCATGTTTCTGCCGTCGAGGTTGGGCGGGTTCTCGACCACGGCGTAACCGTCGAGCAACGAGATAATATGGTCGAGTAGTTCCTGGCCCCGCTCGGCGTGGGATACTTCTCGCCCTCGGAAGACGACGGTGACCTTTACGCGGTTTTTTTGCTCGAGGAATTTTATTATGTGGTTGATTTTAAAATTTATGTCGTGCGCTTCTATTTTCGAGCTAATTTTTATCTCTTTGACGAGGCCGCCGGTTTGCCCCTTACGGGCTTCGCGTTGGCGTTTGCGTTGTTCATAAAGGTATTTGCCGAAATCCATTATCCGGCAAACGGGCGGTTTTGCCTGGGGCGCGACCTCGACCAGGTCGAGCCCCTTCTCTTCCGCTTGGGCCAGCGCTTCCTTGGTAGGGATCACGCCGACCTGTTTCCCTTCCTCGTCAATTAGGCGAACCTCCGGGACGCGTATCCGCCGGTTCACCCGGGCCCGCTTTTCTACGATGTCGAGCTACCTCCTCGTTGGTTAGGGTTAGCCTACTTTCGGAGTGAAGCCTTATACCATAGTTTCTCGTATTTGTAAAGTTTATTTTGGCTGACGAATTGGATAAGATTTTTAACGTTTCTAAGGCCTAGGGCATAACCGCCCCGGTTGCCGGTAAAATAAAAACGGCCACGTCTTCGTGAGGCCCCCCGCCGGGCATAGGTCCCACGCCCGATTTAGAACAACGTGCGTTAATGTTACGAAAATGTGCGATTTATTGCAAGGAATTTTTCTTAACCGGGACGGCGGTTACTGCCGGTCGTAGTGCGCCACGTTCCGCGCGAAGCCCGCGCCCGGCGGTGGCCTCCCGAAGCCGCGAGACGGGGACCTCTATATCGCGACGTTAGCGTCGTTTTAAGTATCGGCTGGCGCTCGTCCTTGCGGACTTATCTTAGATATGGTAAATTTAACCGAATGCTGCGGCTTTTTTTCACAGAAAAGGGGCAAGTGCCGCGGCGTCGTCGAAAAGGTTGGGCCGGGCCGTCAAGCACTCGGGCGGTCGCTCGCGAATCCCCCGGGCGCGTCCTCGGCGGATTAAGCGCGCCGGCTTGACCATCTGTGGCCCGTGAGGCAATACCGGTCGTGTTATGTTATGGACGTGAACGTAAGTCGTTTTGGGATATGGTTTTGCCTCGGCGCGTTTGCGTTCGCCGGGGCGGCCTGCAAACGAAAGGAGCCGGTTGAAGTGAGTCCACCGGAGAGCGCCGAAGCCCCGCGCGAGGAGGAGCGGCCGGCGACGACGCCGGACGAGAGAGAGCTCCTGAGGATCGCGCGTGAGACGCTGCGCGCCGCGGTCGGGGAGGGGCGCACGTACGAGCCGCCGCGGCCCGCCTCCGCCGAGTTGCTCGAGGAACGCGGCGTCTTCGTTACGTTGAAAAGTTACGGCATGTTGCGCGGCTGCATCGGCTACGTCTTGCCGACGGTCCCGCTCTACCTCGCGGTGCGCGACATGGCGATAAACTCGGCGTTGCGCGACCCTCGCTTCCCGCCCGTGACGCCGGCTGAGCTCCCGACGCTCCATATCGAGATATCGGTAATGACGCCGCTACGGGCCGTCGAGGACCCGAACGAGATCGTCGTGGGCGAGGACGGCCTCGTTATCGAAGCGGAAGGCCGCAGCGGCCTCCTCTTGCCGCAGGTCGCCCCCGAGCAGGGCTGGGACCGCGAGCGTTTCCTCGAGGGCGTGTGTATGAAGGCGGGCCTGCCGCCCGACGCGTATAAGTGGGAGGACGCCAAGCTCCAAAAATTCCAGGCCCATATCTTCGGCGGCCCGTACGTCGTGCCGGCGGCGTAAGCGAGGTAAATTTAAGTTAAAGAAGTGGTTTAATTGTGAGGCGTAATGCGCTGATTATAATACTTTTAGCGCTGGCATCGCGACGTTTGGGGTACGTTTAATTATTTTGAATATTCAACCAGTTGAAGGATGGCCGCGAGATTGGCAAGTCGGAGAACGGATATATAACGTCGACGGCGATTTAATCTCAGTCGTGGGGACCGGCGATTAAAACTTCGAACACATATTTACCTGGAGTCGTGACCTATGGGCGCTAGGATCGCAAAGGCCTTTTTACTTATACTAATTTACGCGGGCGCCGCCTGGGCGGCCCAGCCGTTCACCATCCTCTTCTTCAACGACTTCCACGCGCGCCTCGAGCCGTTCGAGGCGCCGGGCGTCGAGGGTGAAGTNNGACGCCGCCGGCGTGCCGACCTTTCTCTTGATAGCCGGGGACGTCCTCCAGGGTACGCCGTATTCGACGGTCTACCGCGGCGAGGTCGAGTTCTCTTGCCTGAACGAGATGGCCGTGAGCGCGATGTGCCTCGGCAACCACGAGCTCGACTACGGCCGGGAGAATTTACGACGGCTTATAGCCTTGGCCAATTTTCCCGTCATAAGCGCCAACGTGACCGTAGCCGGCGCGGCCGGTAACGGGGCTTTTACGGATGGCTTCGTCTGGCTCGCCGCGGGCGACGAGAAAGTCCTCGTCATCGGCTTGACCACGCCCGAGACGCCCATAACGACGGCGCCGCGCAACGTCGTCGGCTTGGACTTCGCGGACCCCGCGGCGACGGCGAAAGCGTTAGTAGATGAATACGGCGGCGAGGCCGACGTAATCGTCGCGCTCGCGCATCAAGGTTTCGAGAACGACCTCGCCCTCGCCCGGGCCGTCCCGGCGTTGGACGTAGTCGTCGGCGGCCACACTCATGCCGAGGTCGCCGAGGCCGCGGCGGTCGGCAAGACGCTTGTATGTTCGGCCTACGAGTACGGCGTATATCTCGGGCGGTTGGATTTAGAAGTTACCGACGGCGGCGAGCTCGAGCTGAGGGGATACCGGTTGATGCCTGTTACCGCCGCGGCGCCGGACGCCGAAGCGGTCAAGGCCGTGATAGATAGATACGAAACGGGCCTTTCCGAAAAGCTGGATGTCGTCGTCGGCAACGTCGATACCGTGCTGAGCCGTAAGGCCATTACCGAGAAGGAGACCAATTTCGGCGACTTCGTCGCGGACGTCGTGCGCGAGGCGACGGGGGCCGACGTGGCCCTCGTGAACGGCGGCGGCGTCCGCGCCGACCTGGGCCCGGGCGAGATTACGCTGGGCGACGTATTGACGGCGCTGCCCTTCGGCAACGAGGTCGTCGTGCTCGACGTTCCGGGCGCGGCGCTGCGGGAAGCGCTGGCGTTGTGCGCGCGCGAGAAGGTAGGCGAGGGCGGCTTCCTGCAGGTGTCGGGTTGTAGTTACGTTATAGGCCCGGGGGGCAAGCTCGCCTCGGCGACGGTCGCGGGCAAATCCTTGGAC
>WVWN01000061.1:1560-4583 GCA_011773985.1 Candidatus Zixiibacteriota bacterium | reverse complement strand
GCGGTCGTCTCGAACGGCAACATTTACGTAGTAGACTCGAATAACCACCGCATCCAATACTTTACCTCGAGCGGTTCGTTCCTCGGGAAGTGGGGCTCGGAAGGGACGGGCAACGGCCAATTTAGCTATCCCCGCGGCATCGCCGTTACGCCGGACGGGGCGTATTTTTACGTCGCCGATTGTAGCAACCACCGCATCCAATACTTCGTCGACGACCAACAGTTCGCCGTCGCGCCGTCCTCCCTCGGCAGAATTAAAACGTTGTTCCGGTAGGGGTGACTGGTAAGTCGCCCAAAATGACTTCGTTCGAAATAGCTTGGAACCGTTGCGGAGGCCGGCTGCCAGCCGGGGCTCCTCCCGGCACTCGTTTATTCCAACCCTCCTGCCACGCCGGCCTCCCTCGGCCGCGTGAAGGCGTTGTTTAGGTGACCTCGCGCATATTGGTATGCTCCTTCATAAAATCGCCCGGCATTTCGCCGGGCGTTTTTGTGTTAATTTTGTGTTAAAATTCCACCGCTTCTTAATTAATTACCATTAATTACCGTCATTTCTTTCCAGCGTTAATTACTTGAAAAAAAAGCGGTTGCGCCTAAAAAGGCCGCAACCGCTTAACTTATTAAAACCGGCTTGATTAGATTACGAAGAAATTTCCCGGTAATAAAAAGCCGCCCCGCCGGGCGGCCTTTTACATTCTTGAGTTTACTAAAACCTCACCTGGAACTGCGCCGAGATTTTGTCGTTGTCTATTTTTTCGCCCTCTTCTATGAAATGTTGGTAATTGGCCATGAGCTTGCAGTGGTGGCCCGGGTCGAAGTGCAGGTTCAGGCCGCCCGTCACCGCCCGGAGCGCGCCGACGTCCGTCTGGAGGTCGGCGTCGTAGCTCTCCCACCGGCCGCACGGCTCGACGATTTGGAGCCAGGGCCAGGGTAGCGGTTCCTTGTAGCTGGCCTGAACGTAGTAACCCGCTTCCGACTCCTCGTACGTGGCGCCGTAGGGCCGCTCGTACGTCACCTTGCGGCGCAGCGCTTCCGCCTGGAACGTGACGCGCTCGCGCTCGAGGGCGAGGCACGCGCCGTAACGCCGGCCATCGGCCGTCCCCCAACGCTCGAGCGGGTTCGCCGGGTTGTAGAACGCGGGCTTGCCGAGGTAGTAATAAATTTCGACTACGAATCCCTCGGCCTTATCCCAAGGGAACGGATTGCCGGCCAGGCGGAGCGCGACGTCCTTGGCGTTGTTCTCGTCGCCGCGGTTCGGCCCGGAGCCGTTGACGCCCGCGACGGCCAGCGCTCCCCAGTAAGGTTTGCCCTCGGCGCCGATTTTATATTCGACCTGCACGCCGACGTCCCGGCCGAGGGGCGGCGCGATATTCGCCGAGGCGAGGGAGCGGTCTATTAACAGTAGCTTGGAGGTCGACGTGTAGGACTCGCGGCTGAAGGGGACGAGGAATTGGCCGGCGCGTATTTCCGTATGCGGTATGATTTTGAGGGTGCCGTACGCGTCCATAAGGGCCGGCGAACAAGCGAGGTCGAAGTAAATGAAGTACCCGGCGTATTTGAAGACGTCGCCCGCGAAGATGAGGCTCGCGGAGCGGCAGTTGAAGTTGCTCCTCGCGGCCGGTTGGTCGGGGAGGTCCTCGCCTTCTTCGTAGGTGTAGCGGCCTATGGCGTAGCCCGAGAGTACGAGGCTGCCGTGGGTGGACTTTACGACTTCGAAGTCGGCCCCGGCGGTGCCCGCCAAAAGGAAGGATAATATTCCGGGAAAATAAAAACGGATTCTTTTCGCCATCGGCTTTACTTAACCTATATCGTCCAGAGCAACGTCATCAACGCGCATAAGGCGGTTATGGCGAGAGAGACGACCACCGTCTTCCGGAGGACGGTGCCCTCCTCGCCTATGGCGTCGATTATGGCCGCGGCGTTCTGGAGCTTGGCCGGGCTGATGACCGAGGCCAGGCCGCCGCCGATGCCGGAAGCCGCGGCCCAGATTAGCCCCACCGTTCTTATCTTGCCTGCCACCGCGGCGGTATCGAGGTGAAGTTGCGTGAGCATCGCGATGGACGAGGTCTCGGACCCGGTGATAAAGCCGCCCAAGAGGCCGAGGAAGGGGGACACGAGGCCGTAGAGGTCGCGGAAGGTGGCGGCCGCGGCGTGGGCGAGGACGAATACCATATTCCGGCCCGGCACGGGTAGCGTCCATCCCTCTGCGCCCGCGACCTTGCCGGAATGGTTTATGACGTAGGCGATCGCGAAATATACGGCCGCGGCCACCGCCGGCCGCCACGCGCGGCGGGCCCACTTGCGCGTCGCCTGCGCGAACTCCAGGCGGGTCGGTTTCAAAAACGGCAGCGCGAGGAAGGTCGTTACCGTAACCCAGAAATAAGCCTGCCAGAAGAGCCGGACGGCTACGGGCGCGCCAGGGATAATCTCCACGGGCATCGCGAGCTTTTTGAAGAGGAGGTCGAAGACGGGCAGGTTCGGGGTGTTGATTATGGCCGCGGCGACGACCAGCATCAGCCAGGGTGAAACCGCGGCGGCGAGGGACATACGGCCCCGGGCGGCGACGTCCGCTTCGCTCGGCGCGCCCCTATCGTAGAACTTGCCTCCCCGCACGGCGACGTACGCCGCCATCACGGCGACGACCGCGGCGCCCGCGCCCACCCCCGTGAGCGTGGTCGCGCCGATGCGATTCATCCCGATGGCGACGAAGCCGGCGGTCAGGCCCGCCAATATAGTCGGCACCGCGCCCCGCAACATCATCTTAAACCGGCCCACGAGGTACAACATGCCGAACGCGATTCCCGTCGAAATGACCGGCATGTAACTCGCGAAAAACCGCCCCGCCTCGTTGGGCTCCAGGCCCGTGAAGGAGCCGAAGACGACTACGGGGATGCCGAGCAAGGCGTAGGTGCACAGGGCGTCGTAGCCTATGGCCGGCAGCGCGATCGCGACGAAGGAGGAATAACCCAGCGCTATCATGATGGGCGGCAGGATCGAAACGGGCGTGGCGCCCAGCGCCGTGAGAAG
>WVWN01000061.1:0-1554 GCA_011773985.1 Candidatus Zixiibacteriota bacterium | reverse complement strand
ACGGCGCCGCACTCCAACATTACGCCCATTTGAAAGAGCGAGGCCGCGACCATGAGCGTGATGGGTAGCGACTCGATTATGCCGGCGGCGCTCGCCACCAGGCAAACGCGGGGCGACGTTTTGAAAAGAAAAATCGCGACCGCCAGGGTGAAGAACCAACCTATGACGCCCGCGGTATCCGCGGCCTTTTTCAGGAACGCGATGAGGATGAAGATAACGATTACGGGCGACACCGCGAGAAGGACGGCGAGCCACGACATCGGCGCGGGACCTCCGGGAAGATAAAATTTTTGAAAGCTAACACGGCCCCGTCGACTAAGCAAGGTAAATAATGTAGTTGTGTATATTGCCACGCTGGATTTATATCGAGGTCGTTACGCGTGACGTCGCGGCGTTCGCGGCCGTAACGGCGTCGGAATCTTTCCACAAATAATAAAGCCGCCCGGGCGGGCGGCGCGCGCTAAGCGGGCGGGCGCGTTATTCGAATTCGTATTTTGCGAAGATGTTGCGGAAAGTTTGGCCGGCGAGGTGCGGGTTCTCTTTGAGGCGGCGAGTTGAGTAGGGGTACCAGGCGGTCCCGAAGGGAACGTATACACGGAGTTTATGGCCCTGTGCGACGATGACGTCGCGGAGTTTGGCGTCGACGCCGAGGAGCATCTGGAATTCGTACTGGTCGCGCTTAAGGCCGAACTTGTGGACGGCTCGCGACCCTTCCCAGACCATCTTCTCGTCGTGGGTCGCGATGCCGACGTAGCAGCCGCCGCCGAGGAGGACGTCGAGTAGTAATCCGAAGTTAGCGTTTATAACGGCCTTGTCCTTAAACGCGATTTCCCGGGGCTCGACGTAGATGCCCTTGCACAAGCGCAGGTTGGCCTTCGCCGCCGCGAGCCCCACGCAATCGGCCAGGCTCCGCCGCAAGTACGATTGTATGACGGTCCCGACGTTTCCGTACTCCTCGCGGAGCGAGTAATACAAGTCGAGGGTGTCCTGGGTACAGGAAGAGTCCTCCATGTCGATACGGACGAAGTTGTCGTAACGTTTGGCCTCCGCGCAGATGGCGCCGATATTTTCCCGGCAGAATCCTTTGTCTATTTTCAACCCGAACATGGTCGGTTTGAGCGAGATATTCGAATCGAGTTTTTCGGCGTCTATGGCGGCGAGTACACTCTTGTAGTCTTCGACCGCGGCGAGCGCTTCCCCGCGGTCGTCGACCTCTTCGCCCAGGACGTCTATCGTGGCGCAGATGCCGCGTTTGTTTAACGCGTTGGCGACGCGGACGGCGTCTTCCAGCTTGTCGCCGGCGATGTAGCGGTTCGCAAAGTGACGCACCAACGGCTTCGGAACGAGCGGCAGCGTCGCGACGATAGCTTTGTTCATCAAGCTCATCCGTGATTCCTCCTGCGACGGCGAAATGAGCGAAGGCCGGGGCCGTGCCGTACAGCGTGTCGGCCGTTAATATTCGAATTTAATATAGCTCACCGGGGGGTAATTGTAAAGGCCCGACGCGCCTCGAGCGCCGTCGGGCCTTCGGGGTGGCCGCCGGGCCGCTTTCTC
>WVWN01000040.1:8987-13330 GCA_011773985.1 Candidatus Zixiibacteriota bacterium | reverse complement strand
TTGAGCGACGCGCGTTCGCCCCCCACGGTCCCGCCCCCCGACGCCAGGAAGCCGGCGAAGAAATTCTTCTGGCCGTTTACAATATTACCCGCTTTATCGGCGAGGCGCCAAAGGAACCTGCCGGAACCGTTCTCGCCCGGTTCCACGATAAAGGTCCCTATGAAGCTCCTGCTGGCGCCGGCCATCCTTACCTCGCCCGCGCGCTCCTCTCCTCCGCCGGGCTTGAAATAAACTTCGGCCTCGGGCTTAAAGAAAACGTCTTCGTCCGTGCCGACCAGGAGCTCGATAAAGTCGGGGTTAGCGTGCGGCCTTACGACGGTGACCTGCACGCCGGGCGGCCTCGTGTCGTTCGTATCGTAAACGGAGTAGTTGAATTTAAGGCCGCTCCCGACTCGGGAGACGTTATTAATTATCATTACCAGACCGCGGTATTGACCGGGGTTTCGGACCTGGATTATGCCTTTGTCGCCGGGCGAACACATAACCGAACCTTGGCCTTGCTTCCCGTTTAAACCGGTCCAGGTCTTACCGTCCCGCGTGACCATCAACGCGCCGCCCCAATCCTTCGACGGTTCCACGTTGGTTGGGTCGCCCTCGAAGGTGAAGACGGCCGCGGGCCAGTGGGCCGGAACGCCGCTGAAATAGTAGAAGCCGTGGCCGAGGTGATTCATTAGGTACGCGGAAGACGGCTCGTATTTCCTTATCGGCAATTCGCCCGGGCTCCACCGGTTTTGTATGCCGACCTCCGAGTACTCCCAACGGTAATGCTTACGGTCGTCGCGTTCATTGCCCGTAAACCAGTTCCACGTGGTCCAGGTTTCGAAGGCGTCGACTAACGCACGGCCCGGGATGTGGTTCCGGCCCACGTTATAATGTCTTATAATATAATCCATCGAATCCAGCGGGTCGCGATCCACGGTGGGGTCGTGCGTATACCACTCGTCCCCTTTCGCGAGCGCACGCCAGACCTCGCGCGGCGTCAGGTAGCCGGCGAGCGGCCGCCAATCAGGCGGGCGCCAATACCGCCAGCACCAGTCCCTCAGGAAAAAGTTTATGATACAGGCGATGTAACCGCCCTCGCCGGTATTATCGAGTGACCTCAACGTGTTCCCGAGGTAGGTGTTCATCCGGCCGCGGGGGTCCGCGGCGTTGGGATAAACGGTATCCTCGGCCCACATGGCCGACGCTTCCAGATACCAACCGGGCGTGCCGACGTCGATCATGAACTGGGAAACGTGCATAAACTCGTGCGCGGCAATAACCGGTTCGCCGAAGCTGCCCCCGTAGCCGGGATCGTAGGAATTCCTCATATTCATGTAGCCGGACATATCGTTCCGGTCCGTATACGGGAACAACTGGTCGCCAAAAGCGATGCCGCCTACGCCGCTGCTCAAACTGCCCAAGTACGCGTCCCAACGGTCGTTGCCGCCGTAATCGTTGCCTTCTTCGGGCCACTCAAGCTCGCGGTAACGGTCCTTGAGCGGTAAGTATTTCTGGTCCTCCGGGTCGGGATGGTAGTACCACTTATCGTCGACGTATTGGCCGAAGGCTTTTTCGAAGTCGGCGCCCAATTTCTCGACGCAATCGGGGACGCCGTTCTTGTTGTGGTCGGAGGGGTCGACGAGCTTATTCGAGCCCTCGAGGACGTAGTGAAGCCGGAAATGGCCCTTGGGGACGTCGTACGTGTACACGCGAATGCCGCCGTAAGAGGAATTACCCCAGGAGCAGCGACGAAAGCGGGCAAAGAGGTCCAACTGCGTCTCGCCCAGGCCGCAGACCTCTCGCAACTTCGCCTTGACGGCCGGGTCCATGCGGGGCCAACGCCGCCATAACTCCATAACTACGGGCGTGCCGCACGTCCAGCGTTGCGGCCCGTACCATTCGCCGCGATAAGCCGCAGGTACCTCGTCGCCGTATGCCGCGTAAAGCCCCACGAACTTATACATCAACGCTTCGTCGGGGCTGAGGCTCCCGGCCTTCTCCGCGGCCTCTATCTTATAGAGCGTCGTATCCTCGACGGCGCAAGGCCAACTCGCGAAAGCCGCCGAAACGACTAGCGCGCACCCGATTCCGACCGTTAGCAATCCCTTATTCATCGTCTCCGTCCTTTACGTTTAAAGCTCTTCTCGATTCGTTTAAACGTCCGCGGCCGTCAACGAACGACGACGCGGTAATAATCCAAATTACCTTGCTCGGCGTCGAACCGTACGCGGCCGGCGCACACGAAAGGCACCGCGCGTTATCCGCCCCTTCGCCCGCTCGCGATTTTTATATTTTATATTATTTTAATAGCGCCGGAACGCCAAGTCAAGTCATAACGTATCGGCGCGTCAATGTATCACGACGACGCGGTAGTAATATGACGGGTATTCGGCACCCTTACCGGCTTTGATCTTGACCTTGCCTTCCATCAGGTCGACGTCGTAAAGCATGCGCCACCGGTTATTCTGGCCGTAGCCGCTGCCGTAGACGGCGACCTGGGCCATATCGCGCCCGCCGGCCCCCTCCTGACCTACCTGGAGCGTGGGCACGTCGATCAGGCCCCCGGCGCCGGTTACGTTCGCCTCGGACACCTCGTAAACGTAGCGCTCCGCGCCGACGGTGCCGGCCATCTCGTCGCCGCAACCTACGTAAAAACCTACGAGAAAGGCCCCGACCACCGCTGCCGTAAAATAAGCTTTCTTCATACCCGACAACTCCTCATTTTTATTGAATTTTAACGAGCGGCGACTATTACGTCAAGCGATTTCGGACGGCTCGCCTCCGTAACGGGCAACGAAGTTACGTACTACCTCCGGGTAATGCCGGCGGCCGGGGTTCGGACCGGCTACGACGGCGTCGGCGTCCAGGCCGAAAACGGCGAGGTACCGGCGGTCCCGCGAGATGCTCGAGGCACCTTCTTCCGGCGCGATCTCGGGGTGGAATTGGAGGCCAAAAGCGCGCAGCTCTTTATGTCGCGCCGCTTGGACCCGGCACGTCTCGGACGAGGCCAAGACCTCCCATTCGCCGGGCACTTCCGCTACCTCTTCGAAATGGTAATTATAGGGGCGTATCGTCTCGCCTACGCCTTCGAAGACGGGGTGGCTGCCAAGTTTCACGGAGGGCCACCCTACTTCCGGGACGGCCCTCCGCGTCAATACGTCCTTACCGTACAACGCCCGAAATATCAGCTGATGGCCGAAACAGACACCCAAGAGCGCGACGCCCTCGTCCAACAAGCTCCGCACGAACTGAAGCTGCCTACCCAACCAGTCGTTATCCTCGAAGATCGAGTGCTCCGACCCCGAGAGTATTACCGCCCGCCACGCGAGCTCGCGGGGGTCTATTTCCTCTCTCCGTTTGACTTCGAGTTGAGGGAAACCTGCTAAGCAGTCTACGAACCAACCGCCCGCCCGTCGGTGGTCGGAACTGTCGACGACCAGGACCCTTCGCCTCGCCGAAGCCATACGCCGTACACACCCTTTACAATAAGGGGCAGGGAGTAATCCCTGCCCCGCCGATATCGCACGTGCGGCGAGCTAGCTCGGGTCCTTGGCGATCAGGCGTTCGATCTCCGCGGTAGTCTCTTTCCAGTTCTTAAACTTGTAGTTTACCGGCTCCTGGATTTTCCGGCGCATCCTATTGATCGCCCACACGCAGTTACTGGCGTCCCCTAAGCCGTAGTAGTCGAGGGCGAGGATGACGTATAAGTCGTAACCCGTGATGTGCCCGCCGGGGTCGCCTTTTGGAAGGAACTTGAAATTATCGCCGTCGAGTTTGTTGACTAAATACCGGCCGCGCGCCACCGAGAGCTCGTACTCGTCGCCCGCCTCGTACGTCGTCGCGGCACCCATGTATATAACTTGCCGGATTTGGAGCGGCGTACCGACTTGCTCGCCATATAGGACCGCGTCCTCGAAGGCGTCGATCGCGTCGTCGATGTCCTGGGTACGGAGAAGGGTCCAACCCATACCGGCGTGCGCTTCCGCATAATACGGGTCCACCTTCAACGCGCTACCGAACGCCTGCTCCGCGGTTTCGTAATCGCCTTTGGCCCAGCTTTCCCAACCGGCGTTCGTCCAGTCGGCCTGGGACCACGGCTCGACCTCTTCTACTTCGCAACCTAAGCTCACGATTATCGCCGCGGCCGCAACCAAGGGCAGAATTTTTTTCGCCATTTATGTTTCCTCCTACAGAGTTGTTTAGTTCGCGGTGTTCGTTCCACCTATGGTTTACGGTTGCCCGCGGTTTTAGCGAGCCACCACCATCTTCCGCGCCGCGACGTCCGTACCCGCGCTGAGGCGGTAGAAGTACACGCCCGCCGGCAAAGGACGCCCGGAATCGTCCGCGAGCGCGTACGACTC
>WVWN01000040.1:0-8838 GCA_011773985.1 Candidatus Zixiibacteriota bacterium | reverse complement strand
CCAGCTTCGCCCAGCCCGGGCCGTACTCGTACGAGGGGCCCAGCGTCTCGACGCCCGGGCCGCCTTCGCCGACCGCGGCCACCGCGGTTACCTCTACCCCGGCGGCCTTCTTAGACTCTTCCCGCGGCGATATCAAGAACAACGTCGGCTTCCCGACGGCCCCCGCCGGCAGCTTGAGCGACGCGCGTTCGCCCCCCACGGTCCCGCCGCCCGAAGCCAGGAAGCCCGCGTTGAAGCCCTTCTGGCCGGAGACTATGTTACCGCCCGTGTCCGCGGCCCGCCACTTCAACGTCCCGCTGCCCTTACCGCCTATATCCATGACGAACGTGCCGAGGAAATTTTTGTTGCCGGACCCTGCCGACATACTAATAAGCTCGGCGCGCCTTTCGCCGTTGTCGAACTTAAACCACACTTCAGCTTCCGCTTTGCCGAAAAGCGTCTCGTCGGCGCCGACCAGCACCTCGATGTAGTCCGGGTTGGCCTGGGTTAAACCAAGGCCGGCTACTACTGCCGGGGGACGGGCATCTTGGGTCGGGATGAAGGAATAGGCAAAGGGCAATTCCGATCCCGCATATGCGATGTTGCTGATGATCGCGACGATCGCCTGGTACTGGCCCGGGTTGCGTATCTGGATTATACCCTTATCCTCGGGCGTAAACATGCGCGTGTCCTGCCCCTGTTTGCCCTTCAAGTCGGTCCAGGTCGCGCCGTCCTTGGTCACGAAAACCCCGCCCGCCCAGTCTTTAGTCGCGTCGGCGTTGTCCTTGTCGCCCTCGAAAGTTACGAGCGCTATCGGCCAAGTACCGAGGGGGTTATTAAATCGGTAGAAGCCATGGCCGAGGTGGTTCATACGGAAAGCTGAGGTGGGCTTGTAATTCCTTATCGGGTACTCGGTCGGGCCCCAGGTATTCTGAGGATTAACCGTCGTGAACTGCTTACCGTACGTGTAGTGCTTGCCGTCGTCGCGCGTGCCCGTAAACCAGTTCCAAGTGGTCCAATACTCGAATATATCCTTGCACGCGCGGCCGTCGAGGTATGGGTTTTCCTCGCTGTAGTATCCCGCGAGAAAGCCGACGGCCTCTTTACTCTCGCGATCCACGGCCGGGTCTTTGGTATACCACTCGTCACCTTTTGAGAGGGCCCGCCATACGTCCCGGACCATCCAGAAGTTGGCGGGGCGGGGCTTCCATTCCGGCGGGTTCCAGAAACGGCTTTCCCAGTCGCTGAGGAAGTAGTTCCAAATCACCGACATATAACCGCCGCCGCCGGGATCGTCGAGCGCCCTCAGCGTGTTACCCAAATACTCGTTAGCCCGGCCTATAGCGCCCTGGTCGCCGGGGAAGACCTCGTTCTGGGCCCAAGTCGAGGAAGCCTCGAAGTACCAACGGGGCGTACTGGTGGGCGACGACTCCACAGCATCGAACATATACTGGCAGCCGTGATTGAGCTCGTGGACGACGGTAACTCTCTCCGGAGAGCCACCTAACTTTTGGAATTCGTTCCGGAGCAAGAAATACGGCGTCCGGTCGTTGCGGTAGGTTTCCCTAAACTCGAACGGGTCGCTCGCCGTCATGCCGATTACGCCGCCCTGAAATTGACCCAGGTACGCGTCCCAACGGTCATTGCCGCCATAATCGTATTCCGGGTCGGGGGGGTAATCGATATCCGGATAGTAATCCTTGAGGGGCAAGTACTTCTGTTCCTCCGGGTCGGGGTGCTTGAACCAATCGTGTTCCGTGAATACTTTCCACGCGTATTCCAAAGCTTCGGCGTAGTCCTCGATCATGTCCGGGATGCCGTTTTTATTCAGGTCTCCCTTATCTTTGATCGCGTTCGGCCCCTCTTCGACCCAGTGGATGCGGAAGCTGCCTTTCTTCGAATAAAGCGGCGGCGAGTCGTAATGGAAGACGGGTAGGCCGCCGTAGTTAGACGACGTGTTGAACGCGTTTGTGAAATCGAGGCGGCGGTACCTCGTGCCGCTATCGAAACCGGTCGGGCCGAAACAGTTACCGTACACCTCGATCAATTTTTTCTGTACTTGAGGACGCATGCGGGGCCAGCGGGCCTGAAGCTCGAGCCAGACGGGCGTCCCCGAAACCCAATCCTCGGCGTAATACTCGGCCCGATATTTCTCCGGGACCTGGGCCAGCGTCGTAGGCGTAAGGGCGAAGAACCGATACATCAACGACGTATCGTAATCGATCTCGCGCGTTTTTAACGCGACGTCGATCTTGTATTCGATCGTATTTTCCTTAGCAGCCAGCCGCCCGGCCCACGCACCCGTAGCGCCCGCGAGCGCCGCGGCAGCTAAAATAAGTATCATCTTCCTCACTTTATCAACCCCTTCGCAGAGCTTTTACCCAGCTCTTAAGCTCCCACCGGGGAGCATTTTTCACACTTATATTAACGGTTATCATAACGCCCTTATTGTGTCAAGCTTTTTTTAACGGGAATTATTACAGAGCCGTAAAAGCTCAGCCGATGCGGCTCTCCGCTTTGTCGCGGACCCGCGAAAGCTCCCTCAGCCGCGCGTCGATTTCGGCCAACACGCCCTCATAAAGCGCCCGGGCCTCCGGGTCCTCCATGCCGGCGACGTTTATTTGGATATTATACGCCGCCGAGCGCGCCGCCGCCTCGAGACACAACGCGCCGCAAGCCACGTCCGAAACCGCGCTCTTCGCACCCCACTCCGCCAGGGCTTCCCCCGCCTCGAGCGCCGCCAGCGCCGTTCGCGCCGTCTCCATCGGCACGCTCGCGGCCCCTATCGTCGCCTCCTCGACGGCCGCTTTTCGCGCCTCCCGCTCGCCCTCTT
This sequence comes from Candidatus Zixiibacteriota bacterium, assembly GCA_011773985.1. GTDB lineage: Bacteria > RBG-13-66-14 > B26-G2 > WVWN01 > WVWN01 > WVWN01. Next base: position 6,026 of record WVWN01000040.1, on the reverse strand, counting down.
CCTCCTTCGGCATTCTAAACGCGGCCATCACTTTTTCGAATGCTGCGGCGTCCTCATCTATTAGCGCCACGAACCTCTCGCGCATCGGCCCGAGCAACTTGAGCGCCTCTTCGATAGCCGTTTTGTCTTCCGGCTTCTTCTTCCCCATAGTTATCTCGCCGACCATCGCCAAGAGCGAAGCCCCCAACGCCCCGGCCAACGCCGCGACGCTGCCGCCGCCCGGGACCGGCGCCGAACTGGCAAGGGTATCGAGAAACTCCTCAATCTTCTGGCTGCCGTACGTCATGCTCCAACCTCCTCACGGAGTGTAAACGAGCTGAGTTCCCACCGAGTACTTATGGACTTATCTTGCAAAATCATTAAAACCCACTAAACGCAGCCCGCGTGGGTTTATAAGGGTAAGACAACTTATAGACCTAAAGCGTCCGCGCGGCCGAGATTACGCGCGGGCGAACTTGGAAGCTTCACGCATCCCTTACCTGTTCGCCGTCGCGGAAGAGGTAACGTTTGATCTTCCTCGTAGTAGTCTTAGGTAGCTCTTCCTTACGGACCTTTATAATTTTTACCCTTTTATAATCGGCGAGGGAGCGGCAACAATCGCCAACGGCGTCGCGTACGCGGCCCTCGACGAACGCGTCCGTTAGGGGCACGCCCGCCCGCTTCGCCTCCCCCTCGAGATACTCGTAATCGGGAAAAATTACGGCGCCCACGACTTCGCGGCCGCTCGCCTCGTCGCGCATGGGCATCACCGCGGCCTCCGCAATTTCCGGCACGGCGCCAAGCTCCACCTCGACCTCCTCCGGGTATACGTTCTTGCCGGCGGGCGTCACGATCACGTTCTTAATCCGGCCGGTTATATAAAGGTATCCCTCGCGGTCGAGCCACCCGGCGTCGCCGCTGTAAAACCATCCGTCGCGAAGGACGCTCGCGGTCATAGCCGGGTCGCCGTAGTAACCCACCATAACGTTGTCCCCCGCGACGGCCACCTCGCCGACGCCCTCCGCGTTAGGCTCGTGGATGCGAACGCGGACGCCGGGGACCGTAAGGCCGCTCGAGGCGAACTTGATGCGCCGGGGCACGTTCACGGAAACGACGGGGGCGGTTTCCGTTAGGCCGTAACCCTGCAGGAGATTCAACCCGAGGTAGTAGAACGTCCGGGAGACCTCGGCTTTAAGGGGCGCCGCCCCGGATATGAACATCCTGATCGTGTCCAGGCCGGCTTTCCGCCTCAGGCCGGCGAAGAGGAACCTCCCGAGATTCACCCCCGTAACCACGTGGAAGGCGCGCGTGAGGGCCATAAAAATTTTGAACAGGCCGCGCGTCAGGGGGGGCGCGTCTCTTACCGCACGCCGCAAGCCCGCCAACATCTTTTCGTAGAGCAGCGGGACGCCGCACATCATCGTTACGCCCGCGTCGCGGATGTCCTCAATAATTTCCTTGGATTTAAAGGAACGGGCGTACGTTATGGCGGCCCCCCCGGCGATGGGAATGAGCATCCCCGCGGTCGCCTCGAAAGTGTGGTGGAGGGGCAGCAGCGAGAGGAAGACGTCGTTCTCGTCGAAGTAGAGCGCTTGGTAAACCTGGTCCACGTTGGCCCCCAGGTTGCGATGGGTCAACATGACGGCTTTGGAGGCGCCGGTGGTGCCGCTCGTAAACAACAAAACGGCCAAGTCGTCCAACCGCACGGCGCGGCCCATAAAGTCCTCTCGCGCCGCGGCGTCCTCGCCCCCGGCCAACGTCTCCGCCCAACCACGTACGCCGCCTTCGCCGGCCTCCCCCATCGAGATAATTTCCCGTAACCCTTCGAGCTTTCCTTTCAGCCCCGCGAAAACGGCCAGCGACGACGGCGCCGACACCACGACCTCGACGCCCGCCCTCGCCATTATGGCCCCAAGTTCCTTCTCTTTCAGCAGCGGGTCGAGGGGAACGCACGCCGCGCCGCCGCCGGTCACGGCCAAGTAGGCGACGGCCCACTCGTAGCGGTTTTCGCCGATTACGGCGACGCGCGTCCCGGGGACCACGCCCATTCTTCCGAGCGCCGCGCCCAGGCGGACGACGTCGTCGAAAAGTCGTTCATACGTTATTCGGGAAAACTCGCCGGAGGGAAGCCGCCGTTGCGCAAAAACGCGTTCGCCGAATTTCTCGCGGGCACGGCTCACGAGGTCACGCACGGTAAAAACGCCTATGCCCGGGCGTATACCTTCGGTCATCTCTTACCTCTCTTAGCCCCGGCGGGGACGGTTTAAGCAAAATAAAATAACGGCTCGAGAATTTTTTTTACGAGGGACGGCAAGCTAAAAGCGGGCCGTCGCTAAGGGCTTTGCGCTTCGCCCTCGCTCTCCGCGGGGGGAAACCGTATTACCCCTTTGAAAACTAAACGCCGATAATAGGCCCCCAGGCCAATAAGCAAGTATCCGGCCGTCCAAAAAAGTGCGGTCACGAGGTTCCCGGCGGGGCCGTACAGGCCGGCCTCGGCAAGGTGCCAATAAATCGCGTCGCCGACGGCGTAGAATATCAGGCCCACTGCCACCTGTACCCACGGCCTCCCCATACCTTGCCCGCCGTATATAGCTATGATTACCAACGCGAGCGCGCCGAGGCCGAAATCGGCAACCGCCAAAAAACAGTCCCGAAAACGCTCCCAAGGCGTCAGGGCCGGGTTGCGCAAGGCCGGCGCGATGACGAAGTTGGCGACTACGATCAGCGCCAACGCCGCGGCCGCGAGTGCCCCCGCTACCGCTTGGGGCGACACGCGCCGCGGCCGCCTCGCAACCTTTATGAGTAAAGCGGCTATTATGAGGGCGGAACCTACTCCGCATAGGAGGTCGGGATAACCCGGGGATAGAGATAAGGTACCCCACCGCGAAACGTGATAGAAGGTTGAAACTTTGCAGCCGAACCAACCGAGGATGCCGAGCGCGAACAGGAACCATATCGTGCGGGCCCGCGGCTCGCGGCGGGCCGGGCTGAAGGCCGCGATGACGAAGAAGGCCGCGATACCCGACGACGCGGCAAGCGCGCCGCTGAGCGTGGTCGGCCGCAGGCCGCCCGACGCCGGCATCAAAATTATCGCCGCGGCGAGCGCAACCAGAAATGAGAGCATGAGCCAAAGGTATATGCTAAGGCGACGCAAGCGGTCTCCCATTCAAGGTTAACACGGCCTCGCCCCCGCGGCAAGGATATTTTTTAAAATAAAAACCCCTCAGCTCAGCTGAGGGGCTACGTATTGATAATTTACTTTACCGAACCACGACCATCCGCTTGGCCGCGGCCTCGCCGCCCGCCTCGAGGCGGTACGTATACACGCCCGGCGCGAGCGAAGAGACGTTCACCTCGAGCTCGTTCTCGCCCGGTTTGGCGCCGCCGGCGAAGGCCGTCATGACCTTCCGGCCCGCAACGTCGTAAATCGCAATCGTAGCCTCGCAGGCCGTCGGCACCGAGAACGCGAACGTCGTGGCCGCTCGAGCGGGGTTGGGCGCGTTCTGCGCGAGCGCGAAGGATGCCTTGACGCCTATCGTGCACTCGGCCGGCCCGTGCCGCTCTGCCGGCCCGCTAAGCGGCACAACCTCGAGCCAATACTGATAAGTTACGCCCTTGCTCACATCGTCATCTACGTACCTGTACGGCGAGCGGCCCGTTATCAAATCCTTATTTATTTTTCCCGGTTCCGCGGCGACGCGGGCCGATTTAACCGCTCGGTAGAGGTTGAAACCCGCGACGGCCTCCGAAACCTCCCAACTAAGCGCGACGCCCCTCTCATACGCCTCGGCCGTGAAGTGATAAACGTTTACGCCGATGTTGCCTTTATTCAGGAAGAGTTTGTTCGGCCCGCCCTTGGGATAACCGGAGGACCGCGTACAACCCGCTACGACGTCTGCGTAGCCGTCGGCGTTGACGTCGCCGAGGCGCAAACTAAACATGTGAAAAGGCGGCCCGGCGGAATATTTCCATGACGGGTATTTCTCGAGTACGCCGCCCTTGTGGAAATAACCTTCCAACCCGTGCGTAGCCTGCACCAGGTCCAAGTACCCGTCGGCGTCGCAATCTACCAAGAACGATTGCTTGTAGAAGTCATAGTATTCAGACTCCCAATCCGGCTTCGTCGGCAAAACGCCGGCCCGCGAGAAGTAGATGTCCTCGTATTGGTCTTTCGGGGCCCCCGCGTGTGCCCCTACAACAAAGTCGAGCCAGCCGTCACCATTTACGTCGCCCCACGCAAGGGCGTCACAATTCGAGTCGGGGGGAGCGTTGCGCCAACAGGGCTCACCTTCGAGGACGCCGGCGTTATTCCTGAAAACGTACGCGTAACCGGACTCCATATTATAGCGCGTAGCACAGCCGCCGGCGAGGTCCATATCGCCGTCGCCGTCCATATCGCCCCACGCAACTTCAAGGGGGAGGTCGGAGCGCCATAACCACGAAGGCATGACGTCCAAAGTACCCGCGTTGTTTTTGAAAACGTAAAAACCACCGTTAAACTTGTATTCGGCAGCGGCCAACTCGAGGTAACCGTCGTTGTCGACGTCCCCCCAAGCGAGACCCGCGGCCGACACGGTAACCATCGCGGTCCACGATGGCCGTACCTCCAACCCGTTACCGGCGTTTTTATAGACCTTGATGGTCCTGCCGGCCGCGATCGCCACGTCAACGTCGCCGTCAGCGTCGAAGTCGGCCTCGGCCACCGTATACGTATCGTTGCCCGCTTCGGACAGCCACCCGGGGTTCGCTTCCAATTCGCCGTTCTTGTTGAAGTAGATTACGTCGCGGTTGTCGGTTTGAGCGCGGGTCCCGTTACCGGCGAAAAAGTCGAGGCGGTTGGACCACTTGTAATCCACCTCGACGCGGGCGCCGTCGGGCGGCGCGTTCTTGAGCGAGAACCACCCGGCCCGGGCGTCGAAGCAATAATCGGCCCGCGGCACGGGCGTACCGTTTACGCGCACGGCATTTATCGTGAGCGCCGGAAAATGTTCGAGGTAAAAAACGTGCCGCTGGCCGTCGCCCGTTTTGCGTTCGCCGTTAACGACTTGCCAACCGTCGCCGTTGAAGTCGGCCAACGCGACCTCGATTGTAGAACGTTCGTCCGCGCTCTCCCAATCCGGCGTGTACCCGAAGCAGGGCCGCGCGAAAACGAATAACGGATACAAAATTGCGCCGGCCGCGACCGCAAATATTACCTTCTTCATCCCCTTGCCTCCTTTTACGGCGTATAAGAGCTCCACCCCGCCTTAGCGGAATAAAGCTTTAACCTTTCCCACCGACGCCGGCTCGGCCGAGGGGTGCTCCTGTACGTTGAACCGTATGATAGAATATATTCCGTTCTCCACGTCGCTAGTACTTATCCATACGTACTCGCCGTCGAAAGCACACCCGTGGGGGTGGCCGTACCGCATAGCAGAAAACGAGGCCAGAACGGACCCCTGCAACGTACACTTATATACCAACTTATAGTCGCGGTGAGGGTACGTTATCCAAAGGTAACCATTCGCGTCGTAGGCTAAATCGCCCGGCCCGAAACTAAGCGTATAAGACGAATAAATCGAACCCGTCATAGGGTGTATTAGGTGAAGGCCCCCCACCCCCGTACAGTACATATGAGATTCATCCACGTACGCGACTCCCCAGGGGCCGCCGCCGGGCGCGGGGAACGAGCCGTGTATCGAGCTCGAGCCATCTACGTAGCGGTTAACGTAGTACGTACGGCGGTCTACGACCCAATAGTAAATCCGGCCGTTTACCGCCCCGACGGTTATACCGCGACTCCAAACCGCTTTTAGAGGATGATAGCTTATTATGGACCCGGTGGTCGTCGTCCGCCACACAACCTGGCCGCAATAAGCCGCTATGTAGAGGTACCCGGGCCGGTAAGACATGCCGAAAGGCCAATTACTAGGCGCTTTGAAAGAAGATATGACGCTCCCGAACCCCGTCGCGAAAACATAGACCGGCGCGCACGCCGCGACGCCGGCCACTAGTATGATTATTTTCTTCATATCCCTGCCTCTTTTCCCTTGCAAGAAAATTTTAAT